>JBBRPQ010000001.1:0-273185 GCA_038227825.1 Chthoniobacterales bacterium
CCTCGAAGCCTGGGGTGATAGGAGTCCCGAGTTCGACGCTCAGCGCCTCGGCGCGGGCGATCAGCTCCTGCGGATCGGAGATGTCAGCCGGCGTGATCTTGTTCATCACCTCGCCGGCGGCGTAGCCGAGCATCTTCTCGGCACCGACGTTGAAGATCTGGATCACCCCCTTGGCGTCGGTGGCGATGGACGAGAAGTTGGCGCTGTTGAAAATCGCGCTTTGCAGAGCGCCCGCATTGAGCAGCGCCTCTTCCGCCAGCTTGCGGGCGGTGTTGTCGGTGCCGATCAGCAGATAGCCGATGATGGCGTCCTCCGCGTCGCGCAGCGCCGTGACGGACACCACTGCCGGAAACCGGCTCCCATCCTTGCGGATGTAGGTCAGCTCATAGATGTCCTCGATCCCGCGCGAGGCCTTGAAGACCAAGGCTTCAAAGCCCGGGGTGATCGGGGTTCCCAACTCGGCACTCAGCGCGGTGGCGCGCGCGATGAGTTCCTGCGGATCGGAAATGTCGGCCGGCGTGATCTTGTTCATCACGTCGGCAGCCGCATAGCCCAGCATGCGCTCCGCGCCGACATTGAAGATCTGGATGACGCCCTTCGCATCGGTGGCGATGCTCGAAAAATTCGCGCTGTTGAAAATCGCGCGCTGCAAAGCCCCGGCTTCGAGCAGCGCTCCCTCCGCCCGCTTGCGCGCGGTCACGTCTTCCATGGCCAGCACCAGCAGTTCGCCGTGACTGCCCGCGCGCAGCTTGCGACCGTTCAGCAGCATCACGCGATGCCCGATGATTGGGAAGGTGTGCTCCAGCTCGAAGTCATTGAAGACGGAACTCGTGGGGATGACATCCTCGAGCAGTGTCCGCAGGGCGGGGATGTCCCACTGGCCATTGCCCAACTCGTAAATGAGGCGGTTCTCGGTTTCCTCCGCGGTGACTTGAAAGGTTTGATAAAACGCGCGGTTCGCGGACCGGACGCGCAAAGTGGTATCCAGCATCAGGAGCGGCTCGCGCACCGTGTCCACGATGTCCTGAGCATAAGTCTCGATGTCCTCGCCCAACGGTTCTTGATTCATGATAGGTTCTTCTGGAGTCCGGGAACTAGCAGCCCAGAGAACTCGTCATCTAATATGAGTAAGCCTCGCACGAGATGCAAGCCGGACATGATTACAGCAGTCAGCGGCAATGAGCTGAACGAACCCACCGCCGACATCAGGGTCAGGAAGCATGATGATTTCATCAGCGGTGGATTTTGAATTGTCCGGATTCATTCCACTGTCCGTGGAGGCTAAATCCATACCTCGATCGCCATCGAGAACGAGGATGTTGCCGTCTTTGCGGCAGGCGAGGACGTTCCCGCTTGTGACTATCAGCCTGTCACTTAGTTTTCGTCCCCTTGTCTGAAGCGGAGTGTCTATGCGGCGGCTGATGGCAGTGACGGGAGAAAAGTGAAGAATTCGGAAAAGAGCGGATTCAATTCACCCTTCGTCACTCCCAACTGAAGACAAGTTTCCACGAATTGATTTCCATGCCCGATGTGCAGCGGCTACAAGCCGGTGAAGTTGGTTCCAATGCAGAGCGCCAAAACTCCTACGGTAGAACTCACGCCCGAGCAGATTGCCGAATTTCACGAGCGGGGCTTTCTGTCGATCCCGAACATCAGTCCACCTGAGGAGGTCGCACTGTTGCGCGGCATTCTCGGCCGGCTCTTCGAGCAAAAGGCAGGGTGGGCCGAAGGCGCGCAGTTCGACATGGTGACCCACGATGATGGCGATGCGCGGCAGGCATTGCCGGCGATCATCAATCCGGTGAACTTCGCCCCGGAACTGCGGGCGACCATTTTTCGCACCAATGCCGCAGCCATCGCCCGCCAACTCCTCGGGCCGAACGTTACCGCCTCCTTTGAACACGCAATACTGAAGCCTCCGCAATATGGTGCCGCCACGCCATGGCATCAGGATGAGGCGACGCGCGTGGATGCGAGTTTCGAATACGAACAGATCAGCATCTGGATGCCGCTTCAGGAGGCGACTCTGCAAAATGGATGCATGCAATACATCGCCGGCACCAACAAGGGGGACGTCCTGCCTCACCGCTCTCCGAAGAACGATCCGAAGATCCACGCCATCGAGTGTGCCGGTGGCTTCGATCCGGCAGACGCCACCGCATGCCCGCTGCCACCGGGCGGCGCGACGATCCATCACGGACGAACGCTGCACTACGCAGGACCAAATTCATCGGACCAACCGCGCGCCGCTTACATTCTCGCATTTGAAATCCCGCCGAAACCAAGCACCCGGCAGCGGGATTTCTATTGGAACCAGGGCAAGCAGACATCAGGCCTCGATCGCAAACGCCAGTGGCGCAAACGTGGAGGCATCGTCATTGAGTTTGTCCGAAAGGTGCGGGCAGGGATGTTTCGGCATCCAGCAAGGGTGGTGTTCGAAGCCCGGCGCGCGATTCGTGCGCTCTTTAAGCGCAGGCCCTGAATATGCCGGCCGCTGGCGGAGGTGGGCCAGACGTAAAAGTGTTTCACGTGCGGACAACCGCACAGCCTCGATCGCGATGCAAATCGCGATGCAGTTTGTGATGGGCTGCAAGACATCCGCCGTGCCGCCATGTGGCATGCACGGATGTTCCCGATTGCCGCCGCCTCGCCTTTTTTAGCACGCTCCGAATTTACGCAGATGCACCCACACGCTCCGGAAACCCCACTCCCGCCCTCTCCCGGCGCGAAGCCGTTTTACTTGAAGGAACTCGATTTCGGCGTGCTCTCGCAGTGCATCCATTGCGGGCTGTGCCTGCCGACGTGCCCGACCTACGACGCGACGAAGCTCGAAAAGCACAGCCCTCGCGGGCGCATCCAGCTCATGCGGAATGTCGCCGAGGGGAGGCTCGATCTCACCGAGGCATTTGGTGACGAGATGTATTTCTGTCTCGGCTGCCTCGCGTGCGAGACGGCGTGTCCGGCGGGCGTGGACTACACGCGGATGTTTGAGGAGGCACGCGCGGACATCGAACGCGCGGGAATCCTGAACACGGAAAAGCGGAACTGGATCCGCAGCATCATGCTGCGCGGAGTCTTCACGCGCCCGTGGCTACTGCGGCTCATCGGCCGCGTGCTGCGGATCTATCAGGCGAGCGGAATGGAGTCGCTCGTGCGCAAGCTCGGCCTGCTGCGGCTGCTGCCGAAAAATCTCCGCGAACTCGAACCGCTCACGCCGCGCGTGGAGCGTGATTTTTCCGATGCGCTCATCGGCGAAATCGAAACGCCAACGGCAGCCGCCCGAAAACGCGTGGGCATGCTCACCGGCTGCGTGCAGGATCTCACGTATTCGAGCGTGAACCGCGACACTGTGGACGTGCTGCTCGCGAATGGCTGCGAGGTCGTGACGCCGCGCATGCAGCACTGCTGCGGATCGTTGCACGGGCACAATGGCGAGATCGACACCGCGCGCGACATGGCGAGGCGGAACATTGACGCGATGGAACGCAGCGCCGGGTCGCTTGACGACCTCGACGCCATCATCTCGAACGCCGGCGGTTGCGGCTCGCACCTGAAGCACTACGATCACCTTCTCCACGACGATCCCCACTACGCCGCGCGCGCCGCGAAGTGGGCTGCGAAGGTGAAGGACGTGCATGAATTTCTCTTTGCGATCGGCATCGTGAAGCCCGCAGGCGACGGCGCGGAACAGACAGTGACGTATCACGAGAGCTGCCACCTTTGCCACGGGCAGAAGATAACGAAGCAGCCGCGCGAGCTTTTGAAAATGATCCCCGGACTGAAACTCGTCGAGCTGCCCGAGTCTTCGTGGTGCTGCGGCAGCGCGGGCGTGTACAACATCACGCAGCCCGAGATGTCCGCTCAATTGCTCGACCGCAAAATGGCGAACATCGCGAAGACCGGCGCGAAGTGCGTCGCCAACGGAAATCCCGGCTGCAGCGTGCAGCTCGAAGCTGGCGTGCGCGCGAGCGGCGTGGACATCGAGGTCGCACACCCCATCACGCTGCTCGCGCGCGCGTATCGCCGCTCGCACTCGTAGCCACGCTGCGTATTCTCCTCGGGATGCCCGCACACGACGTCGATCTTTTCGGAAGTCCCGAGCCCATACCAAAAGGGCCGCGCGTCTTCAGCGTGAGCGAGGTGACGAAGGCCGTGCGCGGTGTGATCGAGAGTGCGTTCGACGAAGTGTGGATCGAGGGTGAGGTGTCGAACTTCCGGCAGCAGGCAAGCGGGCACCAATATTTCACGCTGAAGGATGCGACGTCTCAGCTCTCATGCGTCCTCTTCGCGCGCGGCGGCGCTTGGCGAAAAGCGGTCGCGCTGCAGGACGGGATGCTTGTGCAGGCGCGCGGAAAACTCACCGTGTACGAAGCGCGCGGGCAGTATCAGCTCACCGTAAATCTTGTGCAGGCGGCAGGCGCGGGACTGCTGCAGGCGAAATTCGAGGCGCTGAAACGCAAGCTCGCGACCGAAGGATTGTTCGACGCGGAGCGCAAACGCGAGCTGCCACAGTTTCCTCGCGCCGTCGGCATCGTCACTTCCCCGACCGGTGCCGCGCTGCGCGACATGCTGAATGTCCTCGCGCGTCGCGCGCCGTGGCTGCGCGTGATCGTGAGCCCCGCGCGCGTGCAGGGCGATGGTGCGGCGGCGGAAATTGCGAGGGCACTCGACGATCTGAACCGGCTCGCCGCACGCGGCGTCGCGCCCGTGGATGTGGTCGTGCTCGCGCGCGGCGGCGGGAGCATCGAGGACCTGTGGGAGTTCAACGACGAGTCGCTCGCCCGCGCCATCGCGGCATCCGCGCTGCCGGTCGTGTCGGCGGTCGGGCATGAGATTGATTTCACCATCGCCGATTTCGTCGCCGATCTGCGCGCCCCGACGCCGAGCGCGGCGGCGGAACTGATCGTGCCAGACACCGCGGAACTATTGCGGATGCTCGGCGAACGCGCTGCGTTTCTGAATCGCCGCGTCGCCGCCGCGATCGAGACATCGCGGATGCATCTCGCAGGGCTGCTGCGCAGCGCGCTGTTCCGCGAGCCTGCGCGTCGCGTCGAGGAGGCGAGTCAGCGGATCGATCTCGCCGAGCAGTCGCTCCGCCGTTCGCTCGCGTCGCAGCTCGACACGCTGCGGCAGCGGCTCGATGCGCTCGGCTCACGTGTGCGGCAGCACCGGCCGGATCAGGTGCTCGCACTGCACCGGCAGAAAATCGGCAGTATTGCTTCTGCGCTGACGGATCGTTTTCAGCAGCGGCTCCGTCGCGAAAAGGATCGGGTCACGCGCATCGCCGACATGCTGCGCCTGCTCTCGCCGGAGCAGACGATCGCCCGCGGGTACACGATCACAACCGCGGCGGATGGGAGGGTAATCCGCTCGACCACCGATGCCGCGTCCGGCAGCGAGCTGCATACCCGGCTACGCGATGGAAAAGTAGTGTCGGTCGTGAGTGCGATTGCGACGGAGCAATCTGCGGCGAAAAGGAAGAGGAAACCACGGGACATCTGATTGTGGGCGAATGCGGGGCCGACGACTCGTCGGTCCTGACGGTGCAGGAGCCATTTGCTCGGAGCAGCACCATCTCCGTCAAAAAGAATGTGCGTGCAGTGGATCGCAATGAGCCGACGAGTCTTCGGCTCCACATTGTGCCCGCCGCCTTCTGCTACGAAAGCTTGAGACCGATCACCGCGAGCGGCGGGAGCGTGAGTGATACGGAATGCAGACGTCCTCCCCAAGGCACCGACTCGGCGTGGACTCCGCCGAAATTTCCGACGTTGCTGCCGCCGTACACTTCGCTGTCGGTGTTCAGGATTTCCTGCCAGAAACCCACTGCAGGCATTCCGATGCGGTAGCCGAAACGCGCGACGGGGGTGGCATTCAGCACGAAGACGATCGTCGTGCCGTGCCGTGCGCGCCGCATGAAGGCGAGCACGCAGTTGTCGGCGTCGTGCAATTCGAGCCAGTCGAAACTTTCCCACGTGTCGTCCTGATCGAAAAGCGCGGGCTCGTTTTTGTAGAGGTAATTGAGATGCCGGACGAGTTCCTGCATGCCTCGGTGCGGCGTGTGTTCGAGGAGGTGCCAGTCGAGGCTGCGCTCGTGGCTCCACTCGTTGCGCTGCCCCCATTCGCCGCCCATGAAGAGGAGCTTCTTGCCGGGGTGCGCATACATCCAAGCGTAGAGCAGGCGCGTGTTCGCGAATTTCTGCCAGTCGTCGCCGGGCATCTTGTTCACGATCGATCCCTTGCCATGCACGACCTCATCGTGGCTGAGCACGAGGATGAAGTGCTCGTGAAATGCATACACGAGCGAGAACGTCGCGTTGCCGTGGTGATAGCGCCGGAAGATCGGATCGAGCGCCATGTAGCTGAGCGTGTCATTCATCCAGCCCATGTTCCATTTGAACCCGTAGCCGAGGCCGCCGAGAAAAGTCGGCCGCGACACGCCGGGCCACGCGGTGCTCTCCTCGGCGATGGTCATCACGCCGGGGTGCCGCTGGTAGCAGACTTCGTTGCACTGCTTGATGAAATGGATCGCGTCGAGGTTCTCGCGACCGCCGTACACATTCGGCACCCACTCCCCGTGCTTGCGGGAGTAGTCGAGGTAGATCATCGAGGCGACGGCGTCCACGCGAAGGCCGTCGATGTGATAGTCCTCAAGCCAGAACAGCGCATTCGCGATGAGGAAATTCCGCACCTCGTTGCGACCGTAGTTGAAGATGAGCGTGCCCCAGTCCTGATGCTCGCCCTGCCGCGGGTCGGCGTGCTCGTAGAGCGCGGTGCCGTCGAATTTCGCGAGGCCGTGTGCGTCCTTCGGAAAATGGCCGGGCACCCAGTCCACGATCACGCCGATGCCTCGCTCGTGGCAGCGATTTACGAAATGTCGGAAGTCATCGGGGTTTCCGTAGCGGCTCGTCGGCGCAAAATATCCGACGACCTGATAGCCCCACGATCCCTCGAACGGATGCTCGGCCACGCCCATTAGTTCGATGTGCGTGTAGCCCATGTCCACGACGTAATCCACGAGCTGCTCCGCGAGTTCGTGCCATGTCAGGAAAGCGTTGCCCTCCTTCCGCCGCCACGAGCCGGGATGCACCTCGTAGATCGAGACCGCATCGCGATGCAGTTCACGCTGCGCGCGCTTTTGCATCCACGCGGAATCACTCCACGGAAACTTGTCCATCTTCCACACGAGCCCCGCGGTCTGGATTCCGTGCTGGCCGAAAAATGCGAACGGATCGGTCTTCACATGCAGGCCGCCGTGCATGTCGGCCAACTCGAATTTGTAGTGCGCCATCTCGCCGATGCCGGGGACGAAAAGCTCCCACACGCCGCTCGGGATCAGCTTGCGCATCGGATGGATGCGGCCATCCCAATTGTTCCAGTCGCCGATGATCGAGACGCGCTTTGCATTCGGCGCCCACACGCGGAAGACGGTGCCAGTCACGCCTTCGTGAGTCTCGATGTGCGCGCCGAGCTTTTTCCACAGCTCCCAATGCTGCCCCTCGGAAAACAAGTGCAGATCGAGATCCCCGAGCAGCACGCCGAACGAATACGGATCGCGCTGCTCCCACTGCGTGCCGTCGTGCCCGGTGAAGCGGAGCGTGTACGCAAAGCGCGAGCGCACGCCTTCCAGCGGAACCTCGAAAAATCCGTCCTGTCCGATTCGCTCCCCATGCCACGAGCGCGCGGCACCGCCGACCTCGCGCACTTCCACCGCCGCCGCATCGGGACGGAAAATACGAATCGTGAGAGCGCCCTCACCACCGTGCATTCCGAGGATTGCAAAGGGATCGCCGTGGTCGGCACGTGAGAGCGCAGTAATCGCTTCCTGGGATGGGGAAATCATCAATCCTTTGCTACGCACACACGCAGGCAGGCGCAAGCATTGCGCAGATTTGCTACACCTTCAGCAGCACCTTCGCAGACGCACCGCCATCGCTGCGGTTCGAGATTTCGAGCGTGCCGCCGTGGAGTTCCACGATCTTGCGGCTCACCGTAAGGCCGAGGCCCGTGCCCTGACCGGTCGGCTTTGTGGTGAAAAAAGGATCGAAGATGCTATCGAGCACCTCGGGCGGGATGCCTGAGCCGGTATCGTCGATTTCTACCATCACGCCGATCCGCCGCACGCCTGAGTGGGCGAATGTACGATTCCCGCGGTCAGGGGTCGTGCTCGTTCCAGGCGCGGCGATGTGCGTGATGCCGATGCGAACCGCGAGCGTCCCGCCCTGTGGCATCGCGTCGAGCGCATTTTGAAACAGGCAGGAAAACACACGCTGGATTTTCACCTCGTCGATCCGCGCGGACGGCATTCCCACGGCAAAGCGCCTTAGAATGCGGATCTTCGCCGCCGTGAATGCAGACTCATAGGGCTTCAGTGCCGCATCGACTACCGCAGCGATCTGCACTGGTACGAGCTTCAGATCGCTCGACTCGGAGAAAACCATCATCTCACTGATGATATTGTCCGCGCGGCGAACCGCATCATTCATCTCCTTGAGCACGACCTTGCCCGTCTCATCGGTCGTCGGCTGCGAGGAGAAAAAATCAACGCCCATGCGCAGGATCGCGAGAGGGTTCTTCACCTCGTGCGCCACGCCAAATGCAAGCCGCGCGACGGACTGGGCTTTTTCCGCGTCGATGAGGCGCTTCTGTGCGGCCTTGAGTTCGGCATGTGTTTTCTCGAGTTCGGCGAGCTTTCGTTCGAGCAAAGACTGGCTGCGAGCGAGGTCGGAATTGGCTTCCTTCAGCCGGTTGCGCTCCTGTTCGAGCGTGGTCTCGGCCACCATCAGCGCCGTGATGTCGCGCGACATGCCGCAAGTGCCGACGACCGTGCCGCCTTCATCGCGGAGCGGGAGTTTCGTCGTGAGCGTCCAGCCTACACTTCCATTGGGCAGGATTTTTTTTTCCACCTTTCCATAGATGGATTCGCCGGTCTGCAGCACGCGCTGCTCGTCCTCATACATCCGCTGCGCATCGGCCTGGGGGAAAAAATCGAAGTCGCACTTTCCCACGGCATCGTCGGGCCCGCCGATCTGAAAGAGACGCGCCATCGCGGAATTCACACGGATGAAGCGGCTCTCGCGATCCTTGAAATAAATCCGATCCGGGATGTTTTCCATGAGGAACCGGAAGAGGTTCCTTTCCTGATCGGAGGCAGAGGGATTCATCAGTTTAAGACATCCTTCCACGCGCGCGCAGATGCATCAAGCGAACGTTCCGCCAGGCCGATCATTTCCGGGCAAGCAATGCGGCGAGGCAGCGCTCGTAAATGGCATCCCATCCAAACTCGCGCAGCACTCGCCGACGCTCACGAAACGCGGGCGACGCAGCGAGTGTCGCCTCGATCAGCGAGGCCACGCGGGACGGCTCCTCATCCGGCGCAAAACGGAACACCTCTTCCCGCAACAGATCACGCAGCGGCTCGATATCACTGCAAAAGACCGGCAGGCGGTTCAGCGCCGCTTCGAGCAAAGGCAGGCCGAATCCCTCGCTCCAGCTCGGAAAGAGGAGCCCGTCTGCGAGGCGGTAGAGCGCGGCGAGTTCCGCATCGCCGACAGGAGACTGCTCGCCGCCGAGGATCACACAGTGATCCGTCCCACACTCCGCACGCAGCTTTTCACCACGTGCAGACGCATTGGCATCATACGGATCATCCGCAGCAGTGATGATCACCATCGCGGGCGTGCCTCGCCTTTCAAACTCGCGCGCGATGGCGACGCTCATTTCCACATTCTTGCGGCGCACGAGCCGTGTCGGATGCAGCAGGAGCATCCGCCCATCGAGCAGGCCGCGCCGTTTCACCAGAGCATCCACATTCCCCGTGAGCCCGAGCACACGTGCGGGATCGATGCCATTTGGAATCACTGAACAACGATCCGCAGGCACGCCCGCGGCATCGGAAAACTGATGCGCGCGCAATGGCGACACCGCGACGTATTCACAGCGGGAGTGCGCCCTCGCAAAAATCGGCGAGACCGATGCGTAGTCGGGATTACACGCCGCGACATCATGCACCCACCCGATGAATCGCACATGCGCCAATTCATCCATCGCCCGCCAAAGCGCCTCGGTGAGTCCGGGATGGAATGGCATCGTGAGCACATTGTGTATGAAAACGATGTCCTGCGCAGCGAGGACAGGTCGCAGCTTCATGAACTGGTCATCCGACGATGGGGCTGCGGACAGCAAGAAGTCGCCACTGCCGCGCAAGGCCACGACCGTCACCCGATGGCCATTTTTCCTGAAAAGCTGCGCGTGCTCGGCCATCACGCGTTCCACTCCCCCGATGACCGGCGCCGCCGAATAATGCACCAGCGCGATATTCATCAGGGGTGTCGGCCTCCATTTTTGGAAACTACGAATGGACACGAATATTCACGAATCCGGCACCGCATAACATGGTCGCGACCGGGAAATCCCATTCGTGCCCGTTCGTATGCATTCGTGGTTTGAAAATCGCGGGGCGGTTTCATGGCGCGGGCGATGCTGTTGCAGGGGGCATGAGAATCATCTCAATCTTCATCGTGCTCGCCATCGTCTATCTCATGTACGGACGCAATGGCGACAAGCAATCCCCTCAATCCCGCATCGCCGCAGCGCAGACCGAAGCCGCAGCCGTCCAACCCATGGAGGCAGCACCTCAGCCCGGCGAAATCAAAGGCTCGCTGCGGGCACCGATCGATCGCACACACGCGACGCTCGACCTGGTCAGGAAGCGCAACGGGGAATAGAGCCCGTCATTCCAAAAAACGAAGAGGGCGGCGCCCGGATGGACACCGCCCTCTCGAAAATCGAATCCGCGTTACTTCAGCGCGGCGATCTGGCGCGCGATGCTGCCCTTGTTCCGGTCGGCCTTGTTCTTGTGGATCTGGCCCGTCTTCGCAGCCTTGTCCAGGGCGGATGAAACCTTCGGCAACAGCGCGATCGCCTCGGTCTTCTTGCCGGCTGCGACTGCTGCACGGATGTCGCGGAGCTGGGTCTTGACGACGGTGGAGACGCGCTTGTTGGCGGCGGTGCGCTTCGTGATCTGGCGGGCGCGTTTGGCGGCGGATTTGGTGTTGGCCATAAATATGTTCTTCTTGTGGAAAAGGAGCGCGGAGCCTAGCGGCACTCCGTTTGTTGTCAAGCAGCCCCTCACACTCATCGCGATGGCAGCAAGATCGCCTGCCAATCTGCTCGCCCGCCCCATCCCGGCGGCCTTCACTCAGTTCTCCCTTCCATGAAAAAGCTCCCGACGTTGAGATTTCTCACGACCCTCCTTTTTGCCCTTGGAACGATGCATTCTTCCGGCGACCCCTCGCCTTCGCTGCCGGGCATGCTCGCGCCGCACTTCGCGCCGCCGGCGGAGTTTGCAAATGACCTCGGCAACTACCGCTCGCCGCTTAAATTCGACGACGGGCACCTGGTAAAATCCGCCGCCGACTGGCCCGCGCGCCGTGCGGAAATCCTGAAGTCGTGGCACGCAAAGCTCGGCGCGTGGCCCGCACTTTTGGAAACGCCGCGCATCGAAATCCACGCGGCCGAGCGGCGTGAAAACTTCACGCAGCACACGGTGCGCGTGGACATCGGCCCGGGTGCGCGGCAGTGCGAAGGCTACCTGCTCGTGCCGGATGGCAGCGGTCCTTTTCCTGCGGTGCTCACCGTTTTCTATGATCCGGAGACCGCCGCGGGACTGAACCCGAAATCGCAGATGCGCGACTTCGCATACCAGCTTGTGAAGCGCGGCTTCGTCACACTCAGCATCGGCACGCCGGGCGCACTCGAACATCCCGGAATGGAGACGCGCGAACTGCTCATCGCGGCGGGCGACGAGCTGAAAATCCAGCCGCTCACCTACCTCGCATACGTCGCCGCAAACTGTCACACCGCGCTCGCCGCACGCAGCGATGTGGACGCGAAACGCATCGGCATCATCGGGCATTCGTATGGCGGCAAGTGGTCCATGTTTGCCGCGTGCCTGTATGAAAAATTCGCCGCCGCGGTGTGGTGCGATCCGGGCATCGTGTTCGATGAGACGAATACGAACATCAACTACTACGAGCCGTGGTATCTCGGCTGGGAGGCCGGGAAATTGCGCCCGCGCGGTGTCCCGAACGCCGACAAGCCGCGCACCGGGCTTTACCAAAAAATGTTCGAGTCCGGCGAGAGCCTTGTGGATCTGGCGGCACTGATGGCACCGCGGCCATTCCTAGTTTCCGGCGGCTCGGAGGATGTCCCGTGGCATTGGCGCGCTCTGAACCACACACGCGCACTTTACGAAATGCTCGGTGCCCCGAACCGCGTGGCGATGACCCACCGCGAAGGCCACAGCCCGACACCCGAGGCGATGGAGCAGATGTGCGGCTTCCTGGAGTTCTTTCTGAAAGGCGGAGCCGCACTGCAGTTGTCCCCGGCAAAGTGAGCGCCCGCCGACCGCGTCCTTCAAGTCCCGCGCCACCGGTGCACAGAGAAGGCGCACCCAAGGAGCGGCGACATTCCTTTCGCCGAACCAAGAATGCGTCGGAGACTCCATCCTTCCCGGCAAGTGGCGGTGTATGCGCTGATTCCAGACACAGTTGCCCGTGGGCCGGGGTGCCTGCGGCGCACGGCAACAGGAATGTCGCCGCTCCCAGTGCGCCCGACGCTTTGACGCCGCGCGCGCAAACCTGTATCGGACGTGCATGAGTCTCCGTCTCCAAATGCTGCAGATCGCCCGCGTCGCGCAAAAGGCGCTCGGCGATTCCGCGCAGCTCGTGCGCGATTTTCTGCTGCGGCAGATCACGTCGGAAGGCGGCGGCGCGGATCGCGCGGGGCGGCCTGATCTTTACTACACGATCTTCGTGCTCGCGGGGTTGGAGGCATTGCAGGCGGAGATCCCGAAGGCGCGAGTGGAACCGTTCGTGAGCGGTTTCGGCGACGGCGAGGCTCTCGACTTCGTGCATCTCGGAGCACTCGCGCGGTGTCGCGCGGCGATCGGTGGAACGGGCGCTCCGTCGCACGTTCACAAAGCAACCGACGCTGCGGCTGCGACGTCCAGCGTCGGAGAGAAACGCGCGGCGGAGCACGCGTTCCACCCGGATGCAATCCTCGCGCAGCTGGAAAAATTCCGCACTGCCGACGGCGGCTACGATGTGAAGCCCGGCGCTGAGAATGGAAACGCCTACGGCTGCTTCGTCGCGCTCGGAGCATATCAGGATCTCGGGCGCGAAATCCCCGAGCCGCTCCGCATGGTGCAGTGCCTGAAATTTCTCGAAACCCCCGACGGCGCGTGGGGCAACGTGCGCGGCATGCGCAACGGCACAGTGCCCGCGACCGCAGCTTCCATCACGCTGCTGCATCAGCTCGGCATGCCGATCAGTGATGCAGCCGGCGACTGGCTGCTCGCGCAGATCCACAGCGACGGCGGCTGGCTCGCGGTGCCCGGCTCGCCTTTGCCCGATCTGCTCTCCACCGCCACCGCGCTGCACGCTCTCTCGTGCCTCGACCGCCCGCTCACCGATGCGCAACGCGAGAAGTGCCTCGACTTCGTGGATACGCTCTGGAGCGCCGAGGGCGGCTTCCACGGCCACTGGGCCGACGATGCGCTCGACGCGGAATATACTTTCTACGGTCTGCTGGCGCTGGGCCATCTCACCGTGTAGCTTCCGCGCGTGAACCAACACCTCGTCCTCTACGACGGCGAATGCCCGCTCTGCATTTTCCAGATGCGCGTGCTCACGTGGCTCGATTGGTTCAACACACTCGCGCTCATCCCGCTCACTGATCCGCGCGCGCAGCAGGCCGCGCCGCAACTCGACCGCGAGCAACTCCTCGCCGCGATGCATTGCGTGACAAAAAGCGGGCGCATCCACAAAGGTGCGCGCTGCATCCGCTTCGTCGGCATGAGGCTTCCGCTGCTCGTGCCGCTCGCGCTGGTGTTGTGGATCCCCGGCGTGATCTGGATCGCGGAGAAAGTGTACAATCTCATCGCGCGAAACCGCCTCGTGCTCTCGCGCCTCTTCGGCTGCAAGGAAGCCTGCTCCATCCTCCCCGCGCGGAAACGCGAGCAGGACGAAGTGCGCTGACTACGGTGCACTGGAAGCGGAATTCCGAACGCAGAGCCGCAGGGGAAACGTGCGAGGTGCGCGGAGGAATTACCTATTTTCCCTCTGCGAAACTCTCATCTTCGCTCTGCGCCTCTGCGTTGAAAAATCTGCTCCCATTCACCCACTGAACCCGCTATCCTTGTCCACGGTCATTTCACCAAACTCAACCCAACCCCCGTCTCCCATGAAAGCACTCGCCCTCCTCTTCACCCTCGCATTCATCACCTCGCCGCTCCTCGCCGCCGAAGACGCGTGGATCACGGACGTCCCGAAAGCCATGGAGCAGGCCAAGACGGAAAAGAAGATGGTGCTCCTCGACTTCACCGGCTCCGACTGGTGCCCGCCGTGCAAAAGCCTGCACGCGAAAGTCCTCACCTCCGCGGAATTCTCCAAGTTTGCGAAGGACAATCTCGTGCTCGTGGACCTCGACTTCCCGAAATCCAAACCGCAGAGCGACGAACTCAAGGCCGCCAACAAGGAACTCTCGAAAAAATACGGCATCAAAGGCTTCCCGACCATCATCGTGCTGGACGCGGAGGGAAAGGAACTCTTCCGCAAAGTCGGCTACGGCGGCACTGCGGCAGCCGACTACGTGGCTGAACTCGCGAAGCTGAAAAAGTAACGCAGGCCGCAAGGCTTCATCCCCGGCAGCATTCGCTGCCTCCAGCGTCTTATACGATCATTCGGAAATAATCGGACACAGAGACGCGTAGCGTCGGCAACAATAGTAGCCGTGGGTGACGAGTCTGCGAGGAACCCACAGATCGCGCCGACACGCGATGAGCCGCGTAGCGGCGCCATGATGCCAGCAATCGCACGCTTTGTTGCGCAGCTACGCAGCGCTTTGGTGTGGCCGATGATCCGTGGGTTCCTCGTTCCTCGTCACCCACGGCTACTGTTGTTTTGGCGCTACGCGCCACAGTCACCACCTGTCCGATTATTTCTGAGACTTGGTATGGCGCGAGTAGGCGTGAGCGGAAGCTCACGTCCGCGCTCTCCCGAGCGCGCCTACGATCCGAACCGCGCCCGGAGGTCGCGTTCCACCTCTCATCACTCCGCCTCCGCCCAGCACGACTCGACTTGCGCAAGCACGGTGCGGAATGGCCTCGTGGAGTGGCGTCCAAATTTGGGGCGCTTCGTGAGCTTCGCGCGCGAGGTCGCGGGGCTGGTGAGGCCGCAGAGATAGCGCGTGAGTGAGCGCGGCGTGGCGAGCGACGGGAGTTCCTCGAAGATGAGCGCGCGGATTTCTTCGGAGTCCTCGTCGGTAAAATCACGCGCGGGTGTCGCGGGCAGATCAATTTGCGCGGCGGGTTCGCCCGTGCGGCAGAAGTGGCAGTGGCCGCAATTTTCCTCCGCGAGCGCCTCGCCGAAATACCCGAGCAGCCGCCGCGTGATGCAGCCGGACGCGCTCGCGAAATCCACGATCTGCGCGAGCCGTTGCGAGTCGCGTTCCTCTCGCCGCGCGAATAGATCCGCAAGGTGCGCGGCGACCTTTGCCGGGTCGCGCTGCGCGGCGTCGCCGCAGAGTCGGAAGCCGTGGCGCAGGCCCGCAGGCTTCTGCGTGATCGCGCCGGTTTCCTCCAGCCACGTGAGTGCCTTCGCGATGCGATCGCGCGGTTCGCCGATCTGGCGCGCGGCGGCTTCGAGTTCGAGCGTGAGGTATTTCGGCCCGCGGCGTCCGGCCCCGAAAAGCGCGGTGAGAAAGCGCCGCCGATCCTCCGTGTGTCCGGTGAGCACCGCGCTCTCGCTTTTCAAAAACTGCACCTGCGTGCTCTCGTAAAATGCGCGTGTCGGACGCAGCAGACCGTCGAGTTCGAGATACGTGATGACCGTCTCGACGACGAGCGGGCGGATGTCCGTTTCCTGGCTGAGATCGTAGCGGCTCACGTCGAACTCCGGAACACAGCCTTCCAGGCTGTGCGGCGGACGGGCTTCCACCCTGTCCGGTGCAGGCTGGAAGCCTGCGGGCCGCACAGGCGGGGACGCCTGTGTTCCGCCGAGCATTTTTCTCACGAGCGCCTCGACCGCGCGCGGCTCTGGCGTGTCGCCGAGCGTGAAATTTTCCAGCGGCACCGCGTCGTCCGCGCACGCGAGCAATTCGCACAGCGCAGGCTGCCCGTCGCGGCCCGCGCGCCCGATTTCCTGCTGATAGTTTTCCAGCGTCTTCGGCAGGTTGAAATGAATCACCGCGCGGATGTCCGCCTTATCAATCCCCATGCCGAACGCGATCGTCGCCACGATGATCTCGCACTCGCCGCGCATGAACGCCTCCTGCACCGCGTCGCGATCCTCCGATGTCATCCCCGCGTGATACGCGCGCGCCGCGAGCCCCGACTTCGCGAGATGCGCCGCCACGTCCTCGGCGGTTTTTTGGAAAGTCACATACACGACCGCAGGCCGCACCTTCGCGTTCGCGAGACGCTTCGCCAGCACCGCGAGTTTTTGATTTGCCGCGCACGGCGTCACGCGCAGATGCAGATTTTTCCGGCGGAACGAAGTCTGCACATGGCGCTCCTCCGCGATGCCGAACGCCTTGCAAATATCGCGCGCCACATCCGGCGTCGCCGTCGCCGTGAGCGCGAGCACCGGCCGCAGCGACAGCTCCTCCGCGACGCGCGCGAGTCGCAGATACTCGGGGCGGAAATTGTGCCCCCATTCCGAGATGCAGTGCGCCTCGTCAATCGCGAGCAGCGAGATTTTCACCCGCCGCAGCCGCTCGAGGAACGACTCACCCGACAGCCGCTCCGGCGCGACATAGAGCAGCTTCAATTTGCCCTCCCGCAAATCCGCATACACGCGCTGCGTCTCCTCCGCAGTGAGGCTCGAGTCCAGCCGCGCCGCGGCAATCCCGCGCGCCCGCAGCGCGTCCACCTGATCCTTCATCAGCGCGATGAGCGGCGAAATCACGAGCGCCGTCCCCTCCAGCAACACCGCCGGCAACTGGTAGCAAAGCGACTTCCCCGCCCCCGTCGGAAAAAGCGCGAGCGCCGATTCCCCATCGAGCAGCGCGCGGATCACCGCCTCCTGCCCCTCGCGGAAAGTATCATGCCCGAAGTGCGTCCGGAGAGATTGCAGCAAGTCCATGCCACGGTTCGTTAGCGGCAGACATGGGTGCGGGCAAGCGCGGGGAGCGCGCAAAGGTGCCGACGCGGCGCAACAAATTACGCGGGGTTTCCAACCTCGCGCGGGAGGATGGGCGGAGGTGGTGGGATGGCGCGGAGCGAATGGAGCGCCGCCCGTCTCGGCGGCCATTGCGACACCACGCACAGCGTCACTTCCTTTGCGCGTCCCCGTGAACACGCAACGCCGAAAGAGAGATCAGGCCTGCGGCGCGGTTCGTGGCCGGCGGGACGCGCGGCGCTCCCCTGGCTGCGCTCGCCCCCGCGAGGTTGGAAACCCCGCCTACTTTGCGCGGCGCGCACGCCACTCGCGCAAAGAATGCGCCTTGCCCGACCGCGCCCGTCTGCCCATCGTTTTCGCATGGGAATGTTCGACACCATTCACGTCAAGACGCCGCTGATTTGCCCGGTCTGCGCGGCTGAATTTCACAGTCTGCAGACGAAGGAGTTTGATTGCAGCATGGCGAATTTCAAAATCGGCTCCGTGCTCTCTGGCAGCGCCGTGCTGACAGGCATCATCAAGGAACGCCTGTGGTGCAGGGCGTGCAGCGATGCGGGCCAGCCGTCCGACTCGCCCGTCTATCTCGTCGTCTGGCATTCGCTGCTCGCCGGCGTCGAGCAGGATCTCGCAAAGGCCGAAGCGCGTCTCGCCGCCGTGGATCGCCTCGACCTCATCGGCTGGCTCGACGAGGCGCAGCGCGAAGCCGCGCGCTGGCGGCGCAATTTCCACACGCTCCACCACGACGTGCCGCGCTGGCACGAGCATCTCACCCGCCCGCCCGAACCCGAACCCACCGGTGAAAACGCCGAACGGGCGCGGGCCTTCCGCCGTTTCTTCGAGCTGCCCGAGGAAATCCTCACCGCCCCCGACCCGCTCGCCGCCATCCTCGCCGCAAACAAACACGCGGACGAGCAAGCCGAGGACTGAAACCGTTTTCAAATTTGCGCAGCACCGTCATGGCAAAGAAACGCCGTCCTTCCAAACGCACAGAGCCGAAACAAAGCGAAGCCGCTGCTATTGATGAATTTTTTGCGCTGGAATCCGCGCCGTCAGCCTCGGTGATGGACGAACTCGAAATCCGCGGCGGCACTTTTCCGCACCCGGATGAGCTGACCGACGAAGCCCTCCCCGCGGTGCTCTGGCGGATGATCCGATCGCTCGCGTGCATGAGGACGTTTGTCTTTCACACGGATCATTTCACGGACCGGCAGCTCTACGTTTACTTGTGGCGCGACGGGCTGCGCGAATCTTTCGTCGCCACGCCGCAGGGGCTGAATGGCGGATTCTTCCTCGATCTCATCGGCGACAACGACGCCGATCACATTCTCTACCTCCGCCACTACGCGGACACGGCGACGCGCCGCCGCTACGCGAAGGATGGCGAAAAGCTTCCGCGCAAACAGCGCCCGCGTTTCGATCGCGACCGCTTCATGCCGAAGTGCGGACGCCCCTTCGATCTCGGGCCGGCATTCAATCCGAAAAAATGGCGCGCGCCCAAACCGGCGGACTACATTCGCTGACATGGCTTGGCGCATCCAGGAACACGTCCTCCGCGGCGAGCTTTTCGCCATCCGCGAAGCCATGCTCGCCCTCATCGCGCGGCTGCGGGAGGCGTGAGGGCGATGAGCGCACCAAGGAGCGGCGACATTCCTGTCGCCGACTGCGATGCGCGAAGCGCCTGGTCTTTCTTTGGGGCAAGCGACAGGCGGGCGCGCGGCGGGGCGAAATCAGGCTGCTTCGCAGCGTTTGAGGTCGGCGACAGGAATGTCGCCGCTCCTGGCGCACTCCTTGGGGATTTTCGGTTTGACGCCCACAGGGTGGCCCGCCACGTTCCCCGCCCTTTCTCGCCATGCGCCATACGCTGTCAGTCCTCGTTGAAAACAAATTCGGTGTGCTCACCCGCATCGCCGGCATGTTCAGCGGGCGCGGGTTCAACATTGATTCGCTCAACGTCGGCCCGACGCTCGATCCCGAAACCTCGCGAATGACCATCGTCGTCCGCGGCAATGACGCCACGCTCGAACAAGTCAGCAAGCTGCTCGCGAAATTGATCGACGTCATCGAGGTGCAGGACTTCCACGACGGGGAATCTGTGGACCGCGAACTGGTGCTCATGCGCGTTGCGATCACGCCCGAGACGCGCGCGGAGATCATGCAGGTCTGCGACATTTTCCGCGCGAAGATCGTGGATGTGCAGGCGAAGAACTTCACGATCGAAGTCACCGGCAACGAGAGCAAGATCACGAAGTTCATCTCGCTCATGGAGCCTTTCGGCATCGCGGCGCTGACTCGCACGGGGAAAATCGTGCTGCCGCGCAAGGGTGACTGAATCCCCTCTTAATCTTATTCTTATTCTTAATCGTAATCGTAATCCTTTCTGCGCCACCCAAATTCCCAGTCCTGCGACTCCCGTCAATCGGCCAACCGGAGTAAGATTAAGATTAGGATTAGGATTAAGACCGCCACTTTCCCGAACGCTCTGATCGAAAAATCTACCAACCACCACACAAACACTCATGGCTAAAATCTACACTGACAAAGACGCCGACCTCGGCGTGCTCAAAGGCAAAACTTGCGCGGTCCTCGGCTTCGGTTCGCAGGGTCACGCGCATGCGCTGAATCTCAAGGACAGCGGCGTGAAGGTCATCATCGGCCTCTATCCCGGCTCGAAGTCGCGCGCGGTCGCGAAGGAAAAGGGCTTCGAGGTTTTCGACACCGGCGAGGCGGTGAAGCGCGCGGATGTGATTTTCGTCGGCCTGCCGGACACGAAGCAGGCGGCGGCGTTTGAAAAGGACATCCGTCCGAACCTCACGAAGGGGAAGACGCTGCTCTTCAGCCACGGGTTCTCCATCCATTTCAAGACCATCGTCCCGCCGAAGGATGTGGACGTGATCATGGTCGCGCCGAAGGGCCCCGGCCACATCGTCCGCCGGCAGTTCACCGAGGGCAAGGGCGTCCCGGCGCTCATCGCCATTTACCAAAACCCAAGCAAGAAGGCGAAGAAGGTCGCGCTCGCTTGGGCGAAGGGAATCGGCGGCACCCGCGGCGGCGTGCTGGAGACGGACTTCAAGGAAGAGACTGAGACCGACCTCTTCGGCGAGCAGACCGTGCTCTGCGGCGGCGCGTGCGCGCTCGTGCAGGCGGGATTTGAAGTGCTCACCGAGGCCGGTTACGCGCCCGAGATGGCCTACTTCGAGTGCCTGCATGAGCTGAAGCTCATCGTGGATCTCATGAATGAATCTGGCATCGCCGGCATGCGCTTCTCGATCTCCGAGACGGCGAAATGGGGCGACGTGCTCGTCGGCCCGCAGATCATCGACAAGTCCGTGAAGGCGCGGATGAAAGTCGCGCTCAAGAACATCCAATCCGGCAAGTTCGCGAAGGACTGGGTGAAGGAATACAAAGGCGGCTACAAGAAATACAACGCGCTGCTCAAGAAGGGCGAACAGCACCCGATCGAGAAGACCGGCGCGAAGCTCCGCGCGCTGATGCCGTGGATTCAGAAGAAGAATCTCAAGGGCGCGCAGGCGGCCTACTAGGTTTCACCAATTCAAACCAGAACGCGGAGGCCGGACGAAAGTCCGGCCTTTGTCGTGTTCGGGGCGTTGCCGTGATCTGCAAGACCCGCATCAGTCATTGCGTGACTGTGCGGTTTGGAGATTGACCGCCCGGCGGGCTCCGTTGACTTCTCTGTCAACTGTAACCCCCATGTCGCAAGAGCCGATTCCCACTGCACTGCCCCGGCAGAATTCTTCGCTCAAGACGGTCGTGATTCGACTGTGCTGCGCCGTCGCTCTCATCGTTCTGGTCGGCGCAGGTGTGTTCGCTCTCAAGCGTGGCGGCGGAGGAAGGCCATATGTTTCCGCCGGAAAGCTGACTGTGAGCGGCGGCGATTCGAGTTCCATGAACTTCATCGCGACGAAAATCGAACTGTTCCGAGACGACTATTTGAAGAACCGCGCCATCGCCCGGGTCCATGGCTTGCATCCGGAATGGAATCCTCAGCCGTTCGACATCGATGCAGGCTCGATCGCGGGCACGAAAATCATCGAGATCCGCGCGACTGCGGCCGATCCGGTATTTGCGCAGGCAATTCTCGACGCTGTGATGGATGAGTTCCTTGCCGGTTGGACAGAACAGCGGGCGATGGCAAACGGCGGTGAAACCGTGAAGGGTGAAATCGCGAAACTGGAAAAGGAGATGCGTCTTGCGGAACAAAGGAGCAATGCCCCGGAACTTAGCGGAGTAGGCCCGGAACAGATGAGCGAACAGAAGGAAAGACTGCGGCTAATGAAAACGCGCTACGAAAAACTCAGCGACACGGCGCGGAAGCTTGAAGGAGAGGAGGTTCAGAGAGGCGAGATCTTCAGCATTCTCGGACGAGCTAGTGCTGCAGTGATGGTTCCGGCTCCTTCGATCTTCAAGCCCTTGATCGATCTCTTCAGATAGCGGGAAGGAAGCAGAACTGGCTGCTCAGCACACGCGGCAGGAGCCGGTGTCCTTGTTCTGATTCCACGGGGCTTTGCCTAGGAGGATGGCCATGCCGCAGAAGCCGGTGAGGCCGGAGACGATGAGGGCCACGGCCATCAGCGGGAGCATGTAGGCAAAGCTGTAGTGGACGTAACGCGCGAGCAGCCAGAGCAGGATGATAAACGCGCCGATGGAGATGCGCACCTGGCCGTCGAGCGGGATGGTCGCCTTGCCGCCGCGCTCGACGGGCACGCCGGCGGCGGCGCATGCATCGGTGCCGCCGGTGACGACGCAGACGTTCGCGATGCCCGCGGTGATGAACTGCTCCGCGGCCTTCGTCGCGCGTCCGCCGCCTTTGCAAAGAAGGTAGATGGGCGTGCCAGCGGCGGGCTTCAGGGCGTCGGCGGCTTGGCGCGGATCGAGTGCGTCGAGCGGCGCGAGCTTTGCACCAGTGACGTGGCACTCGGCGAATTCGGCAGGCGTGCGCACATCGAGGACGCAGGTTGTGCCCTTGCCGAGGATGGCGGCGAAGTCGGCGGTGGAGATGGTGGCGGGTGCGGTGATCATGGTGTGGGTGGTGGACTATCCCAAAGTTAACCCGCCCTCACCGCATTCACCCATGATTTTTCCGAAGGCAAGACGATGCTCGTCGGGTGGCGGCGCTTCAGATCCGCTGTGGCCTTTCGCCGGGAGTGTCGAATTGGAACGTGGCCACACGGGTGTGGCACGAACCCTTCAATTACGAACAGGGCCAACGTGAAGCCAAGCATCGGGCACAAGACGCCCGCAGCCGGATCAATGAGCCATCACGCGAGCCCTGCGCCGCCTGAGCCCCTCTGCCATTCCGACAAAGCCGAGCGCGAGCCCTATGCAGGCGGTCGCGGGCTCTGGGACTGCGACGATCGTGTAGTCCATCCGGTAGGTGACCACGGAGGAGAGTTCCTGGAACCATGCGGTGTAGGTGCCGGGGCCGAGTGGGTCGGTGAGGCCGGTGCCACCAGAGTACGACCCGAGGGCCAACTGCGGGAGGATATTGCCGGTATGCTGCACGAGGGTATTGGCGAGGTGCGTCGCGGGGTCGTTGATGTTAATCGTCGTGCCGGGTGCGATCGCGTAGAAGGATTGGTTCGTCGGCGTAAAGACGATGACGTTGATCGAGCTGAGCGTGCGGCCCGGCGCGATGGTGAAGGTGAAGATGTCGCGGTCCACCGGATCCTGGGGCAGGTCGCGCCCCATGGTGCCCCTGATGGTGTTCACGCCGAGGCCGAGCGTGAGCACGGTGGGCGCGAGGTTGTTGCCGGAGAGGTCGCCATCGAAAGCTTCATCCCAGAGGGTGACGGCGCGGGCGCTGCCTGTGCAGAAGCTCAGCGCGAGGATGGCGGAGATGATACGCATGGGAATGGAGTGACTGTTTTTAGATGATGATGACGGGACGAAGGATGTTCACGGGGCGGCGTTAAGGCGGCCAAAGATGCCGTCCTGCTCGGCATTTGGGCCGGCGGTGAAGTAGAGTGCATTGGCGTCGCCGAGGCTCACGCCATTGCCGAAGGCGAGACCCCAGATGCCGTCGATGCTGATCGTTTTGCCTTCGTGATCGCGGAGGTAGTCCAGAGGCGCGCCCGACTCAGGATCGAAGGCGGCGATGGTGCCGTCGCCGAAGTTTGCGACGAGGAGCTTGCCGCTCATCGCCCCGAATCCCTCGGGAGCCTGCGTGATTCCCCAAGGCGAGTTCAGCCAGCCCTCGTCCTTCAACTCGTGCAGGAGGTGACCATTGCGATCATAGACGGCGATGTGGCCGGCTCCCTTGCCGGGGGTGTCGGTGGCCGGCTCCTCGGCGGTAATATCCACGACTGCATAGACGACGTATATTTTTCCGGCGATGAGCTGGATATTGTAGGGGCTGAAGTCCGCCGGTATTCCCGATGGCCTCTCGAAGGGAACTTTTGCGGTAATCTCCCGCCATTGGTTGTCGAAGACCTGGATGCGGTTATTTTGAAAATCGGTGACGTAAAGCCGGTTGTCCGCGACGGGTTCGCCAGCTTCGTTCTTCGTGAATGCGTCCGTCGTCATGGCGACGCCGGTGTAGCCGGGGAGGAAGCGCTGGTCTTGCATCCGGTGTGCGCCTTTTTCGGAGAAATCCTTCACGATGATTGCGGTCTGCATGCTCTCGGCGGTGCTGGAGCGCCAGGCGTTGATGGTTCCATCCGTGGTGACGAAGACGAACTTCGCCGGACCCGAGGATTGCCCGATGGAAACGGGCTCGGTGCCCGAGAGATTCATCGCCGGGCCGCTGATGGGGAATTCGACGGGTTGCCCCGGGAAATCGCTCGCCGCATTATACACCTGCCCGGTGACGTTCGGCACGCCGTCTTCGTAGGAAATGAGCGGGCCCTCCATGCCGACGAGCTTCAGCCCGTCCTGATGGAGCGGGATGCCATTCACGTCGCCGACGTACGTGGAGGTGGTGGCGTTGCCCGCGTTACTCACCCAGATGTGCCCGCCCTTGCCCGGAGGACGCAGCGCGATGCCCCACGGGTTGACGAGATACTTGTCCACGAATGCGGTGGGGTGAAACTCCTTGCGATTCGCGACGAGGATCGTCTGTGCGTAGTCGTTGCTGCCGGCGGTAAGGCTGACGTCGGAAAATGAAAGCACTGCGAGCGAACCGAGCAGCAGGCGGAGCGAGGTGGATTTGATTTTGATCACGGGTGGCAGTTTTTTTTCTCAGCGAAAAGCCTGCGCCACGGAGGGAGTGGCGCAGGCTTCTGTGAACGCTGTGTCGCGAGGCGCGTGCGTTTTTTTCAGTGCTTACTTCCGGCGGCGGCGGGAGAGCGCGCCGACGATCGCGAGGCAGAAGCCGACGCCGGCCGTGGCGGGCTCGGGGACGGCGACGACTCCGACGTAGTCGCCGGTGCCAGCCGAGTAATTCGCCGTAGTGATCGTGATCGGGCTTGTGGAGGTGATGTCGGCATTAAAGAGCGAATTGCCGATGCCGTCCGTCGTGATGTTCAAGAGCGCCTGATCGAGGATGCCGACGACGAAGGAGTCCGGCGTGAGGCCGTCCACATTCTGCGTGAGCGAGACGTCAAAGCCGATCACCGTACCGACCGTGAAGGTCTGGTAGAGTTCCTGGAAGGCGCTGCTGTTGTCGAACGTGACGGTCGAACCGATATTGCCCAGCGCGCCGCCGAGGGTGAAGGCGCTGCCGGTCGCGGCACCGCCGCCGTAGGTGAAGTTGCTGATCGTCGCGGTGTTGTTGCCGAGCACGCCGCCGTCGTTGAACTGGAAGTCCAGCGAGAACGGGGCGTTCGCGCTCGCGGGTGCGAGACTCAGCGCGCCGGTGTTGATGTTCACGTGAAAGAGGGACGCGTGAGCAGTGGTGGTGAGCAGGAGGCCGGCTGCTGCAAGCAGGGTGGCCGTGATGAATTTGCGGATGATGATGTTTTTCATGAGTGTGATGGGTTGTTGGATTGGCTGTCGTTTCGTGTTGAGTTTGATTTTGTGAGCCCTTCCGCGCGGCGGGTCGGACGCCGCGCGGTGTGGACCCTTGGAAGACTACGGGGCGGTGATGCTATTCAGCGTCCGCGCGGTGTAGGTGATGGCGGCGTTGGTCGGATTGCCGAATTGCAACGTGACGCTCGCCGAGGCACCCGGCGCCAGCGTGGCACCAGGGATGGTGATGACGGGGCTGCCTGCCGGGACGTAGATGTTCGTCACGCCAGTCGCGTTCGAGAGCGTGGCGTTCACGCTGAGCGAATCCAGCACCAGATTGAACGGGCCGTTGAGCGCGGTCGCGTTGTTATTGGTGATGGTGATCTTCTGCGCGTACTTGCCGGTGAGGCGATCCCGCACGAAGCCGCCGCGTGCGACGGCCACATTGTTGTCCGGGGCGATCTCGTGCAGCATGAAGAGCTGCCCGCCTTCCACCTGCGCGGTGGTGATGGTGGAGCCTAGGGTGGCGGCGGTGTAGTGCGCCTGGTCCACGCTGAGGTACCACGCTTCGCGGGGATTACCCTTGTGCAGGGTGCCGCTGGACATGATGGCCGTGAGGTCGATCATGCCGGATGCTTCCTCGTCATTATTGAAGGGTGCCGTCGCCGCGATGGCGACATCTCCGAAGCGGGAGAAGTCGTGCCGCAGAACCTTCTTCAGCGTGCCGGTGTTCGTGACGCCGGTGAAGGTCGCAGGGTCGAAGTCCCACACCTTGCCGTTGTGCGCCGCACCGCCGACATCTTCCTGGAGCAGGATGTGGCCGGTCGTCTCGTTGACGGTCATGTTGTCGAACATGTTCACCTTCTCGCCGCCGACGGTGCGGCCATCGATCAGCAGATCAATGGTGCCACCGAGATTCGGATTCGTGATGTCGGTGAAGTTCAGGCGCCACAGGCGCGTCTGGCCGATTTGCGCGCCCAATACATCGGACACCTGATCCAGCCGATCCGTGGTGACGAAGTAGAACTGGGCCGGATTCAGCGGATTCCACGCGCCGTCTTCGGGGCGTGAGAAGACCGTGGAGGTCGTGCTGCTCAGGGTAAAGGCCGTGCCGTTCGTGATGTTCGTGGAGCGGGTGGTCGAGTTCACGACTTCAGCGGCATTGCCGGCGACTCTGATGAAACTCAGCGTTCCGTTCGTCAGCCCCGCCTTGTCCACTTCGCTGCCGGTGGATTGCTTGGTGCCCACATACACGGCGACCGCATTGGCCATGATGCCGGTGCCGCCGTCGCTGTTGCCGATGACTAGGGTGAGATCCTGCGGGAACGGATTCGCGAGCGCATTTTCCCATGCGCCCACGCCGAGGAGCGGTGCTCCGGCGACACCGAGGGTGTTGCCATTCGTGGTGAGGTTGAACTTGCCGAGGACGTAGCTCTTGCCGGCGTCCGCGCCAGTCACCACCGTGCCCTGCTGCCAGCCCGTCGCGCTGCCTTCTTCGCCGTGCATGAAGATGCGCTCCTGCGAGCCGAGGCCGCTGGTGGCATTGTAAAATGCGCTCACCTTTGGGAGATCAGCCGAGCAGAAGCGATTGAACGCCAGCGTGCTCGTGGTCGTGTTCGACTGCTGCAATGCCGTGTTCCAGTTGAAGACCTGTTTCATCAGGTCGTCACCGGAAAGAACGGCGAGCGTGTTCCTGTTGATGACCCACTTCGAGACGTAGGAGCCCTTCGCACCATGGTCGCGCACTGCGCCGACGGTGTTGCCGAGTTCGTGATTCATCAGGAGCGTGAAGGTGCCGTCGCCATTGTCGAAAGCGCCGAGTCCGTCCGGGATGCCGTTCATGCCGTAAGTGCCGCCGCCGACCTTCGGCACGAGGTCATCCGCGATGGCCCCGGTGTTGTCCACGGTGAGGACGGAGATGGTCTCGTAGCCCGGAAGTGTGGGCAGGAGGTAGGGAGTCGAGAGCGTGCTCGGCCCGGTGGTTTGCGCGAATGCAGCACGGGCGAGCACGAGGCTCACCGCGAGCGCGAGTTGAGAGGTTTTGATGGTCATTTGGAGTATGTGGTGATGTTGGGTTTTCACCGTGATCGTCGTCCGCTGGAGGCCGCCGTCATGGCTCTGCCCTTCTCCATTGTTCCCCCACTGCGCGACAAGGCGGGCATTGCAACGTTCCTCCCGGCGAGGAAGCAGGGCGGCGGCGAGTGTTTCAATCGGCAGACAAATGCGGCAGCACACGGCAGAATCATGGCGGCGACTCGCATGCTGCCACAGTTCGGCGGCATTTTACGCAGATGCTCCGCACGCCGCGCAAACGCGCTTGCCGCTGGAAATTTTGAGCGGCGGGAGGCAATCCGTTGTCACAATCGGCCAGCCATCTCCCATGAAGTCCCATCTCCTCACATTCCTGCTCTCACTCGTCACCGCGCTCCCTGTGCTCCGCGCCGAGATGGATAAAAACGACGCCGACCCCGCGCAGGAGGCCTCGGTGAAGGCCGTGGCCAAGGCGATGCCGGCAGTCGTGAACATCAACACCGAGTCCATCGTGAAGCGCACCGTGCGCGATCCGATGGATGCGTTTTACAACGAGTTTTTCGGCGGCGCGATGCGTCCACCGCGCATGATCAAGCAGAAGGTGCAGAGCCTCGGGTCGGGATTTTTCATTGATGACAAGGGGACGATCATCACGAACGCGCACGTCGTGGAGCGTGCGGCGGAGATGAAAATCTCGGTGACCACGCCTTCGGGAAAAACCTACACGGCGCGCTATATCACGGGCGATCCGGACCACGATCTCGCGATGATCAAAGTGGACGCGCCGGAGAAGTCCCCCTTCATCGCGCTGAACGATCTTTCCAAAAACCTCCTCGGCCAAACGTGCCTCGTGCTGGGTAATCCGCTCGGCTACGGCTCCTCCGTCGCGCGCGGCATCCTCAGCGCGAAGGGCCGCAGCGTGACCGTCGGTGACATCGAATACCAAAACCTCGTGCAGACGGATGCGGCCATCAATCCCGGCAACAGCGGCGGCCCGGTCGTGGACATCGCGGGGCGGCTCGTTGGGATTTCGTCGGTGAAGATGTCATTCACCCCGCAAGGCGTGCCCACGCAGGGCATCGGCTTCGCGATTCCCGGCAGCGTCGTGCGGGAGAAAGTGGATGAGTTTCGCAAAATCGAGCGCGGCGAGAAGGTCGTGGAAAAGCCGGGTCTCGCGCGGAAATTCTTCGGCCTCGTGCTGCAGGAGGTGGACGAGAAAAGCGCGGCCACCACCGGCTTTCGCGAAAGCGGCGGCGCGCTGATCGCGGAGGTGGAACCGAAATCGCCTGCGGCGGCGGCGGGCATCCAGCCGGGCATGCTTATCACCGCAGTCGGCCGCTACGAAGTGGCCGGCGTGAAGCCCATCGAGAAGCTGCTGAAGCAGGTGGACACCGGAAGCCGCGTGGACTTCGGCCTCGCGTGGATCCAAGCCAGCCCGCGCGGAAAGCGGCTCATGGGCGACACTTTCCAGCTCATCGCGCGGTAGATTTTCACCGTTCGCAGTGACGCATTTTTCATCGAACATCCGCCGCAACAGCGGGTCATATGCAGTCCTGATTTTCGCCTCTGCCAAATGCCGACAAACACCCTCTTGCCAACTCTCCCGAGCCTGATATTCATCCGCCCCCCTTGGCGGTCGAAAGACTGCCGGTGAACAGGCATCCGTCCAGTCGTTGACCTCGTCAATCGGCCCCGTGCGCATGCGCGGAGCCCGAGTCGGCAGCAGGACGGAACCCCAGCCAAACGAATTGCACCCATGATCAAAGTCGAACAGCTCACGAAAAAATACGGCTCCTTCACCGCCGTGAACAACATCAGCTTCCAGGTGGAGAAGGGCGAAATCGTCGGCTTCCTCGGGCCTAACGGCGCGGGAAAAAGCACGACGATGAAAATGCTCACCAGCTATCTCCCCGCGACCAGTGGCCGGGCGAGCATCGCGGGATTCGATGTCTTCGACGACAGCATCGAGGCGCGCCGCCACATGGGCTACCTGCCGGAAAATACGCCGCTTTACCCGGACATGAAGGTCGGCGAATACCTCCGCTACCGCGCCGCGCTGAAGGGCGTGGAGCGCTCGAAGATGCGCGAACGCGTCGGCGACGTACTGGAACTCTGCCACATCGCGGATCGCGAGAAGCAGCTCATCGGTTCACTTTCCAAAGGCTACCGCCAGCGAGTCGGCCTCGCGGATGCGCTCGTGCATGATCCTGATTTGCTCATCCTCGACGAGCCGACGATCGGCCTCGATCCGAATCAGATCCGCACCGTTCGCGAACTCATCAAGAGCCTCGCGCAGAAGCGGACAGTGCTCATCAGCACGCACATTTTGCCCGAGGTGGAAATGATGTGCTCGCGCGTGATCGTCATCCATCGCGGCCAGATCCGCGCGACGGACACGGCGGAGAATCTGATCAAGAACCACCGCGCCGTCGGCGAACTCCGGCTCGAAGCCCGCGCCGGCGAAGGTGCCGCAGGTGCCTTGCAAAAAATCACGGGCGTGAAAGACGTGACCGAGACTCGCGACGGCGACTGGGGCATTTTCAAACTGCGCCTCGATGCGAACGCGAAGCCCGGCGAGGAGATCATGAAGCTCGCCCGCGAGCGCAACTGGCCGGTTCGCGACATGCACCAAAAGAGCGCCACGCTCGAGGATGTCTTCGCGGACCTCACGACCTCGGATAAGTAGCCGCCCCGCACGCACAGAAACTTTCCAGACACCCACCGCATGAGAACATTCTTCGTCCAACTCCTCCGCGAACTGCGCGCCATCTTCCACACGCCCGTGGCTTACGTGGTCATCGCACTTTTTGCAGGCCTGATGGGATTCAATTTCCAGAGCTACATCACCCTCCTGAACAAGCAGCCTGCCGAGGTGACCATCCTTGAGGTCGTCTTCCTGAATGCGCTCTTCGTCTTCATCTTCGCATTCATCGCGGCGCTCATCACGATGCGATCCTTCGCGGAGGAGTTCCGGCTCGGGACCGTCGAGATGCTCATGACGGCACCGGTGAAAGACTGGCACGTCGTGCTGGCGAAATTCTTCGGCGCGTCGCTCTTCTTTGCGTTCCTGCTGCTGCCGACTGCGGCATCCTTCTGGGTCTTTCACATCGTCGCGCCGGATGCGCCTGCGGCGAAAAGCCTCGGTGCCATCGTGAGCACCTACATGCTGCTGCTCATGCTCGGCATGCTCTTCATCAGCATCGGAGTATTCGCGAGCTCGCTCGTGCGGGATCAGATCAATGCGGCGGTCATCACGCTCGTGGTGACGATTCTCTACATCTTCATCCCGATGCTCATCGGGCGGCTGCTGAATGTGACCGATCCGCGCGTGCAGGCGGTGTCGGAATTTTTCTCCCCCGTCGCGCACCTCGCGGATTTCTCGAAGGGCCTCGTGGATACGCGGCGCATCGTCTGGTACCTCTCGGCGACGGGGTTCTTCGTGCTGCTCACGCACCACGTCTTCCACAGCCGCAAGCTCAAGGCCTCCTGATCCAAACGGCGCACCTTTTTTACGACCATGGAAACGAATAAGACTACCCAGCCCGCTGACCCAAAGGGCTTCCGCATCGGACGGCTCGAAGTGGGCTTCAATATCATCTTGCAGATCCTGCTCGTGATCGCCGGCCTCGTGATGCTGAACTGGCTCGGCAATAAATACTACGCGCGGCTCGACTGGAGCCACGGGAAGAACACCGTGCTGAGCCCGCAGACGAAGGCGCTGCTCGGCGGCCTGGAAAAACCCGTGCAGGCCATCGTGATGTTTGCCCAAGCCGGCGAGGCGGAAGCAGACGCGCAGATGCTGCTCCGCGAATACACTTTCGCGGCGAAGGACAAGATGTTCACCGTCGAGGAAGTGGACCCCTACGCGAACCTCGCACGGGCGAAGGAACTACAGACGCAGTATAAATTCGGCGCGAATGAGAACGTGGTGATTTTCACATACGATGGCCGCCATAAATTTGTGAACAGTGGCGACCTCGCGGAATTCGAGCAGCAGGACCAGATGGCGATGATGACGCGGCGCCAGCCGCAGATGATCGGCTTCAAGGGCGAGCAGGTCTTCACGAGCACACTGCTCGAACTCACGGAGACCAAACAGAACAAGCTATACCTCATCGGCGCACACGGCGAATACGACACGAACTCGCGCGACACCGCAGGGTTCCGCGAATTTCTCACCCGGCAAAACCTTAAATCCGAGACGCTGAAACTTGCGGACAAGGATTCGATTCCCGAGGACGCGAGCATGGTCTTGATCCTCGGGCCGAGGTTCGATTTCTCGGAGCGCGACCTGAAACTGCTCTCCGACTTTTGGGAGAGAAAGGGCCGCATCCTCGTCTGCAACGGATGGACGAATGGCAAGACACCGAACCTCAACGAGTGGCTCTCAGCCCGCGGCGTGCGTCCGCAAAATGATGCCGTCGTCCGCGTGGTCAGCCTCGGCAACCTCGCCGGCATGCAGCCGCTCGAAGGGGTGATCTTGAATGACGGTTCGCCAATCACCAAGGATCTCGCCGGTGTTGCCTCCGAGATGTACGGCCCGACGCAATCGCTCGAACTCGATCGCAACCTCGAAAAAGCCTCGGGCCTCCAGCTCACACGACTGCTCGGTGCACCCGAGGGATTCTGGGGTGAGACGGAGTATAATCCCGGAGATCGCACCGCGGTTCCCTTCTTCGATCCGAAGAAAGATCACGCCGCGCCGCTCACGCTCGGCGCCTCGATCGAACGCGGGGGCTCCGCCGATCCGAAGGTGAAGCTGGAGACCTCACGCATGGTCGTGTTTGGAAATGGCGATTTCCTCTCGGACAAAGGGCTGCAGGTCGGTCAGGCCAGCCTGGAACTCGCGCTCAACAGCGTGAACTGGCTGCTGAACCGCGAAAACCTGATCAGCATCCCGCCGAAGGTGAAGGAGAAGCAGAACCTGAAGCTGAGCGACGCGCAGGTCAGTCTAATCCGCTGGTGGGTGATGGTCTTCATTCCTGCGATTATCGCGATTTTTGGGCTCTATCATCTCATGTGGCGCTCAGGTAAAAATGTCTTCGTCCTCACGCTCTGGCTCGCCGCGGCATTCCTGCTCGCTGTGATGCTATGGCTCGCGCTCCAGTGGCAGCTCGGCCTGTGGAAGCCGACAGTCAAGATGTCACCGAAATTCTGGATCGCGATCGGCGGCGCGGTAGGCATCGGAATCGCGGCTGCAATCGCGAATAGCATCGAGCAAAAGCGCCGCGTGAAGAACCAAGACTAAGCCGAATTTTTCCAAGCCATGAAAACCCGCAACACACTTGTCCTGCTCGTTCTCCTCGCCGGGCTTTTTGCCTACTTGAAATTCGTGGACTCGAAATTCGAGGGAACGGATGAAAAGCTGAACAAGAAGGGCCGTCCGGTGCAGATCGATCGCGATTCCGTGACGTCCGTGACGATCCGCAACAGCGAAGGCTCGCTGCAGCTCACGAAGACTCCGGATGGCAACTGGCTCATCGACGCACCGGTGAAGGACCGCGCGGACTCGCTCGCAATCTCGACGCTTTTCACCTCGCTCGAAAGCCTGCGCATGGACGCGATTCCCTCCGGCAAAGGCGGCTCACTCACGGACTACGGACTGACGAAGGGCGAGGTGAGCATCAAGGTGAACGGCAAGAACGCAGCGGAACTGCTGATCGGAAAAGAGACTGCCGTGGAGGGTAAGGTGTACATGCGCGTGGAGGGCAAGGATACCGCCTATGTCGCCGCAAAAGACTTGCGTGATCAGGCGTCGAAGGGCGTGAAGGAATGGCGCGACCACAAGCTCAGCGATCTGACGGCGACGCAGGTGAGCAAGGTCGGCTTCAAGACGGCGAAAGGGGAATTCGAGGCGGAGAAGACGTCGAACCACTGGTCGCTTACGAAGCCGTTCAAGGGCCGCGCGGATGATCAGAAGCTGACTGATTTGATTTCAAATGCGACGACTCCGCGCATCGAGGACTTCGTCACCGACGCGAAAGATCTCGCCACATTCGGGCTGAACGAACCGCGCGCGACGATCACATTCCAAGCCGAGGGCGTGAAGGAACCCGTCACCCTCCAAATCGGAAACGCAAAAACGACCGACAAACCGGCCGATAAAAAGGAAGGCGAGGCAAAGGAGCCCGAGACTCCTGCGGCACCGACTCATGTGTACGTGAAGCTATCGAGTCGCGATGGTGTCTTCACCGTTCCAGCGGCCATCGAATCACTCATCGCCACACAACCGAACGATCTGCGCGACCAGAACATCATGCGCGTTCAGAGCGACATCGTGGATCGCATCACCATCGAGTCGCCAGGCCGGGAGAAAATCGTGCTCGGGCGCAGCGGTGAGGAGTGGGTGCGGAAGATCGACAAGCAGGCCGACAAGCCGGTGAACGGCGGCGGAGCGAATAAGCTTCTCTCGGATCTCACAACGATGAAGGTCGCACGCTTCGTGAAGGACATGGCTGGCGATCTGAAGGAGTTCGGCCTCGATGCGCCGGTGGCGACGGTCACGCTGAGCAGCTATTCCACCGAAGGAACGCCAGAGACAAAGCCCGGTGATCATCCGCTCGCAAAGCTCATCCTTGGAAAATTCGAGGGCGACGCGGGCTATGCGAAGCTGGACGACGAGCCGTTCATAGTCGCAGTCCCCTCGACACTTCTCGAACAGGTGTGGACCGATCCGCTGCAGTGGCAGGAATTGAAAGTGCAGGAGCTCAAGAGCGAGGACATCACCAGCTTTGAGGTGACGCGCGCAGGCCAGCCCGCACTCGCCTTTGAGCGGGACAAGGAGAAGAAGTGGAAGCTCGGAAAAGGCGAAGGCACTGTGAGCCAGGGCGCAGCGGAATCGCTCGCGAACACGCTCGCGAACTTGCGCGCCGTACGCTGGGCCGGCGCGACCGCGGCCGCAGAGCAGGGTCTCGATAAGCCGAATGTGACCGTCACCTTTACCCTCGCGGACAAAAAGACCGGGAAGGTCTCGGTCGGAAAGAACACGGCGGAGGAAATGTGGAATGCGACGCTCGACGGAAAGTCGGGGACATTCCTGCTGAGCAAGCCAGACTTTGACTCCCTGAATGCTTCGATGATCGAGACGCCGAAGCCCGCAGCTTCCGCAGACCCTGCAAAGGCGCCGCCAATCTCAGTCACGACGACGCCGATCGCCGTGCCGGCCCCGGCAAAGCCTCCGGCAGCTCCCGCTGCGACCGCGGCTCCCCAGGCCAATCCCGCGCCTGCACGCCCGAAACTGATAGGCGATGCTGCCGACGAGGCCAAAACGCCGTCGGACGCAAAGAAGTAGCAGGCGACGCTATTTCCGCCGCGCGGTGTAGAGCGAGACGACGCCTCCGGTGAGCGGTTCGCATTTCGCATCCATGAAACCCTGGGCCTCGATCATCGCGCTCATCTCGGCACCGGAAGGGAATTTTTCGATCGATGCGCCGAGGTATTCGTAGGCCTGCTGATCGCCTGTGAGCAGCCGCGCAAACGTGGGCAGCACTCGGTGCAGATAAAACCGGTAGAGCGAACGGAGGCACGGGCGCGGGAGGGAAAAATCGAGCACGAGCACTTGTCCGCCGGGACACAGGACGCGCGCGATCTCCGCGAGACCGCGCTGCAAGGATTCCATATTGCGGAGGCCGAAGGCGATCGTGACGACGTCGAACGATTCGTCCGGCAAGGGCAGCGAAATGCCGTCGGCCTGAATCAGTTTCGCGACGCCTTTTTGTTTAGCGGCAAGCAGCATGGGCAGGCAGAAATCTGCGCCTAGCACCTCGGCATCCGGGCAGGCCTTTGCCAGCGCTAGCGCGAGGTCACCAGAACCGGTGGCGAGATCGAGGATGCGGGAGGGATTCCATGAGCGGACCATTTTCGCGGCACGCCTCCTCCAGAAAAAATCGAGACCACCGCTGAGGAGATGATTTGCGACGTCATAGCGCCGGGCGATGGCACCGAAGAGACGCCGCACGGCCACTCCTTTGCCCTCCTGGGGGCCAGGGCTCGGTATCTCGCTTGAAACACTCATTCTCCAGGGCATATGATGTGCTGTCTCAACCGATGTCCACTGTGCAATTCAGGGGGCGCCCAATCAGCCCAATGTCCCGTATTACACTGCCGCCGGCAAAAATTCTCGTCGTGGATGACGAGCCCTCAAACGTGCGCCTGCTCGAGCGCATGCTGGAGCTTTTCGGCGGCCTCGAATGGCGCTGCACGACGGACCCGCGCGAGGCGATCCCGCTCTTCGCGGAATTCCAGCCGGATCTCGTGCTCACCGATCTGCACATGCCGCACATGGACGGCTATCAGGTGATGGAGGAGCTGAAGCAGATCATCCCGGAGAATGTCTTCCTGCCCATCGTCGTGCTGACAGCCGACGTGACGCCCGAGACGCGGCGCAAGGCGCTTTTCGCGGGGGCGAGCGATTTTATCACCAAGCCACTCGACACCATCGAGGTGCAATTGCGCCTGCGCAACCTGCTCGAAAGCCGCTTCCTGAACCAGAAGCTCGAAGACCAAGTGCGGCAGCGTACGAACGACCTTGAGAACGCGCTGGAGAAGCTCTGCAATGCACAAGATCAGGTGGTGAAACAGGAGCGCCTCCGCGCACTCGGCATGATGGCCGGTGGCATCGCGCACGATTTTAACAACGCGCTGACGATGATGCTCGGCTATGGCGAGCTGATGCTGCCGTGGTTTAAAAAGACGGCACCGGATGCAAAGGAGCACGCCTACCTGAAGCACATCATTGCCGCCGCGCAGGACGCGACGCACGTCGTGAGCCGGCTGCGGGAGTTCTACCGCCCGGCCGAGGCGGACGAGCTGCGTGCGCCACTCGAAGTGAATGCGCTTTGCGACCAAGCCATCGCCTTCACGACTCCGAAGTGGAAGGCGAAGGCGCAGGCCACTGGATCCACCATCGAGGTGAAGACCAATTTTGGCGACGTCCCGCCGGTCCTCGCCTGCGCACCCGAACTGCGCGAGTCATTGACGAACCTCATCTTCAACGCCGTGGACGCGATGCCCCAAGGCGGCACCATCACCGTCACCTCGCGCACCGACGGGCCGAATGTCCGCATCGAGGTCACCGACACGGGCACCGGCATGTCCGAAGAGGCGATTGCCCGCTGCCTGGAGCCTTTTTACAGCACGAAGGGCGACCACGGCACAGGACTCGGCCTCGCCGTGGTGTACGGCATTATTCAGCGGCACGGTGGGACGATCGACATCACGAGCGAAATCGGCAAAGGCACGACATTCTCGCTCGTGCTTCCCGCGACGGACCGCCAAGTGGACACATCCAGCGTCGGCGAAGTGGCCGAGGTGAACCGCACGCTGAACATCCTCGTCGTGGACGATCAGGAAATCATTTGCGAACTCATCGCCGCGCATCTCAGCGCGGACGGACACAATGCGGTGACGATCTCGGATCCCCTCGAGGCGATGGCGCGCTTCGATACGGAATCCTTCGACCTCGTCATCACCGATCAATCCATGCCAGGGCTATCAGGTGAACAGCTAGCGATAAAGATTCGGGCACAGAGCCCGGATACGCACGTGATCATGCTCACCGGATTCGGCGATGACCTGCTCAAGGACGGCAAGGCTCCCGAGGGCGTCGAATGGATTCTGTCAAAGCCCGTCTCCTCGGACGAATTGCGCCGCGCGATCTTTGAGGTGACGAGCTTGCCAGCGCCCTCGGTCATCGAAGCAGCCGCGTAACGACGGCGGCGGTAAGAACGCAATCCGCGCGTTCGTCGCGATGCTCACAATGAGCACAATTCCATTCACGTCATTTCAAACCACAGGACTGACCTGAACAGAGCTCACGAACGCCCTGCTCCAGCACACGGCCCAACCGCCAGTGCCTGTCATTTTGCCAAGGCTGTGGAGCTGTCTGTCGAGACATCCGAACGCGAATCGCTCACCAGGGTTCCGGAATCGCTGCTGACGCAACTCGTGTGGAGGCACGAAGAGACAAGACCCGCGAGACGGTTAGAATGATAGGGTTTCGGCAGGAACGCGTGCCCAGTCTCCGTCTCAAATTCCGTACCGATCAGCTCGGGGCTGTAGCCGCTCGTGTAGATGACCTTGAGCTGGCTATTATCCTGCAGGAGGAGACGCGCGAGCTGACGGCCCGAGATGGATTCCGGCATCACGATATCCGTGAGGAGAAGGTCGATGTTATCCTTTTCCTTCTCCCAAATCTCCAAGGCCTGCGCGCCATTTGCCGCGCTCAGCACCGTGTACCCAAATGATTCCAAAACCTCCGTCACGAAGAGGCGCAACATCTCCTCATCCTCGACCACCAGGATCGTGCCGCCATGCTTCCCGGTGCCTTCATTGACGGAGCAAACCGGCGTCGCAGCTTCCGACTGCGTGCCATCGGCGATAGGAAAGTGGACGTGGAAGGTGGTGCCGCGCCCGACCTGACTCTCCACCTCGATCCAGCCGCCGTGCTGCTTCACGATCCCGAAGGTCGTCGCGAGTCCCATGCCGGTGCCGCGACCGATTTCCTTGGTGGTAAAAAATGGCTCGAAGATCCGGCTGAGCGTCGCGGAATCCATCCCGCACCCGGTGTCGCGCACGGAGATCCGGACAAATCGGCCCGCGCGGCCATCGGGAACATACTGAGCCTGATTCTCGGTGACGATCCGCTCTGCGGTCGAAACCGAGAGACGTCCTCCCTCGGACATCGCATCGCGAGCGTTCAGCATCAGATTCATGATCACCTGATCCACATTGGTCGAATCCGCCAAGATCATGGGCAAATCAGCACCGGGCTCGGACACGATGGTGATGTGTTCGCCAATGATGCGCCGCAACATGCCAGTCGTCTGCGCCACGAGGGCATTGAGATCCACCGGGCGCCGCTGGATGATCTGGCTGCGGCTGTAAGCGAGGAGTTGGCGCGTGAGTTCCGTCGCGCGATCGGCGGCCTTTACGACCTGCGTGAGTGCCTTGGAGAGCGTCTCGTTGATCTGCGGGTTTGCGAGTTGCAGCGAAGTATTCCCGATGATGACGGTGAGGATGTTGTTGAAATCGTGCGCGATTCCCGCGGCGAGCCGTCCCACGGCCTCCATCTTCTGCGCCTGTCGGAGCTGGTTCTCCATGCGCGTGTGCTCAGTTACGTCCTGCACGATGAGCAGCAAATGTTTTTCCCCACTCAGTTCGACGCTCTCAGTGTAGAGCAGCGCGTCCCGGCGTTCTCCCGCCTTGTTCTGGATCGCGATAGGCAATTCATGCGGCGGCGTATTGGCCTCCACGAGTTGCCGAATCTGCTCAGGCGTGGATTCCTCGGCCCAGATCGCGCGCGCCGCTTCCTCGCTTTGCAGCAACTCTTCGGCGGTGCGCCCGGTGATCGCGAGGAAGCTTCGGTTCACGTCAATGAACACCCGGCGCGAGAGATGCTCGATCGCCATTGGCACGGGGCTCGCCTGAAACGCCTTGGAAAAACGCTCCTCCGACTGCCGCAATGCGGTATCCGCCACAGCGCGTTCGGCCACTTCGCTTTTCAGCCGCTCGTTGGCGACCCTGAGTTCCACCGTCCGCTGATTCACGAGCCGATCGAGATCCTCCACCTGCCGGTGCGCCAACCGGGCGAGCTGCCACTTCTTGGTGAGCGCGTGCGCCATCTGGAGCACCTCGACGCTGTCGAACGGCTTTTTCAAAACAAGCACGTTGTCGCTCGGCCCGAGCGCATTCGCCATGTCGTCCCACGAATAGTCCGAATACGCCGTGCAGATCACCACCTGGAGATCCGGAAATTCCTTCCAGATCGCCGTGATCGTCTCGATGCCGTCCCAGCCGGGAGGCATGCGGATATCCACAAACGCCATCGCAAAAGGACGCCCCGCGTTTGCCGCTGCGCGTACCGCTTCAAGTCCCTCCTGCCCTTGAAAGGCCGAGGCTAGTTCAAACTCCGCACCGGCGCCTTTGCTCTGCTCATTGCCGAAAATCGCGGCCTCATCGTCGTCGAGCTCACGGCGTTTTTCCGAGCCCTCGCTCCCCAGCACCTTTTTGAAGTCATCATGGATGGACGGGTTGTCGTCTATGATGAGGATCCGGTTGTTGAAGGGTTCCTCGGTGACGTTGGTATTCATAATGATGCGGCTGTGGCGACGGGCAGTTCGAGCGTGAAGGTTGCGCCTCTGCCCGTCCCTTCACTTGATGCAGAAAGCGCGCCACCCATCTCCTTTGCTGCCAGCGCACCGCTGTGCAGGCCGAAGCCGTGGCCGTTCTTCTTCGTTGTGAATCCGTGACGGAAAACCTTTGCCATGTTTTCCGGAGCGATGCCCACGCCGTTGTCGGTGATTCGTATTTCGACGTGACCATTCACGCGGCTCAAGGCGACGCCGATCCGGGGATCGGGCCGACGGGAATCCTCCACGGCGTGCTTCGCGTTGCGGATGAGATTGATGAGGATTTGCAAGACCTTGTGCTTGTCCACGCGCACGACCGGTGAGGGATCGAGACTGCGCACGACTTCGATGCCGTGCCGGCCGAAGCTCTCGGTGTTGATTTGCAGTGCGTCCTCGATGAGCCGCTCCGGCGGAACGTCCTCGAGCACGCCCGTGACGCGCGCGTAGCTCTGCTGCATGGCCACGATTTCCTTGATGTGCTCGATGTTCCGTCCGAGATGCTCGAGTTCGGTTCGCATCCCGGCATTTTCCTCGACGAGGAAACCCGAGAGCTTCTGGAGGTAGGGGGGCAGCCGCTGGCCCTGCGGATCCTTCGTGAGAAAATCGCCGAGATCGTGCGTGTGCTCCGCGAGCAGCGCCACGACTTTGGCCAGGCTGCCCACCTTCGAGGCGCGCAATTTGTCCATGGTGACCGACGCCGAGACGTTCACGCTGTTGAGCACATTGCCGACATTATGCAGGACGCCGGTCGCCACTTCGGCCATGCCGGCGAGGCGTGAAGTTTCGAGCAGCTCCTGCTGCGAAATCCGCAGCGCCTCCTCGGCCGCCTTTCGCTCGCTGATGTCGCGCATGACCGTCGAGAGGTGTTCGATTCCCCCGTCCGCATTTTTGTGCGCGATGATGACCTGTGAGACGTGGATTTCCCTCCCGTCGCGGTGCAGGACTGCGGTTTCCCCCGACCATGAGCCTTCGTGAATCGCTTCGGGGATGCCTTCCGTGGAAACAATCCGCGCCGCCCAGCCGGGTTGAAGATCGGAAATTTTCATCGAGAGAACGTCGGCTTCCTCCTTCAATCCGACCATGTCGCGCGCCGCCGGGTTCAGATAGAGCACCCCGCCGAGCATGTCCGCGCTGCCGACAAAATCGGGCGTGCCGTCAATGATCGCCGTGAGCTTGGCCTGCGCCGCTTCGGCGCGCTTGCGCTCGGCGACTTCGTGCTGGAGCGATGAGAGCTGCTGGCTGAGTTTCTGCCGGGCACCCTGGAGCGCGGAGTCCTGCATCTGGATCTGGCCGAGCATCTGGTTGAATGCATCGGTGAGCACGCCCACCTCATCGTTTCCCTGCTGGCGGACCCGCACCGAATAATCATGATCCCGGGCGACCGCACCGCTCGCGCTGACGAGCAGGTGAATCGGGCCGGTGATGACCTTTTGCAGTTGCGAGGTGAGGAGAACGACGAGGAGGAGCGATCCGGCAAGGACGGCACCGGTGACGTAAAGGAACAGGCTCTGCAATTCCCGGCGCGGAGTGGCGAAATCCACATCCATAAAAAATATGCCGATTGCTTTTCCATCCATGACGATGGGCTGAATCACGGTCCACGACGCGCCGCGATCCACGATGCCTGCGGGATCGTCGGGCCTCGGCAGCGGAGATTCGTCCTCGTTCCCGAAGGTCGCGAAAATCTTTCCCTCAGCGGTAAGGATGCCCGCGTGCTTGATCTCCGGCTTCACACCGAGAGGAGACAGAACTTCCCGCGCCGTCTTCGCATCGTCGAACGCGAGGGCGACGGCGCAATTCTCCGCCATGATTCGGGAGAGCGTCTGCAGCTCTTGCCCGAAGGTTTTGCGGAAGTGGCGCAGTTGGAAAATATAGATCCCGCCCGCAACGGCGAACAACGCGACGAGACTCGCGGCGAGCGTCACGAGCATGACCTTGTTGCGAATCGAGGTGTCCCGGAATCTGGAAATGGCAGTCGTGATCATGGGTTCATGCGTTCATCGTTCGACCACGTTTTGCGCCACGCGGAGCAGCTTCGAGCTGACGGTGACGCCGCTGCGCGCGGCGGCTTTGGGGTTGGCCTCAAATTTCAAATTCTCGCTCACTTTCACAAACGCGAGCGCGCCACCGCGCCGCGCAAAACCCTCCGACTCGCCGACGACCAGCACGGGATGTCCCTGCACCGCCGCGATCACTCCGTCGGCATTCTCGGACTCCGGCACGAAAACGATGTGGCATGCCCGGAGCGCCGCAGCGTTCCCCGCGGACACACGGCGGATTTCCAGCGGGCGGCCATTCGCGGTCGCCTTGCCGAAACTGCGCGTCAGCTCATCGGCGACCGCGTCACGGCCCACCACGCCAATCACCAGCGGTGCCTGCGCGCGATCGAAGGCCGAGGCCGGCCACTCCACGAGCTTGGCAAAATTAAAAAGGTACGCGGCCTTCACGGTCGCCTCGCTCGCCGCGCGCGCCGTGTCCGCGCCAAGAGCCAGAATCGCGAAAACGAGGAATGCAAACCGTGACGCGCGCACGCACATGCGCAGCCTTGCCCCCGCATGGTGACGGGCTTTCTGCATCCCTCCGTTGAATGCCGACGTCCCTCCAGCCTGCCCAACACGGGCAGGAACACGCGCCGAGGCGCGTGGCAAACCTTTCACTGATTCGTGTGATCGGTGCCGCTCCATCGCACTAGAACCGGTAGAGAAGCTTGAACCAGAACGTGGTCCCATCCTGCGCGATCATGTCCTGCAAATGCTCGGTGCCGCCGGGCGTGGTGTATTTTTGGTTCAGGATGTTATAGACCGATGCCGAGCACTCCAGGCCGCGTGCGATTTCCTTGCTGAAAAGGGTCGCATTGAGCAGCCACGCATCGGCGGTTTTCTGATGCTGTAACGTCGTGCGTCCACCCGCGTACAGGAGTTCCAGGCTCCCGAAGACCTTGTCGCGATACAACGGAACGCTCACCCGCGCCTTGACTACATTCGCCGGGGAGTTCACGAGCCGGTTCCGGTTGGCGTCCACCGCATCCTGCCGCGCATAGCTGGCCCGCACCTGCACGCCATTGTCCCACTTGCCTTCGATCTCCATCTCGGCCCCGAGGATGCTACCTTTGCCCACGTTGTCGAAATGCGTGAACCCATTTCCTTCATCCTCGGTGTTGATCAGGTCGGAGATTTCATTGCGATAAAGAGAGACAGTGCCATGCCAGTGTTTTCCCCATTGCTGCTCCGCGACAAACTCGTAAGTGCGGATGGTTTCCGGCTTGAGGTCGGGATTCGCAGTTTGGCCGAGGGCGTTGTAATAGAGTTGGTAGATATTCGGCGCGCGAAAGGCCTGACCATAAAGCAGCTTCAGCGTCGTGCTGGCACGCGGTTTCCAAATCAGCGCGCCACGCGGGTTGATTGTCGTTCCGAAGCTGTCGTAGTAGTCTAGGCGCCCGCCGGCGGTGAGGCTCAGTGTCTTCGTGACTTCCCAGCGACCGTCGGCATACGCGCCGATCACCGTTTGATCCGCTGTCACGTCGAGATAGCTCGCATACGGATTTGCGTCGTAATTGCTCATCTTCAACTCGGTGCCTTTCCGGACCTCGACCCCCAACGACAGGCGCAGTTGGTTGAAGAACACGCGGCTCGCACCAAGCTCCCCGCCCCACCAGCGTGCACGGATGGAATCGTTGTTCAGCACCGGACCAGCACCGTAATCGTACGAGGCTATTTCGTTGTAGTCGTAGAGATCGTAGTGAACCCGGCCATTCAGATGCCAGCCATTCTCGGTGTCATGCGCGTAGCGAAGCTCCACATAGCTTCGCGAATCCACCGTGGTATTGGGCGCGTCAAAGATCGAACCAAACGAGCCGGTGGGAATGTTCTTCGCACGGGTGACATAGCCACCCTGCAGCGTGAAGTCCCCATAGCCCACCTTGCCGAGGACCGACCAATAACGATCCCCATCCTGATGCGAAGCAACGCCGTTGTTCGTCCCCGCCGTGTCGAATTCCTTATAGTACAAATTCGACTGCCCCGCGCTCGCGTAAGTCGAAACGGAGAACACATAGTCCAGCCCGTTCGCCAATTTCTTTCCGAGGGTGAGCCGCCCGCTGTAAGTCCCCTGGCTGCCTCCTCCCGCCGCGCTTTCGACACCATTCACCGAAGCTCCGTTCCGCGTGATCACATTGATGACTCCGAGAAACGCATTGCTGCCATAAAGGGCCGAACCCGGACCGCGGATGACTTCCACCCGCTCGATCAAATCCACATCGAGAAACTCGTCCGTGCCGACGGCAGCCGAGTCGTAGATCGGATCATTCATCCGGTGCCCGTCCACCAGCAGCAGCGTCCGGGATCCGTAATCGTCGTTGCTCGTGAAGCCGCGCACGCCGGCGTGCGCGTAATTGCGGTCGTATGTGACATCAAACCCGCGGACGGAGCGCAGGATGTCCGTCAGCGTCCGGTAGCCAAACTTTGCGATCTCGTCCCGCGTCACGATGGTGACCGACGAAGGCGCATCGGTGATTTTCTCGGTGAACTTCGACGCCGAATAGACCGTGTCAATTTTCACCGACCCGAGATCCTCAAGGCTCAGATGCGAGACCGGCTCGGATGGCTGGGCGGCCTCTGCAAAAGCCGCCGCAAGGCAGGCAGCGACGACCGTGCGGCACAGAGCGCCTCTTCGCCAATTTGAAGACGCGCAAGCATTCCGGTTCAGCCGTGTGGAGGACGGTACGGCGTGGTGGTGGCGGCAGTTCATCCCAACCAGCAAAGCAGCTACTGCGCCGCATCCTGTTTCCCACCCAAAGATGACCGACCAAGCCCGTCGCGCCGAAGAACTTCGGAGCGCAGATGGTTGTATACGATTTCCATAGCATAGCTGCCTGAATGCCGGGGCGACTGCGGCCTCGCGTAGCGTAGCTCTCCAGAGCTGCGCGGATGGATTCGCAGGGGAAAGCCTCGAGATGCGCAGCTCAGGAGAGCTACACTACTTTCCGCTCACCCGCCGCCATCTGGCAGCAGGACTGTACAAATCGTATTACCCGGATGCCACCACCACTCCACGAGCTGACCCGGCACAAAATGCCCGCAGTCCACCTTTGCTTTTTCAAAGGTGGTGCTCACGAGAGGACTCGAACCTCCACGGGTTGCCCCACACGGTCCTGAGCCGTGCGCGTCTGCCAATTCCGCCACATGAGCATTTTTTGCGGGGCGAGATACTTGTTTCAACCGCCCTGCATTGCAAGTGCGACTTTTGGAAAAAGCAGCGCGTGGAAAGTAGTCCCGCGCTTCAGCGCGACATGGCGTGCAGATGTGAGGGACGCGCATGTGATCCCTCATTTCTGCGACAAAACAACGCGTGGCGGGCTGAAGCCCGTGACTACTTTTGCAAAGCGACTTTCACCACAACGCCTACGAGATGCGCATCGGCATCAGCACATAGAGGAATGGCGTGCCGATCTTAATCACTCCGGGGCTCATCTCGTCGCTGACTTCGAGATGCACCTCATCCTCGGTCAGGGCGCGCAGCGGGTCCTGGAGAAAGATGGGATTGAACGCGACCGAGAAATCCTTGCCCTTGTAACTGATCGCGAGCGACTCGTGCGCCTCGCCGATGTCCGGCGTGTTTGCGGTGATCTCGATGTTGTTCTTCGTGAAGATGAGCTTCACGGAATTCGATTTGTCGCTCGAGAGCAGCGACACGCGGCGCACGGCGTTCAGGAAAAGCTCGCGCTCGATCGTGATGCGCTCGCGCGACTCCGCGGGGATCACCTGGCGGTAATTTGGGTAATTTCCCTCGATGAGCTTCGAGACGAGGAGCTTGCCGCCAGCCTCGAACGAGACATGATTTTCGCCGACCGCGAGCTTCACATCGCCTTCGTCGCCGAGCAGTCGCTGGAGTTCGGTGATGCACTTCGCCGGAATCACCACGTCCACCTCGTTGCTCCGCGGGAATTCGGACTCGATGTCCACGAGCGCAAGGCGGCGTCCATCGGTGGCCACCAGCGTGAGCTTGTTTTCCTTGAACGAGAAGAGAATGCCGTTGAGCACGTAACGCGTCTCGTCGGTCGAGATGCCGTAGCTCGTCTTGCGCAGTGCGTCCTTGAGCACTTTTTGCGGGATTGTGAATGCCTTCGCCTTGTCGAGCTTCGGTAGCGCGGGGAACTCATCCTCCGGCAGGCACATCATTTTGAAAAAGCTCGGCCCGCAACTCAATGACGCAGCGTTCTTCCCATCCACTTCCACGTTCACTTCCGAGGCGGGAAGCTCCTTCACGATTCCGGCGAGACGCCGCGCGGGGATGGTCGTGCCGCCCGGTTTTTCGATCTTCGCCTCGACCGAGCAGCTCATGCCCACATCGAGATCGTTCGTGGTAAAATGGAGCGCCCCATTCTCGGCGCGGATGAGCACGTTCGAAAGAATCGGGAGCGTGGTGCGAGTGCTCACGACGTTCTGCACAGCTTGCAGACCCTCGAGCAACTTGTCTTTGGCGACGCTAAATTTCATGGATTGGGTAAAATGGGGTCTGCGGGTTTTGACGGAACATCTTGTGGGAGGCAACCCTTTTTGACCCCACCGATTGATGTTTACGAAAATGACATCCGCCGCCGTCTGAACGGGTGAACGGCTAGTCCACCTTCACGCCATGGACCTGCAGCGTCGTTCCGGTCTCCAGGCGGTATTTCGCAACCGCCTTGTTGTAATCGGCGATTGATCGCAATTCCGCCGTCTCGGCGTCGGCAAGTTGCTTCTGGAGTTGCAGCACTTCAAAGGTCGTCCCCGTTCCCGCGATGAGTCGCGCCTCCCCCGCGGCGAGACTTTCCCTCGCAAGCCGGCGCGCCTCGCGGTTTGCGACCGTGAGCTGCTGCGTGGTCACCACAGCTCCGGCGGCATTGTCCACCAGAACGATGATCTGCTGCTCAAGCTGCTGGAGCCGCACGAGCGCCTGCGCTGCGGAAAGTTTCGCCGCGCTGTAGGTCCCTCGGCCCTCGCGATTGCCGATCGGGATGCTGAACAGCGCGCCGACGCTCCACGCACTCTGATCGCGCGACGGGATCCGATTCACACTCGACCCGAAGTCGTCGTCCACGCCGATGCGGCTCAGGCTCGCGGTGAGATCCAGGCGCGGAAGCTCGGCGTTCTTGGTGAATGCCACCGTGATGTGACGATTCTCGATATCGAGCGTCGACTGCCGGTAGTCCGGCCTCAGATCGAGCGCCGCCCGGATGCCTTGCACGACATTCGTTTCGACGCCCGAAGACGGAGGCGGCGCGATATTCACGCGCGTGCGGATGAGGACCAGCATGTCCGCCGTGATGAGCTGCTTGAGAAAATTTTCCTGATCCTTCACCACGCGCGTCGCCGTGATCAGCGCCGCCTCGCGCGCTGCGACCTCGGCCTGCGCAGTCGTCACGTCGAGCGGAGTCTTCACGCCGATTTCCACGCGCTTGATGTTGTCGCGGAGGAGCTGCCTGGCGAGTTCGCGCGAACGCCGCGCCACCTCCAGATTCTCGTGCGCGAACTGCAGCTCGTTGTAAACATTGATGACCTGCGTGATCACATTCATCACCTGATTCCGCACCGCCCACTCGGAAATCGACACATTGTTCCGCGCCACGCGCACATCGGCTAGATTCGCATCCGTCCCCGCCCCGCGCAGCAGCGGCTGGCGGAGGCTGAAAGTGAGATCGCTCGTCCAGTCGTTCGCAAAGCTGTTCGCCGTGCCGCTGTGTACCGTGGAGTTGAAGCTCACATCGTAGCCGAGGCCCCAGACCGTGATGCCGCTCACTCCCGTGCTCCACGCATCCGTCTGCGCGATGTTCCTCGCGGAAAAATGCGAGCCGGCACCGTCCGCGCTACGGGCAAACCTATCCGCCACGACATTCTCCCCCGTCGAAAACGACAGGCTGAAAGCGGGATCAAATTTTCCCTCCGTCGCACGCTCACGCTGACGGGAAATCTTCGGGTCAAACTTCTGCGCGGTGATCGAATAATTCTTCTCCAGCGCCATCCGGATCGCCTTGCCGAGCGTCAGATCCAGCAGGCGGCCTTTGCCATAGTCCTCGTCGGCGCCGACCGCGGCGACACTGGAGGCAATGAGAATGATCAGCGTTTTTCTAAACATCGGAAGGTGAACTTAAATCGAGCCCCGTTCTTTGCCGTGAGGACCGGAAAATCCCAAGCACGAATCCGCCATGCGCGGCGGCGCGAGCTCACTGCGCTGCTTTGTCCACCTTTTCGCCCGCGGCCTTGGGCGCAGGCTTCGGCTTGTTGTCCCAGTTCTTCGTGATGTCCGCTGCGTCGAACACCACCGGCGCTCCACCCTGGGGAATCTCGATTTTCGCAGACCACAGGATGCCATTCACCACAAGCTTCCGCTGCGCCTCGACCCGCCAATTCGTGTGCCAGTCCGCACCCGTGAAAGCAAAACTGCGTCCACCGTCCTTGCGTTCGTAGGCCCAGCCGATCGTCTCCGCGCGGCCTGCGTGCGCCTTCGCATCGGCGGAAGTGCGCGCCTTGTCGGGCACCTCGCCGGCGATGAGGGGCACGGCACCGGCGGCAAAATGCAGATTGTAGAGCCATCCATCACCCGGCGCGGTGAAAGGCGTCACACCGCGCGTGATCGGGTGCTTCGGGAAATTGTCGAAGCTCATGTCCCAGTGCCCGCGACAACCAATGTCCTTTTTGAACACACCGCCGAGCCAGGACTGGATTTCATCCGAACGATCCTCCGGCCCCTCCACGGCCTGATGCATCATCACGAGGCCCGTCCCCTTCGCTACGAGCGACTTCATTTTCTCCCAGCGCGCCGCATCGAGGAAAGGCAGCTTCGGCCCGCCATCTGTGTACACCACGACCGCACGCGCATTGTCGAAAATGCGCTCATCCTTCGGCCAGCCCTCCGCCGCCATCACCGGCCACACGCCCGTCGTCTGCTTCAGCGCATTCGCGAGAATCGTGCAGCCCGCGAAATACTCATGCCCGCCCGGCTTGCTGCTCACGCTGCCAGCGAGGATGACAATTTTTGCGAGCTTCGGATCGGTCGTGTCCGCCTCGAGCGGCACGCGCTTTTGTTCATCGGTGAGTTCGGCGCGCGCGAAGGATGAAAGGATGGCGATGCAGAGGAGGGCGGGGATTTTCATGAAGTCGGGAAATGAGGGGCGTTACGCGAGGAGGTCGTGGACCACGTGGCCATAGACATCCGTGAGACGAAAATCGCGGCCGGCGTAGCGATAGGTGAGCTTCTCGTGATTGAGCCCGAGCGCGTGCAGTAGCGTCGCGTGGAGGTCGTGCATGTGGACTTTGTCCACCACGGCGTGATGGCCGAATTCATCCGTCTCGCCATACGCGGTGCCGCGTTTGAACCCACCGCCCGCGAGCCACACCGAAAATCCCGCGGGGTTGTGATCGCGACCCGTGCCGTTCTTCTCCGCGTACGGTGTGCGACCGAATTCACCGCCCCACCACACGATCGTGTCATCGAGCAGACCGCGCTGTTTGAGGTCTTCGAGCAGACCGGCGACCGGTTTGTCCACGGCCTTCGCGTGATCGCCGTGCTTCTTCAGATTCGAGTGCTGGTCCCACGCCGGGTTGTTGGAATTGTCCGCGTAGTTGACCTGAATGAACCGCACGCCCGACTCGCTCAGTCGCCGCGCGAGCAGGCACTGGCGACCAAAATTATCCGTCTCCTTTTCGCCGATGCCGTAGAGAGCGAGCGTCTCGGGCGACTCGCCATTCAGGTCGAGCACCTGTGGCGCGGCGCCCTGCATGCGCCACGCAAGTTCGTAACTGTTCACCACGGCCTCAAGTTCGCTCTCGCCGGGTTTCTGCGCGAGTTGCTCCGCATTCAGATCCCGCAGCAAATCGAATTGCCGCTTCGCCTCGTCCGCCGTGCGTGGCGGCTGCAGATTGCGGATGCTCGACTCTTTCGCCGGCACCCCCGCGCGCCCGATCGCCGTGCCCTGATAGACCGCCGGGAGAAATGCATTGCCGTAATTCCGCGGCCCGCCATTCCCGAGCGCGGGGCTCAGCGAGATGAAGCCCGGCAGATTTTCGTTCTCCGTGCCGAGGCCGTAGTTCACCCATGAGCCCATCGAGGGACGGATGAAATTCGTCGTCCCCGTGTGCAGGAAAAGTGTCGCCGGGCCGTGCGCGATGCCCTCCGTGTGCATCGAGCGAATCACGCACAGATCATCCGCATGCTTCGCCATTTCCGGAAAAAGGTCCGACGCCCACAGCCCGCTCTGACCGTGCTGCTTGTGCTCCCACATGGATTTCATCACGCGCATCTGCGGACTCTTGCCCGTCTTCGCGAGGCTGCGAGAATCGTCAAAGTCCATCATCTTCCCATCGTCACGATCGAGCCGCGGCTTGTGGTCGAACGAGTCCACGTGGCTCACCCCGCCCGACATGAAGAGGAAGATGATGCGCTTCGCCTTCGCCGGGAAATGCACCGGCTTCGGTGCGAGCGGATTCACGCTGGCGCGCGCCGCGAGATCCGCGAGCGCGAGATAACCAAAGCCGCAACCGAGCGTGCGCAGCGCCTCGCGGCGGGTGAAGTGGAGTGGGTTCATGGGAGTGCGGTCAGTCAAGGTAACGGAAGTCCACGCAGGCGAACAGCGTCTGATGAAGCTGCGCCCAAGTTTCCAACGAAGGTTCAGCGCCGAGGAAATGCACGCATTTCGCGCGCTCTGCCGCAGTCGGCGCTCGGCCCAGCGTGCGGCGAAAAAGCGCATCTATCCGGTCGGCGTCCGGCAGCTCCAGCGTCTTCGCAGCGCCGGCGCGCGCCTGCTCGATCACAAACTGGCTGTTCAGAAAAAAGAGCGCCTGCGGAGCGACGGTGCTCACGTTGCGCTGGCCGATGGATGCATTGATGTCGCCGAAATCGAACACCTCGAAAAGTTCCAGCCGCTTATTGCGAAACGCGGGCGTGTAAACACTGCGTCGCGTGTCCGCATAAACGTAGCCATACTCGGTGTTCTGCGCGCTGAAGTTGTTCGCATCAATCTCGCCTGCGCCGCCGATGTTCGGCCCGAGGTAGTCGAGTTTCAGCTCCCCGCTGACGGCGAGCAGCGTGTCACGGATCTGCTCCGCATCGAGGCGGCGACGGTTCGCGTGGGCAAAGAGCCGGTTCTCAGGATCCGCCGCGCCCGGCTTCGTCACCGCAAGCTGCCAAGTGTGCGAGAGAATGATTTCACGCACGAGCCGCTTCAGGCTCCAGCCTTCGTCGGTGAAGCGCAGCGCGAGATGATCGAGCAGTTCCGGATGCGACGGCTTCTCGCCCGTCGTGCCGAGATTCTCGACCGTCCGCACGATGCCCGATCCGAAAAGCCACGCCCACACGCGATTCACCAGCACGCGCGCGGTCAGCGGATTTTCCGTGCTCGTGATCCAGTCCGCGAGTTCGCGCCGGCCGCTCTGCGCAGCAGGCATCGCGGGTGCGGGCTTTTGCAACGCCACTTGCAGGAAGCCGCGCGGCACCGTCTCACCCCGCTGCTTCTCGATGCCACGCACGCGAATCTGCGTGTCGGCCGCATTTTCATCGTCCAGCACCGTCATCGTCATCGCGCGCTTGGGCCCGCCCTTCGTCACCTTCTTCAATTCACCTTCGAGTTTCTTCACGAGCTTCGCCGCCGCATCGCGCGCGGGATTCGCCTTGTCGGCTTTTGATTCAGCAGCCGCCACTTCGCCCTCGGGCAGAAATTGCAGCGCGTCCACCGTCACGAAGCCCTTCGTGCCCTCGTTCGAGATGAGCACGTAGCCCGCGCCGTCTTTCTCAAACCGGAATTTCCCGAGCGAAACGAAGCGCCCCTCAACCGGCGGCGCCTCCGTCTCATCCACGAAGACATTGTCCTCCCCGTCCGCGTGGAAGACGGTCACGCGGACATTCTTCGCGCGGTTGTCGAGATGCGTGTAGGCGAGGCGCACCTCGTAGCGGCCCATCTTCGGCAGCATCGGCGTGAAGGTGATCGTCTTCTCGCCCTTGCCATCGTTGTTGTCGGAAAGATAGCCCTCTCCGATATAGGTCTTCGTGTATTTCGAGTGCTTCCATACGCCGACGATCTTCGCGTCCGCATCGTCGAGCACGATGCCCGGCAAGTCGCCGGGCGCGATGGCCGCTCCGGGCTTCAGCGTTTCCTGCGCGACGTTTTTGGAAAGTCTCGCCAGCTCAGCCTTCGCAGTTTCGACCTCCTTTTCTATCCCCGCGACCTTCGCCTCAAACGTGCGCAAATTCTTTTCGTCATCGCCGTCGCCCGGCAGCGGCGCGACGTTCCAGCGCGCGACGTTGTCGGTGTAATTGAAGATCGTACGCGTGCTCGCGAGGATGCCCGCGAGCGCGTAGTAATCGCGCTGCGGGATGGGATCAAATTTGTGATCGTGGCAGCGCGCGCAGCCGATCGTCTGGCCGAGAAAGGCGCGGCCAATCGTCTCGATCTGCTCGTCAATGATGTCGAACCGGAGCTGCTGCTTCTGCTGCTCCTCGTAGTTCGTCGGCCCGAGCGCGAGGAACGCCGTCGCCGCAAGATTGTGGCGCTTCGCCGCAGGCGAATCCGTCGGCAGCAAATCGCCCGCGATCTGCTCGCGGATGAAACGATCCAGCGGCACGTCCGCATTGATCGACTCGATCACGTAGTCGCGATAGCGCCACGCATCCTTGAAAAGCAGCGTGCGTCCCCCGCCGCTCGACTCGGCAAAGCGCGCCACGTCCAGCCAATGCCGCCCCCACGTCTCGCCAAATTGCCTGCTCGCGAGCAGCCCATCCACGAGCGACTCGACCGCGAATTGCGGATTCACTTTCACCGACTTTTCAAAAGTATCCATCTGCTCCGGCGTTGGCGGCAGCCCGATCAAATTGTAAGTGATGCGCCGCAGCAGCGCCGCCGGCGCGGCATCAGGCGCGGGCTTCGCGCCTTTCTTCTCGATCTCCGCGAGGATGAAGCGGTCGATGTCACCGCGCGGCCACGAGGCATCCTTCACGGCCGGCGGCGCGACTTTTTTCGGCGGGATGTAGGACCAGAATTTTTTTCCCTCCTCGATGGTCAGCCCGGTCTGCTTCTTCGCCACGCTCCCGGCGGTGCGCGGATCGGGCGCGCCCATTTTCACCCACTGCTCAAGGATGGCGATTTCCTCGTCCGGCAGCTTCCGCTTCTCCGGCATCTGCAGATCCTTGTTTTTGTAACGGATGGCCTCGATGAGCAGGCTCTTGTCCAAATCACCGGGCACGATCGCCGGCCCGGCATCGCCGCCCTTCGCCCAACCTTCACGCGAATCGAGCCGCAGCCCGCCCTTCACCTTTTTCTCCGGGCTGTGACACTCGCTGCAACGCTGGTCGAGCAGCGGGCGGACTTTCTTCTCGAAGAACTCCAAATCACCCGGATCAGCGCGCAGCGATGTGCTGCTGAGCGCGGCGGCGAAAATGATGGCAATGCGACGGGAGAACATCAGGAGTTTGACCGGCGGTGAGCAGCAATCTTAGCCTCAGCAGCAGCCCGTGGCAGCGTGCGCTTCCGTTCGCCGCCAGCATTCGTGAGGGTCGCTTGGAATCGAATCGGGAACAGACGATCCGGTCATGGATTCATATTCCCAATCAGCCTCAGCCCTTCGAGCGTGAGGTTGTGGTGGACAGCCGAGATTTCCTTCACGCCCGCAGCGATGAGATCCGCATAGCCGCCAGTCGCGACGGCCTTCAGTTTCCGCACGCCGAGTGCGGTGCGCAGCTCGGCAAGTATCTCGCGCACCAAGCCGCGGTAACCGTACACAGCGCCCGCGAGCATCGCGTGCTTCGTGGATTTTCCAATTGGGCCGGGCGGTTCGAGCAGCGAGATTTTTGGGAGCTGCGCGGTGCGCTGGTGCAGGTAGTCGGTCATCGCCTCAAGGCCGGGTGCGATGACTCCGCCGATGTATTTTTTTCCCGATGAGAGAATGTCGAACGTGACCGCTGTGCCGAAATCCACGACCACGCACGGTGCGCCGTAAAATGCGGCTGCGGCCGCGGCATTTGCGAGCCGGTCTGCGCCGATCGTCTTCGGCTTCGGGTAGTCCACGCCGACGCCGAGCTTGCTGCGGTGATCCACATTGTGCAGCGGCTTCCCGCCAAGTTCAGTATGGAGCAGCGCGGCTTTTTTCGGGACGACGGAGCAGAGCACGGTGCGATCAAATTTCCATCCGCGCAGCACACGACGAAGCGTGGCGGCATCGAGTTCCGAAGTCCGCACACGCCGCAGCGAGCCGAGCCGCTCGCGCGAGGACAGTGCGAATTTCGTGAATGAATTGCTGTTGTCGATGAGGAGGAATTCCGCGGACGGCATGGTCGCAGTGGAAAGTGTGCGGCGAACTTTGTCACGCACGGCCAATGTAGCGCCGACGACCCGTCGGCCGTTGCGCGCGGAGTGCCGACGAGTCGTCGGCACCACATTGGCGTCGGTGCCTCGCACGCAAAGAAAAACCCCGCGGCTTCAAATTGAAACCTGCGGGGTTTTTCGCTGCACTCAGGTTTCCCTGATTCGTGAGACTACGCGGAGATTTCCTCGCCGACTTGGAAGCGGAGGAATTTGCGCACTTCGATCGTGTCGCCGAGCGCCTTCGCCTTTTCCGCGACAAGCTGCGTGATGGTCAGGTCGGGATTCTTTACGAAGCCCTGCTCGAGCAGGCACACGCCTGCGAAAAACTTGCTCATCTTGCCTTCGATGATCTTCTCGATGACCGGCGCGGGCTTATCCTTCGGCGTCTGCTCGACGTAGATGGCGCGCTCGCGGGCGGCGAGGACCGGCGAGACTTCCTCGCGGCGGATGCTCACCGGGCTGGCAGCGGCGATGTGCAGCGTGATGTCGCGCACGAGCTGCTTGAAGTCGTCGGTATTCACAGTCTCCTGCTTGCCGGCGCCGACTTCGAGGAGGACGCCGATTTTGCCACCGAGGTGGATGTATGCGGCGACGAGTCCGTTGCCAGTGACTTCGAGGCGGCCATGGCGGCGGATCTGGATGTTCTCACCGACCTTGGTGACGGCTTCCACGCGGGCGGCTTCGAGGTCCGTCGCGGGATTTTCGCAGAGGGTCTTGGCCCAGCCGGCGGTGAGCGCGAGGAAGTCCTCGTTCTTTGCGACGAAGTCGGTCTCACAGTTCACTTCGACGAGGATGCCCGAGCGGCCTCCGCCGAGGACGGTTTGCGCGATGACTCCTTCATTGGCGGCGCGACCGGCTTTCTTGGCGGCGCTGGCGGTGCCTTTTTTGCGGAGGATGTCGATGGCGGCCTCAATATCGGCATTCGCTTCGACGAGCGCTTTGCGGCAATCGAGCATTCCGGCTCCGGTTTTTTCGCGGAGAGCCGCGACTTGCTTGGCATCAATGTTCACTTGAGTGGTCATAATTAGGGTATTTTAGGGTTAAAAAGCGAGAGACGAGAGTCTTCACCCTCGTCTCTCGGAAATTTCGAAACGGCGGATGGCGGAATTACTCCGAGACGCCGGCGAGTTCCGCCTGCGCTTTCTTCGCGCTGCCGGGATTGCCGCCGACATAGGCGTCCACCAGCTTCTGCAGAACCACACGGATGGCGCGGATGGCGTCATCGTTCCCAGCGATCGGGTAGTCGATAAGATCGGGGTCGGCATTCGTATCCACGATCGCGATGACAGGGATGCCGAGACGCTTCGCTTCTGCGACGGCGTTTGCTTCGCGCATCGTGTCGATGACGATCATCGCGTCGGGCTGCTTCTCAAGCGTCCGGATGCCTTCGAGATTGCGGAAGAGCTTTGCGCCTTCGCGCTTTACGGCGGAGATTTCCGCCTTGCCCATCTTCGAGTACTCGGGAGCCTTCTCAAGGTTCTCGATGTAGTTCAGCCGGGCGATGCTCTGCTTGATGGTTTTGAAATTCGTAAGCGTGCCGCCGAGCCAGCGCTGGTTCACGAAAAACTGCCCTGCCGCCTGAGCCGCCTCGCGGATTGCTTCCTGCGCCTGCTTCTTGCAGCCGACGAAAAGCACCTTCCCATTACGCGCCGCCACACTCGCGAGGAAATCGCATGCGCCACGGAGCTGCCGTACGGTCTCGCCGAGGTTAATGATGTAAATCTGATTCTTCTTCTCGAAAATGAAGGGTTTCATCTTCGGATTCCAGCGCTTCGTCTGGTGGCCAAAATGAACGCCTGCTTCGAGGAGTTCTGTCATCAATTCGGTGGACATAAAATATGGTAGTTTTTGCGGAAAAAGGGCGCGCAATCTGCCGGGCCTTCCGGTGATTGGCAAGTACGACTTTGGGAAAATATCAGACCCTACTTTACGGCCTCGTTTACGCCTTCGCCGCCGGCAGGCTTCACGGGAGCGCCGAATTCCTGCTTCAGCTTTGCGCGCATTTCACCAATGAGCTGGCGGCGCTTTTCCTCGGATTCCTTGCGGAGCTTTTCCTCGATGGTGCGGCGCTCCTCGAAGTAGCGGCGCGCAAAGAGCTTCTTTTTTTCCTCGTCCAGTTGGAAGCCGCTGTCGGCCATCGCACGCTCGATTTCCTCACGGGCAAACTTGCGGCGTTCATCCTCCATGCCGAGCAGAGACTGGCGTTTTTCGGGTGGGAGATTGATGACCGCCCAGACGGCTTTCCACAGATCTGCGCGCTGCTCAGGTGAGAGCTTCTGAAGTTCGCGCATGGCACGTTCGCGCATGGCATCGGCCTCGGGGCCGGGGCTCGGGCCGGGGCCTCCACGGTGAAAGAAGCGCTTCGGTGTCTCGGCGGGCTTGGGCTTGTCGCCGGATGCAGGCTCAGGCGGCGGCTGCGCAGTCGCGACAGCGGTGAGGCCACAAACAGCGAGGTTGCTCAGTAAAGTGAGGAAGGATCGCCTGCGAGCCATATTGAATTGTCTTCCGACGCGAGGAGCGAATCGAGCGACGGCGCCGTGTCCGGTGCAGTTGCCGCTGCAGCGGCGATTTCCTCGAGCGGGTCACTGCCTGCCGCCGGGATGATGGCAGCGGGCTGTATCGCGAGGAAGGCAAGCACTGCGGCGCAGGCTCCAGCGGCGGCGGGCACATACCACTTGGCGCGCAGCCACGCGAAAAGACCGGGCTTGGGCTCTGACTCGGCACGGATGGCACGCATCACATTGGCCGCGAAGAATGGGGACGGCTTCGGCTGCCGGGCCTTGCCGAGCAGGTTCCAAAGTTCGTCGTGTTCTTCGTGGTTCATCGCAAAAGGTGGAAACCGGATTGGTGGCGGAAAGTTGCGGGATTTTTCACAGCACTTCCAGAACAGAATCCGTGCCCTTCCTACGATACGCCCGAATGCGGTGTTGCGCCGCGCCGCAGTTTTCGGCTTCAACGGCTCCACACACCCCCATTTTCTCCATGAGCCAACCCACGAAAGCCATCATCCTCGCCGGCGGCGCGGGCACGCGACTGCACCCGCTCACGCGCATCGCGTGCAAGCAACTGATGCCCGTGTACGACAAGCCGATGATTTACTACCCGCTCGCCACGCTGATGCTCGGCGGGCTGCGCGAGGTGCTCTTCATTTCCACGCCGAAGGATCTGCCGATGTTTCGCGAGCTGCTCGGCGACGGGAAGCGGCTGGGGATGCGCTTTGAATACATCGAGCAGCCGGCACCGGCGGGGCTCGCGCAAGCGTACATCCTGGGCGCGGATTTCGTCGGAAAAGACCCGTCGTGCCTGATTCTCGGGGACAATATTTTCTACGGCAAACTGGACTTCTTCCGCTCTGCGCTGGCGCAGGTCGGCAAGGACGGCGGCGCGTGCGTCTTCGGCTATCAGGTGAAGGACCCAGAGCGCTATGGCGTGGTCGAATTCGACAAGGACGGACGCGCACTGAGCATCGAGGAAAAGCCGAAGCAGCCGAAGAGCCACTTCGCCGTGCCGGGACTGTATGTCTATGACAGCGACGTGGTGGACATTGCCAAAAATCTGAAGCCCGGCGCGCGCGGCGAACTGGAGATCACCGACGTGAATCGCGAATACCTCCGCCGCGGGAATCTGCATGTGAAAGTGCTCGGCCGCGGTATGGCGTGGCTGGACACAGGCACGCAGGCGAGCTTGCTCGATGCGAGCAATTACATCGCCGCGATCGAAAACCGGCAGGGTCTGAAAATCGCGTGCCTTGAGGAAATCGCGTATCATCAGGGTTTCATCGATCGCGCCGGACTGGAGGCGTGCATCGCTGATTCGCCGAAGAGCCCATACCGCGAGTATCTTGAGATGGTGCTGAAAGAAGACTGATGTCCTTTTGCGCCTGACGCGCAGAAGTCCACCCGGAAAAAAAGACAGTGTGACTTCGGGCAATTGGCGCTTTGCTGATCCCATCAATGCCCCCAATGCGAATCATGTGTGCGCGAAAAAGAGCCTCACCGCTGCTCTTCTGGCTGAGCCTTTTCGCCTTTGTCCTGCTCGGCTGCGCACGTGCGCAGGTCACGCCTCGCACCGATGTGTCCAAGGATTTCGACGCCGACTTTCTCCGGCGCGCCTGGGAGACTGCGGACGGGCTCATGCCGACGTACGTCCCTTCGATCGCGCAGACTTCGGACGGCTACCTCTGGCTCGCAGCGTTTGGAAATGTAGTCCGCTTTGACGGCGTCCGCGCGACGCCTTTCCCAGGCCCCACTTCGCAAGGCGTGCTGCCCAAACCGTTGCGCGCAGAAGTCGTCCATGGCGACCGAACGGACCGGCTCTGGGTGGCAAATGCCGAAGGGCGGCTCTTTTGGATGAAGTCTGCCATCTGGCATGAATCGCACGCCGCGGAGGGCTGGGAGCCGATGCGCGTCACCGGCATTTCCGAGGCTCCGGATGGCCGCATCCTTTTCTGCGGAGCCGAGAAAATCATGGTGTTGCGCGACGGAAAATTTTCTCCGGTCGCGCCGCCGAAGCAGCGCGCCGAGGCACGAACTCCAGTGCTGCGGGCGGTATTCGACGAATCCAGCAGGCTCTACGCGGCCACGACCTCCGGCCTTTGGCGGATGGAAAAAAATGAATGGGTGCCGGCACTCACGGAGACCGAACCCAGGCGGGCTCCTGCCGGTCTCGCGACCGCCATCGGCGGCGGCGTGTGGCTGGCAAATTCGCACGAAATCAAAATCGTGGACTCGCCCGACCCGACCCCTCGGAGCTTCCCGCGGCCTCCGAATTTCCAGACGGGAAATCTCGTCCTCCTCGAAGACAGCACCCGCAACCTCTGGGCAGGCAGCTTCCGCGACGGGCTCTGCATCTGGATGAGCGACGGCCGACTGCTCCGCCCCGAGCACCGAGGCGATGCTCTGGAGCCGCAGATCACTGCTCTCGCCGAGGATCGCGAACTGAACGTAATCGTGGGAACCGCCGGCGCGGGCATCACGCGCTTCAAGCCGCAGGATTTCCGACTCGCACTGGGCCACCCGGGCAGCCTTGCCGGCTCGCAGATCAACTGCGTCGCTGAGGCCACTCCCGGAAAAATGCTCGCCGGCACTGAAGGCAACGGCCTCTTCCTGATCGAGGGGCGAGAGACTCCCCGGCATATCGTCTCGGCGGACGGCGGGCTCACCACCACACAGCGCATCACCTCACTGCTGCCGCTCGGCGATGGTGCCACACTCGCAGCGGTCGCGACGAAAGGCCTCTACCGGATCACCGGCACCGACGCGGTGAAAATCGAAAGCCCCCAGCCCGTCATGGACCTTGTGCGCGCGATGGTTCGCGATTCGCAAGGCACCATCTGGCTCGGCTGCGAGCACGGGTTGCTTACTTTTCGCGACGGAAAATTCACACCCTTCCCCGGCAAGCCCGATGCCGAACGCGTGTGGAGCATCGCCGAGGATATCGCGGGCGGCATGTGGTTTTCGATGGTGGACGGGGTCTTCCGACTGCGACCGGGCCGCCCGATCGAACGCGTGGAAATCGCAGGCGTCGATAGCGAGAAAAACGTCCTCTCCCTCACCCGTGCCATTGGCGGCGGCGTATGGATCGGCGTGGAAAATACCGGTCTCGTGAGGTTCCGCGACGGCACCCCGCCCTTGATCCTCGATCGCGAAAACGGCCTGCCCATCGCATCCCCCGGTGCCGTGATCGAGCAGGAGGACGCACTGTGGCTCTCAGGAGAAAAGGGACTCGTCCGTGTGGACATGAAATCCCTGGAAGGTGTCGCGAGCGGAAAACTCGCGCGGCTCGAACTGCGGCTCTTCAATCGCGGAGACGGCCTCGCCTCGGACATTTTCCGCCGCAGCTACCAGCCGGTCGCCACGCAGGCACTCGATGGGAGGATGTGGTTCGCCACGCACAAAGGCGTCGTGTCGCTCGATCCGCACCGGGTCACCACACCGGCCAAGGAAGTGCCGGCGATCATCGAGGAAGTCCGCGCCGAACGCAAACTGATCACCGTCACCGCGGAGAATAGCGGAAACATCACCATCCCGGCAGGCACGCGGCACATGACGATCCGCTGCTCGATTCCCTCCCTCAGCAAGCCCGAGTTCGCCGAATTTGAATATCGCCTCGAGGGCATGGACGATCGCTGGTACTCGTCCGGTGCGGAACGCGTCATCCGCTTTTACGACATCCCGCCAGGCAGCTATCAGTTCTTCGTTCGCGGCATTGCCTCAGACGGGCATCCAGTGGAGCCGCTGGATTCCGTGACTTTGAAAGTGATGCCGTTCTTCTGGCAGACGCAATGGTTTCGCGCACTGCTGGTCGCGACCAGCGTGATCCTCGTCGCAGGACTCGCCCGACTCGGATCCCGCCGACAGCTCGCAGCACAGAAGCTCAAGCTCGCACAGCAGGAGGAGCGCGCGCGGCTGGAATCGGAACTCCAGCAGACCAAGCGTGCCGAGGTGATCGGCCGCCTCGCTGGAGGAATCGCGCACGACTTCAACAACATCCTCGCCGCCATCCTCGGAAACGCCGAACTCGCGCGCCTCGACCACGGGCAGAATGCGGATCTCCGGGCGATGCTCGATGCAATTCTCTCCGCCGGCGACCGCGCGCGGGAACTCATCGTCCAGATCCTCACCTACAGTCGCCAACGCCGCACCGATCCCCTCCCGCTCGACATCGCGCCCGCCCTTCACGAATCGCTCAAACTCCTGCGCGCTGGCACCCCGGCCACCGTCGAACTCGTCACAGACCTCCCGGAGTCGCTGCCGTTCGTCCTCGCGGATGCGACAGAAATCCAGCGCATCCTCATGAACCTCGGCACAAACGCCGTCCAGGCGATGGGCCCGGCAGGTGGCCACGTCACGATCTCTGCGCGAGAAGTCTTCGGCGGCGACTCATCCCGCCCGGAAATCCCCCATGGCCGCTCGGTGTGCCTGCGAGTCGAGGATAACGGCGCAGGCATGGACGACGAGACGCTGCAGCGGATTTTCGATCCATTTTTCACGACCAAAGCACAAGGCAAAGGCACCGGCCTCGGCCTATCCGTGGTGAAAGGAATCATCGAGTCGCTCAATGGTGTCATCTTCGTGGACAGCAAGCCGAATGCAGGCACCACATTCCGCGTCTTTTTCCCGATCGTGAGCGGCACTGCGATCCGACGCACGACGGCACCCGCCGCCCAGCCTCGGATGAGCGACCAGGCCGAGCGAATCCTCCTCGTGGACGACGAACCGCAGGTGCTCAGCGTCGCGCGGCGCAATCTGGAAAGCCTCGGCTACGAAGTCAGCGCGCACGGCTCGGCGCAGTCTGCCCTCGCGGCATTCGATGCCGATCAAAAGCGCTGGCAGGTCGTCATCACGGACTTCGCGATGCCGGGCATGAATGGCGTGGAGCTAGCCCGCTACATCCGCGCGCGCAGGCCGGAAATCCCGATCATCCTCTGCACCGGTTTCGGAGGCGCGGTGGATACCATGGCGGCAAAGGCCATCGGGATCGCCCGCGTGATCAATAAGCCATTCCACCGCCAGGAACTTTCCGAGACGGTGGCGGAAGCGCTCGGGAAAAAAGCCGAGCCTGCAACGTAGCCGGCATCACGCCTCGGAATCGCCGGGTGCCCTGAGCTGCAGGATGCGCTCCTTTTTTCCGGCATAGTCGAGCGCGTGAAAAATCCGGATCTCATCCACGCGGCGCGCGGCATTCAGTGCATCGAGCATGCGCGTGTATTGAGCGGCGAGCTCCATCGTCTCCATGTAGCGGCCCCGCAAGTTCAGGTCGGAAAAGGCATTTGGATTTTCGCGCTGGAAAAGATGAAAGCGCAGCCAGCGACGATCCATGCGCGAGACGCGCTGTGTTTTCCGAAAGAATGCGGTGAAGAGCAGAAGCACGAGATACGTGTCCACGCGCGCCTGGAGTTCCAGATTCCGCGCGAAGTCCTCCGCCGTGATGTCGCGCTCGCCGCGCTGGAATGCGAGCGAAGCGTGCAGCGCGTGGTCGATCTCCTCCACGAACGCGATGAGGTGGCCGATGTTCGAGTCGCTCAGCCCGCGCCGCGGATCGTGGTGTTCGAGTTGCTCGATGAGCCACTGCGAATAATAGATGCCGATGAAAAGATTGTCGCCGCTGTGGCGGATGAAGGTGCGCGCGATTTCGCTCAGCTCCCGCGCTTGCGCACCAGCGAGTCGCGAAAGGTGCGTACAGCGTTCACTGCCGATGAGGCAGTCCTCCAGCGCGACGCCGCTCGCGGCATACGTTCGCTCCAGCAGGCGTGTGATGTCTGCGAAGAGCGTGCTCACGAAAGGATGAATGGCGGTGGTTCGTCGAGGTGGAGATGCTTCTCCGCAGTCTCATTCAGCGCGAGTCGCAGATCGTGGAAGCGCTCGCTCAGTTCACCGAAGACCGGCGAGAGCGCGTGCTGCCGAGCGAACGGATGCTCCGCTGCCTCGTGGAAATTTGCCGCGCCGACATTTTCAAAAAAGCCGATGTCCGGCCCGCCGCGACGACTGCGGCTCTCGACGCGCTCCTGGAATACGCCGGAGATGAAGAGCGTGTAGTTCCCGATGTGCGCGCGCAGCAGGAATGCCTGCGATGCGGAGGCCTTTTGCAATGCGAGCAGCAGGTCACCCACATACTGCTGTGGCCCGTGGCCCGCGCCGCCGGGCGCACGCATGCGCTCGGTGACGGAGAAGGATTCCAGCAGCGAAGCGAGGTAGTCGCACGTCTCGCGATTTGAGATGCCGCGATCTTTCAGCACATGCCGGAGCAGGATGTAAAAGTAGCACTGCGGCGAGATGCGGAGCTGCGCGTCACTTTGCAGAACCGCTTGGAAAAGCCCCTCGCTGTCGAGGATCGTGTCGCGCATTTCCGCATCCGTGAGCAGTTGCGCGAGAGTCGCGGAGTTGTTTCGCCCGGTCCCGAGCGTGCCCGCGATGAATTCAAAATCCGAAGCCGTGAGGCGTTCCCGACAATTAGGAGTTATCATCGGAAGTATGACGGTAGCATCGCGAGTGCCATTCGACTTTTCAATTCCATTTCCCCTCTGGCGGTGACGACTTTTCCCGATCTCCCCCCATCGTAGCGCGTGCTCAGTTTCAGCCATCGTGCGCATTTTTGCGCGATGCTTGCTTCAGACGAAACACGGAGCGCCCGGAGCACAAATTTCATTTCCTCCGTTCTCTCCGTGTCCTCCGCGGTTCATCCAAGGCGATGGCCACTCCGAGAAAATGTTGGCGGCGGCGCGCACTTCGCGGGATGGTCGGCGCGTGCGGCGCTTTCTGCAGATTTTCTTTTTCCTCCTGCTGCTCACGGCGGGAATCGGAGGACGCTACTTGTACAATCGAGGCGTCACCAAATCGTGGCGCGAATGGGTCGTGGCGGAGGTGCGCAAGCACGGCGTGGAGGTTTCATTCGCGCGGCTCACGGTGCGGCCTTTCCGCGGGCTCGTGGCGAAGGACGTGAAGTTTTACGACTCGCCCGAACGCAACCGCGTGGTCGCGCACATGAACGAGATGGTCATCGAGGCGAACTACGCAAACATGGCGAAAAAGAAGCCGTTCCTCGACGCGCTCACGCTCGTGAATACGACAGTCCGCGTGCCGCTCGATGCGCAGAATCCATTCGGTCCCGCGCTGCGCGTGGATCGGCTGAATGCGCGCATCCTTTTCCCGCCAGACCAAGTGCAGGTCACGCGGCTCGATGCGATCGTGTTCGGCATCCACGTCCGTGCGAACGGAAACCTGCTCGTGCCTCCCGGCTTCTCAATGGCGAAGGCCAAGGAAGGCGGGGACGATGGCCTCGCAAAGCTGCTCGTGGACGAGCTGTCGGCGCTGCAATACGACGCGCAACCGCCCTCACTGAATGTGCATTTCAGCGGCGACCTCGGTCATCCCGAGCAGATCGCCGTGGAGGCCGATCTCACCTCGGGGAAAATCCGGCGCGGGCGCTACTCGCTCACGTCGCTCGCGATGTCCGCGATCTGGCAGAACAACGTGCTATTGCTCCAGCGCTTCGATGCCGCGGATGCGAAAGGCCGGCTGCAAGCTTCGGGGAGCTTCGATCCGACGACGCGCACCGCGGATCTGCGACTGCAATCGAGCCTCGATATTCCCGCGATGCTACGCTCGGCCGATGTGGCTGCGCTCGCGGATTTCACATTCCCGTTTCCGCCGAGGCTCGACTTCACCGCGCGCGCCGAACTCGCCACCGGACCCCGCTCGCTGCCGAAGATTCAGGTGCTCGGTCACGCGGGCGTAGGCAATTTCACCGCTGGCGGCGTACGCTTTGAGTCGCTGAGCGCCGACGTTTCGTGGGACGGGCAGCGCTGGGCGGTGCGCGACTTTGCGCTGCGGCTCGAAAATGGCGACGAGGTCAACGGGAACGCCCAGCAGGACTACGACGCGACGGGCATCGGCGACTTCCGCCTCGGCCTCGATAGCAACGCCGCGCCGCAGACACTCCTGCCATTCCTCAGCCCCGAGGTGCGGGCGAAAGTCGCTCTCGTGAAATTCCACGAATCTCCGCGCATCACTCTCAGCGCGCGCGGCTCGGAACCCGGCCTCACCACGCTCTCGGCAGCCGGTGATGTGAAGCTCGGCCACACGACTGCATTCGGCTTGGATGCGAGCAGCGTGGAGACGAGCTTCCGATTCAATGGCCGCGAGGCGAGCGGCACGCTCAAGCTCGGTCGCGCAACCTTCCGTGGCGCGGATGCCAGTTCCGCCGATCTGACTTTTCGCTACGATGGCAAGGATGTCAGCGGCACGGTAAAATTGGGACGCACGACGATCCAAGGCGCGGATGCCACCGCTGCGGACGCGACTTTCCGCTACGACGGCAAAGTCGTCAGCGGCACGCTGAGCCTCGGACACACGACCATCCGCGGCGTGGACGCGAGCACGGCAGACTTGGCCTTCCGCTATGATGGCAAGCAAACCAGCGGCAATTTCAAACTCGGTCGCACCATCTACCGCGGCTACGAGGCGCGCAGCGGCGATGCGAATTTCCGCTTCGATGGCCGGGTGCTTTCGCTCGATTCCTTCGAGGTCATTCGCGCTGAGGGCTCAGGCAAAGGCAGTCTCTCGATCGACACCAAGACCGGCATCTACCAACTGAAAGACGTCCGCACTTCCGTTCATCCCGCCGAGGTCGCGCTCTGGATCGACCCGGACCTCGTGCAGGACATCAAGCCCTACCGCTTCGGGAAGAGACCGCCGCTGCTGAAGCTCGATGGCAGCATCGATCCGCGGAAAGGCGGCACGCAGACGCGCCTCACCGTCATCGCCGACGCACCCGGCGGGATGGACTACACCTTTTGCAAAAAGGACCTCCACTTCGGGACGCTGAAAGGAAACCTCTTCTTCACCGACGAACGGCTGAAACTCACCGACGTGAATGGCGAACTCTTCGGCGGCAAAATCACCGCCAACGGCGACGTCTCGATCGTGAAATCAAAGCCGGGGCACACGGCGACGATCCAACTTGAAAGTGTGGATTTCGCACAGCTCTCGAAGCTTTACTTCGGCTTCGAGGACTCGAAGGGGAAGCTCGACGGCTCGTGTACTTTCACCGGCAAGGGAGACGCGGCAATCACGATGAAAGGCGACGGCGAGGTGTCCGTCACCGAGGGAAATGTGTTCGCCATTCCGTTCCTCGGACCGCTCAGCGACATCCTGAACAAGATCATCCCCGGCATGGGTGTAAGCCTCGCGCACAAGGCCACCGCAAAATTTTCCATGGCCGATGGCATCCTCACAAACAAGGACCTGGTCGTCCAAGGGAACGGCTTCTCGATGTACGGCGACGGCCGCATCTGGATGGTCGATGACAAGCTGGACTACGATGTCCGCATCAACGCCCGTGGACTCCCTGGCGTCCTACTTTCCCCCATCAGCAAACTCCTCGAATACCGCGCCAACTCGCGCTTCTCGAAACCCGACTGGCGCCTGAAAGTCGTGCCGCGGCTCGGTGGTGAAAAGGCACCGTGACACGCCACCTTCGCCCGGTGACTGGTGACCGGTGACTGGTGAAAAGTGACTGGTCTTCCCCATTCCCGGTCGCGCTCGTGAGTGGAACCCCAGTCACTTTTCACCAGTCACTTGTCACAGCCGAGAGCACCCCGCACCTCGCGGCTTCACAGCAAGCACGCTCCCTGCTAGCCTCGCACTTCATGAAAATCCTCGTCACCGGCGGAGCCGGCTACATTGGCAGCATCTGCGTCGAATACCTCATCAACGCCGGACACACCGTCACCGTCTTTGACAACCTCACCGAAGGCCACCGCCTCGCCGTGGATCCTCGCACCACGCTGATCACCGGCGACCTCCAGACACGATGCGACATCGAGGACGCGCTCGAAAAAGTGCGCCCCGATGCTGTCATGCACTTCGCCGCGAATGCGCTCGTCGGCGAGAGCATGACGAACCCCTCGAAATATTTCCGCAACAACGTCTATGGCGGCATCAATCTCCTCGACGCCATGCACGCCGCCGGCTGCAAGCGCCTCGTCTTCTCCAGCACCTGCGCGACCTTCGGCGTCCCCGAGCGCATGCCGATTGATGAAACGCTCCCGCAAAAACCCATCAATCCCTACGGCGAGAGCAAGCTCATCTTCGAGCAAATCCTCCGCTGGTATTCCGACTGCCACGGCCTCACCTACGTCGCCCTGCGCTACTTCAACGCCGCCGGCGCCAGCGAGACCTTCGGCGAGGATCACCGCATCGAGACGCACCTCATCCCGAACGTCCTCAAAGTCGCCCTCGGCCAGAAGACGCACGTCGAAATCTACGGCACCGACTACCCCACGCCCGACGGCACGTGCATCCGCGACTACATCCACATCCTCGACCTCGCGCAGGCGCACATGCTCGCCCTCACCGCCCCGCACAGTGCCAAATACAACCTCGGCACCGGCGGCGGCACGAGCGTCCGCGAAATCATCGCCACCTGCGAAAAAATCACCGGCCAGAAAATCGCCGTCATCGAAAAGCCGCGCCGCCCCGGCGACCCGCCGCGCCTCATCGCCGGCTCGGAAAAAGTCCGCGCCGAACTCGGCTGGAAACCGCAGTTCCAAGACGTGGAAAAAATCATCGCCAGCGCCTGGGCGTGGCATGTGAAGCATCCGAACGGATATGGGGATTAGCGCGTCGCGGTTACAGTCGCATCGAACTAAGTCACGATTTTAGCAGTTTACCAATTGCTTCCGGAAAGCGGCATGATGCGTCTCCAAAATCATTATGCCTTTCTCATCTGTCATCATCTCCACCTCTGAACATTGGAGGGCCGATACGGCATGCGTAGCCGTGTCATGTAATCCACAGAAAAAACTTATTCCTTCGCTTATGTCAGGCTGCTTTGGCATCTCCGGAAGGATACGCAGTTCGAGTTCAGACTCTGCGACCAATGCAAGAAACGATTCATGTTTTAGAACCAACTTCAGAAGCTCGCGTTCGGTAAACTCAAGCCTTTCGAGCACGCTTTTCAGATCACTGAATGTTTGACGACTTAGAATTCGCGCGAACCTCAGTTCATAACTCTCTTCCGAGAAATGTTCAGACGAGCTTTGACGAATGATCAGATGACCATCTGGTGTCCGTTCCCGTCGCTGAGTTCCAAATGCAGAACCAAGTCTGAAACTTGGACCCAATTGGAACTCGGCTCGGCAAATATCCAAAAATTGACGCGCTATCTTCGCTACGTTTCGATAGCTGAGCCCGATCGAGAAAACGAGGTGCCGAAAAGCATACTCCATCGCCCCTTGCCCGTATTTCTCAACCATCCGATCAAATTCGTGCCGAGTAGGTCCACTGCCACGCAGGCCGGAATGCGCGAATACTGTATTGAGCCAGAGATTGACCAATTTCTCGCCGCTCACGGCAACATTGACCCAGTGTTTGTTTGATTTCTTCAGGTTTCGCACGTCACTCCCGAACGCCTTGATATATGGACGCGCATCTGGCGCAGTCCGATGGATCACTCCGCAGACGTATTCAAAATTCTCAGCCTCACCCATCATCCAGATTCGACGAAATGTGATCAAAGCGGATCGAAAATGGAAGCGATCTCCTAGTTTGAAAGTCCGCCTGTCTCCACACATCGATACCGAACGAGGTTCGTCCTGACTGAAAAAAGGCTCCAATTCGAGTTCGTTGACCGCTTCGACAAAACTCGCGACGGAGTCGATTTCAGCTTGGGTTGGCTTCTCTTGCATGGCGTGGGTTTAGCCGCAATGGCACGAAACGCAAAGACGGTGCGTGGCCTTTTCAGCGAGCGTAATTGCCAATGCCCGCAAGCGCTCTTGTCTCCCTTCCGAATTTCGCTACCCTGAACGCATGCCACTCCTCGACCGTATCACCATCGAACCGGGCAAGTGCGGCGGGCGCCCGTGCATCCGCGGAACACGTCTTCGTGTGATGGACGTGCTGGAACTCCTCGCGGCGGGGGCTTCGCACGAGGAAATCCTCGCCGATTACGCCTTCCTCGAAGCGGCTGACATCCAGTCCGCGCTCCTCTACGCCGCGCGCCAGATGGATTACACGGTGCTCACCGCGGCGTGATCGGCTTCCGATGCAGCGCCTTTCCCGACGCCGGAGGCGTCACGGAAATTAGCCGGTGGTCGAGCGAAGCGAACACCACCGGATCGCCGAGAAAAAATGGGATGCGCCCCGGATGGGGCGCGGGAAAACGCGCGCACAAGATTTCCGCCGCCACGTCCGGGGCGGTTGTTTTTTTGCCACCGCGATCCGGTGGTGTTCGTTCGCTGCGCTCGCTCGACCACCGGCTAATTTCCGCTGGCCCTCCGGGCCACGAATCACTTTCGCACGACGGCTACGCGCCCGCCGGGACGATGCCTGCGAAGAGTTCCGAGAGCGCGAACTCCACGCCGGACACGGTGCTGCACGCGAGTTCGTCAGCGAATTCGTAGCGGCGCACTTCGCGGTAGGCGAGGCCTTCGGGCTGGCGGAATACTTCGATGGCACGCTCCTTCGGGAGCACGACCCAGTATTCGCCGACGCCAGCCTCGGCGTAGATTTCGGCGAGCGCGCGGTCGTCGTTGGGACTGGTGACTGCGACTTCGACGACAAGCGCAGCGGTGGAGGGATGCGAGCGAAGGTAATCTTCGTGCCTGCCAGCGACGATGGAGATGTCCGGCTCGGGCTCGGAGTCGCGCAGTGTCAACGGCTCCTCGCGTCTCACGCAGAATTGCGGCGGCACCATCGGCGTGATGATGCGTTGCAAGATGGAAGAAATGCTGCCGTGAAGGGGGGACTTGCTCCTTTTTTCAACGATGCTGCCTCTGATGAGTTCCGTACGGATGGCGCTCGGGTCGCGCTCACAGAGATCGTGGTAGGACGCGACACTCATGTGCGAGACACGCGCGCGGAATGTGGGACTTTCGAGCACGGAGAGCATGGTGCTAGAGTGCCCGTGAACAACGGCAGGCGCAAGCGCACGCGTTCTCTTTTCGTCAAAGCACGCTCTTGTTTCCCATCCCAATCACGCTCGCCTAAACGCATGTCACTCCTCGACCGTATCACCATCGAACCGGGCAAATGCGGCGGGCGCCCGTGCATCCGCGGGATGCGCATCCGTGTGAAGGACGTGCTCGAAATGCTCGCCGCCCGCGTGCCGGAAAATGAAATCCTCGAGGACTTCCCCTGTCTGGAGCCGGCGGACATTGACGCGCGCCTCCAATACGCCGCCGCTGCGTGACCGGCTTCCAACGTGCGCTGGATTGTTGACGCCCAACTGCCGCCCGCCCTCGCGCGCGTGCTCCAGCAACGCGGGCACGAGGCAGAGCATGTGGAGTTGCGCCACGCGGCGGCGAGCGTTACGGGACTGCTGCCATGATTACTGTTGATTCAACGGAGAATGAAATCCACATGACTATCCCGCGCGGCGGGATGGACCCGGCGCAGATCGAGGCGATCCTTCGTCCGTTCCGTTTCACATCGCTCGTGGCGGGCAGTGCGATGTCGCAGGGTGAGGCGATGCGACTGGCCGAGGAATCGAAAGCCGGCTGGTGGGAAAAGAACGCGCACCGCTCCACCCCGCCGCAAGGGTAGCCGATGCGGGTGGTGGTGGATACGAATGTGGTCTTCAGCGCGCTCGCCGCAGGCTGTGGCGATCTCGCGCTGCTGCTGCTGTCGCCGTCGGAGAATGTCTTCTTTGCCCCGCGCTTTCTTTTTGTGGAGCTATTCTAACACAGCGCCCGGCTGCTGGAGGCGACGAAACTGCCGGAGGAAAACGTCCTCGAAGCACTGAACGAACTGGTCGAGTCGCTTCAGTTCATTGATGCGGCCGCGATCCCGATGGGAACATGGATGCAGGCCCGCCGACTCTGCGACGGCGTGGATCTGAAAGATACGCCATTCGTCGCCCTTGCGCTTCACCTTGATGCGACTCTTTGGACTGTGGATGAGGAATTCAAGCGCGGCCTTCGGGCAAAAGGCTTCGACCAGTTCTTCGAGGCGTAATCCGAAAGTCGCGCGCTTCGCGTATCCACTTTTTTGCGAAACGCCCTACGCGATAGGCGAGACCCTCGGGCTGTCGGAAGACTTCGATGGCGCGCTCCTTGGGCAGCACGACCCAGTATTCGCCGACGCCGGCCTCGGCGTAAATCTCGGCAAGCGCACGGTCGTCGTGGGGATTGGTGACGGCGACTTCGATTGCAAGCGCGGCGGTCGTCGGGTGCGCGTGGAAAAAGTCTTCGTGAGTGCCCGCGACGATGGCGAGATCCGGCTCCGGTTCGGAGTCGCGCGGGGTCAGCGCACCATCTTTGCGCGCACGCAGGGTGGGACTTTCGCGCAGGGATAACATGGCTGGAGGAAGCCCGCGATCAACGGCGGGCGCAAGCACCGGCGCACCCGCTTAAACATTACGCGCTTCACTCCTTTTTCAAAATCGCCCGCCGGTCCTCCTCGGAAATGGTGGGCGTGGTCTGTATCCATTCGAGCGCGGCGGGGAGATCCCGCTTGGACCATTCGCCGAGCGTGGTGCGCAGGGCCGAGCGGCGCGCATCGGTGTCCTGCACGGCGGCGGCCCAGGTAGTCGCTTCCTCCGGGTGGCCCTCCTTTGCGGCATAAACAAAGCCGAGGATCGCGTTTTTGCGATCCGCTCCGTCGGGCAGGCCGTTCAGCCATTGCCCGGCGGCGACTGTGTCCTTCCGCGCATAGACCTCGCCGAGCGCTCTGAAGGCTTCTTTCCGAGCCTCGGGCTGCTGGAGCGTGGCGGCCCATTGCTCCGCCTGCTGCGGGTCCTTTTGCGCGAGATTCTTACAGATGTTTTCGCCCGAGTTTTCCACGAATGGTGCGTCGGCGGAGTTCTTGGAAAGTTGCGCGGCCGCTTCGTCGGGATTCTTGGAGGCGAATTCCTGCCAGACGCCCTTGAGCGCCTCGGCGCGCATTTTTTCGTCGGGCAATTCCTGCGCCCATTGCATCGCCGCAGCGCGATCCTTTTCCGCCCACTGCTGCGCGGAAGACCTGATTTTGTTCGCATTGCCGAGCGAGGCGATCGTGCGCGCGCTGCGTTCCGGGTCTCGTTTGCGGAGTGCGCTTTCAATGGCGTCGGCCAGGCCGCCTCCCTTCAGCATTTCGGGTGCGTGGGCTTGCGCGAGGGCGAGGGCGGCATCCGGGTCGCGGCGCGCCGCGGCTTCCAGGATTTGTTTGATGGCGTCGGACTGATGACCCTCATCCAGCGTCCTGACCCATGCGATGGCGGCGGCGGGATTCGAGCCGCCCCAGACGTTGAAGACCATGTCGCTGTCTCTGAAGATGAAGCCTTCGCCGATTTTGTCCTTGGCCTTGAGGTATTCGGCGACGGCTTCGGGCTTCAGCTCCGCCCAGCGCATGAGCGCCATCGTCGCGTAGATTTGGCCCCCCTCGTCGAGAGAGTCCTTCATTTCCTTCACGATCTCGAGCGCGAGCGGGAAATCATCCGGGCCGAGTTGATCGGTGAGTTTCATCCCGAAGCGGATGGCGTGCATGATGTCCGGCTCCTGCCCGATGGCCTGCACGGAATGCTGCAGCCGCTCGCGCGTCCACGGGATGCGGCGTCCGGCGATCTGCTCGTCGAGTGTGTCCTCTGCCGTGCGCGCGGTGCCGTGGTGCGCGTCGGTCTTCTTGGTGAAAGTGCCGCCGTGTTGCGATGCAGCATCGTCCCGCGAGTCGCCCGCATTTTTCCCGCCGACCCGCAATCCGCCGCCCATGCCGTAGCCGAGCATCCATGCGAGCGCCGCCGCGCCGCAGCCGATGAGGAGACGTGTTCGGGGAGACATGCGGATGTGGTAGCCGAATCGCAATCGGCTGCAATGCTGCCATACCGACGGCCCATGCGCGAAAACCTGCACGCAAAATCGCACCGGCGCTGAGGCCCGTGAAAGTAGTCCCGCGCTTTAGCGCGTCATGGCGTGCAGATGTGAAAGGGCGCTCTCAGATGTCCGTGGATCTTACGATCCAAGGCCGCATGTGACGCGCTGAAGCGCGGGACTACTTTGCAGGCTCGGGGAAAAGCGCGGTGATCGCGCGTTCCGTCGCGCGGCAGCGTCCGCGTTCGGTGATGAGGCCGGTGACGAGTCGCGATGGCGTGACGTCGAAGCCGTAGTTCGCCGCGGGACTCTCGGGCGGGGTGACGAGGACTTCGGCGTGGCGCTTTGTGACGCGACCACTCGCGTCGAGGAGCAGGCCGTCGGCGATTTTCACCTCTTCGCTGCCGCGCTCCTCGATGGGGATTTCGCGCAGGCCGTCGCGCATTTTCCAGTCGAACGACGAGGACGGCAGCGCGACGTAAAACGGGACGCGGTTGTCGCGCGCGGCGAGGGCTTTCAGGTAGGTGCCGATTTTGTTCGCGACGTCGCCGGTGCGCGTGGTGCGGTCGGTGCCGACGAGGCAGAGGTCCACCATGCCGTGCTGCATGAGGTGGCCGCCGGTGTTGTCGGCGATGACGGTGTGCGGGACGCCGTGCTGGCCGAGTTCCCACGCGGTGAGCTTTGCGCCCTGGCTGCGCGGGCGCGTCTCGTCCACCCACACGTGGACGGGGATGCCGGCATCGTGTGCGGCGTAGATGGGCGCGGTGGCGGAGCCGTGGTCCACAAATGCAAGCCACCCGGCGTTGCAATGCGTGAGGACATTCACCGGATTGCCGGCTTTGCGTTTGCTGATGGCGCGGATGAGCGGCAGCCCGTGCTCGCCGATGGCGCGGCACGCGGCGGCGTCCTCGTCGGCGATCAATGCTGCGGTCTCGCGGGCGATGGAGATTTTCTCGCGAGCAGTGGAGCCGCGCGCGATGGCGGCGAGCTGGCGGTCCACGGCCCACGCGAGATTCACGGCGGTGGGGCGCGTGGATTTCAAAAGCGTCGCAGCTTCGGCGAGGCGGGCGTCGAAGTTCCGGCTGCGCGCCGCCGCAAGCGCGGCGAGAACCATGCCGTAGCCCGCCGACGCGCCGATGAGCCCCGCGCCGCGGACGTGCATTTCCAAAATCGCCGCGGCCATTTTTTCCACGCTGTCGATCTGCTCGATGACGAAGCGGTGCGGCAGCGCACGCTGGTCAATGATTTCAACGACGCGGTCGTCGCTTGGCCGGAGCCAGATGGTGCGGTAGTGTTTTCCGTGGATGTTCATTCGGATGCGAGCACCGCACTGTAGCGGCTCTAGTCAAAGCACAGGCCAATCTTTTCCGCGCATCTCGGGAAGGATCACTCCGCACTTTGACGCGCGCGGCTGCTGCCAGAGTTGACTCGCCACGCACTGCCGCGCACCACTCGCGGTGATGAAGTTCATCGCCCCCTTGCTTAGCCTCGCCGCCCTCGCATGCGCCGAGCCACCGCCGGGCTACAGACTGAAATGGGCGGATGAATTTGACGGCACGCAGCTCGACGGGACGAAGTGGAAAAACTGGCTGCCCGGAAAGCGCCGCGATGCGATCAACACGCCCGATGCAGTGACGGTTGCCGATGGAAAACTTACCATCACGACTTTCACGGAAGACGGGAAGCACTACACGGGGATGGTCTGCACGCAGGGAATCTTCGAGCCGTCGCTCGGCTACTACGAGGCGCGCATCCAGTGGAATGACGCGCCGGGGACGTGGTCGGTCTTCTGGTCGATCTCGGATCTCATGCTGCTGCCGGACATGGGCATCCACATCGGCGACCCGGCAAAGGCGGGGACCGAGGTGGATTTTGTCGAGCACCGCGAGACGGATCATGAGGGGAAGCGCATGGCGGGCCAGGCGAATTTCACGCTGCACTGGGACGGCTACGCGGCGCATCGCAACGGTTCCGGCCTGCTCACGCCAGACCTCGGGCTCGACAAAGGCTTTCACATTTACGGCTGCGAATGGAGCGAGGTGGGCTACCGCTTTTTCATCGATGGGAAGCTGATCTGGGAAACACCGGGGCCGGTCTCGCGGCGACCGCAGATGCTCGTGCTGAGCACGGAGGTGGCGAATAAACTCTGGTCGTGGAGCATCCCGGAGGGCGGCTACGGTGATCGGGCGTCGAGCAAGGTGAAGTTCGTCGTGGACTACGTGCGATTTTACTCAAGATAGGCCGCCATCCCGCGCCGTCTCCAGAGCGATTCAATTGCCAGTCTGGTAATAATTGACATCGGTCATAAAACCGCAATTCTCAAAATGTGAAGGTTCCCTTTCATATTGTTCAGGCACGCCGCGATCGGCTCGCGGAATTGCTTGGGCAGCATCACTATCTCCCGGTGAAGGAGCTTTGTCGGCGGCTGGGGGTCTCGGAGGCGACGGCACGGCGGGATTTGGCGGCCCTGGTCGGGGAAAAAAAGATCAAGCGGACGCATGGCGGGGCGCTTTCGGAGTTTAATGACCGGTTTCCATCATTCCGTGACCGGCAGGGGAAGGCCTCGCGGGCGAAGGCGAAGATCGCGAAGGCGGCACTGGCTTTCATGGAGCCTGGCGGGACTTATTTTCTCGATTCCGGGACGACGATCTGCGCGATGGCGGAGGCGTTCCGCGAGCACCCGGTCACCCCGGCGACCATCGTGACTTCCAACCTGCCGGTCGGCGAAATGCTCGCAGCGATCCCGGATGTGCAAGTCTTCCTACTCGGGGGACAACTTCTGCATTTGCAGTCCACGCTGCTCGGGGAAACGGCCCAGCGGAGTCTGGAGTTTTGGAATTTCGACACGGCATTCCTTTCCGCGGAGGCAATGAATCCCGAGGGGGTCTGGAACTCGCAAGCCGCGATCGTGGACCAGCAAAGGGTCGTGCTCCAGCGCAGCAAGCGCGCGGTATTTTGCATTGATGGATCGAAGCTCAACAGCGAAGCGCCGCACTTTCTCGTCCCGTGGGAGCGGGTGGATGCGTTGGTGACGGACGTTTCAGCCGAGCGGCTCGCGCAGGCTGGGATTATTTTGCGGGATGCCCAGCGCGCACCGCAAAGCCACGGATCGCCGGGAATCCGAAAGGTGTCGGCCCCGGAAAGCGCGCCCTCCAGCGAGGCGGATGCGGATGAAATGCCCATCCATATTTTATGACCGGACCCGCGCGTAAGAAAAGTGAATTTTCCCGTTGACGTGCTACCTGATTTTTATATGATTGCGTCCAGTCATAAACGTTTCCTCCTTAAAACATGAGCGCCATCACTACCCCCAACCGCCCCGTAGTCGAGGCCCTTGTGCGTTCTGCATTGGCGAAGCAACTCGGTCAGGAATCACCCGCAAATGCACCGACACTCGTGGTGAACAGTTCGGCGCGGCACATGCACATTTCGCCGGAGAATCTTGAGACGCTGTTCGGCAAGGGCGCGAAGCTCACCGTTCACAAGATGCTTTACCAGGAAGGGCAGTTTGCCTCCGAGCAGACGGTGACGCTCATCGGGCCTCGCAGGCGTGTCATTCCGAACCTCCGCATTCTCGGTCCCTGCCGGAATCTCACTCAGATTGAAGTCGCCATCACGGATGCGATCCAGCTCGGCATGGATGTGCCGGTGCGCATGTCCGGCGACATCAAGGGCACGCCGGGAGGATACGTGATGGGGCCGAAGGGCATGCTCGAAATGAAGGACGGCATCATCCGCGCCGCGCGGCACGTCCACATGTCGCCGGGCGATGCGAAATTTTACGGCGTGAAACACCTCGACCGGATCACGATGAAAGTGACCTCGCCGATGTGCAACACGCGCTTCGACGAGATGATCGTGCGCGTGGATCCGAGCTTCAAACTGGAGGTCCACATGGACACCGACGAGGCAAACGCCTGCGACCTCGAACGCGCGACGAAGGTCGAGCTGATCAAGCACTAGGCCCGCAAAAGACGCCCAACGACGCAAAAATTTTTCGACTTTGAATCAAGCCTTCCAACTGACGCCAAACCGCACAAGCAACGGATCCTTTCAAGCAATCAACTAACCAAAAACCCTTTCGCGCCTTCCGCGTTTTTCGCGGGCCGAATTCTAACCCAAAACTAAAAACAAATGAGCGAAGCAATCGGACTAATCGAAACTCGCGGCTACGTGGGCCTGGTGGAAGCCAGTGATGCCATGGTCAAGGCCGCGAATGTGCAACTGGTAAAATCCATCCCGATCGGCGGCGCGCTGATCACGACCATCGTTCGCGGTGATGTCGGCAGCGTCAAAGCTGCGGTCGAAGCCGGCAAGGAAGCGGCCAAGCGCGTGGGCAACCTCGTCGCGTCCCACGTCATCGCCCGGCCCACGCCGGAGCTGCTGAAATTCTTCACCAGCTAGTCTCTCAACACTCAACTTTTACCTCTCAAATACTATGGCTGGACAAGCAATCGGAATGATCGAAACCAAGGGTCTCGTCGCGCAGTTCGAAGCAACTGACGCAATGACGAAGGCCGCGAATGTGGAACTCATCGGCTGGGAAAAAGTCGGCTCGGGCTACGTGACCGTCTTTGTGAAAGGCGACGTCGCCGCGGTGAAAGCCGCCGTCGAAGCCGGCGCGACCGCAGCGACCGCCATCGGCGAAGTCGTGGCCGTACACGTGATCCCGCGTCCGCACGACGACCTGCACCTGCTCGGAAAATTCCTCGGCGGCAAGCCGGTGAACACTCCCGTGAAGTAGTCCGCTGATCCTATTCGTCGCATCGGTCCCATGAGACCAGTGCGAGCGATAGGACTGATCCGCCTGCGGTTATCCCATGACGCCAAACAAAATCCTCGTCGCCAACATCGGCAGCACCTCCTTCAAGTTCCGCTTGATCGAGATGCCCTCTGAGCGCGTGCTGGCGAAGGGTGGCATCGAGCGGATCGGCAGCGCGGAGTCTCCTTGGAAAACGCAGATCGGCAGCGAACCCGAGCAAAAGGGTACGGCGGCACTGCCCGATCACGGCGCGGCGATTTCACTCGTTGAGAAACAGCTCGGGGGATTCGGTGATCTCGCCGCAGTCGGCTTCAAGCCGGTGATGGCGCGCGGCATCTCGGGCACGCAGGTGCTCGACGAGCCCGTGCTGCGCGCGATGGAGGAAATCAACACGCTGCTCCCCGCGCACAATCCGCCCTACGTCGCGGCGGTGCGCAGCTTCCACAAATCACATCCGCACCTGCCGTGCATCGGCACATTTGAGACGGCATTTTACGACAATGTGCCGGTGGAAAATGTGCGCTACCCGGTGCCGCGCGAATGGGAGACGAAATACGGCATCCGCCGCCACGGATTCCACGGTGCGAGCCATCGCTTCGTCACGCAGCGCTGCGCGGAAATTCGCGGCTCGGACAAATTGCGCATCATCTCCTGCCACCTCGGCGGCAGCAGTTCGATTGCCGCAGTGCGCAACGGTAAGGCGATTGATTCAAGCTGGGGCATGACGCCGCAGAGCGGGCTGCCGCAAAATAACCGCGTGGGCGACTTCGATGTTTTCGCGCTCATCTACCTTGCGCGGGATCTCGGCCTCGGCATTGATGCGGTGGAGAAAGCACTCATCTCGCAATCCGGCCTCAAGGGCATGTCCGGGCTCGCGACCGGCGACATTCGCGATCTCTGGGAAGCGGCGGAAAAAGGCAACGCGGACGCAAAGATTGCGCTCGATGTCTTCGTCTCAGCGATTCGCAAATACATCGGCCAGTTCCTCGTCGAACTGAACGGCGCCGATGTCCTCATTTTCACCGCCGGCATCGGTGAAAACGACTGGGAAGTCCGCGAAAAAGTCTGCGCGAACCTGGACTTTGCCGGCCTCGAACTCGACCTCGAACTGAACAAAAAGACGCGCGCCAGCGAGACTGTCATCTCCACGCCGCGCTCGAAGATCGAGGTGCGCGTGATCCCCACGAACGAGGAAATCATCATCGCCCGCAACGCGTGGGCAAAACTTTCAGCCAACAACTAACTAACCGATGCGCGGCAACACGCTGCACCTCTCAACACTCAACTAACAACCAACTATATGGCACAACAAGCAATCGGACTCATCGAAACCCGCGGTCTCGTCGCACTCGTCGAGGCGACGGACGCAATGCTCAAATCCGCCAACGTCGAACTCGTCGGCCCCTTCACTCAGGTCGGCAACGCCATGGTGACCGTCTGCGTCACCGGCGATGTCGCCGCTGTGAAAGCCGCGACCGAAGCCGGCAAAATCGCCGCGCAAGGTCTCGGCGAGATCGTGAGCATCAGCGTCATCGCGCGCCCGCACGGCGACCTCGTCGCGGTGCTGCCGAAAGCAAAGTAAGAAGGCTGAAGGATGAAGGATGAAAGATGCCGATCCTCAGGATCTCAGCCTGCGCACGCGCTCATTTGCGTTGCGGGTGATTCGGCTCACTTCATCCCTTTCGCGTTCGATGGAGGCACAGGTTCTCGGTCGTCAAGTTCTCCGATCCGGCACGTCGGTGGGGGCAAATTATCGCGAAGCCCAGCGCGCACGGAGCAAGGCGGAGTTCATCGCAAAAATCGGCGACTGCCTCAAGGAACAGGACGAAACCCTATATTGGTTCCTGCTCCTTACCGAGGCCGGAATCGTCCCAATCAAACGGATGCAGCCACTCATGGATGAATGCAATGAACTCCTCGCGATCCTTACCACCATCCACAAACGCTCGAAAGCCAACTGACATGCTTCTTTCATCCTTCATCCCTCATCCTTCATCCTTATGATTCTCGCCCGAGTCGAAGGCTCAGTGGTGGCCACCAAGAAGAACGTGAAGATGACGGGGACCAAGTTTCTCCTCGTGCGTCCGCTCGTGATTGATTCGCCGACGGCCAAAGAGTGGAAGCCCGGCACGAGCACGCTCGTGGTCACGGACACCCTCGGCGCGGGTGAAGGCGAAATCGTCCTCATCGTGCAGGGCAGTTCCGCGCGGCTCGCGTCCGATGACAAGGAGGCTCCTTTGGACGCCGTCGTGATCGGCATCGTGGACACCGTGGATGTCGGCAAACACATCCTTTTCAAAGCGCAGTGACGCGCAGACCGAAGCATCAACTTTTCAGCTAAACAGACATGGCAAACCTCGACGAAAAAATCATCTCCCGCGTAGTGAGCGAAGTGCTCGCGCGGCTCGCATCACAGCCGAAGGCGGCTCCTTCATCCGCGACCTCATTTGGCGTGTATGAGAAAATGGAGGACGCGTGCGAGGCGGCGCATCGTTCGTTTGAAAAACTGCGCGAACTCGGCGTCTCGGCTCGGCGCAAGGCGATCAATGTCATCCGCAAGATGTGCGTGGCGAAGGCGGAGGAATGGGGCACGATCGAAATGACCGAGACAAAAATCGGCCGGCTCGATCACAAGATCGAGAAGCTGAAGATTTGCGGTGACCTCGTGCCCGGCGTGGAATTCCTCGAGCGCATGGCGTTCAGCGGAGACTTCGGCCTGACTGTGATTGATTACGCGCCGTGGGGCGTGATCGGCGCGGTGACGCCCTCGACGCACAGCGTTCCGACACTCACCGGCAATGCGATCAACATGATCGCGGCGGGCAATGCGGTCGTTTACAACACGCATCCTGCGGCCAGCAAAGTCGCGGCGCTTGCGATCCGCGCTTACAACGAGGCGATTTTCCAAGAGACCGGAATCTCCGACCTGCTCACGACGGTCGTGAAGCCGACGCTCGATACCTTCGACGCGATGTGCAAGCACCCGAAGGTGCGCCTGCTCTGCGTGACCGGCGGTCCTGCGGTGGTCGCGGCTGCGATGAAAATCGGCAAGCGCGCCGTATGCGCCGGACCCGGAAATCCGCCGGTCGTCGTGGACGAAACCGCGGACCTCGATCACGCGGCGAAGTGCATCATCCAGGGCGCGAGCTACGACAACAATTTGCTCTGCATCGGCGAGAAGGAAGTGTTCGTCGTCGAAGCCGTCGCGGACAAACTCATCGCTGCGCTCAAGCGCGCCGGTGCCGTGCAACTCGACGCCAAGCAAGTCGAGGCACTCGCGGATAAGGCATTCGTTTTTCCGCAGGGAAAAGGCGCGGGCTGCCCGCATCCGGTCGTGAATCGCGACCTCGTGGGCCGCGACGCTGCGGTGCTTGCGAAGGCCATCGGGCTCGATGTGCCGCCGAGCACGCAGTTGCTTTTTGGCGAGACGAAGGCAGATCACATTTTCGTCGATGAGGAGCAGATGATGCCCTTCATCCCCGTCGTGCGCGTGGCAAATGTGGACGTGGCCATCGAGGAGGCGATCAAGGCCGAGCACAACTACAAGCACACGGCGATCATGCATTCGCAGAACATCCGCAACCTCACCAAAATGGCGCAACTCGTGGACACCACGCTCTTCATCAAGAACGGCCCGTGCATGACCGGCCTCGGGCTCGGCGGCGAAGGGTTCCTCAGTTTTTCCGTCGCCACGCCGACCGGCGAAGGGGTGACGACACCGATGACGTTCACCCGCTCACGCCGCTGCGTGATGGTCGAAAACCTCAACCTTTTCTAAACGACCGAATGCGCCTCGCGACGATCAAAGGACACGTCACCTCGACGGTGAAGCACAAAAGCCTCGAAGGCTGGCGGCTGCTCATCGCGATGCCGGAGAGTCCTGATCTCGCGCCCCAGATCGTGCTCGATAATCTCGGCGCGGGCATCGGCCAGCGCGTGATGATTTCGAGTGACGGCAGCGAGGCGCGCAAGATGGTCGGCGACAAACTCAGCCCCGCGCGCTGGAGCGTGATGGGCATTATTGATCCGGAGAGGAGTCTTGCGCTGTGAACACTATTTTCAACGCCCAACGCCCAACGCCCAACGCCCAACATCCAAGGGCCGGAGCGCGCGTGCGCGGAAATCCCTGGGCGTTGGGCGTCGGGCGTTGGGCGTTGGGCGTTGAAATCCCGGCAAGGAGGCGCGCGTGAGAATGGGCACGGTCATCGGTCGCGTGACCCTCTCGGTGCGTTCGCCAAGGTATGTCGGTGAGCGGCTGATGCTCACACTGCCGTGGAAGACCGGCACATTTTCCGGGGAGGAAAAATACGACCCGGCGATCGTCGTTTACGATCAGCTCGGTGCCGGCGTCGGCCAGCAGATCGCCATCAGCGAAGGCCGCGAGGCGGCGTGCCCATTTGAGAAGCCAACCCCCGTGGACGCCTACTGCGCCGCGCTCGTGGACGAAATTTTTTACAAGGAATAATCTATGAAACTCATCACCCAGAAAGAAGCCGCGGATTTCGTGAAAACTGCCGCGAAGGAATTCAGGCAGAACGGCGAAATTCGTATCACGCCCGGCGCGAAGGATATTTTCACCGAAGCCGGAGTGAAGGTCGTCTATGACGATGCCGCGCCGGCATCATCGGGCGATGCGAAGCCGGCTGCTGCGTCACCCGCATCCGCGGCATACAGCAAGGAGGACATCGCACTTTTTGCATCGAAGGAAGCGACCACGATCAAGGAGCAAATCTGCGACATCGGACGGCGCATCTGGGCGCGCGAATATTGCGATGGCAATGGCGGCAACATCTCCGCGCGGCTAGGTCCCGACCGCTTCATCTGCACGCCGACTGGCGTGAGCAAGGGCTTCATGACGCCCGACATGATGTGCATGGTGGACGGCAAGGGCAAACAGCTCGGCGGCACTTGGAAGCGCTCCAGCGAAATCACCACGCACATGGCGATCTTCCACTCCACGCCCGAAGCCGTGAGCGTGTGCCACGCGCATCCGGTCCATGCGGGCGCGTTTGCGATCAAGGGCATGCAGCCGCCGCCGCGTCTCATCCCCGAGCTGGAAGTGTTCGTCGGCACGGTCGCTTACACGCCTTACAAGACGCCGGGATCGCCGGAGATTGCCGCGGAAATTTTCCCGCTCGCGCCGAAGCACCAGTCCATCCTCATGGGCAACCACGGTGTGATCTGCTGGGGCAAGTCGGTCGAGGATGCGTATTTCAAAATGGAAATCACCGACGCGTATTGCCGCACGGTGATCCTCGCGCAGGCGATCCCCGGCAGCGCGTCCATCCCGTGCGACAAGCTGCCGGAGCTGCTCAACATCAAGAAGAGCCTCGGACTCCCCGACGACCGCTACGACCTCAAGCCCGCCGGCCTCTGCGAAGTGGACCCGTGGACCACGATGTGCGGCTCGCATGGCTGCTCGTCGCCGGTGACGCCTTTCAATCCGATGACGAACGACGCGCCCGCGAGCAACGCGGAGATCGAGGCACTCGTGCAGAAGCTCACGGACGAGATCGTCGCGAAGCTCGGGAAGTAGGCGCGGACGGAAGTCCGCGGCGCATCCCTGGAAGCGCGGCTGCCGGTGCGCCTGGTAGCGTAAGGTCTCCTGACCTGCGTGATGGTTGCGGCTGCACGGCCGCGCAGCTCCGGACAGCTGCGCTACAAAAAAACGCGGGCGACGGCCACAGAAACGGCCACAGTTTTATTTAAACCGCTCCAGCGCGTGTACGATCCGCCGCACCGTCGCCGCCGCGCGCTTCGTCTTCAGCGCGCATTCCCACACGCGCAGCACGCGCCAGCCGGTCTTGCGCAGCGTGCGCGTCACCTCGCGGTCGCGGGCGGCGTTGCGCGTGAGCTTGGCCTTCCAAAATGCCCGGTTGTTGCGCGGCATCGTCGCGTGGCGCGGGCAGGCGTGCCAGAAGCAGCCGTCCACAAACACGGCGAGCTTCGCGGCGCGGAAGACGAAATCCGGCCTGCCGAAAACGCGCGCATTCCGCCGCCAGCCGGTGATGCCATGCCCGCGCATCAGCGCGATGAGCCGCAATTCCGTGCCGAGATTCCCGCGCGAGCGGATGCGCGACATCACTTCGCTGCGCTTGGCCTTCGTGAAAACGTCAGTCATCAAGCCCGTTCTTTACGCCACGGCATCCTGCGGATAAAGTCCCGCCATGCTCGACTGGTCCCAATGCAAATCCGTCGAACGCGTGCCTGGACGCGTGAGCGGCGCGTGGGTGTTCAAAGGCACGCGCCTGCCGGTGACCACACTCTTCGAAAACATCGAGGCCGGTGCCACCGTGGACGACTTCCTCGCATGGTATGAAGGCGTCACCCGCGAGCAGGTGCTCGACGTCCTCCGCCACGCCGAGCGCAGCCTCGCCGCCGCGTGATGCAGATTCTTTTCGACCAAGGCACGCCGGTTCCCCTTCGCCGCTGGCTGGCCGCCCACGAAGTCGGCACCGCATGGCAGCACGGCTGGGCGCAGCTCTCGAATGGCGACCTGCTCACCGCCGCCGAAACGGCAGGCTACGATCTGCTCGTGACCACCGATCAAAACCTGAGCTATCAGCAGAACCTCTCCACCCGGCGCATCGCCATCCTCGTGCTCAAGATTGCAAACTGGCCCGCGATCGAGCCCCACGCCGCGGTCATTGCCACCACGGCTTCTGCAATGCAGCCCGGCGGTTACCTTGAGTGGTCGCCGCCCTGAGTGGCACCCCGGCGGCGCCGCGCGCACAATCATCGCCGACCCCGGCAACGACCCGCGCACTGATCACTCCCCGGCGAGCCGCAGCACTTCGGTTTCAAATCTGGGACTCAGCCAAAACCCGGCCTCTTCGCGCAGACGGACGAGCAGCGGACGCACTGCGGGAATCAGGCCCCGTTCCTTCGCACGCAAGAGGATGCCTGCGATCCCGATGCTCGTCACATTGAGCGCCTTCGCCGCACTGCGGCCAGCGGCTTCATCCACCAGCACCGCGGTCGCATGCAGTTCCAGCGCGAGCGACAGCGCCTCACCTTCGCCCAAGTCGAGATCGGGACAGGCCCGGACTTCAGGCGGCACCTGCACCGCGGGTGAAATCCGCACCCACTCCGCCAACGCCAAGCCTCGGAAACGCGGGCTTCCATCCGCAAGACGCAAAAACTCCGCCGCCACCGCGGGCGGAATCCACACCTCTGCGAACAGTTCGAGCAGCAGCCCCTGCGCGGAAACCCATCAAAGATTCAGGAGGACGGACGTATCGGAGACGACCAGCACGTCAGTTTTTTTCCGGATCGCCAGTGCCCTTGGAAAAAAGCCGGTCCAGCGCCCTCACGTCGTCATGCAGATCCTCCACCGTGCAGGTGCTGATGCGGCGTTCACCCAGCGCCTTTTGAAAGGCGAAAAAGTCCACCCCCGCCAGTTCGGCCCCGCTCACCTTCGTCACCTTGCCCTGCGCATAAAGGCCACACGCCAGTTCCAGCCGCAATTGCGCATCCCCCATTTGCCGGGTGATCGGAACGTCTGGCAGTGTCAGGTTCATGCTCCGCACGATACCCGCGCCGCGTCCGAACTCCAGCACCCGTTTCCCTCCGCATCCCTCTCGCGCGTCGTCAGTCCTTCACGGCTTCGATCCGGTCCGCATGGACATTCACCAGTTTGTGTTCCGGGAGCAGCGCCTCGATGCGCGGCCACAGCCGCTTGAGCAATGCGTGAAAATCCCGCCTGCGCAGATTGCCAAACCGCAGATGCACCACCCACGGCGGTGGCGACGCGATCATGATGCGGTGCGAAAAATCCGCATCCTTCGATACGATCACGAGTTCATTAGCCAGCGCACCAGCGCAGGAAGCCAGATCATCGTGTCACTCACACTCGCACCGAGATCGCTGGCGTGGCTCACCGGCAGCGCCGGCGTGAACGTCACGTTTCGCGGAATGTTCTCGTCGAGCAGGAAGCCCTTCACGCGACCCGTTCGAGTGAAAAGTGATGCTTCATCAGCTCCGACGACAGCCCGATGCACGCCAGCACATCCTCCCGCGTCAGCGCCGGATATTCCTCCAGCACATCCTCGATTGAATCACCCGCCGAGAGAAACTCCAGCACGGTGCGCGCCGCGATCCGCGTCCCGCGAATGGTCGGCTGCCCGTTGCAGATATCCGGTTCGATGACGATGCGATCCATATCCCGACGCTATCAGCCCCGAAGCATCGCGGCAACCCCTTGTGTGCCGTCCTCACCTCACGCCGAATCATCGCGCACCGCGGCATCACGCGGGAGCAGTCTTGCCGCGGGAAATTCCGGGGCCGAACGCCGCACCCCTGCCCGCTCCCCGCGTCCGACCCACGGCTCGCTTCCTGCTCGACGTGTGACGCATGGCCAGAACCTACGGAAAGCCCGCCGACTACCTTTTGGAAAAAGCGTCGGACAAGACGCTCCAAATGCTGCTCGGTGCCCTCGTGCTCGCCGCCGTGCTCGGCATCGGCATTGGCTTGGCGATCATGCAGCAGAAGTTCGGTCGCCTTTCTGCCGAGGTCGTCGTCGCCACCGCCCTCACCTTCCTCCTGGTCCACTGGCTGAAGCGTCGCCTGCTCGCTTGGGAAGATGATCACCAGCGGTTCCGCAGAGGTGCGCGCGGCGAGGTCGTCGTCGCCCACATCCTCTCGAAACTCAGCGACCGCTACTTCGTCATGCACAACGTTCCTACCCCGTATGCCGACTACGATCACCTCGTCATCGGTCCCGCCGGCATCTTTGCCATCGAGACCAAGGACTGGCGCGGACTCGTCTCCCCGGACGGCCTCGGCGAACTCCTGCTCAATGGAACTCCCCTCGCCAAGCCGGTCGTCCGCCACTTCATCGCCCACGTCATGCGCCTGCGGAACCATGTGTGCGAGACCACCGGTCGCGAGCACTTCTTCCAGCCGGTCTTCGTCTTCACTTCGGCACTCCTCAAGGCCAAGCCGGGCGACACGAGAAACGCCCACTGCCTTCCCGAGGAAAAGCTCCTTGAATACATCGAGCAGGCCAAGCCCGCCCAACGGCTCTCGCGTGCAGACATCCTGCAAATCACCAAGTCCCTTTACGCCTTTGCGCAGATGAACGGAAAGCCCCCGCACATTCCCGACGCCGAGAAGACTCCGGCGGCAGACTGTCCTACGGTGGCACCGGCGTGATGCACCGCGCCCCGCTTTGCCTCGGGGAAAACGCCGCCCTCAAGCCCACACTTTACGCCGCAGCATCCCGCGGATAAAGTCCTGCCATGCTCGACTGGTCCCAATGCAATTCTGTCGAACGCGTGCCGGGGCGCGTGAGCGGCGCGTGGGTGTTCAAAGGTACGCGCCTGCCGGTGACCACACTCTTCGAAAACATCGAGGCCGGTGCCACCGTGGACGAATTCCTCGCATGGTATGAAGGCGTCACCCGCGAGCAGGTGCTCGACGTCCTCCGCCACGCCGAGCGCAGCCTCGCCGCCGCGTGATGCAGATTCTTTTCGACCAAGGCACGCCCGTCCCGCTCCGCCGCTGCCAGCTCCCAACCCCGTTCTTTACGCCACGGCATCCCGCGGATAAAGTCCGGCCATGAAATCCATCACCTACTGCGTCTATCGCGAGGACGAATTCTTCGTCGCGCAGTGCCTGAATGTGGATGTCTCCAGCTTCGGCCAGACCCGCGACGAAGCGCTCGCGAATCTCCGCGAGGCGGTCGAACTCTACTTCGAGGACGCCCCCGCGACCGACTTCACCCTCGTGAGCGAAGCCGAGATCGGTCAGGAACTCGTCCATGCCTAGGCGGCTCGGCTCTGCGGAAATCATCCGCATCCTCGAAGCCCGCGGCTTCCGCTTCATCTCGCAGCGAGGCAGCCATGTGAAAATGCGCAGCGCCGAAGGCCGTACCGCCATCATCCCGCACCCGAAGCGCGAAACCCCCATCGGCACCACCCGCTCCATCATCCGCCAATCCGGCCTTACCCCGGCGGATTTTGGATTCTGAAAAACTTGCCTGCATCATCGCAGACCCCGGCATCACGCGGGAGCAGATTAACTACGGGAAATTCTGAGGCCGTTGCTTTCGTCATCCGCCTTTCCCGGCCACCCCGTTTTCCCTCGGTAAAATTGTCGCGCATCGGCGCGGAGCCGGATCACTCGCCGGGCAGCGGCTTCCACAGGAACAGCGCCCCGCCCGCCGCCTCCGCGTACTGCGCCTGCGAGAAGCCGCACGTCTCGTAGAGCCGCCGGGCCGGGCCGTTGTTCTCCAGCACCTCCAGCGTCAGCTTGCAGCAGCCTGTCTCGCGCGCCCTGCGTTCCACTGCCGCCAACAGCGCCCGCGCGACACCCCGGCCCCGCAGCGGCGGCACCACATAGAAATCATGCACATTGATCAGCGGCTTCGCGGCAAACGTCGAGAACCCCCGGAAGCACACCGCCACACCGGCCGGTCCGCCCTCATGAAACGCGAGGAACACCAGCGTCGTCGGATGTGCCCGCAGCCCCGCGATCACATTCGCCCGCGCCTCCGCCGACAGCGGATGCCCGCCGCCCAACGCGTCCGCCGAATACGCATCCAGCATCGCCAGCACCGCCGCCGCGTGCCCCGGCAGCGCGAGGTCCGCTTCCACCACGTCAGTCCCTGCATCGTCGTTTGGAAAATGAGGCGTCGCCATCGTGGGTCACGGCAGGATGCGTTGCCCGGCCTTCCCGCGCAATCCCTCACCGCCATCCGCAGCTCCGTGGCCCGGTTCCCGCGCGAGCGGATCCGCGGCATCACCTCCGGACGCTGGGCCTTGGTGAAAATGCAAGGGAACCAAACGGCAAAGTTCCCCACGAAGAAATAGCCTGCGAGTTCGCCTTACCCAGCAGAGACATTATTCAACCGCATCCGTGTTGAGACCGAGAACCGGACATCGGTTGCCCCAAAGACCGAAGGACTTGTTTCGACACAGGAAAGAGCGAGAATTTCCGCCGTGAAAATTCGGCAATCCACAAAGCGTTGCAGTCAGTTGCCTGACATCTCACGCGAACTCTGTACTCACATCGAGGAGATTGAGGCATGTGCCATTCGAGGAGTACTGGCTGATATTCGACCGCATGCCCGTTACTCGGAGATGATTGATCCTCATCTATGGGCGCAGCTTTCCTGGCCGGATAAGAACATTGATTTGGCAGCCTGCCCGAAACGCGAAGAATGGATCGATGCCTGCATCCGCAGATTCCGCCTGAGCCTCGAAGCCCCACGAATTCGCTTCTCGGCGCTATCGGGACGAGCCGCTTACGAAATCCAATGTGAAAGCGCGAACGGTTCAATCTCATTGCGTTTTGACCAGGTCGCGTATCAGCGAGTTTGGGGTGTCGAGATCTTCTCAGAAAACCAGAAGCTCGACGAAAGGATAGCCGCCTACTGCTTGAATGCGGCCCTCGCGAGGCTCATGTCGGACTGGGCGAGTGTGAATCATTGGTGTAGGGATTGGGTAAGGAACTCGGATTTCTTGCGAACAGTGAGCCTTACCGAGGATCGGCTGGGAAACCGATTTGAAAGGCTCATCCTCGGCATCATCAACGAGGAGCAGGAGGTCGCGACTCCAGCCACATTGTACAAAGATGTCCAAAAATGGGTGGACATAAGAATTGCCAAGATCGGGGCGTTCAAGGATCTCCGAATTCAAGTGAAGTTTCTCCGGCAGATTGCTCAACACGATGAAGAGGTTGGCCGTCACCCTAGAGCCAAAAGTACGATCATCGTGTCACCTGTTGAGATCGCGAGGTTTCTCGAGATCAACTTTGAGCGGGGAACCTTGGCATACGAATGGACGGAATTTCTCGGGATCTTTCCGCGGAAGCCTTGCAATCTTGAAGACCTTGCGTCGGAAATCTACTTTCTCTTTGTTGCGCTGCTTGGGAACCCCGCAAAAGGCCCGTTCGATCCGGTTCATAACGTGCCGTTAGTAATCCGTAACGCGGTCCGCGGGTTGATCCGGAGCCGGGCGGCAGAACTGGCGGGAAATGGGTCGCAGCAGGACCACTGAATCGCCGGTTGGGATAAATCGGCGAAGAGTCGCCTAGTCGAATCTGCGTTCCGGTTCGAAGATGCCGCGCGAACAGAGAGCCGCGACCCTCCTGTTCATGGGGCTCTGTCGTTCCCGACGCGGGTTTCCGCTTGGTGCCGAAGCGTCGCAAAGTACTATGAAGGCATGAGTGCCACAGCGAAACGGACATCAAATGGAATCGGATTGCGCAACGAGATGGAAGCCCGCCGCCTCGGCCTGAATGCCTCGGGCAGTTACGTTCTCTCATCACTCGAAACCGGGGAACTGGACCACTTGAACACCGTAAACTTCATCAACACGCCGTGGCGGGAGGACGAGTCTGTACTCGTGGTGCGCGGAACGCAGAAGCGCGGCTGGCTTGTTCGCTTCGTGAACCTTTCGCTCGACGGCAGCTATTGCCGCTTTCCAGGGAAGTTTCGCTATCTATCGCCGCGCCTGCTAGAAACCGACCCTGTATCCATCAAGGACTTCGTTGTCTCCATCGCTAAAAACCCGACGCTTCACGTTCACAAGCACAAAGACAAGTGCAAGTACTTCGGCCTGCTGGTTGGTCCACGCCATGCGGGTTACAAGTCTCTCGTCACTCTGAAAGGTGACCGCCTTGTGGCAATCGATATCGAAGAAAATGCCCCGGGACACTCAACAGAGCTGACGACAGTGCTTGCCGATAATCCACCGGAGGCGGAACTCATCCGGCGGGAAATCGTCGGGCGTTTCGGGACATGAGCCCGCGTTTCCTGCCTGGCGTTGGAGCGCTGGGGCAGGGCCAGACGCATCATGGCTGATAGCCTCACAGGCGGCGGGTAGCGGTGGGCGTGCTGATAAAGTTGGGCATCAAGCAAGAAAGCGCGCGACGATCTCAGCGATCTGCTTTGCGAGCAATGGCGGCACCGCGTTGCCAACCTGCTTGTATTGCTCCGTGCGTGGCCCCTCGAAACGATAGTTGTCAGGAAAAGTCTGCAACCTGGCAGCCTCACGCACCGTCAGGCTTCGACACTGTGCGGGATCGTAGTGGATGAAATAGTGACCATCTTTCGAGATGTGTGAGACGACCGTGGTTGATGGGCGGTCGCTCACCTGCACACGGAAGCGATCATTGAATTTCGTCTCCAAGAGCGCATCAGCGACGTTCCCGTGGTTTGGAAGCAGATCCAGCGGAAAATTTTCAAGAAGCGGCGAGCAGCCGTGTTTGCGGGCGAATACGGATGCGAAGAAGTAGCGGTGCAAATCCTCCCGGATATGCCCGCGCGTTTCGTGATTACACACACCTCCCAAACGGCGGTCAAAAAACCATCCTCGATGGGTCTCTGGTGATGCTGGTTGACGAACGAATTCAGCGCCGCGGTCCAGTACTGCACCGACACGCTGGATCGCCGATTTCAATGCCGAGCGCATTTCATCATCGATCGCGCCTCGCTTCATCCACGGCGTATTTTCCATCGCATGCACAGCATCCCGCCAAGCGTGGGGTGAGTCTTCTTCCTTCGACAAACCGCTCCGCAACCGGGGCAAGTCAGCGATTGCCTGACGGACAGTCACCGCGCTAGCAGGCCGCAAGACTCCGGGCTCACCGCCAAGATCGTCCCGAATTCCCATGATGATGATGCGATGGCGGGCCTGCGGAATGCCGTGCCGTTCAGCGCACACAACGAAATCCTCCGGTTGGTGAATGTGTGATTCGTCACTGTTTCGGACGGACAACGAAACGAGCCGGTATTTTACATCCTTCCCTCCTGCTTCGGGCATTGCCGCCGCAGGAGCCGAGAGGTCGGACAGAATTCGGTCAAAAATACGTTCCTCTTTCACCTTCGCCGATAGCAACCCCTTCACATTCTCCATCACGAATACCGGTGGGCGGTGGACCGCTAGGATACGGAGGTAATGCCGGTAAAGTTCATGGCGCGGGTCGGCATCGTATTGTTCACGGCCACCGGCACCACCGATCACACGCGAGCGTCCGACGAGTGAATATGCCTGACATGGCGGGCCACCGATAAGCACCCATTTCTTGCGGCTTCCGAGCGCATCGTAAATTCGATCATCTACGGCACTATCTTGGATTGCCTTGGTCCCGAGTTCGGCAAGCCACGCTTCCCTTCGTGCGTTGTCTGCTTCATCGGAGTGTCGGCGGAACAGGTCTTCCCTGCCGATATGTCGCGCGAGATAATCGTAGTAATCATTGGGTGCCTGACCGATTGCGAACTCACGAAAAAACGCGCGGAGCTCGAGCGTCCGGTGTGCGTGCAGGTCCTTCTCGATTGATAGCCCAATTTTGAAAACTCGCGGTCCATCGTCGCTCGTTAGCGACGAAAAACCTTCTCCTAACCCGCCCGGGCCGGCAAACAAGTCGATGACTGGTATCGGCACTATTTTCGAAAGCGGGAAAACTCTTTCTGCGGCAGCAACTCAATGATTGCGTCTGCTCCAATCGTTAAGAGGTCAAACGTCCTATCGAACTGCTGCACCAAAGCACCGAACCGTCTCAGCGTTCCCGGTTTCATGGTGTTGTGTGCCGCGCCGACCTTCGGGGCTTGCCGCACCGTGTCCCAGTATAACCGGTCAAGCGCCTCAGCGACCCCCCTGTTGCCACTGATTTGGTAGCGCGAAGCTGTCTGTTCCTCCCAGTCTGAGAGGCTCGGAGGCTCGCCATGAATCAAGAGACGCGAAGGCAGCCCAAGGCGGGAATACAGGTCGACAGGACCAAATATTCTATGCCGATATTTCCGATTCCAAGCGGGACTTAGGCGATATCGTATTTGGTCTTTCACTTCCCGTTGTCCACCCGTCCCGAGTGGACAAATAGAATCGAAATAAAACGCTGCCAGCCAATCCCAGATCCCGGGCCAGTAGTCCACGGGCAGGCGGGCCTCGCGGAGCTTTGCAATGGCTGGTGCGAGGGTTTCCGCCAATTCAAACTTTGATTTGAACCGACGCGGTTCGACGGACACCGATCCGGGTGCCCTTCGCGTACAATCGGGGTTGGAAAGCAGTCCATCTGGAAATTGAGCCGTGGGTTCAGCCTTAAGTGTATCAAGCCATGCGGCCCATTGCGCGCGGCCCGCATCGTTTAAGTATCGAAGTTCAGACATGGTGTTCCTCCGCCTCCTTCTTGAACTGGATGAACCGTTCGGCAGCGTGTTGCCCTCGGCAGAATCCTTCGATGGATTCCTGAACCCAAGTTTCCACCTCATCGCCAAAAGCACCGTCGTCATTTGGATCCCCTACGTCGTCATCGGGTGTGGGAGCAGCACGACCGGTGAGTTGGGCGGCGAAGGTGAGCCAATCGTGGTCAGGCTCGACGGAATCTCGCTCCGGTCCGAGGAGCAGGTGCTCGATCACTTGGCGAATAACGGCGGGATAAACGAGGGCAATGAAATCAGGGTCGCGAGCGAGGACCGTGATGTCGCGCGGCTCGCGAATTGCCGCATTCAGTTGAAGGAAGAAAGTATTCGCCTCAATGCGGAGGCTCCAGACTCGGGGGCCGAGGTCGACAGTTTCAACCGGTAGAATGCTGCGCCGCCCGCTCTCTATTTCGTCGGGCGCGAGAGGCCGAACTTCATCGGCCCAAGCGAGCAGCATACGATCCGGAGCAGCATCGACAACTTTCACTCGAAACAGCGGCTTTAAGCCCGGCGGAAAGTCCCCAAGGGACGTATCAGCCGGGTGCTCCGGATGTCCGACACTCCCGAAAGGGAAACGCATCACCACAGGTCCGCTGTAGGCTTCGACGAAAATGAGCGCGGTAGGAGCAATCGGTCTTTCGAGCGTGATGTCGAGGGTTGCTTGGAACTGAAGCGGACCATCGCCATTCGTGATCCATGCGAAACGCACCTGCTCACGCGGGATTCTTTGGCGGTCAGTGTAATTGAAACGCCGGATCATGACGCAGTTTCTGAAAGGTCAGTTCCGACAGGCTCGCTTTCGTCCGCGGTGGAACTGTGGAGCGGACGGACATCGACGATTAGGTCACGGTGAGGATCGAAACCGGTGGCCGTCAGCGAAAAATCTGATCGCTCCACGGTCAGGATGAGGCGGTTCGCTGTGGCGCTGGATATTGTCAGCCCTGCGAACTCGAGATCGAGGCCGGTCCTTTTCGTAAAATCGAAATCAGCAGGATGATGAAGACGGAACGGATTGCCTCGGACAACCTCGTAGGCGGCACGCAACTGAATCGCTACCGGGGCGTCCACTGCCTTGGGGTGTGGGCGCAGATGAAATCCGCCATGAATCTTGCTGCACTCCACAAAGAATTTCTGTGGTGGTTTGATATTCGGATTGATCGGCCGAATGCCCGGACCGGGCTTTGGCTTCGGAGCGGTCGACGCGGTTTTCCCCGGCTCTGGGACGCTGAAGAGATGCTGGAGTAAGTCCCTGTCGACGCCTTCGGGTCGGCGGGAGAGAAGTGAGCAAAGATGCAACGCGGAACGCTGGACGTAGGTCAGGATACTCGGGCCGTACTCGTAACGTCCCCGAAAATGTTTGCCGCCGCGCTCCCAGCGCGTGTGCGCTGGGTTTTCGGCGTCACCAAGCAGAGTGCCCAGTGCGTCGTTTGGGTTATCGCCAGCCTTGATGATCGCAAGGACGCCAGGCTCGCGAAGGAAGTGCTGCCCGGAAATCGTAAGGCCGTCGCGAAGGAAAGTCTCGACGGCTTGCCCTCCGGTATCAGTACGCTGGAGAAAGATTTCAAATGAAGCGGCTTCATCGGTTGCGCCATCACATCGGCGGACCCGCACAGGCACGTCGAAGCTCAACAAACCACCCGCGTGATAAGCCTGCCGCGCCGTTTCCACGGCCTCCGGCGAAGGAAAGCGCTCGTCGATAGTATCCCATTTCGGTGCGGAAGAAGAAGGACATGCGGATAACTGAATCGTATGTCGCGAATCGAATTGCTGTGCTTCGCGCGCAAAGCGCAGCTTGCGGAGCAACTGTTGACCTTCAAGTGTTCCCTCGCCCACGCGCCGACGAATAACATCTTCGACCGTATCGCGTGACAAGATTACCTCTTCCGCAGTCGCGGCCAAAGTCACATGCACCACGAGTCGGTCTTCGAGAATCACCCAGAACCAATGTTCGACGAGCGACCGAATGAGGGCGTCCATCGTGATATCTCCTTCCGGCCACGGAACGACGAGTGACAGTCCAGGCTCCTGATTCAACCGAGTCAGAGCGAAGTCCGCTGCGAATTTGTCGAGCGTCGCCGCGTTGGTTTCTGGGGTGGCAAAGTAGGCGTGCTGCTCGTCGTCGAAACGACCGAAGTAACCTTCGGAGTCGTGCTGACTCCCGTCTACATGGTGAACTGCGAGAACAGAGCGCCCAACCAGAAGTCGCGCGCCATCACTACGGCGTACCGTGTAAGCAAAAAAGCTGCGGACTTTCGAGGCTGCGGGATAAACGATCTTGCCCAGACCCCATCGTCCACGGTCGCCACCTTTCTTGCCGGAGCGACCCACGTTGCGAATGAACCAAAAGAAATCATTCCTTTGCGGTGAGGCACCGATCGGGTCTTGGAAACACTGGGGATCGCCTTCGAGGCCGGTGGTAGCGAAGTCCTCCACGACCAGCCATTGCAGCGGACGTTGGAGCGACGGTTGAACTCCCAATTCTTCCTTAACCTGCGGTGACGCTAGGTGAGGCGAGAGGCCAGCGAACCATTTGTCGTGGCTGCCAACTGCAACGGGGCCACACAGCTTGTAGCGGACCTCTACACGCGGCTCATTTCGACCACGAGCATCGAGCCGGTTCTGGATGTCCTCACGCGCCAGCGCATCAACCGCTGACTGAAGCGCCTCATTGTGGAAGAATTCCAAATGCGAAGCGTTTTGGAGTGTGTCGTTCCTCGTTAGTTTCTTAAACCGCCATTCCATCTCAAGTCTCCTTTCAAATTCGCTGGCCGGTCTGGACGTAATTCATACCCGCACGCCGTCGCAGAGCGCAGACACCGTGACATTGAGCGCCTTCGCAACTCGCGCGATGCTGATGAGGCTCGGATTGCGGACGCCGCGCTCGATGCCGCTGATGTACGTCGGGTCGAGTTCAGCGCGGCCGCCGAGTTCGATCTGCGTGAGGGCGAGGGATTCGCGGCGTTTGCGGACGTTGAGTCCGAAGATGCCGAGGGGCCGGGAGCGCGGTGCCTTTGCCATGCCCGCGAGACTGCCGGATCATGGACGATGAGTCTTTGGACGATGAGTCAGAATGTTTCCGGCGGGAAAAGCGGCGGGGTTTCTTTCGTCTTACTCTTGCCCGTGCTCTTGCTCCTGTCCGTTTCGCGTGCCCCGTTTCCGAGAGCAAGAGCAGGAGCAGGAGCAAGAGTATGAGCGGACGCGCCGCGATGGCGCTAAATCAGCCAGCTTCGCCGGCCAGCGTGGAGATGCGCTGGCGGAGATCTTCGCCGACACGGAAACGGGCACCGTCGCGGAGGCGATCCAGGAGCGGGAGAACGAGGGTGATGAGCTTCCTTTTCTTCGCCTCGATGAGAATCCCCAGCAGGCCCGAGGGCTGCAAGCCGAGTGCGATGGCGACGGTGCGACCGGCGATTTCGTCAATGAGGACGTGGCGAATTCCGCGACTGACGGCGAGCGCAAGCGCGGCGATTTCCCCGGCGTCGAGGGCATCATTGTTTGCGATGGCGGGAGGAATTTCCGGAGGGGCGACGATGCTGATGAAGGGCGGAAACCGCAGGCCTCGGAAGCGCGGCTCATCACGGGCGAGTCGCTCAAACTCGGCGACGACGGCAGGCGGCGCGAGGACTGTGCCGAAGAGTTTTGCCAGCAATTCGTCGTGACGAAGCCAGGCGAGATTCAGGACGACGGAGGTATCCGTGACGACGATCACTCCGGGAAGAGTGTCTTCATTGCCGCGAGATCCTCATCCAGCATCTCGGGCGTGTAGGAGGGAATGTGGCGGGCGAAGACAGCCTCGTCGAAGGTGCCCCTGTCCACCCCAGCAATCCGGGCGGCCACTCCGCGCGAAACGCGGCCCGACGCAAAAAGCCCGCACGCGAGGTCGAGTTGGAGCTCGGCCTCCGTCATGGATGCCAGCGCGGGGTCGTCGGGCAGGGTGATGGTCATGGCGGGGAACTTACCGGGAACGCGGGTGAAATTCCAGCGGTGAAAATGGGATTTCCTCCCTCTTTGTCCTGCTCTTGCTCCTGCTCTCGTCTGCTCCTGGATGCCCCTTTTCGAGAGCACGAGCAGGAGCAAGACAAAGAGAAAGAGCAGAGCAGGCGCTCTGCGGACAGGAATGTCCGCGCTACGGCGGCTACGCGAGGTGCAGGTCGGAGGCTTCGAGGAAGCCCTCGAGCTGCCGGATGCGCGTGGGGTGGCGCATTTTGCGGAGCGCCTTCGCCTCGATCTGGCGGATGCGCTCGCGGGTGACTTTGAACTGCCGACCGACTTCTTCGAGCGTGCGGCTGTAGCCGTCCACGAGGCCGAAGCGCTGCTCGAGCACCTGGCGTTCGCGCTCGGTGAGCGTGGTGAGCACGTCCTTGATTTTGTCCTTCAGGAGCGAGATTGCGGTGACGTCGGCGGGATCTTCCGCGGTCTGGTCGGGGATGAAATCGCCGAAGCTCGTGTCGTCGCTGTCGCCGACGGGGCTCTGCAAGCTGATAGGCTGCTGCGCCATCTTCAGCACGGCGCGGACGCGCTCGACGGGGAGGTTAATTTCCTCGGCCACTTCCTCCGGCGTGGGCTCGCGGCCGTAGTCCTGCACGAGCTGCTTCTGCACGCGCATGAGCTTGTTGATCGTCTCGATCATGTGCACCGGGATGCGGATGGTGCGCGCCTGATCGGCGATGCTGCGCGTGATGGCCTGACGAATCCACCACGTCGCGTAGGTCGAGAATTTGTAGCCGCGGCGATACTCGAATTTCTCGACGGCTTTCATCAGGCCCATGTTGCCTTCCTGGATGAGATCGAGGAATGACAGGCCGCGGTTCGTGTATTTTTTCGCGATGGAAATGACGAGGCGCAGGTTCGCCTCGACCATCTCGGTCTTGGCCTTGAGCGCCTTGCGGAGCCACTTCCGGAGCAGTCCGAATTCCGCAATGAATCCCTCTGCGCTCATCCACATCAGCGCCTGGTGCTCCCTGAGCTGCGTGGCGTAATCCACCTTGGCCCCGCCGGCCGCGCGCTGCTGCTGCTTCTTCGGCTTGTTCACCTCGTGCTGGAGCGCGTGGATGACGCGGTTCTTCTCCTCGGCGAGCGTGACGAAATCCTCGGTCACCTTCTGCTTGTAGAAAAATTTCGGGAAGTGCTTCTGCACCGCGGCGTGCCGCTTCTGGAAGTCGGTGTAACCCTTCGACGTCTCATTCGTGCCGCCGTGCGCAAGGTAGCTCTTGTAGGCCTTCGCCGCCTCGTTCATCGAGGATTCAAGCTGCTTCATGAGCCTCGGCAGGCCCTTCATGTACTTGTCGCGGCTCTCGATTTTCTTGTCGAGGATCACGCGGTCGAAACGCTCGCGGCCATCGATCAGCTTCTGCCCGAGTTCGAGATAGGCGCGGGGGATGAAGCCGAAATTGTTCACGTGCTTCTGCACATTCAGCTCGGCCTCCTCGATGCGCATGGAAATCTCCACTTCCTGCTCGCGCGTGAGCAGCGGCACCTGGCCCATCTGCTTGAGGTACATCCGCACCGGATCGTCGAGGATGTCGAGTTTCTCGTTTGGCTTCTCAGGCTCCTCCTCCTCCTTCTGCTCATCGCCTTTCGGGCCGACCTTGTAGTTGTCCACCTGCGAGGCATCGATGATGTCGATCTCCATGCCGCGGAGGCGGTTCATGATCAGCTCCATCTCGTCCGGATCATTCACGGATTCGGGGAGGTGTTCGTTCAGATCGTCAAAAGTGAGGTAGCCCTGCTCCTTCGCGAGCTTCACGAGTTCGCGCAATTTATCCGCGCCTTCCTGCGTATCGAGAATGCTCTGGCCGGGGCCGAGCTTGGGCTTCGCGGGGGTCTTCAGAAGTTCGGCGAGCTTCGAGCTCAGCTTGCCATTGTTCCCGTCAGATGACGCTTTTTTCTTCGAAAGCTTCTCCGCCTTGGGAGGCTTCGGCGCCTTTTCAGCCTTTGGAGCCTTTGGAGCTTTGGGCTGCTTCTCCTTTTTAGGAGCTTTCGTCTTTTTGGGAGCTGCCGCCTTCGCCTTTGCCGCGGGTGCCTTGGCCTTTGTCACACCGCTACTCTTCGGTGTTTTCTTCGTGGCTTTGGCGGATTTGGAGGCGGCTTTTTTGATTTTTTTCGGCATGTCCACGAAGGAATTCTGATTACATTCTCTTCCCGTCAGCGCGTCCGAATAACCTCCGAAAGCGCGATGGGAAAAAGGCCGGGGAATATGGGGAGCAGAGCCCCGCAGGTCAAGGCCTGCTTCCAGAATTATTTCACACGCCTATCAACCCGGCACCTTCGGCGAGCGCGGCGCGGGCAGGGCGGAGAGTTGGCGCTGAAGATCGAGCACCTGCGAATGCAGCCGCGCCATGTCTTCGATGGTGAGTCCGGGTGCCTTCAATTGCGCCTCCAAGGCCTGGCGTTTTCGGAGGAGCAGGCGACGCTCCAGCTCATGCCAGCAGTCCTCGGCGACCACTCGTGGCTCGGGTGGCACCGCGCGATCGAGCAGCTCGGAAAGCGCACATTCCTCGGCGGGATCGAGCGACGTCAGCCAAGCGTTCACCGACGACGGGTCGTCTGCGCGGAACTCGGCATCGAGGACTTTCAAGAGGAGCACGGAGTCAGGCTGGCCGTCGTTCAACACCCGGTCGCAGCCTTGCGCTTGCAGCCAAATGCGCGCTGCAGGACTTCGCAGGGCGAGGAGCGCGAGCCATTGTTTCGTCGGATCGAGCGTCACCTGCTGGACGCGCTCGGTCTCGGCAGCCTGCTCATCCAGCGCGGCGCGTTGAGGCGCACGTTTCACGAGGACCCGGAGATCCTGCGCGCTCGCCTCCAGTCGCATGGCTGCGTTGCCCAGCACGGCCTCGCGGGCGATGCCGTCCGGGATGAAAGCGATCAATCCCGCGATTTTCTGCGCAGCGGCGATTTTTCCCCGCGGCGTCACAAACTCCGGCGCACCCGTCGCCCTATCAATCTGGTGATCGAAAAAATCCTTCGCCGCCGCGACCCGCTCGCGAAATGCCTCCGCGCCCGCTTTTCGGATCAGCGAATCCGGGTCCTCGCCCTGGGGCATCGTCATCACCCGCACGCTCAGCTCCACGGCGAGCAGATGAGCCAGCGATTTTTCCGCTGCTCGCTCACCCGCGTTGTCGGCATCGAAGCACAGCACCACCTCGTCCGCGTAGCGTTTCAAAATGCGCGCCTGCCGCTCCGTGAACGCCGTGCCCTGCGCCGCGATCACATTCTGAACGCCGGCCTCGAATGCCGTGATCAGGTCCACCTGCCCCTCGCACACGATGGCTTGTTTGTTTGCGATGAGCGCGCGCTTCGACTTGTGCAGGCCGAAGAGCACGTTACCCTTGATGAACAGGATGGTCTCCGGCGAGTTCACGTATTTCGCCGGGCTCTGCTCCGCAAAAAGCACGCGCCCGCTGAATGCGATCACCTCGCCGGTGTCGTTGCAGATCGGGAACATCACCCGTCCTCGGAAACGGTCATACATCTTACTCCCGTCATCCCCGGTCGAGAAAAGCCCGCTCTCCTTCAGTTCCAGCTCCGAGTAGCCGCGATCGCGCATCGGCCCGAGGAGCCCATCCCAAGAATCGGGCGCAAACCCGATCTTCCACGACTTCGCGACCTCGGCATTCAGCCCGCGCTTTTTCATGTACTCGCGCGCAGCCTCCGCTGACTTCCCGCGCATGAGCTGCTGATGAAAGTATTCCGCCGCATCCGCATGCAGCGAGAGCAGCCTGCGGCGCAAATCCGCACGCTCATAGTCGGCCTGCGACATCTCGGCCTCGGGGATTTTGATACCGGCCTTCTCCGCCAGCTTCCGCACCGCCGAGGGAAAATCGAGGTGCTCGTAATCCATCACAAACCGGAACACCGAGCCACCCGCGCCGCAGCCGAAGCATTTGAAGATCTGCCGCTGCGGATTCACGGTGAATGACGGCGTCCTCTCGTTATGGAAAGGGCACACTGCCTTGAAAGTCCCGCCCATGCGCCGCAGCGGAAAGTATCCGCCGATCACCTCGACGATGTCATTCGCCGCAGCCACTTGCTCGATGATTTCCTGCGGGATTGGAGGCATTTTCTGGAGGCGATTGACGAGCGTTGCGAACGGCAAGTCAAGCGCGCCAGCCGTCCACCGCCTGAGCCGCAGCAAGTGCCGCGGGCGGCACGAAACCTGCAACTTGCAGTCGTATGAAACAGCTCGTCGCCAATTTTACAGGCTGGCTCGCATCGGTGCTTTTCGTTGCCACGGCCACCGTGCTGTGGGTCGGCGCGATGCTGATCGTGTCCCTCAGCGGCAACTGGATTTTACCGACACGACACTGATTCCAGCGGGTGCACACGGCGGTGTTTCCTTTTCCCGAAGAGCACGCATAGTCGTGGGCGATGGAACACGACCTCGGAAAAGTGACCGATGCGATCCTCCAGTCTTACGAGACCGGCGGAGGCATCAACCATGTGGATGGCGCGAACCTGCCATCGAAGCGCGCAGTCTCAGCGATCTGCGAGGATCTGCTGCAGTTGCTTTTCCCCGGCTTTCACGATGCGGAGCCGATTCATTCGCAGCATCTGCCGCGGGTCACTTCGCACCGCGTCTTCACGATCGCGGAGCGGCTCGGCGAGGAGGTGTGCAAGAGCCTGCGGCTCGGTGATCCGAGGTGCCCAAAGAAGCGCGCGGAGAAAATCATGTGCGACTTTCTTGGCGGAATTCCACAGGTGCGCGAACTGTTGAAAACAGACGTCGAGGCTGCATTCCAGGGCGATCCTGCGGCGGGCGCGTCGGATGAGGTCATCCTCTCTTATCCTTTCATCGAGGCCATCTCCATTCAGCGCAGCGCGCATGTGCTCTATGCGCTCGGCGTTCCGCTCATCCCGCGCATGATGACGGAATGGGCTCACAGCCGCACGGGCATAGACATCCATCCCGGCGCGCACATCGGATCGCACTTTTTCATAGACCACGGCACGGGCGTGGTGGTCGGCGAGACGAGCGTGCTCGGCACTCATGTGAAACTTTACCAAGGCGTGTCGCTCATCGCGCGTTCGCTCGCCGGCGGACAGGCGCTGCGCGGGCAGAAGCGGCACCCGAGCATCGAGGACAATGTGACGATTTACGCAAATGCGACCATCATGGGCGGAGATACGGTCATCGGCGCAGGCTCCACGGTCGGCGCGAGCGTATTCCTCACGCACAGTGTCCCGCCGAGGTCACTCGTGCTGGCGGAAGGCCAAGGAGTGCGCGTGCTGGAGAAGGATCGCAAGGTCACGGACGACTGGATGATTTAGCGGCACCCGCTCAATCGCGCTTCCAGAACGGGCGGTAGAAAAAGTCCTTCTCCTCCTGCGAGACGGATGGCAGCAGCCAATTCGAGCGGAACACCTCGCGGCTTGCGCGCTCATCTTGCGTCTCCCAGCGGCGGCGCGCGGCGATCTCGTCCTTTGATGCGCAACCGCCAAGCGAGAGCGCAAACGACAATGCAGCGATGGCGACTGGGAGATGCTGGAGAAATCTGCGGCTCATGGAATGCCGCGAAGATGGCAGCAAACGTCGGTGCGTCATGTGCAAATTTACCAGCGGCACATTTTCCAGTCCGATCTCGCGGTGCAAAATCGGTGCGGCAGCGGCCAAGCGCGGTGGAGCGTGCAAACGGCGACGATGGCAATTTTGCTGCGTCATGAAAAACCACCACCACACCACACTGCTCTGCGCAGCGTCGCTTCTTGCGGCAGCCTCACTTTCGTTCGCCGGCACACGGATCAGCTCGAAAAAAGAGGTCAAGCCGGTCGCAGACGAAGACATCGTCGTGCATCCTGTCACGTCGCCCTATTACAATGAGGACTCATTTATCACGAGCGACATCCGCCCGGTCTTCGTCTATCACAATGTGCCGAGCAATTTCCTCGGCGGCGGCAGCGCCAGCGTCACTGCCGTGCAGGTGCGCCTGAAGCTCACCGACAGCCTCCAGCTCGTCGCCTACAAGGACGGCTGGCTGGACATCTCCACCCGCGGCCTCGGCGCACGCGGCTGGAATGATATCGCCGCGGGCCTGAAGTGGGCATTCTACCGGAACGATGCTGCGCAATTGCAGGCCGCAGCCGGCCTTGGCTATGAATTCGCATCCGGCGACCGAAAGGTGCTCCAGCGTGACGACGAACTGCGCGCGTGGCTCTCCGTGAACAAGGGCTTCGGCAAGCTGCACCTCGGCGCGACTTTCAACTACAACTGGTCCATGGGCAACGGCGGCAGCGTGCTTGGCAATTCCGACTGGCTGAGCTGGCATCTCCACGCCGACTATCAGGTCTGCAAATACTTCAGCCCGCTCGTCGAAGTGAACGGCTACCACACCACGCGCGGCAACGGTGCCCCGTTCAGCGGCGCGGACGTGGTGAATATCAACAACAACGGCCAGGATACGATCTCCGCAGCCATCGGCGCGGAAGTGCGCCCGACCAAGTGGTTCGCACTGCGCGCGGCGTTTGAATTCCCGCTCACCGGAAACGTGGACCTCTACGGCAATCGCATGACGTTCTCTTCCGTCATCCGGTTCTAGTTTCCCACCACTCCCCTAGAAAGGCAGGCCGTCCGTTGTCGTTGGCGGACGGCCTGCTCGTTTTTTGCGCGGCAGCGCAGGGAAATCAGATGGATATCGCGCGGCGTACATCGGATGCTGCGCGCCGATGATCTACCTCGACCACAACGCCACCACGCCACTCGCTCCCGAGGCGCTGGAGGCCATGCGGCCGTATCTGGAGAAATTCCACGGCAACGCGTCCTCAATCCACGCGGCGGGACGCGAGACGCGCGCGGCGCTGGATGATTCGCGCGACCGGCTCGCTGCTCTGCTCGCCTGCAGACCGCACGAGATCATTTTCACCGCCGGCGGGACGGAGTCGGACAATCTCGCGCTGCTCGGCCTCGCCCGCGCGCACGCTTCGCGCGGGAAACATCTGATCACCTGCGCGACCGAGCACCACGCGGTGCTGCACCCGCTGGAGCATTTGCAAAAGCGCGAAGGCTTTGTGCTCTCGGTGCTAGGCGTGGATTCGCGAGGGTTACTCGATCCCGCAGACGTAAAACGCGCGCTCACGCCGGAGACCACACTCGTATCCGTGATGACGGCAAACAACGAAACCGGCATCCGCCAGCCCGTGAGCGAAATCGCCGCGCTCTGCCGCGAGAGAGGAGTCCTTTTTCACACCGATGCGATTCAGACATTTGGCAAGGAACCGCTGGCCTGCGATGCAGATGCTCTCTCCCTCGCCGCGCACAAATTCGGCGGGCCAAAAGGAGCGGGGCTTCTCCGGCTGGTCGGCGGCATTTCCGTGGAGCGGATCGTCTTCGGCGGGAGTCACGAGAGCGACCGGCGACCCGGCACCGAGAATGTCGCAGCCATCGTCGGCATGGCGCTGGCGGCAGAACTCGCAGGCTCATCCGCCGCCGAAGAACCCGCACGACTCACGCCGCTCCGCGAACAACTCTGGGACGGCATCCGCTCGGCGTATCCCGGCGCGATTCGCAACAGCGACCCCGCGCTTTCCCTCGCGAATACGCTGAACGTGAGCTTCCCCGGCCTCGACGGCGAAAGCCTGCTGATCAATCTCGACCTCGCGGGAATCTGCGCATCGAGCGGTTCGGCGTGCATGGTGGGCAGCATCCAGCCTTCACATGTGCTGCTGGCGATGGGCGTGCCGCGCGACCTCGCGCAGGCGACCGTGCGCTTTTCGATGGGAAAGGGAACGACTCAGGCGGAAACGGCGGACGCGGTGCGGCGGATTGCGGGGATTTTCACGCGACTGCGCGCAGCGGAAAAGCGGTCTGAGCCTTTGATGCCCTGAGGATTCGGTCCCTTTCGGCCCCTAAAATAGGTCAATCTTTTTTCTAATCAGCCCCCTTCGAGCGGATTTTCCATGCAGCAAGAATTATTTCTGCTTATTCATATAACGAACTCCTGAACACCACCACACCATGAGCGACACCAAAATTGTAACTTGGAACGACGATCCTGCGCATTTCCGCAAAACGAGCCGTCGTGAATTTCTCTACGCCGGCCTCGCCGGTGGCATCGGCCTGACGATGGGCGACCTCTTCAAACTCCGCGCGAACGAAACCGACACGTTCCCCGCGACCGCTGAGTCGCTCATCCACATCTACCTGCCCGGCGGCTGCGCGCATCAGGAGACGTGGGATCCGAAGCACCTTTCCCCGATCGAATACCGCGGGCCTCTCGGCACCGTGGACACGCCGATCCCCGGCGTGAAACTCTCGCAGTATCTCGAAAAAACCGCGAAGATCGCCGACAAGCTCACCATCGTCCGTTCGATGACGCACGGCGAAGCGGCGCACGAGCGCGGCACGCACAACATGTTCACCGGCTACCGTCCGTCGCCCGCGATCCAGTATCCGTCCTTCGGCTCGGTCATCAGCCACGAGCTCGGCTCGCGCAACAGTCTGCCGCCGTACGTCTGCGTGCCGAATCAGCCGAATGAATTCGCCGGCACCGGCTACCTGAGCAGCGCCCACGGCCCCTTCAGCCTCGGCGCGGACCCGGCTTCGGCAGGTTTCACCGTGCGCGATCTGAACATGAGCCGCGGCATCACGAACGAGCGCTTCGACCGCCGCCGCAGCATCCTCTCCACCGTGGACGAGCATTTCCGCACCCTGGAAAAGAGCGACGCGCTCACCGCGATGGACGGCTTCTACCAAGCCGCCTACTCGCTCGTCTCCAGCCCGCAGGCCCGCGAGGCGTTCAATCTCGCCGCCGAACCGCAGAAAATCCGCGAGGAATACGGCATGCACGACGCCGGCCAGCGCATGCTCATGGCACGCCGCATGGTCGAATCCGGCGTCCGTCTCGTGAGCCTCACGTATGGTGGCTGGGACATGCACGCTGGCATCGCGAACAACATGCAGCGCCAGTTGCCGAAATTCGACCAGGCCTACGCCGCGCTCATCAACGACCTCGACCGCCGCGGAATGCTCGACAAGACGCTCGTCATGGTCAGTTCCGAATTCGGCCGCACGCCGAAGATCAACAAGGACGCCGGCCGCGACCACTGGCCGAAAGTCTTCTCCGTCGTCTTCGCCGGCGGCGGTTTCAAGCGCGGCTACGTCCACGGTTCCTCCGACCCGACCGGCGGCGAACCCGCCGAGGACGGACTCACCGTCGAGAATATGGCCACCACTGTCTATCGCTGCCTCGGCATCAACGCCGACAAGCGCCTCATGGCCCCCGGCAACCGCCCGATCGACATCGTCCGCGGCGGCACGGTCGTCCAAGAGTTGCTCGCCTAAGTCAGCCGACAGAAAAATTCACAACCGCCGCCACTGGGAAACCGGTGGCGGCGGTTTGCTTGTTGTGGGAAAAAGTGGGCACGGCGCTTTTTCGCTGTGCGTCTTCTCGGAAAAAACTGGCGCGCATTGGCGAGGGAGCACAGGCAAGTCAACGGGTGGCGGACCGCAAAATGTAACGCCGACGACTCGTCGGCCCGTGCGTGCAGACGGATTCGCCCCGTGTGCTGTGAAAGTGGGTACCGAAAGTCAGCTTCTGACCGCGGAAGCCCCGTTTTCCACGCGGAGGCGCGGAGGAAAATAGCGAGGGTCTCGGAAGGATTCCCTGTTTCACTCCCTGCGGAACTCTCACTCAACCTCCGCACCTCCGCGTTGATCGGGAACTTTCAGCACACGCTCTAAAATAATCTGCCGTGCAGAAGTCCTTCGTGCGCAAGCGCGCCACCGACGGGTCGTCGGCGCCACATTGGCCAGAGCCCCATCGGCGGTCGCATGAACCGACCGGAAAATCACCTCAAAACGAACCCGCCACTTGTCTTCAACCATGTCGGGTTTGAAAACTTTCCCTTGATTCCAGATTTATCTTATCCCAACTATTCCAGTCTGCTTTAGATGAAGCTCTCCAAAAAAGGCGAATATGCACTCCGGGCGCTGCTCGATCTTGCGATGGCGCAAGCTCTCGATCGCACCCTCGTGCCGCTCTCCGCACTGGCCGAGGCGCAGCACATGCCCGCCACTTTTCTGGAGCAAATCCTCGTCGAACTCCGCCAAGCCGGCATCCTCGCCAGCACTCGCGGCAAATACGGCGGCTACTCGCTCGCACGCCCGGCTTCGGAAATCCATATCGGCGAAATTGTCCGGCAGATTGACGGGCCGCTCGCCCCGATCAGTTGCGCCAGCGTGACGGCTTATGAGCGTTGCTCCTGCCCGGACGAGGCGCACTGCGGCTTGCGCCTCATCATGATGGACGTGCGCAACGCCATCTCGAACGTCCTCGACCGCTACACCCTCGCGCAGCTTGCGGAAGTCACGCTCCAGCACCTCCGCCGCGACGGACTCGTGCCAAAGGTAGTCGAACTCGTCCGCCATCTCGACCTTTCCACGCGCGCAAAAGTTGCGGCAAAACTTCCGCCTGAACCATTGGAGCCAGAGTTTTGCATCTGAAAAAATCGCGCAGCGACCGGGACCGCCGACATCGCTTGCACGAAAGACACCAATGAACATTCACCGCCGACAATTCATCCTCGCCACGGGCGCCGCCACGGCTGCGCTGCTCGCGGGTTGCGGCAGAGTCTCCGACTTCGCGCCGGATGGTCGCCCGATCCTGCGCGTCGGATTTTTCCCAAACATCACGCATGCGCCCGCGCTCGTCGGCTACCACGAGACGACCACGAAGGGTGCGGAGGGATGGTTCGAGACGCGCACGGGCGCGAAAATCGAATGGTATCCCTTCAACGCCGGCCCGAGCGCGATCGAGGCGCTCTTCACCGGCGCGATCGACGTGACCTACGTTGGCCCGAGCCCCGTCATCAACGGCTACACGCGCAGCAAAGGCACGGACATCCGCGTGCTCTCCGGCGCAGCACGCGGCGGTGCGGCGCTCGTCGTCCACAAGGATTCGCCGCTGAAAACCGCCGCAAATTTCCGCGGCAGAAAAATCGCGACGCCGCAGCTCGGCGGCACGCAGGACGTGACCGCGCGCGCATGGCTCGTCGCGGGCGGACTCACGATCACGCAGCGCGGCGGCGATGCATACGTCATCCCGACCTCCAATCCCGATCAGCTCGACCTTTTCAAACGCGGCGACCTCGACGCAGCCTGGACCGTCGAGCCGTGGGTCTCTCGTCTGGAAATGGAGGCCGGCGCACAGATGCTCGTGGAGCAAAAGGACGTGCTCACCACCCTCGTCGCCGCCAGCGTGAAGTCGCTCGCGAAGAAAAGCGATCTGCTGAAAAAATTCACCGTCGCGCACGAGGAACTCACCGCGAAAGTCGCCGCCGATCCCGCGTGGGCAAAGCCCGCCGTCTCCGCCGCGCTGAAGAAAGCGACGAGCAAGGAAATCCCCGCCTCACTGCTCGAACACGCATGGCCGCGCCTCACTTTCACCTCCGAAGTGAACCTCGCCGATTTCGCGGGCATCCAGCGCGACGCGATCTCCGCCGGCCTCCTTCCCGCAGAAATCGAACTTTCAAAACTGCTCGCAAGATGATCTCCCGCTCCCAAACTCAAAGCATGTCCGAAAACTCTCTCGCGCTGCCGGGAGCTTCCGTTTTCAACGCAGAGGCGCAGAGAAAATGGAGAGTTCCGCAGAGGAAAAATGGACATCCCTCTGCGATCCTCTCATTCCGCACTCTGCGCCTCCGCGTTGAAAAAAGCGGTCCAAAAATCCGCTTCCAAACTCACGCCGAAGCCACGCCCGCGCCCCTTGGAAGTTGGGCGTTGGGCGTTGAGCGTTGGGCGCTGCTGCATCTCGCATCGCACCCCTCTCATCCACGATCCTCCTTTCACCCATGAGCCTCGCCTCCGAACTCGCAGCGCCGCCACCGGCGAAAATCCGGCTCGTCGGCGTGAGCAAAAACTTCACGACCAAGCGCGGCACCGTCCATGCGCTCGACGACATCAACCTCGAAATCGGCGAGGGCGAATTCGTCTGCTTCGTCGGCCCGAGCGGCTGCGGGAAAAGCACGCTGCTGCGCATCGTCGCCGCGCTGGAAAAAAACTTCACCGGCACCGCCGAGGTGAACGGCAAGATGATCATCGAGCCCGGTCGCGACCGCACGGTCATGTTTCAGGAGCATGCGCTTTTCCCGTGGCTCGATGTGCTCGGCAACGTGCTCTTCGGTCTGAAACTCAAACCCGATCTGACGAACAAGGATCGCGTTGAGGTCGCAAAATACTACCTCCACCTCGTCGGCCTCGACGGCTTCGAGCGCGCGAACATCCACGAACTGAGTGGCGGCATGAAGCAGCGCGTCGCCCTCGCCCGCGCACTCGCGCCGAACCCGCGCGTGCTGCTCATGGATGAGCCCTTCGCCGCACTCGACGCCATGACGCGCGAGCAGCTCTACGGCGATTTGCAAAAGATCCACGCCGCGCGGAAAAAAACGATCCTCTTCGTCACGCACAACGTCCGCGAAGCCGTGTGCCTGGGCGACCGCGTGCTCCTATTTTCTCCGCGACCCGGCCGCATCCGGAAGGAATTCAAAGTCACGCTTCCGCGCCCACGTGAATTCAATGACGTGGCGATGGCCTCGCTCGCCGCCGAGATCACCGGCGAACTCAAGACGATCCTCGCCAAGACGATCGCAGAGCACACGAAATGAAACAGTTCTTCGCCATCCTCGCATTTTTCGCCGCACTGCTCGGCGCATGGGAATACGCCGCGAACCACTGCGGATTCTCGCCCGTGCTCGTGCCCGCTCCGAGCGACGTGTGGAAATATCTCGTCGCTGCCGCGCAGGACAATTCACTCGCCGAGGCCACGCTCGTCACCATGAAGCGCCTCGGTCTCGGCTACGCTGTCGGCATCGCCATCGGGATCCCGCTCGGGATGCTCACTGCGCGATTCAAATTTCTGCACAACACCATCGGCATGATCGCGCTCGGCTTGCAGACGCTGCCCAGCGTGTGCTGGGTGCCGCTCGCGCTCATGTGGTTCGGGCAGACGGAGACCGCGATGCTCTTCATCGTCGTGATGGGCACCGTCTGGGCCGTCCTCCTCGCGACCGATGCCGGCATCCGGCAAATCCCACCGCTCTATCGCGAGGCCGCCGCGACGATGGGATCGAGTGGTCTGCACCTGTGGTGCCGCGTGCTCGTCCCCGCGGCGCTCCCGCACATCGTCAGCGGCACGAAGCAGGGCTGGGCCTTCGCATGGCGCTCGCTCATGGCCGCGGAAATCTACGTGACCATCCTCGGCTCGAACGGCATCGGACATCTGCTGCACTATGGTCGCGAACTGCACGCGATGGACCAGGTCGTCGGCCTCATGATCGTCATCATCGTCATCGGCTTCGCCGCGGACAAAATCATCTTCAGCCCGTGGGAGCGCTTCCTCCACCGCCGCTGGGGCCTTCGCGATTAGAAAGTCATGCGACTCATCAGTGCCGCGCTGCTCGTCGCAGCGTCCGCATTCGCAGGAACCAAAAACAAAACCGAGCCGGCAACGGACGCGCTCACCTTCGCCCACGGCATCCTCACCCTCGACATCGAGGAACGGCTCCGCTGGGAAGTGCGCAACAACAACAGGGACTTCGACAGGTCCGTGAACGATGTCCGCGACGACGGCTGGATGCTCAGCCGCTTCCGCCTAGGCCTCGCGATCAAGCCGGCCGACTTGCTGAAAATCTACGCGCAAACGCAGGACACCCGCGAGTGGTTCGGCGGGCGCGGCAATGTTCCCGGCATCAACGCCACCGAGGGCGGTGACTACTTTGATCTGCGCCAGGCATACGTCGAACTCGGCAACGTGAAGCAATTCCCGCTCACGCTCACCGTGGGGCGGCAGCCGCTGAACTACGGCGACAACCGGCTCGTCGCCGACAGCAAGTGGGGCAACTTCGGCCGCAGCTACGACGGCGTGAAGCTGCGCGTGCAGACGGAAAAATTCTGGGTGGACGCCTTTGCCGTGCGCCCCGTGCAGATCCGCAAAAACGAAATCAACGACAGCGACAGCGCCGACCATTTCCTCGGCATCTACGGGGGCACCGATGCACTCAGATTCCAGACCACCGAGCTGTATATCCTCTACCGCGACAAGGCCGATGCGCAGCCGGACCTCGACCCGACGAACAACACGAACCCCAACGGCAGCTACACTGGCCCCGCTCAGCGTATCGCCACGCTCGGTACGCGCTGGAAATCCAAACCGGGCACACTGCACGGCTTCGACTACAGCGCGGAGTTTGCCTACCAGTTTGGCGACCTCTGGACCGGTGACAAAACCACCAAACGTCTGAACCACCACGCCCTCGCGCTCGCCATCACCGGCGGCTACACGTGGGAGAACGCAGCGTGGAAGCCGCGCATCGGCCTCGAATACGACTACGCCAGCGGCGACAGAAACCCAAAGGACGGCAGCAACCAATCCTTCCAAAATCTCTTCCCGTCGAACCACGCGAACTACGGCTTCATGGACGAGTTCGCCTGGCGCAACCTGCACGACCTCCGTCTCTCGCTCAGCGCGAAGCCACTGAAAAATGTGGAAGTCACACTCGACTACCACGCCATGTTCCTCGCCGACACGAACGACTACTGGTTCGGCTCGAATGGCAACAGCACGCTGCGCACGACGAACCGCGCGGCCAAGGACGTGCGCACCATCGCGGCGAGCAATTTTGCCGGGCACGAGATTGACTTCACGACGAACTGGAAAGTGAACGCGCATCTGAATTTCCTCGTCGGCTACAGCCACTTCTTCGCAGGCGATTATCTCCGAGCCACTGGTGCATACAGCGACGCTGACTTCGGCTACGCGCAGGCGACGCTGAGTTTCTAGCGCAGTTCAGATCAAACTGTGGCGGTTTCTGAATCGTCGCTCGCGCCTTCTTGTAGCGTAGCTCTCCAGAGCTGCGTGGGCCTTGCCGACGCAGACCAATGCGCAGGTCATGAGACCTACGCTACAACGCGCAGCGGCGACGGTTGCGGACGACTGGCGGGATGCTCTGAAAACTTTCGCATTCCCGCCGCGTCTGACTAACTTCGCAGCGATGAATCCGATTCAGCAGCGTTGCATTGATGTCACGCGACGCCACTTCCTCCGCAACTGCGGCGTGGGCCTCGGAAAAATCGCGCTCGCGGGACTGCTCACGGATTCCCTGCGCGCGGGTGCGACCACGCCGACGAATCTGCTCGCACCGCGCCAGCCGCATTTCACCGGCAAGGCGAAGCGCGTCATCCATCTCTTCATGGCGGGCGCGCCGTCGCAGCTTGAGCTTTTCGACTACAAGCCCGAACTCGCGAAGCTCGAAGGAAAGCCGCTCCCACCGTCCGTCATCGGCGGCCAGCGCTACGCATTCATCCGGCCCGATGCGGCAGTGCTCGGGCCGCGCTACCCATTTTCCAAGCATGGAAAATCCGGCACGGAATTGAGCGAAATGCTGCCGCACCTCGCGAAGGTCGCGGACGAAATCTGCCTCGTGAAATCGGTGAGCACCGATCAGTTCAACCACGCGCCCGCGCAGATTTTTTTCAACACGGGCTTCTCTCAACCGGGTCGCCCGTGCCTCGGCTCGTGGGTGCTCTACGGCCTCGGCGCGGAGACGCAGGAGCTGCCGGCATTCGTCGTGATGAGCACCGGCAGCGGGATCAGCGGCGGCTCGGCGCTGTGGTCGAGCGGCTTCCTGCCGACGACCTACACCGGCACGCGCTTCCGCAATCAGGGCGATCCGATTTTGAACCTCGGCAATCCCGCAGGCGTGGATGCGCGGCTGCAGCGCGACACGATCGATCTCGTCCGCACGATGAATGAGCGCCAGCTCGCGCAGGCGGGCGATCCGGAGATCGCGACGCGCATCGCAAATTACGAGATGGCGTTCCGCCTCCAGACGAGCGCGCCCGAGCTGATGGACCTGCGCAACGAGAGCAAGGAGACGCTGGAGCTTTACGGCTGCGATCCGAGCAAGGCTTCCTTTGCGCGCGCATGCCTGCTCGCGCGCCGCATGATCGAGCGCGGCGTTCGTTTCGTGAACATCTACCACGAGGGCTGGGACGCGCACAGCGATGTCGCGGGCAACGTGAAGAACAACTGCGCGAAGACCGATCAGGCCAGCGCCGCGCTCGTGATGGATCTCAAGCGCCGCGGGCTGCTCGACGACACGCTGGTGATTTGGGGCGGCGAATTCGGACGCACACCGATGGTCGAGACGAATCCCTCGCTCGGGCGCGCACTCGGGCGTGACCACCATCCGCAGGCGTTCACGGTGTGGATGGCCGGCGGCGGCATCCGCCCCGGCATGAGCTACGGCGCGACGGACGATCTCGGCTTTCACGTCGTGGAAAATCCCGTCCACGTCCACGACGTGCAAGCGACGATCCTACACACGCTGGGCTTTGATCACGAGCGGCTCACGTATCACCAGTCGGGCCGAGATTTTCGCCTTACGGATGTCCATGGCAAAGTCGTGAAGGCAATCCTTGCTTGAGCCGCACGGGTGCCGCTGCCAATGTCCGTGCCGTGAAGTACGCCCCACTCCTCGCAATCGCCCTCCTCGCCGGCTGCGAGAACACATCCACCCGGAAGGAATCATCCCAGGACAAATACACAAAGATCACCGTGACCGATCCCAGCGGTGACGTGATCTCAGAATGGATCGCCGAGGGGCCGGTGAAAAAGAACGAACAGGGCTACACCATTCACGCGGTGGAGCGCCGCACGCCGGGGCCTTACCCCACCGATTCGCAGTATCCAAACGGGCGCATGAGCGCAGTGGTCGGCCCAAACATCGTCCTCGAAGACACCGAGAAACCCGACTGGCTGAAGAAGCTCGACCACAAGAACTGACGCCACCCGGCCTAGCTGCGGTCCTTCAAAAACTGCACGACTGTCTCGGCGAGCTTCGCACCGATTCCGGGGACCTTCGCAATCACCTCTGCCGCCGTCTTTCGCAGCCGCGCCACGCTCCCAAATTTCCGCAACAGCGCCTGCTTTCGCGACTCACTCACGCCGGGGCAGTCGTCGAGGATGCTCTCGCTGATGCGACGCTTCATGAGAAGCTGGTGGTAGCCGTTCGCCCATCGGTGCGCCTCGTCGCGGATGCGCTGGAGCAGCTTCAGCGCGCCACTGTCCTTGTCCAAAATCATCGGCTGCGATTTTCCGGGCCGGTAGATTTCCTCGAACTCCTTTGCGAGCCCGATGATCGGCACCTCATGCAGCCCGAGCCGCTGCAATTCGCCGCACGCGGAACTGAGCTGCCCCTTGCCACCGTCCACGATGATCAAATCCGGCAGCGTTCCAGTCTCGCCCGGCTTCGCAAAACGCCGCGCCATATCCGCATTTCCCTCCTGTGAAAACGAGTAGTCCACATGCTCGCGGACGACGCTGCTTTCAGTCTCCGCGCCTTGCATTCCGCCCTCGGAAATTTCGTGCAGCGCCCGCGTGTATCGCCGCCGCACCACCTCCGCCATGCTCGCAAAATCATCCTGCCGTCCCTCGATGCTCTTGATGCGGTAGCGCCGGTAGAGGTGGTTCGCCGAACGTCCGTCAATGAAGCACACCATGCTCGCGACGATGTGCGTCGTGCTGATGTTGGAAATGTCGAAACACTCCATGCGCCGGGGCGGGCCGGGGAGACCGAGCGCCTCGCCGAGTTCCGCGAGATCCGTCGCCGGATCGATCGCGCCGGGCAGCTTCAGGCGATGACGCATCGTCGTCGTATAACGCGTCATCGGCTTCGTCGTCTTGCGGAGATCGTCGAGCATGTTGCGGATTTCCGCGGCGCGCTCGAAGTCGAGGCTCGCCGCCGCCTTCCGCATTTCGTCCTCGAGTGGAGCGAGCAGTTCCTTCGACTGGCCATCGAAAAACTCGCACGCCTTCGTCACGCGCTCGGCGTATTGCTCGGGCGTCGTCTCCGCGAGCTTCATCGGCACCTGGTAGGTGCTCGACTTGAGTTCGCGCTCCGTCGGCGAGCCACGGCCGAAAGTCATCACGCCGAATTTTTTCCGCATGAAAGTGAGCGTCTGCTTCAGCGCGCCCGAGTGCGCGAACGGGCCGAAGTAGCGTGCACCGTCATCGGGATTCTTCATGCGCGTGAGGCGGAATCGCGGCCACTCGGCAAGCACATCCACCTTCACCATCAGGAACCGCTTGTCGTCGCGGAAGCTCACATTGTAGCGCGGGCGGTATTCCTTGATCAGCTTGCCTTCGAGCAGCAGCGCCTCGGGTTCGCTGCCGGCGATGTGCCAGTCGAAATCGTGGATCGCCTCGATGAGCGCGCGCACCTTCGGATCGGCACGCATGAGGCGCGACGGCGTGAAGTAATTGCTCAGCCGCTTGCGGAGATCGCGCGCCTTGCCCACGTAAATCACGCGGCCAAAGCGGTCGCGGTGCAGGTACACGCCAGGCTTGTGCGGCACTTCGCCAAGCTTCGCCTTGAGATCCTGCTTTTCCCGGGGAGCGGTCATTGCGGAAAAGTCCGGCTAGCGATTCTGCCCGAGATAGCGCTGATAGCGCCGGACGACATCGTCCACATACTGGCGCGCACTGCCACCGGATGCCGCACGGAGCATCGCGCTGGAATTGGCGCCATTCGCAGCCCATTTTTCCACACGCGATCGACCGGCGTTGTATTCGGCGAGTGCGAATGAGACCGGATAGTCGCGATCCTTCCATCGCTCAAGGCCCCGGCTGAGATACCAAGCGCCCGCATCAATGTTGGTCTTCGCGTCAAACAGATCGGCATAAACGAAGACTTCGATCTTATTTGCCGCAGCCCAGTCACGCGCGGCGGCCTCGCCGACTTGCATCAGACCACGTTCGCCGGAGGTGCCGATTTTCGAAGGGGTGAAACGGCTTTCACGCCAGATGACCGCCTTGATGAGAAGCGGGTCCACTCCATATTTTTCCGCAGCATTCCCAATGAGCACATCGTAGTCCGAGTAGCGGCCAAGCGCGAGGATCTCGTGCATGCGGTAGCCGGGATCCGGCGAGCGCCAGAGCACGACACCGAGCGCGACATTTGCCCCGCACAGCAGGGCCACGATCACGAGCCGGAAGTTTCGCTTCACGACGTGTGAATAGAGGCAGCGCGACGCCGATTGCGAGATTTATGCGCGCCAGACCTGCGCGCGATCTTGGACAAAGCGCGCGGGCTCTGCATTCTCGCGCCATGCCCCGATTTGCACGTGTCCTACTCGATGATTCCGGCGGGCGCGTCTTTGACTACGCGATCCCGGAAGCTGCCGGCGACACTGTCGCAGTCGGCAGCCGTGTGCGCGTGCCGGTGCGGATGCGCGCAGTCCTCGGCACAGTCATCGCGGTATCCGAGACGACGGATGCGGATGGAATTCGTGAAATTTCCCAGGTGGTGAGCGATGAGCCCGCCATGAGCGCGCAGCTCATCCGCCTCGCGGAATGGGTGGCAAACTACTACTGCTGTCCGCTCGAAGCGGCGCTGCGCGGTGTCTTGCCCAGCGTGATTCGCAAGGCGGAGGTGGGGCACAAAAAGCGGCTCGTCGCCCGGCTTGCACGTGAAATTTCCGAGGAGGAAATCGAGGTGATCCGCAAACGCGCGCCGAATCAGGCGGAGGTGATCGTCACGCTGCTCGCCGCAAAGACGCCGATGCTCGTGAGTGAGATCGCGGAGAAATGCTCCGTCGCGCCACAAACAATTCGCACGCTCGCGAAGAAAGGTCTGCTCACCGTGGAACCGGAGACGGTCGCGCGCGATCCGCACGGCACCGAGACGTTCGTGCCGAATTCAAAACTGGAGCTGAATGCGGAGCAGGCCGTCGTCTTTGCGCGCGTACTCGCGGCGGTTGCGGCGAATGGATCCGACCCCGCGCCGAAGCCGATGCTGCTGCACGGTGTGACGGGGAGCGGGAAGACGGAGATCTATTTGCAGGCGATCCAGCAGGTGCTTGATCGCGGCGAGAGCGCGATTTTGCTCGTGCCAGAAATCTCGCTCACGCCGCAGACGGTCGAGCGGTTCAAGTCGCGCTTCGCCGCGACCAAGTACGAGGTCGCAGTGCTGCACTCGCACCTCAGCGAAGGCGAGCGGCACGACGAGTGGCATCGTATCCGCAGCGGTGCGGCGCGCGTGGTCATCGGTGCGCGCTCGGCGGTTTTTGCGCCGGTGGAAAAGCTCGGCATCGTCATCGTGGATGAGGAGCACGAGAATACTTACAAGCAGGAGGAGACGCCGCGCTATCACGGGCGCGATCTCGCGGTGCTGCGCGGCCACATGGAAAAATGCGCGGTGCTCCTCGGCAGCGCGACGCCCTCTCTGGAGAGCTACCACAATGCGGTCGCTGGAAAATACGAGCTACTCCGGCTCACCGTGCGCGTGGATGATCAAAAGATGCCGTTCATCCGAATCGTGGACATGCGAATGGAGGCGAAAAAATCGTCACCGATCATCAGCGACCCGCTTGCGAAGGCCATCACCGCGCGGCTCGAAAAAAAAGAGCAGGTGATCCTTTTTCTGAACCGCCGCGGCTTCAGTACGACGATGCTGTGCGGCAAGTGCGGCTACGTGCATGAGTGTCCGAACTGCTCGATCTCGCTCACGTTTCACCGCGCTGCGAACCGCGTCGTGTGCCACATGTGCGGCCACCTCGCCGTCGCGCCGACGAAGTGCCCCGGCTGCAAGGATCCCGGAATCAAATACACGGGCACGGGTACCGAGAAGGTCGAGGACACGGTGTGCAAATTTTTCCCGAAGTCCGTCGTGAAACGCATGGACGCGGACGTGATGCAGCGTCGCGAGTCCTATCGCGAGACGCTGAATGCATTTCGCACGGGCAAGATCGACATCCTCGTCGGCACGCAGATGATCGCTAAAGGGCTGCATTTTCCAAACGTCACGCTCGTCGGAATCGTGAACGCGGACATGGGGCTGCACCTGCCGGATTTCCGCGCGAGCGAAAGGACGTTCCAACTGCTCACGCAGGTCGCCGGGCGCGCAGGGCGCGGCGATGTCGAGGGTGAGGTCGTCGTGCAGAGCTACACGCCGTTTCATCCGGCGATCCAGTTTGCGCGGCATCACGACTTCGAGGGTTTTTACGAACAGGAGATCGAGTGGCGGCAGAAAATGGGGCAGCCGCCGTTCACTCATTTCGTGCTCATCACCGTGCGCTCGCCGCATCAGGAACGCGCGCGTTTTTCCACCGAGACTCTGCACCGCCGGCTGAAAGAGGCGCTGCCCGCGAGCGTGACACTCGGCGAATTCGCACCCGCGCCGCTGGAAAAATCACACGGGAATTTCCGCTTTCATATCGCGATCCGCACGAAGGGAATCCAGAATGTGAGTCGCCAAATCCGCGAGGTGCTGGACAAGCTCACGATGCCTGAGGATGTCTTCGCCGTCGTGGATGTGGATGCGATGCAACTGATGTGAAACCGGACAAAGGCGGCGATTGCTTTTTCCCGCGACGCACTTCGGGGAAAAAAGAACTTGAGCCCCAGCCGGGTGCGAATACTCTCCCGGCCCCGTTTATCACGGATCGTTAGCTCAATCGGTAGAGCAAATGACTCTTAATCATTAGGTTGTCGGTTCGAGTCCGACACGATCCACCACTCTCCCGTTCGGAGAGTGACTTTCTCACTCATGGCGCAGCGATTCGATGGGGTCGAGGTTTGCAGCTTTGTAAGCGGGATAGCTGCCGAAGATGACTCCGATGAGCGAGCAGATCGCGAGGCCGATGATCGCCCAATCCATTGGGAATGCGGGCGGGAGTTTGAGGAGGTAGATGGCGAGCGCGTTCGCGCCGGCCATGCCGAGGACGATGCCGAGGACGCCTCCGATTTCGCAAAGGACGACGGCTTCGATGATGAATTGCGTCATGATGTTGCGCTTCTTCGCGCCGATGGCGCGGCGGACTCCGATCTCGCGCGTGCGCTCGGTGACGGAGACGAGCATGATATTCATGATGCCCACGCCCGCGGCGATGAGCGCGATCGAACTGACCAGCGTGAGGCCGACGCGCACGGTGAATGTGACCTGTTCAAACTGCTGAATCATGGAGTCGCTCGACAGCATTTCGAAGTCGTCTTCCTGGGCCGGCGCGACTTTGCGGATGGCGCGCATCACGCCGCGAGATTGCTCCATCGCATCGCCAATCTCCGCGGGATCGTGCGCCTCGATGAGGGTGGAGATTTCGCGGCGGCGTCCGTAGCGATTCAGGCCGGTGGTGATGGGGATGACGGCGAAGCCTTTCGCATCGCCAGCGGCGGCGGTGCGCTCGAACACGCCGACGACGGTGTAGCTGATGGCCGCGACTTTCACGCGCTGGCCGATCGCCTCGGTGCGCGGGAAAAGTGTCTTCGCCACGTCGTCGCTGAGCACGCAGATGTCGCGCGCGGAATCCACGTCGGCATCGAGGAGCGCGCGACCGTCGGTGATGGTCCAATTATTCGCGGAAAATACGCCGGGGGTCGCGCCGGTGATGGAGATGTTCGGTGGCGTGCGCGAGAAGCGCGACGTGAGGTCGGTGCTCGTGAATTCCGACTGCAGGCCGACACTTTTTGCGAACGCGGCCTTTTTCTGAAACGCGCTGGCCTGCGCGAAGGTGATGTCTTTCCGGCGCAGGAATTTCATAAAGCCCTCCGGGCCGCCGAAGTACGCACCGGGCATTTTCTGGATCACAAATGTGCGGCTGCCGAGCGAGCCGAGGTTGGTCTCGATGTTGTTTTTCATCGCGCGCATGGCGGTCATCACGAGGATGATCGAGAAGACGCCGACGAGCACGCCGAGCAGCGTGAGCGCGGAGCGGAGCTTGTGCGAGGCGAGCGCATCGAGCGCCATGCGCAGGCTCTCGCGGAGTTCGACGAGGAGGCGTTTCATCGTTCACTCATTGCGCAGTGCATCCACAGGGCTCATGCGCGCCGCGCGCCATGCGGGAAGGAAGCCGGAGATGATGCCGGTGGCGAGCGCGACGGCGAGCGCGAGCAGCACGACGGTCGGCGAGAGGCCGATCCGCATCGTCGGGAAAAAGTGGCGCGAAATTTCCACCAGGCCGCCGGCGATGAGCAGCGCGATGATGCCGCCGATCAGGCAGATGCTCGCGGCTTCGATCAGGAACTGCAGGAGGATCGTGCGGCGCTTCGCACCGATCGCTTTGCGGATCCCGATCTCGTGTGTCCGCTCGGCGACGGAGACGAACATGATATTCATGATGCCGATGCCGCCGACGAAGAGCGAAAGTCCCGTGATGAAAAAGCCTGCGGTCGCGATGACGCCGGACACTTTTTTGAACTGCCCGATGAGCTGCTCCTGCTGATTGATCGCGAAGTCGTCGTCCTTTCCCGGCGGCACCCGGCGGATCTTGCGGAGCAGGCCGCGAAGTTCCTCGCGAGCAGATGCGACGTTGGCCGGGTCGCCGACTTTCACCTGGATGGTGCAGCTCGGGTCCCACTTGAAGCCGCGGAACATTTTCCCAATCGGGATGACGATCTGATTGTCGAGGCTCATGCCGCCCATGACGCTGCCGCGCTTTTCCAGGACGCCGACGACCTCGAGCGATTCGCTGCCGGCGTGGATTTTCTGACCGAGCGGCGACTCGGTGAGGAAAAGTTTCTCCGCCACGTCCGCGCCGACGACGCAGATGTCGCGGTTCCCCGCCGCCTCGGCCTTCGTCATGAAGCGTCCCGCGCTGAGCGTGATGCCGCCGGTGACGAGGAACTGTTCATTCGTGCCGATGAGCAGGACAAGGCCGGAGCTGCGGTTCTTGTAACGCACGGACTCGATGCCGTGCATGACGCTCGGTGCCACGCCCTTTGCCATGTTCATCCCCTCCTCGACGGCGCGCACTTGCGGCAGTGTGATCTTGCTGCGCTTCGCCATCGTTTCCCATTTCGTGTCCGAGTCTATGAACCACTCGCGCGTGTCCACGTAGAGCACGTCCGTGCCGATGAAAGAGATCGCATCGCGGAATGCGTAGTCGAGCGCCTCCATCGCCGTGGCCATGAGCGTCACGGTGACAATGCCGATGACGATGCCGAGCGTGGTGAGCACGGAGCGCAGCAGATTCGCGCGGACCGCTTCCCACGAAATGCGCGTCCCTTCCGTGATCTCCGCGAAGAGGTTCATACTACGACCCGCTCGTCGCTGGCGACGAGACCGTCGCGGATGCGGATGATGCGGCGCGCATGTCGTGCGACTTCCTCCTCGTGCGTGACGACGATGAGCGTGTTGCCCTTGTCGGAGAGGCTCTGGAACAGCTCGAGGATTTCCTGGCCGGTGCGCGTGTCGAGATTTCCGGTCGGCTCGTCGGCGAGGAGGATTGAGGGCTTGTTCACGAGCGCCCGCGCGACGGCGACGCGCTGGCGCTGGCCGCCGGACATTTCGTTCGGCTTGTGCGTCACGCGATCGGCGAGACCGACATCGCGCAACGCAGCGAGCGCGACTTCGCGGCGTTCATCGAGCCCCATGCCGGAGTAAATCAGCGGCAGCTCGACATTCCGCAGCGCGCTCGAACGCGCGAGGAGGTTGAACGTTTGAAAGACGAAACCGATCTCGCGATTGCGGATCTCGGCGAGTTCGTTGTCGTCCATTTCGCCGACGCTGTGCCCGTTCAGCTCATACGTGCCGGAGGAAGGTGTATCGAGGCAGCCGAGCACATTCATCAGGGTGGATTTTCCCGAGCCGGACGGTCCCATGATCGCGACGTATTCTCCGCGCTCGATCGTCAGCGAAACTCCGCGGAGCGCATACACGGTCTCGCTGCCCATCACATAATGGCGGCAGATCGCGTCGAGGCGGATGAGGCTCACTTTGTCTCCTTGCCTTGCTTCCCGGCGTCCGCGCCGATCTTCACTTTCTTGCCGTCCTCGAGATCCTTGCTGATGGCCTTGTAGCCGCCGGAGATGATCTGCTGGCCCTCGGCGAGGCCCGAGATGATCTCGAAGTGATCGTTGTCGCTGATGCCCGTCTTCACCGGGATCATTTTCACGTGATCTCCTTCGAGGGCAAAGACCACCTCGACGGGTTTCACCGGTTCCGCGGGCTTTCCTTCGCGCGGTGCGGGCGTCTGCGCTGCGGATTTCGCAGGCAGTCGTGTGGTGACACTCTGGATCGGCACAGTGAGTACGCCTTTGCGCGAGCGCGTCTCGATCTCCGCGGTCACGGACATGCCGGGACGAAACGCCGCCTTGTCATCAATGCGGATCTTCACCTCGAATTTCGGCGCCTCCTGCGACTGGCTGCTGCTCGCCATCGCGGACTGGCTCGAGGACTTCGAGGCATTCGCGATCGCGGTTACGGTTCCCTTGAATTTCTGATCCTTGAACGGGTCCACCTCGATGCGCACCGTTTGGCCGACCTCGATGAGGATCACGTCAATTTCGCCGATGTCCACGCGCGCCTCCATTTCATCGAGCTTCGCAATGGTCATGATTTCCGTGCCCATGTTGAACGACGTTCCGAGCACGCGCTCGCCGAGCTGCGACTTGAGTTTCGTGACTGTGCCGTCAATCGGCGTTGTGATGGTCGTCTTCGAGAGATCGTCGTTCGCCTTGTCCATGGCGAAGCGCGCCTGGTCCGCCTGATTGGTGGAATTCTGCAGCCTCAGCTTCGCGACTTGGAAGAGCGTCTTGAATTCCATCAGTACGCTCGCCGCGATCAGTTTGCCCTTCGCCAATTCGTCATTCCGGCGGAAGTCCGACTCGGCTTTTAGCAACTCCGCCTCTGCCTGGCTGCGCGCGCCGAGCGCGAGTTTGTAGCCCGCTTCCGCGGAATTGCTGCTCGCCTTGTAGTTGTCCTGTTTGATCTGCAGCAGCAGGTCTCCCTTCTTCACGAGCTGCCCTTCTTTCACCGGAAGCGCGGTGATTTCTCCGGCGACCTCGGGGCTGATCACCACCTGCGTCACCGGCTGGATGCGTCCATTCGCGATGACGAGTTCCGTGAGATCGCGCCGCGTCACCTTTTCGACCTGCACGGCGATCGTGTCGTCCGTCTTTCGGAAAATGCGGGCCGCCAATGCGATTCCGCCGATCAGCACCAGACCCATCACGATGAGGAGTTTTTTGCGGGAGCGCTTTTTGGGTTTCGGCATGGCAGAGAGGAGACGGCGCTAGTTGGCAGACGGTTGCAGGAAACGCGAACCGTCTTTTAACAAGTCGAGGCTGGAGAGCGTTTGGCGCGCGGATGCTTTTCTAGCTTGCGGTCCGATTTTCGGAGTCCAGCCTCAGACACAGAAAACAGCGGTGAGTTCAAACAAGTCCGAAAATTCAAGAAGCCCAATCGTATGAATCAAGGCCCTACACTCAGCATCGGATCGACTGGAAATGACGTCCGGCGAATTCAGCGCATCTTTGTCATGACGAAGGCGCTCGTATACACGCAGATCAACGGGACTTTTGACGCGCAGACGCAGCAGGTGGTGAAGAGCTTTCAGACCGGTGCTGGTCTGGTCGCAGACGGCGTGGTCGGCCCGGCGACATGGGCTGCACTCCCGGCGGATCCGAATACCCCGCGTCTCGCACGAGGTGCGAGCGGTGCGGCAGTTTCCGCGCTTCAGCATGGGCTCACGAGATATTCCAGCCCTGGCGATCCGACGAATCCCGGCGCGGTGGACGGCCATTTCGGGCCGAATACGGAAGCTGCGGTGCGCGCCTACCAGACCCAGCGCGGCGTCGTTGCGGATGGCATCGTGGGTGACATGACTTGGTGGGTTCCCGCGGGAGCCGCCGGTGCGACGCTGGCCTCGCTTGCCGGCGTGACCACGGTTTAGCGCGAGAGCCGCGGATACAGTTTCAGTGCTGTTCGCTCTTCGGGCGGAGGAAGCTCATAGTGTCGCCGTCCTTCGTTTTCTCCCAGTCTTCCTTGCTCACCATCACTTCGTATTCCCGCTTTTCGGATTCGACCCAGACTTTGAGTGCATAGCCGGTGTCGGCGGTTTTTTCCGTCACACCTTTGCGGCTCACGCTCATCAGCGTTTCGGTCGGGCCGGGCTTGTTGTGAGTGCGGACTGTGCCGGAGAGTTTGTTGTGCTCGTGATATCCGCCTGCAGATAAGAATGCGAAGAGGATGAAGCCGATCACCGCAAGCGCCACGACGGCAGCGATGATGATGTCGCGGCGGCTCACCCTCGGCACGACGACTCGGGGGCGCGGCGACGGAGGTGTGGGATTCGGCGTCATGATGGCTTTGATGTTTCCAAAGATGGCACACTTTCCGCCGGATGGGAGGCGATGCTGCGCTCCCAAATGTAGCGGCGCAAAATGACCTTCGATGCGGCGGTGAGCGGCACCGCGAGGATCGCACCGAGCAATCCGCCAAGCAGGAGCGACCAGAGGAACACCGAGAAGATGACCGTCACCGGATGGAGACCGACGCGTTCGCCGACGATTCGCGGTGTGACGAAAAGACCATCCACCTGCTGCACGACCACGAAGACGCTTGTAACCACGACAGGAAACACCCACCACGCTGCACTCGCCGGCACGAGCCAGCTTCCACCTTGCACCGATGCGATGATCACGGCGGGAATCCAGCACAGCGTGATGCCGATGTAAGGGATGATGCCAAGAAAGCAGAGGCCGAGGCCGATGAGGATGCCGAAATCGAGGCCGACGATCCCGAGCAGCGTGCCGGTGGCGATGCCGTTGATCGTGCTCACGACGAGCTGCCCGCGGAAGAATGCGATGAGATAGCTGTTCACCTCAGTGAGGCAGGCGACCACCTCGTTCTTGAATTCACTAGCGCGGAGCGGAACGTATTTCGCCCACGACGCGGCGATGTTCGGAGACTCGGCGAGAAAGTAGAACAGATAGAGCGGGATGATGATCAGCGAGAGCAGGAAGCCGAAGAAGCCGAGAAATCCGCCGAGGCTGGAATTGAAGAAATCCCACACCTTGTTGGAAATGTTCGGCAGCGCCTTGTTCAGCCATTCGCCGGTGCTGATGTTGCGGATGACTTCCTCGGGATTCGGCAGGCTGCCTTTTGCAGACGGTGCAGCCGTGGCTTTCGGCTCAGCCGCTGCGGCGTCGGCATTCTCGGGCACCATTGCGGCCACAGGAGGAGTTGCGGGGACAGAGAGATCAGCCGGCGCGGGTGGCGCGGCTTCGGCGGATGCTTTCACTTTTTCCGGCACTGCCCGCTTCGGCGGAAGCACAGGCACGGGCGCGGGCTTGGTGATTTCGTAAAGCTCGTCGGAAATGATGCGCAGGCCGTATTTCTCCCGCATCTCGAGTGCAAAGCTGGAGACACCGCGCCGGACTTGCTTCGTGATTTCGGGCACTTTCTTCGCGAGCTTCGCAGTCTGCCCGGAGATCATCGGCACCAGCCAGAACATGGTGCCGACAAATACGAGCGTGGTGACCAAGAAGACCGCAGTGACTGCGCGATGGCGCGTGGTGCCGAGTTTCACGAGCCGGGCGACCAGCGGCTCAAGCAGGTAAGCCAGCACACCGGCGATCGCGAAAGGCACCAGGATCGGCTGCAGGTACGCCATCACGTACGAAAAGACGTAGATGAAACCGACCACGAGCGTGACCGTCGCTGCGACGGAAAGTGCCGCGAGCGCAGTCCACATCGTCTTGCGCTGCCATGGCGTCGGGAAACGTAGTAAGCCGCCCACTTCTTTTTCTGGCGCTGGCGGCAATTCCGGCGGGTTCATCGCGCGGAGGGTGCGCAGAGTCGGGGCGTCCAGCAAGTACAAGTGCGCGGCGCAACTGACCACTCGCCTTTTCCCCATCCGGGGGCATCTTGCAGGGCCCATGCAAGACCTGTCCTCCAGACGCGCATTCACTCTTATCGAGATGATGCTCGCCATCGCCATCGCCATCGCGGTGACGGTCATGGCGATCCCGAATCTGCGCGGGATGTCCCGCGAGAAGAGGCTGCACGAGACGTTTGAAAAATTCGACGCGCTCGCACGCAAGACACAAGCGAATGCGGTGCATGACCAGCGCTCGTGGTCCATCTCGTGGCAGCCCGATCACATCCGCATGCAGCCGGATGAACCGACACCGGAGGAGCGTGAAAACGGGACGGGCTCGCAGCCGGAGGAGCTGCCGATTTCCAAAGAAGAAAGCTACACCATCGACCGACATGCCTCGCTGCTCCCGCTGAAGGACACGCTGCCGGTGTGGACTTTTTGGCGGAGCGGGACGTGCGAACCGGTCGTCATCGGCTATACCGGCCCGGATGGCACATGGTCCGCGCAATACGATCCGCTGACCGGTCACGGCGAAATCGTGGACCAGACTGTGCGATGAAGAGGATGTGCCATTCGTCGGGAAGAAATTCGGGGTTCCTGCTGCTGGAGGCCATGCTCGCAGTCGCCATTTTCGGATTCGGCATCGTCGCTCTGAGCCGGTGCGTGGAGAACTGCATGCGCTCCGAGACCATCCGCCGTGAGGAAGCGCTCGCACAGCGCGTGCTGGCAAACTACTTCACACAAATCGAGACCGAGGCGCTGCCGCTCGCGGATCAGATGAGCGAAAAGCTCAAGGGCGCGTGGGAGGGCATGACGATGAATATCACGCGCGAGCAGATGAAGCTGCTGAATGAAAAAGAGCAGGAGCTTTTTGGACTCTATAAAGTGACGCTCGATGTGAGCTGGACTGTCGGCAGGGAGACGATCCACCGCGAACTGTCGTTCATATTTTACCCCAAGCAGCGATGAGGATGCTGGCCCGCCAGCGCGGTTTCACTTTGCTCGAGGTCATGCTCGCAGTGGCGATCATGGGCATCATGACGATCAGCATTTTTCGCTTTGTGAAATCCACCTTGAGCGCAGTCAAGGAATCGACGGAGGACACGGAGGAACAGCTCGCGATCGAACGGCTCGTGGCGCTCGTCCAGGAGCAGCTCTATAGTCTCCCAGCGCGTGGCCAGACGAATATCCAGGGCGAAAGCATCAAGCTCGGTGGCGTGGATTTCGACTCTCTCGAATGGCGTTCGCGCGGCGGCCCAGGGCTGATGACGACTGCGGCGACCGGCGAATACCGCGTGAAGCTGCGCATCCAACCCATCGAGAAACTCTCGAACAAGTATGAGATCGGATTTTGGCGCAGACCTGCGCTGCTGGATACCGACGGCGGGCTCATCGCCGGGGGCAGCGACAAGGATGCGACTTGGGTGCCGCTGCTGCAGCGCGTCTCGGCAATGCGGATTCGCTACTGGGACTCGCGGCTCGGCCAGCTCCTCGATTCATGGCGCGATCCTACGGCGCGGCCTGCATTCATCATCATGAGCATCACGCGCGAAGGTGAAGAAGTTCCCTACGAAGCGGTGCTGCGCATCCCAATCTCCGCAGTGCAATGATCGCGCGATCAAAAAATCCTGCCCTCTGCGGCTCGGCGCTGCTCATCGTGCTCGCGGCGCTCATCGTGCTCACTGGCGCGATTCTGCTCTGGGCGGGATACATCCGCCATACGATGACAGTCGCGGGCGACACCATTCACGACTCCGAGGCTCGCGCGATGGCGCACAGCGGGCTGGCGATCGCGATGCACCCGCTTGTAAGCAAGGAGACCGAGGCGCTGACGACGGAAGAAGTGAACGACCCCGGCTTCCGCGTGCGCATCCTCAGCGAAGGCGCGAAGCTGAATCTGAACTTCCTCTTCGCCGGTGAGGACGCGCGTAAGATCGAAATTTTCAAACGCTGGCTGGACTCACGCAACATCGACTACCAGGCCCGCGACCGGATGGTGGACTGCATCCTCGACTGGCTCGATGCCGACAATGTGAAACGCACGAACGGCCAGGAAGACAGCGCGGGCTATCATCCGCCAAACCGCGGGCAATTTCTCACCGTCGAGGAACTCGAGGAAGTCGCGGGCACCGAGCCGCTCACGTCGCAACCCGGATGGAAGGACGACCTCACGGTATTTTCGCAAGGGCCGATCGATCTCGCCAGCGCGGAGGCGCACATCCTCCGACTGCTCCCCGGCGTGGGCGACGTCGCGCTCGACAGCTTTCTCCAATGGCGGCGCGGCGGTGACGGCATCGATGGGACGCTGGACGATCCCGTGATCCAGAAGCTCGAAACGGTGCAGGGATTCCTCGGCCTGAACAAAACGCAATGGCAGGCGCTCGGCGGCCTGATCATGCTCCGCGACAATACCTGGCAGATCATCTCCGAGGGCTGGTCGGGAAAAGTCATTCGACAAGTGACCGTCGTCGTCCGTAAAGGAAGCCAGAACCCTCAGATCCTGAACTGGAAAGAATGAAGCAAAACGGCGCAACCCCGGCCCTCCTCGGTCCCGATGCACACGGCTGGCGCGTAAGCGTCGGGGGTGGCGCGGAGCAGAGCGTCGCCACGCTCGGGGACGCGATCGCCGCGCTCCCCGCGAATGCAAATGTGGAGCTCGCGCTGCCATGCCAGTCCGTGCTCATCGAGCGGCACAAGCTCCCCTCCACCGATAACGCCGAGCTCGCCGACATGCTCCAGCTCCAGCTCGAAAAGACGCTCCCCTACCCGCTTGAAGACGTGAGCCACGGCTTCGAAGTCCTCTCGCGCGGTGAGAATGAAAGCACTGTGCTCACTTTCGCCGCATCCCGCGCACAGCTCGATACACTCTGCGCGCCGCTGCGTGAGAAAGGCCGCATCCCGAGCCGCATCACGCTGTTTGCACTGCGCGTCGCCGCATCCTGCCCGGATACCGGCACCATTCTGGCGCTGTGGCCCGAGCAGGGGCAGACGGTCTGCGCGATCATCTGCGATGGAAAGCTCGCCTGGGCCCAGCCGATCGCCGAGACGGCACCGGATGCCGTCCTCTCCGAGCTGCCCGGCCTTCTCCTCTCCGCGGAAATGCAGGGAGTGCCCGCCGATTTTTCCGAGATTCGCATCGCGGAGGAGGCGGGAAATCTTGAGGAGGGACTAGCCCGGCATTTTGAAAAACCAGTGCGCCGCCTCGGCCTGCTGCCCGCCGCAAAGTCCGACCTGGATCTGCTCCCGCCCGCGTGGCAGTCCGAGCTCCGCAGCCGTGAGCGCGGCGACAGCTTCAAGCAAAACCTGCTCGTGGCCGGGGTCGTCTGGCTCGTGTTGATCGCGCTAGCATTCGGCTACCTCGCGTGGATGAAGCACCGCGTGCAGCTCGTGCAGCGCGAGCACGACTCGATGAAGCCGCGCTTTGCCGGCATCGAAAAGCAGATGACCCGATGGGATTCACTCGCGCCCGTGCTCGATCCGAAACGCTACCCCACCGAGGTGCTGCATCAGCTCACGAAGGCGTGGGAGCAGGATGCGAAACTGCAGTTCACGTCATTCAATTCCGGCCTGCGCGAATTTGTGATGAAAGGTGAAGGCACGACCGATGCGCGGTTCGCGCTCATCACACGGCTCAAGAAGAACAAGGATCTGGATGGCTTCGAGCTTCAGTTCCCGCCGGAGCAACCGCTGAAGGATGACCGCTTTTCCTTCACCATCACGGGCAAGCCACGATGAATCTCATCGCCAACATGAACAAGCGGGAGAAGTTCCTCCTGATGGTCACCTGCGCGGTCTTCGGCGTGCTGATTAATTTTTACCTGATCAAATTTTTCCTCTCAAGCCGCGCCGATCTCACGCGCCAGCTTGCGGTGAATCAGGCGAAAATCGACACTTTCAAAAAGCGCGAGACCGAGCGTGACCTCTGGTCCCGCCGCGATGCATGGATCAATCAGCGACTGACCGTGCTCGGCGATTCGGACGAGGCCAGCAAGACACTGCGCGAATCCGTCCTCGAAATCGCGAAGAAGAACACCGTCACGCTCGAAGCACCGCAGCCTGGCACGCCCGTGAACGCACCGGGACACATTTCGCTCGGCGTGAAGTTCGAGGCCAAGGGCACGTGGGATGCGATGTTCAATTTTCTCTACGACCTCCAAAACCCGGAGAGGTTCGTCGCCATCGAAGCCTGCGAGATCAAAGTGAATCCCAGCGACAAGACTCAGCTCCGCGCGACGCTGATGATCGCGCGCTGGTATGCGCCGAAGCAGTAGGCACGGACTCGCCACGGCGTCCTTGCCTGTCCGCCTCCCCTTGCAATATGCGAGGGCATGACAAAACGCATCGCACTACTTTTCGCAGGACAAGGCGCGCAAGCCGTCGGCATGGGCCGCGACCTCGCGGAAAAATACACCGCGGCTGGCGACCTCTTCCGCGAGGCCGACACGATCCTCGGCCGCTCGCTGAGCGGCATCGCATTCTCCGGCCCCGAGTCGGAACTGGTAAAGACTGCAAACTGCCAGCCCGCGCTCTTCGTCCACGGTCTCGCCTGCCTCGCAGCCCTGCGTGCAGAATTTCCCGAGCTGCATCCCTCCATCGCGGCGGGACTTTCCCTCGGGGAATTCACCGCGCACGCCGCGGCAGGCACGTTCACTTTTTCCGACGGCCTCAGTCTCGTCGCCGAGCGAGGACGCCTCATGCAGGAGGCCTGCGAATGGACGACCGGCGCGATGGCCGCGATGATCGGCGGCGACGAGACCCTCGTGCGGCAGCTCGCCGCGGACTTCGATGTGGACGTCGCCAATTTCAACAGCCCCGGCCAGATCGTGCTCTCCGGCGACGAAGCGAAAATCGAGGCACTGCTGGATGTCGCGCGCGATCGCGGAGTCCGCAAATGTGCAAAGCTGAACGTCGCCGGCGCGTATCATTCCCGACTCATGCGCGGCGCGGCCGACCAGCTCGTGCTGAAGCTCGCGAAGACTCCGATGCAGGCGCCCGCATTTCCCGTCGTGGCAAATGTCACCGCGCGTCCAGTCACCGATCCCTCGGAAATCCGCAATGCACTCGCCGCGCAAGTCACCGGCTCGGTGCGTTGGACAGAGACGATCGAGTTCCTCGTCGATGTGGAAAAAGTGGAGCTTTTCCTCGAACTCGGCCCCGGCGGAGTGATCGCGGGACTCGTGAAGCGCACGCGCAAAGACACGCCCGTGCTCAGCATCACCGACTGCGCTTCGCTCGCCGCCGCACTCGATGCGCTGCGCAGCTAGGGCGCAGGCGTCGCCTTTTTCGGCACGGCGAGAATGTTCACCGTGAGGCCGAAGAGCCTCCACTGCGATGCCTCGTGGACGTATTCGAGCAGGAATACCACGCGCCGCGGGACGCCCGGCATGCTGGCTTGGATGACTGTCGCGTCGAAGGTCCCGTTCAGCACGAGCACGCCATCGGAGTTCACCCGCGCAGGCTCGGAGAGGATCATCTTTTTTCCGCGGATCGGTGAGATGTCCACCTTCGCCTCGATCGCGGCTTCGAAGGCCTTGTGAAGCGCCGCGATGGTGAGCCGGTTTTCGTTGTTAAAAGGGTCCAGCTTTTCGAGACGCTCACGATCGGTACCCATGTAGGCGAGTTCCCGAGGGTCACGCCCGCGAAACTTCCATCGGTCCGAGGCGGCGGCATACAGCGCGGAAAAATCACCCCCATTTTGGATGGCCTCGTTAAAAAGCATCAGCGTGTCCTCAGCGAGCTGCCGGAGCAGCGCCTCCGCTGGAATGTCGGTGGCATTCGGCTCGAGGATTTCCACGGACCTCGTGTTCACAGTGTCCTTCGAGCGCGACGCGACTGCGAAGACATCCTCCGCGATCCCCGCGCCGGCTGCCGGTTCGGACCGGGCCTCCAAAAGCCGCCATCCGCCGTCCTCCTTGCTGAAAACCAGTTTCAGCGGGAGCACGCTGTCGTTTTTGAGCGTGAACACGCCGCGCACCGTCGCCAGCGCACCTTCCCGCTGCGCATCATCCCACTTCACGTTGCGCGCATCGCAAAGCCCGAGATCGCGCACGCGAGCCTCGAAGTAATTCAGCGACCGCCGGAACCGGAATGCGGACGCCGTTCCCTCATACGCCTCGGCGAACCGCTGCTCGGAAAACATCCGCGATATTTCCTCAGCCACATCGCGCGGTGGCTTGCTCGTATCCTGGCATCCGCAGAGCAGCATGCTGAAAAGCAGCGCCCGTGTGATATGCCACACGTGCGAGATTTTTCGGCGCTCCATCGGTGAAAGGCTCACGCGATTCTAGCGGCTCCACTCCAGCATCCGGCGCAGCGGCACCTCGGCGCGGGCTCGGACGGGCTCGGGGATGAGCACCTGCGGCTCGCGGTTCAGCAGGCAGTCGCGGAGTTTTTCGAGCGTGTTCATCTTCATGTAGCGGCAGTCGGCGCACGCGCATTTGTCCGTCGGTCCGGCGATGAAATGCTTGCCGGGAATCTCGCGCCGCAGCCGGTGCAGCATCCCGCTCTCCGTCACGATCACGAATGCCTGCGACGGGTGCTGCTTGCAAAAGGTGATCATCTTTTCCGTCGAGCACACCTCGTCCGCGAGCAGCCGCACCGCGCGCGTGCATTCCGGGTGCGCGACGACCGGCGCATCCGGCCACTCGGCCTTGATGCGCTCGATGGCCTGCCGCGTGAACTCGACGTGGACGTAGCAGTTGCCCTTCCACAAATCCATGTGCCGCCCCGTGTGCTCCATCACCCACTGCCCGAGATTTTCATCGGGGACAAAAAGGATGTTTCGGTCCTTCGGCACGCGCTCGACGATCTTCGCGGCGTTCCCGCTCGTGCAGATCACATCGCACAGCGCCTTCACGCCGGCGGAGCAATTGATGTAGGCGACGACGTAATAATTTTTGTCCGCATGCGCTTTCAAGTGCGCCTCCAGCTTATCCGCCGGGCACGAGTCGCTGAGTGAGCAGCCGGCATTCAGATCGGGAAGGACGACCGTCTTCGTCGGGTTCACGATCTTCGCGGTCTCCGCCATGAAATGGACACCGCAGAACGCAATCACATCCGCCTTCGTCTCCGCCGCTTTATATGCGAGCCCGAGCGAATCGCCGACGAAATCCGCAAGCTCCTGGATTTCCTTCACCTGATAATTGTGCGCCAGGATGACGGCGTTGCACTCGCGTTTGAGCGCTTGAATTTCTGCGGCGAGATCGAGTCCGGCGACGGGCATGGCGCACTCTAGGCTCGCCTTCGGCGCGGCTCAAGGTTCGGTTGCATCCCATGAAATGGCTCCTCGCCGTCTTTTCCCTCCTTCTGCTCCCACTCTGCCCGCGCGCCTCTGCGTGGAGCGCGCCGGGGCACATGATCATCACCGCGATCGCATACGATCAGCTTCCAGAGGCGGAGCGGTTGAAATTTGACGCCATCCTCCGCGGCCACGCGAAGTATGCGACTTGGAAGAAGACGTATCCCGAAGCAGGACTCCCCGGACTGCCGCTGGAAAAATTCATCGCGATGCTCGCCAGCCTTTATCCCGACGACATCCGCAACCACGACAACCCGGAGACATTTCCCGAGTGGCACTACATTGACTACCCGCTCATGCTCCCGGATTTCCCGATGAAGCCCGCGCCCACGCCTGGCGACGACGTGCTCACCGGCATCGAGAAAAGCACGAAGGCCGTGCGCAGGCTCACCTCGACCTTCGACATCCGCACGCGCGCAAAAATGCTCAGCTACGTGCTCCATCTCATCGGCGACATCCACCAGCCGATGCACTGCGAGACGCTCTTCGACGACAATTTCAAGGAACCCGAAGGCGACCGCGGCGGAAACAACGCCTGGGTGAAACCGCCCGGCGGCCACGCCATCAAACTGCACGCATTTTGGGATCAGATGTTCGGCACGAGCGGGCAGCTTTTTCATCCTGTCCCGATCACGATGATCATCGCCTCGCAGCACCGTGCGGAAGAATTGGCCCCGAAGTTTCCTCGGACCGCATTGCCGGAACTCGCCGAGCACGCTACCCCGGTAAGCTGGAGCCTCGAAAGCCGCACACTCGCGATCAGCGACGGGTGGCGCAGGCACGAGATCAAATATGGACTCACCGAGGGCACCGCTGCCGAACTCCCAGCCGACTACGAGGAAAAGGCGCACGCGATCGCAGATCGCCAAGTCGCTCTTGCCGGACACCGGCTCGCCGATCACTTGCACACAGTGCTGAAGCCGTAGCCGCAAATCCCGCGGACACTCAGCCAGCCCGCTCCGGGTAGCGAATGCGGAATGTCCCCTGCGTGTCCTCGGTCGGCTCGAATCCCACTTTAATCAGATACTCCCTGGAGTCCGCCGTGGCTGGCGCAGCGATGATTTCCCGGATGCCGCGCTGACGGAAAAACTCCGCCTGACTGACGAAGAGGAAGCGTCCGACTTTGAAATCGCGGTAGCGTGGGATGGCATAGTCGAGACTCACGTGCAGGACGCCACGGGGCTCTTCATTGGCGATGAACACGCACGCGGGCGTGCAGTCCCGCAGGATGAAAAGCGCCATCTGATTCTCGGCGGGACGATGCTCGAATGCCGGGAAAAAGCGGCGGATGTCATCCGCATGGAAGCGGAGAAAATACGTCAGGTAATCCGAATCCGGCCGCAGGCTGAGGATGTGGAAATACTCCTTCGCGCGCAGCATCCGCAGGAGGTAATGCGCGTTCACCAGCACGATGAGGCCATTCAAAATCGCAACGGGAATCGCGCCGATCAGGATGCCATAGACCGTGAAGGCCATGGCGCCCGTGAGGTTGATCAGCCTCAGCCGCAAGATCGAGCTGAGCATCATAGAAAGCGCAATGAGCGCCGAAGCGAAATAGCCGATCAGCTCGATGGTGAAATGCTTTCCCATGATCGCGTGTCAGCGGAGGGCTGCGAATTTTCTCACGCCCCGATCGGGTGCCACGTCGTCTTGAATTCGATCAGCTCGCGAATCTCATGGACGCCCTGCGCGTGCTCGGCAAACCAATCAATTGGCTCCTCCGCCTTTTGCAGCCGCACTCGTTTTACGCTCTCAGCCGCGCCGAGTCGGAGTTGCTTGCGGTCCTCGGCGTTCGCGACGCTGCTGATCGCGCGGATGTGCTCGTGGGTGGCGAAGGTCGGGATCAGTTCGCTGTGCAGGCCGGTGAGCAGGTTCACCACACCGCCCGGCAGATCGCTCGTCGCGAGCATTTCGCCGAGCACGATCGCGGGATACGGCTGCGCACGCGACGCCAGTGCCACGACCACATTTCCGCTCGTGATGGCAGGCGCGATCAGCGAGATGAGCCCGAGCAGCGGTGCTTCGTCCGGCGCGATCACGCCGATGATGCCCATGGGTTCGGTGACGGTGAAATTGAAATGCGGCGAAGCCACGGGATTCACGTTGCCGAGCACCTGCTCATACTTGTCCGCCCAGCCCGCGTAGTGGATCAGCCGGTCGATGCTCGCGCTCACTTCCTTCGCCGCGTCCTTGTCGCTCGCGCCGCCGAGCGAAATCGCGTCCGCCATTTCCGCCGAGCGCGCCTCGATCATTTCCGCAAGGCGGTAAATAATTTGCCCGCGGTTATAGCCCGAGCGCTTCGCCCACCCCGGCCCAGCCTTCGCCGCGGCCTCCACCGCATTGCGCAGATCCTTGCGCGTGCATTGCGGGATGTTCGCGAAGAAATTTCCATGCGGGTCGTTCAGCGCAGTCACGCGCCCGCTCTCGCTGCGGATGAATGCGCCACCAACGTAGCATTTCGGGGTCTTGGTGATGGGGAGTCTCGCTGTCATAGGATTTGGAACCACGAATGGACACGAATGGGCACGAATAGATTCATAAGATGATGCGCTCCCATTCGAGCTTGGGTTTGTGGAAGTTCAGGATGACGCCGACTTTCATGCCGGTGATGCGCAGATAGTTCAGCATCTGCCCGCACTCCACGTTTGTAATGTGATCAACCACCTTCGCGTCCACGACCACCGAATTGCCGACGAGCAGGTCTGGGATGAACTGTCCGACACGCACGCCCTTGTAAGAAATCTCAAACGACCGCTGCTGCTCGAGTCCCAGATTCCGGATTCCGAATTCCACCACAAGAGCATTCTCATACGGCTTCTCGTACAGCCCGTGTCCGATTCCCCGAAGCACTTCAATCGCAGAACCAACAAACGCATACACGAGTGCGGCATGAGGCAAGTTGGCGTCCCGCAACAAAGATTCGTGCCCATTCGTGTCCATTCGTGGTTTCATCCTCACACGAGCTTGCAGTAGTCGAGCAGCCCCTGCCGCCCGCCCTCGCGGCCGAAGCCGCTCTCCTTGTATCCGCCGAAGGGCGACGCGGGATCGAATTTGTTGAACGTGTTCGCCCACACCACGCCCGCCTTCAGCTCGGTGCTCATCTTCAAAATGCGCGAGCCCTTGTCCGTCCACACGCCGGCGCTGAGGCCAAACGCCGTGTTGTTCGCCTTCTCCACCGCTTCCTCGACGGTGCGGAAAGTGAGCACGCTCAGCACCGGGCCGAAAATCTCCTCGCGTGCGATGCGATGGCTTTGCGTGACACCCGAGAAAACGGTCGGGCGAAAATAGAATCCCTTCGCGGGCAGCTTGCATGCGTGCTGGAAAATCTCCGCGCCTTCATCCACGCCGCTCTGCACGAGCCCGGCGATGCGGTCAAGCTGCTCGCGCGAATTGATCGCGCCGACGTCCGTGTTCTTGTCCAGCGGATCGCCCACGCGCAGCACGGCGATGCGGCGCTTGAGCTTCGCGAGCACGGTCGCGGCGACGCTCTCCTGCACGAGCAGACGCGACCCCGCGCAACACACATGGCCCTGGTTGAAAAAGATGCCGTTCACGATTCCCTCGACGGCCTGATCGATCGGCGCGTCGTCGAAGACGATGTTCGCCGCCTTGCCGCCGAGTTCCATCGTCATCTTTTTGTCCGTGCCCGCGAGCGAGCGCATGATGATTTTGCCGACCTCCGTCGACCCGGTGAAGGCGACCTTCGCCGCGAGCGGATGCGTCATCACCGCCGCGCCCGTCTCGCCCGCGCCTGCGACGATATTCACCACGCCCGGCGGCAATCCGGCCTCCTGCAAAATCTCGCCAAACTTCAGCGCGGTGATGCTCGTGGTCTCGGCGGGTTTGATCACCACGGTGTTCCCCGCCGCGAGCGCAGGCGCGATTTTCCACGCGAGCATGAGCAGCGGGAAATTCCACGGGATGACCTGCCCGACCACGCCGAGCGGCGCGACGCGGCGGCCCGGCGCGAGGCAGTCCGTCTTGTCCGCCCAGCCTGCGTGGTAGAAAAAATGCGCCGCCGCCATCGGCACGTCGAAGTCGCGCGATTCCTTGATCGGCTTGCCGCCGTCCATCGTCTCCGCCACGGCAAATTCGCGCGCACGATCCTGCAGCAGCCGCGCGATGCGGTAGATGTATTTGCCCCGCTCGCGGCCCGGCATTTTCCCCCACGCACCATCGAACGCGCGCTGCGCCGCCTGATACGCCGCGTCCACATCTGCCGCGCCCGCGAGCGCGATGTCCGCGAGTTTCGCCTCATTGCCGGGGCTGATCGTCGGGAAATATTTTCCGCCCTTCGGCGCGACAAATTCGCCCCCGATGAAAAGGTCGTAGCGCTTCTTCAGCTTCGGATCCGCCGTCTCCGGCGCAGGATCGAATTCCCACAGATCCCCGAAGACAAGTTCGCGCGAGGACACACGGCGTGCGGCAGATTTTTTCGGAGCGACTTTGGGCATGAGCGTCGGAATGGGTTGGTGATTTGCAGCGCACAGGCCGCATTGGGTTCATTGGAATAATTGGCAGACGGGGCTGCGGGTCCCATCGGGACGCACCAGCCAAAAGCCTTTGTAGTCTGCGTTCACTTTCGGCGACTTCGCGGTTGGTTCGTTGCAGTAGAGTTGCCAGTAAACGGCATACGGGCAACCGAAACGCTGCGCCTCCGCCAACAACGCGCTGGTGCGCTCGAAAGCCAGTTGCGGAGTCGCCTCCGACTCCGGCAGGCCGAACTCGCCCACATAGACGCCGTGCTCGCCGAACGGTTCCGTCCGGCGCTTGTGCTTCGCGATGAAAGCCAGAGCCTCGGCGAACTGCGCCGGAGAGTCCTTCGTGTCCCATGCGGAATACGACGCCAAATCCACGGGGACATGCGGCAACACATCCGTTGTCACGCTAGGAGCACCCTGCACCTGCGCCTGTCTGACGAGGTTCACCTCGCAGGCGTGGAAGACTCGCGCGCCTCCGCCCGCGAATTCCGCACGAGCGCGGGCGACACCCCGTTGCCGCGCCGCCAGCCAGCGAATCATCGCTGCCGTCGCGGCGGGCGTGGGTTTGGTGGCAGGGTCAAAGCAGCCACGCAGCGCCCAATCGCCCTCCCAATTCTGGATGATGAACGTCCTGCGGGTCTGGGCGTAGGTGCGGAGCAAATGGCGAGTCAGGGAGGCGAAACACTCCTCCTCCGCCTGCTCATCCTCTGGCGAAAAACTCTCCCGCCAGTAACCCGCGGCGCGTCCCGGTCGAAAGGCCGTGAGAATGAAAGTATCGAACCCCCTCGCGAACAGCGCGCGGTAGTAGGGAGTATCCGCGAGCGCATCGAGCGTCGCGACGTTGGGCCACCGCGAGTGAAAGGCATAAAGCTTCGGCGATGGGTTATCCGTATCGAGGCTTAGACTGACCTTGATGCACCTTGCGCCGATGGCATGTGCCGCCGCCGCTCCTTCGTTGAGGTAGTCGGTCTCTGAAAAGGAATACAGCCCGCCGATATGCGCCACGCCCAACTGAGTCCGTGCGGTTGGTAGCGATGCCTGAGCGAAGGTCAGCATCGGCAAGCCAATAAGTAGTCCGATGATAAGTCTTCTTCGCATGGTGTGAAACGTGCGCTAGCGGCCAGACATCTCAGTATCCTTCCGTGGCGTCGCTGAAAACATACGGTGCCTGATACGCGCCGGTGCGCTCCTTCTCGATCTGGCGCAGCAGATCGTTCAGCAGCGACGATGCGCCGAAGCGGTAGCGCGAGTTGTTCAGCCATGCGTCGCCGAGCGTCTCCTTGATCGCGATGAGGAAGTGCAGCGCCTGCTTCGCCGTCCGGATGCCGCCGGCGGGCTTCATCGCGATGGGCACGCCGGTTTCGAGATAGAAATCGCGGATGGCCTCGATCATCACCTGGTTGTTGCCGAGCGTCGCGTTCGCGGAGGTCTTGCCGGTGCTCGTCTTGATGAAATCGCCGGGCCTCAGCACGCGCATCGCGAGGAAGGACGCGGCGCGGATGTTGTCGTAGGTCTCCAGTTCGCTCGTCTCGAAAATCACCTTCAGCGTCGCCGCGCCGCACGCCTCGACGACCTGCGCGATCTCGTCCTGCACGAGCCCCAGCTCACCTTGGAGGAAGGCGCCGCGATTGATCACCATGTCGATCTCATCCGCGCCGTCGCCGACCGCCGCGCGCACTTCCGCGAGGCGTGTCTTCAGCGGTGCCTGCCCCGAGGGAAATGCGGTCGCCACGGATGCGACTTTCACCGTCGTCCCCGCGACATGGCGCACCGCGTGCCGCACCATCGCGGGATACACGCACACCGCAGCCGTGCTCGGCACATCCATCCCCTCGTGCGGCGTGATCGCCTTCTGGCAAAGTGACGCCACTTTCCCCGGCGTGTCCTTTCCCTCGAGCGTCGTGAGATCGATCATCGATGCCGCGAGCTTCAGGCCGAAGAGCTTCGATTTTTTCTTGATGCTCCGCGTGGTGTATTTCGCCACGCGCTCCTCGACGCCGACGGCATCGACGGTACCGACATCCTCGATGAATCGGCGAAGGGCGCTTGGGGGGACGCTGGGCATCCTATCATCGTATGCGGTGATGAGATGCCCTCAACCCAAATCAGCGGCTGGCAGGAATTCGCGGCCTCTACCTGTAGGAATAATGTCCCGGCACAAAGTGACGGTGATGGTGCACCCACACGTAGCGACCGGGCACCCAGTGGCGGGACTTGCGATAGTGCCCGCCGCGATTGCCTTCGTGATGCGCGCGATGGTGGCTGCAGAGGATGGTGGTGGAATGTGTCTCGGCGCTCGCAGTGCTGACGCCGGCGGAGCACAGGAGGATTCCTGAAAGGAGGATGAGGGTGTATTTCATAGGGTTGCATCACAAGCTTCGAGCCAGTTCTCCGCGTGGCCGTGCCAATTTTTGATTCTCGGACGGATTTCGTGAAATGTCGCCACAGTGTCAGTTCCGAGGTCGCAAGTGAAATGGCGAGGAGTCCCGGCTAAGGCGCGCGACGGCGCGGGGTAGTGTCCATTCCAACCTCCAAACCCAACACACCTCATGCAACCCCGCCGATTCATTCTCGCCACCGCCATCGCCGCACTGCTCGCGCCTTCCGTTTTTGCCCAGAACAAGCCCGCTCCTGCCGCTGCTGCAAAGCCCGTCGCAGCGCCGGCAAAGGAATCGCAGTTCAAGAAAATCCACGACAAGGTGGAGCTGAAGGATGGCGACACGTTTGTCTTCCTCGGCGACTCGATCACGCACCAGTGCCTCTACACGCAATACGTGGAGGACTACTTCTACACGCGGATGCCGAAGGTGCGGATCCACTTTCACAATTCAGGCGTCGGCGGCGACCGCGCGCAGAATGCGCTCGACCGCTTCGAAGACGATGTGGCGGCGTTCAAGCCGAAGTATGTGACCATCCTTCTCGGCATGAACGACGGCAGCTACCGGGATTTCGACAAGGGCACCTTTGACACCTACCAGACCGGCATGACGACGCTGCTCGACAAAATCGCGGCGCTCGGCGCGACGGCGATCCCGATGACGCCGACGATGTTCGACTCGCGCGCGAAGAAGCTGAAAGGCGACAACGGCGAACCGCGCAACACGTACTACAATGGCGTGCTCTCGCTCTACGGATCGTGGCTGCGCGAGCAGTCGCTGAACCGCGGGCTCGGCTTTGTGGACATGTGGTCGCCGCTGAACAACCTCACTTTGACCCAACGCAAAACTGACGCTGACTGGACGATGATCGCGGACGCCGTGCATCCCGGTGCCGTCGGCCAAACGGTGATGGCCGCCGCCATCATCAGCGACGCTGTTCCGAAGACGGTCGTCTCGCAGACCACGATCATCGCGGATGCCGCGAAGCCGACCGCGACCGCTGCAAACGCGAAGGTCAGCGACCTCAAGGTGGATGGGGGCAAAGTGACTTTCTCGCTGCTCGCAAATTCGCTCCCCTGGGTGCTCCCGCCGGACACTGCGGACGGGCAGAAGCTCACAAGCCTCGGGCACCGCTACAGCAATGAAAAGGTCACCGTGCGCCAGCTTCCCGCCGGCAAGTATGAGGTGAAGATCGACGGCACGCCGATCGGACAGTTCACCGAAGGTCAGCTCTCATTTGGCGTGGAACTCGAAGGCAACGAGAAGACGCCGCAGTACCAGCAGGCGCTGAAGGTCGCGATGCTGAACAAGGATCGGAACGACAAAGCCTATCGCAACATTCGCAATCTCTACGGCGCGCTGAAAGGCAAGCGCAACGCACTTGCAAAGGCGGAGTCGGAGAAGCCCGCGGACCTCGACGCGAAGAAGGAAGAGTTTGCAAAATGGCATGCCGACATGAAGTCGCAGGTCGCCGGGCTCCTTGAGGAGGCGAGGAAGATCGAGGACCAGATCTACATCGAGAACCAGCCGAAGGCCCGTGCCTACGAGGTGACGAAGCTGTAGGCTGTTCCCTTCATCGACCATGCGCCGCCTTTCCTGAAAGGCGGCGTGACCGATATGCGTATGTTTCGTATGACGATCCACGTGCCTTTCCGCCTGCTCCGATTCGCCGTAATCATATCCGTCGCATTCACGTGCGATGTGGCATTTGCGCAGCGGCTCAGTCCGCTCACGTCCTCGCCGGATTGGACGCGGCTGGAGGCGTTTCAGGAGACGATCACGCGCGCAGAATTCCAGCGCCTGCTCGACACGGTGTATGCGCCCGGCGGTGCCGCGGTGGGCATGATCGATGTTCGGGAAAATGACGCGGTGATTTTGAAAACGCTCACGCCTGCCGAGCCGTTCGTGCTGCGTTTTGCAAAGGACACGGCCTCGGAAAAAAAGGCCCCGCGTTTCTGGCGCGCGGCATCGTCGCTCCAGGCCGCGCCTCTGGATCGTCCGCTCGAAGGCGTGAAGCTCGCGCTCGATCCCGGCCATATCGGCGGCGACTGGGCGCTGATGGAGGGCCGCTCCTTTCAGCGCGCTGGCGACAAGCCCGTGTGTGAAGGCGAAATGACGCTGCTCGTGGCCAAGCTCGCTGCGCCGCAGCTCCGCGCGCTCGGTGCGGAGGTGATGCTCGTGCGCGAAGCCATGGTGCCTGCGTCGCCATTCACCGTTGATGCGCTGCGCCCTGCGGCGCGGAAGGAATTGCAGCTCATGGCCGTTGATTCGCCGCGCGAAAATTACGGCGGGCTTCACGACGAACTTCGGGAAAATACCGTGCAGTGGCAGGCGGAGCGCCTCTTTTACCGCGTCGCGGAAATCCACGAACGCGCGCGCCGCGTGAATGAAAAGCTGCGGCCTGACCTCACCGTGTGCATCCACTTCAATGCGGACGATTGGCGCGATCCGGAGAATCCCGTCTTCGTGGAAAAGGAGGACCTGCACGTGATGGTGAATGGCTGCATCAGCACTGGCGAATTGCGTTTCGACGATCAGCGTTTCGAGATGTTACTGCGGCTCCTTACGCGCAGCCATACCGAGGAACTCGCAGCCGCCGCGCCCATAGCAAAGGCGCTCGCGGATGCGACCGGGCTACCGCCTTTCACCTACTTCGGTGGTAATGCGGTGCGTGCGGGTGCAAATGAATACGTGTGGGCTCGCAATCTTCTCGCGAACCGGATTTTCGATTGCCCGGTCGTGTATCTCGAACCGTACCGGATGAACAGCGAGGTGACTTACACGCGCATCCAGGCCGGCGATTACGAGGGCGAGCGAGAGGTCGCTGGCAAAATGCGGCGCAGCATTTTCCGCGAGTATGCCGAGGGGATTGTGGCCGGCTTGCGCACGTATTATGCGGCGGCGCGTCAGCCCGCCAGCGTGCCGAAGTAGCGGTCGCCCGCGTCGCCAAGGCCCGGGACGATGTAGGCGCGCTCATTCAGGCACTCGTCCACGGCGCTGGTGAAAATGGCGACATCGGGGTGCTTCGCGCAGAGGTGCGCGATGCCCTCCGGTGAGGCGAGGAAACAGATGAAGCGGATGCGTTTCGCGCCTTCCTGTTTCAGCTTCGTGATCGCATCCGCGCTGCTGTGGCCGGTCGCAAGCATCGGGTCCACGACGAGCACATCGGCCTCGGCGAGCTGCGCAGGAGCATTGAAATAATAGGACGACGGAAGATGGGTGATTTCATCCCGACGCATGCCGATATGGCCGACTGTGGCATCATCGAGAAATGGCAGGATCGCCTCCGACATCCCAAGCCCAGCGCGAAGGATCGGCACGACGACGATCGGGCGAACGAGCTTCGTTCCATCCGTTTCAGCGAGAGGCGTGCGAATTCTTTCGACCGCAGTCTCGATGTCCCGCGTCGCGGCGAATGCCAGCAGCACGGCGAGCTCCTGCGCATTGCGGCGGAATTCGCGCGGCGCAGTGCGCTCATCGCGGAGCCGCGTGAGCTTCACCTTGGCGAGCGGGTGTTCGATGAGGGTGACATTTGGCGGAAGACTCGGCGCAGGCATGGGCAATCCATCTCAGGGTTTGCGACGATTTGCCAGCCGCGGGTGAGACATTGATTTTCCTAAAACGCCGGGGCACACTCCCAGTCATGAAAACGCTCATCGCCATTCTCCTGTTCGCACTGTGCGGCACACAGGCGTTTGCAGCCGAACGCGTGGTGCTCTACGCGAAGCTGCTGCAGGACCTCACCGTCGAGCTGACTGATGGTTCCAAGTGGGCGATGGAAAAGGGCGATTGCTTCCCGGTCGTGGCCTACAAGGAATCGCACACGAGACTGATCCTGCGGCTCGCGAGCACGAGCTTCGTCGTGGCGGGCGACCACGCTGCGGTCGTGAGCGAGAAGGAAACCCCGGCGGCCATCGAACGCTACCGGGGCACACTGCAAACCTACATCGACGGCTTCTCCGCACGCTGGAAGGCAAAGGCCGAAGCGGCTGCAAAAAAATGAAACTCTACGTGAAAACTTGGTGCCCGTGGTGCGTCTCAGCCCGTGAATGGCTGGACACTCACGGCTTCGGCTATGAGCTCATCGACGTGGAGGCGGACCGTGCCGACTACGATGAGATGATCCAGCTTTCCGGCCAAAGCAAGACGCCCACGCTCGTCACGCGCGAAGGCGTCGTGCTGCCCGATTTCGGGCCCGAGGAACTGGAAGCCTTCGTCGCGCTTCACGGTCTCCGGCCGTGAGCATGATTTTGAAACCGCGAATGATCACGAATAGGCATTCGGGACATCGGCAGGAAAATCACGCCGGACGTGTGGGAGCAGCCCATTCGTGCCCATTCGTGTCCATTCGTGGTTCCAAATCCGGGAGGATGCGCGCGTGAGCATGGCCGATCTGTTTTTGATCCTCGGCGTCTTCGTGCTCAGCGTGGCGCTGCGGACCACCGGCAGCATGCTGCTGAATAAAATCGGCGTTCTCGGCTACCTCAGCACGTCGTTCCTCGCAGGGTGGCTGCTCACGCGCTGGTGGCCGATGGGCCTTGTATTCATGAGCTTCTGGCTCGTGTGGCCGTGGTATGAGCTGATCACGCGCGTGCGGAAAATCGCCATGCCGGTGAACACCGAACTGCGCCACAAGCTGCCACCGCATCGCGAGATGTTTCCCGCACTCGCCGACCTCACCGACGAGATCGAGGGCGAGCATTTTGAGCACGCGGAGGATCTCGGGCGCGAATGGGACGAGGCACGCCAGTTTTTCCGTGTCTTCCTGAAGTCCGACGAGCGCGTGCAGGCAGTCATCTGCCTCGTCGAGCAGGAAAATTTCGCCTTCTACTATCTGCGGCTCATCTCGCGTGCGACGGACGGCAAAATCTGGACCACGTGGAACTATCCGTTTGCGCTGAATCTCAAGCTCGCACCGGAGTGGCGCACGAATGGTGAAGTGGGATCGAAATCATTTGCCCAGCTCCTCGAAAGCCACCGCGGATTTCTGAAGCGGAACAACATCCTCCCATACGCGCTCGCCGCGACCGATCCCGCGCAGCTCGGCACCCAGCTCCACGCAGAGCAGACCGCGCAGATCGCGCACAACGTCACCGCTGGAATCCTCGCCCCTGGAAAGGATGGCGCGATCCGCTACACTTGGCGCGGGCTGATGTTCATCTGGTTCCAGTTTCTCCGCGACTTCGTGCGACTGCATTGAGGTAGCCTTTTTTCAAAAAGGGAGCCGGTGAACCGGACAGCTTGCCGACGCGCTTTGCGGAGCTAGGCTCATGGGAAATGGCCGAGACACTCACACCGATGATGCAGCAGTATCACGGCATCCGTCGCACCCTGCCGGCGGATACGCTGCTGCTGTTCCGGCTCGGGGATTTCTACGAGATGTTCTTCGACGACGCGAAGACCGCCGCGGGCCTGCTGAACATCGCGCTCACGCAGCGGAACGGCACGCCGATGTGCGGCATCCCGCACCACGCGCACGAGGGCTACATCCGCAGGCTGATCAAGGCGGGCAAACGAGTCGCGATTTGCGATCAAGTCAGCGAGCCGAAGCCGGGGCAGATCGTGCAGCGGGAGATCACGCACATCGTCTCGCCGGGCACGATCTCGGATCTGCAGATGCTCGACGCGAAGCGGAATAACTACCTCGCCGCGATTCATCCGGCGAAAAATGGCGGGCACGGCTTTGCATTCCTCGATCTCACGACCGGCGATTTTCGCCTTACGGAATTGGACGACGACAAGGAACTCACCGATGAACTCGCGCGCGTGCAGCCTTCCGAGGTGCTCGTCGCCGAGGAAAACGCCGCGCGCTATCGCGACGCCGGGCGCATCCAGCCGCGCGAGGGCTACACCTTTCTCCCCGATCAGGCGTACTACGCGCTGCGCGAACATTTCCGCGTGCAGTCGCTCGATGGTTTCGGTTGCGCCGAGATGCACGCAGCGCAGAGTGCTGCAGGCGCGATTTTGCAATACCTCAAGGAACTGCGCCGCTCGCTGAGCCACATCGCGCGGCTCACGGTGTATCGGAATTCGCAGTTCATGATCGTGGACGCTGCGACGCAGGAGAACCTCGAACTCACACAGAGCCGCGGCGGCGGGCGCGACACTTCGCTGCTCGGCTGCCTCGACCGCACGCACACACCGATGGGCGCGCGGAAATTGCGCGACTGGATCCTGCATCCGCTCTGCGATCTCGCCGTGCTGCGCGAGCGGCAGAGTCTCATCGGCGACCTGCTCGCGGAGCCGTTCATCCTCGGCAACATCCGTGAGACGCTGAAAGGCATCCGCGATCTCGAGCGCACGGTCGGACGCCTCACGCAGACCGGCGGCAATGCGCGCGACCTCATGGTGCTGCGCACTTCGCTCGAACAAATCCCGCAGCTCCGTGCCGACCTCCATGCGCTCGCAAAAAAGGAGGGCGCCATGCTCTCGCTGGGCTCCTTTCCATCGCAGGCTACGGCAACCAAGGACACGCAGGATGGCCAAACTTCCGGTGAGCAACCGGAGCAGGGGCCAAATCAGAAATCCCAGCACTCCCTCGCCGCGATCCTCCTCACGCAGCTCCACGAACTCCCGCACGTCGTCGAGCTTCTCACGAAAGCAATCGTGGACGAGCCGCCCGCGGTCACGAAGGAAGGCGGCATCTTCCGCGACGGCTGGCACGCACCGCTCGACGAGCTGCGCGGCGCATCGCGCGCGGGCAAGGATTGGATCGCGCAACTCCAGCAGAAGACGATTGATGAGACGGGGATCAAGTCGCTGAAAATCCGCTACACCGGAGTCTTCGGATATTTTTTCGAGGTCACAAAATCGAACATCCCGCTTGTGCCGCCGACTTGGCACCGCAAGCAGACTGTCGCAACCGGCGAACGCTACATCACGCCCGAGTTGAAGGAGGTCGAAAGCAAAATCCTCGGCGCGGACGAGCGCAGCAAGGCGCTCGAATTCGAACTCTTCATGCAGCTCCGCGACGAGGTGCTGCGCGAACTCACCCCGCTCCAGCAGACCGCCGCCGCCGTCGCCACGCTCGACGTGCTCTGCGCGCTCGCGGAGACCTCGCGCCTTTTTGGCTACTGCCGCCCGCAGCTTTCCGACGACCTGCGCATCCGCGTCGAAGATGGACGGCACCCGGTGCTCGATCAGGCGCTCATCGAGGAGAAATTCGTGCCAAACGACGTCGCGCTCGACGACAGCGCGAACCGGCTGCTCATTTTGACCGGCCCGAACATGGCGGGCAAAAGCACCTACATCCGGCAGGTCGCGCTCCTCGTGCTCATGGCACAGATCGGATCGTGGATTCCGGCAAAGAGCGCAGAGATCGGCCTCGCGGATCGCATCTTCACGCGCGTCGGCGCAAACGATGACCTCTCGCGCGGGCAGTCCACTTTCATGGTCGAGATGAATGAGACCGCGAACATCTGCAACAACGCCACCGCACGCAGCCTCGTGATTCTCGACGAAATCGGGCGCGGCACCTCGACGTTCGACGGTCTCAGCATCGCGTGGAGTGTCGCGGAATACCTGCACGACCAAGTGAAATGCCGCACGCTCTTCGCGACGCACTATCACGAACTGACAGAACTCGAACTCACGCGCGGCGGCGTGAAGAATTACAACGTGGCCGTCCGTGAGTGGAACGATCAGATCATCTTCCTGCGCAAAATCATCAAGGGCGGCGCGGACAAGAGCTACGGTATCCAAGTCGCGCGCCTCGCCGGGCTGCCAGCAAAAGTGATCGGGCGCGCAAAGGAAATCCTGAGCAACCTCGAACACCACGAACTGAACGCCGACGGCAAGCCCACGCTCGCCGAAACGCCTTTGCCGCCAAAGCACGGCAAGCCGCGCGGGAAGAAAGCCGCTCAAAAAGCGATGGACGAAATGCCTCCGCAGATGTCGCTGCTGTGATGCGGCGACGGGCATTCATTTTCCGCGCAGCCGCCGCGCTGATCTATGCCACGGACTCCAAGTGCGCCGAGGAGCGTCTGGAAAAATTTGTCTTTGAAAAGGCCGGGATGGGCGTGCCGTTCCGCATCACGCTGTATGCGGAAAATGAGGCGAAGGCGAAGGAGGCTGCGGAGGCCGGGTTCGCACGCGTCGAAGCGCTGAATCACATCTTCAGCGACTACGAGGACGACAGTGAGCTGACGCTTCTCTCACGGACTTCCGGCTCGGGGCGGGCGGTGAAGGTGAGTGATGAATTATGGATCGTGCTGGAACGTGCGCAGGTGATGGCCGCGCGGACGGATGGCGCGTTCGATGTGACTTGCGGGCCGCTCACGAGCATGTGGCGGCGCGCGCGGCGGAAGCATGAGCTTCCTGCGCCGGACCTCGTCGCCGAGATGACTTCGCGCGTGGGCTGGAAAAAAATGCGGCTCGATGAAAAGGCGCACACGGTCGAACTGCTCGCGCCGGAGATGCGGCTCGATGTCGGGTCGATCGCAAAAGGCTTTGCGGCAGACGAGGCGCTCAAGATCGTGCGGGCGAAGGGCTGCCCTCGCGCGATGGTCGCTGGGAGCGGCGACATTTCAGCGTGTGATCCGCCGCCGGGACGGAAGGGCTGGCACATCGAGGTGGTCGGTCTCGATCTGGATGATCCGGCCGCTGCGCCTGCGCCTGTCGTGATCGAGATCGCGAATGCAGCAATCGCGACGAGCGGTGATCGCAATCAGCGCCTCGATGCCAATGGGAAGCGATACTCCCACATTCTCGATCCGAGAACGGGGCAGCCTCTGACCGATCACTCCCTCGTAAGCGTGATCGCGAAGGATGGGCTGACCGCAGGAATCTCGACGGCCTGCAGCGTGATCGGCCCGGATGCGGCACTCAGACTCGCTTTGGAATGGAATGCAGACATTCGCCTTCAGCGCATGCCCGCGGGCAAAGTGGAAATCACGGAATCGCCCGGATGGGCGAAGCGTGTGGTCGAGCAGAAGAAGAACTAACGGCCCGCGCTTTCGCGAGCGCGGCTACAAATCGGCGCCGCTCAGTAACTCTTCCGCATGTTGCTCGGAAGGATGTTCAGCTCGTTGCGATATTTGGCGACGGTGCGGCGGGCGATCGGGATGCCTTTCTTCTCCAGCATGTCCACGATCTCCTTGTCGCTCAGCGGGTTTTTTCCGTCCTCACTTTTCACCATCTCGCTGATCACGCCCTTCACGCTCGTGTTGCTCATGCTCTCGCCGCCGGCGGTCTGGTAGCCAGGGGTGAAAAAGTATTTCATCTCGTACACGCCGTGCGGCGTGGACATGTATTTGCCGGAAATTGCGCGGCTGACGGTGGTCTCGTGGACGCCCACGATGTCCGCGATTTGCACCATGGTCATCGGCTTCAGTCCGCTCGGGCCGCGCTCGAGGAATTCCGTCTGCCGCTTCACGATTTCATGCGCGATGTTCGAGATGGTCTGCTGGCGCTGGTGAATGCTCTTGATGAGGAATTTTCCATTGCGGATCTTGTCGCGGATGTAGTCGCGCACGTCCTCCTTGTTCGCGGTCTGCGCCATGAGGTCCTTGTAGGTGTTGCTGATGCGCAGGTGCGGGATCTGGTCGCCGTTCAGCAGGATCTGCCAGGCTCCGCTGACCTTTTCGACGGTGACATCCGGGAGCACGTAGTTATTCGGGTCGGCGGAAAAAATCTGGCCGGGCTTCGGGTCGAGAGTCGCGATGAAGTTCGCCGCACGCTGAATGCATTCGACGGTCGTGCCGCAGCGGCGTGCGATTTCCGGGAAGCGCTTTTTGCCGAGGTCCTCGATGTGGCTCGCGACGATGCGCCATTCGAGACTGCCTTCCTTGCCGATGCGCTTGAGCTGGATGAGCAGACACTCGCGCAAGTCACGAGCGCATACGCCGACGGGATGGAAAGTCTGGATGGTCTCCAGCACGCGCTCGAGGTCGGCCATTTCGAGGCCGGTATTCGACGCGATTTCCTCGGGCTTCACGGTGAGAAAACCCGTGTCATTCGTGTTTCCGATCAACAGCTCCCCGAGCTGGATGTCCTCCTTTGAAAGATCCGAGCCGCGCAACTGCTCCAGCAAATGCTCCTGCAGCGTCTCGTTCTTGGTGAGCGAATCGAAGAAGAACTGACGGCGCTCGTCGTCCTCCGTGGAGCGGCGCACGTAGTTCGTGCTCTGCGCCATGTAGTCACGCCACTCGTCGTCGAGTTTCGAGAGGCGGTCGAATTCGACATCAAACTCCTCCGCATCGCGCACCTTGTCGTCGTTCTTGGGCTCGATGTCCTCCATTTCGAGGGTCGGATTGCCATCGAGCTCCTGCTGGATGAGCGTGCGCAGCTCAAGCATCGGAACCTGAAGAATCTGAAGGCTCTGCTGGAGCTGAGGTGCGAGGACCTGTGACTGACTGAGCGATTGGTGTTGGGATAGGCCGGCCATGTTGGTGGGTTGGAATGTTGGGATTCCTTGTTACTGCGTTCTCAAATTAGACCATAGCAAGGACGATGCCAACTCACGGTTTGTTTATTTTTACAGTGCTGAGGCATCGTTCCGGCTGTCTGGGAAGCATGAACAAGCCCAAAACCCTCCTGCTCTGGGGAGCTTCAGCCGTCGCCGTCATCGGCGCGCTGTCGTTCCCGGCATCCTCCTCCGGCCAGGCGGCTGGCGACGATCAAGTCATCGCGCAACTCGTCAACGAAATCGCCGAACAGCACAACAAGATCGCCACGAACCAGCAGGCCATCGACCTGAAAGTCGCCGCAATCGCCGAGCAAGTTCGCATCGCACGCATCTACGTCTCACGCGGAGGTGGCAAGAAATGAAACGCCCATTCCTTTTCCTCGCCATCGCACTGGGCCTCGGCCTCTCCAGCACCGGGCTCCATTCGCAAGATGCGGAGCAGGAGGCGAAACCGGCAGCACCCGCGCCAGAACCGATTCCTCCGATCGCAAAAGGAGCGCCGCTCGAAATGCTCAAGGCCATTCGCGACGCAAATGCCAAAATCATCGAGCAGCAGACGGCGACCCTTCAGAAACTCGACGAGCTGGAAAAGCTCTCCCAGACACTGAAGACCCTCGGCAAGCGTTCGTAGGAACAGCCGAAAACCGTGCGGGGGCTCACTGCCGCCGCGGAAATGTCGTGCATTGAATCGCACGGTGGAGCCATTAGTGTCGCGAAACTAAAAATGGCGCAATCCCGCCGCGAAACACCCAATAGCACACTGCAAGAAGTCGTCGGCCTTTCACTCCTCGTCGTGGGAGTGCTGCTCCTCCTTGCGCTCATTTCCTATTCGCCGAGCGACGTCCCATCCTGGATGCGCAGCGCTCGCATCAAGGAATCCTCGCAAACCTCGCACAACTACGTCGGCTCGCTCGGCGCGATCATGGCGTGCATCAGCTACGCCGTACTTGGTGCCGCGAGCTACCTCCTCGCCGCCGCCCTCATCGGCTACGGCGCTGTGGCATGTGTCGGACGGCAGATGGGATTCGCACTCCGCCCGGTATGGACTGCGGGATTTGTCCTCAGCGGCGCGTGCCTCGTTCACGTGCTCGGCTGGCCGTTGATCGGCTCCGCAAAGCTGAACCTCGGCAGCGAAGGAGGCTTCGTCGGCGAATATATCGGTGGCAAAATCTTCCACACGGTCTTCGGCCCGGCAGCGATCCTAGTACTGCTGCTGATCTACGTCATCTGCATCATCCTCATGACAGGCCTGCGCCCGATTGCGGTGATGCGCCACATTTCCACACTCCCGAGGAAGTGGCTCGATGCGCGGCGCAAGGCCTACCTCGAAAGGGCTGGCGAGGAACAGCGCGTGACGCTCGAACAGAAAAAAGTGGAGCGCGAAAAGCGCCGCATGGAGAAAGACCTCGATCGGCGTTCCGACGAAGGTGGAGCCGGTACGAAGCTCGAACAGGCCGAATTGCTGCCACTCGATGGGAAAAAGGACGCCTCAAGCGAGCCGGAGCCGGAGCGTCCCGTGCCCAAGATTTTCGATGCCGCCGCACCGATGCCGCCCGCCCCCAAGAAGGAGAAGAAAAAAATCGAGCTGCTCCAGACGATCTCCAGCGCGAACTATCGGCTGCCCGATTTTGATCTGCTCGACGCGGTGGATCATTCGACCCGGGTGGTGACCAGCACGGAAGAACTCCTCTCCGTTCAGAATCAGATTATCGATACGCTCGCAGAATTCGGAATCACCGTGACGCCGGGCGACATCACGAAAGGCCCGACCATCACGCGCTATGAAGTCTATCCCGCGCGCGGCGTGCGTGTGGACAAAATCGCCACCTACGAGCGCGACCTTGCGCGTGCGACGATGGCTGAGCGCATCAATATCCTCGCACCGATTCCCGGCAAGGACACCGTCGGCATCGAGATCGCGAATTCACGCAAGCAAATGGTGACGCTGCGCGAGCTTCTTGAAGGCGAGGATTTTCAAAACGCGAAGGCGAAAATCCCGCTCGCGCTCGGCAAGGATGTGTATGGCAAGTCCATCATCGCCGACCTCGCCGCGATGCCACACGGACTCGTCGCCGGCACGACGGGATCGGGCAAGAGCGTGTGCATCAATTCGATCATCGCGAGCATCCTCTACCGCTTTTCACCCGAGGATTTGCGGCTCATCATGATCGATCCGAAGGTCGTCGAGATGCAGATGTATAACACGCTGCCGCACCTCGTCGTCCCCGTGGTGACTGACCCGAAGAAGGTGCTCCTCGCGCTCAAGTGGGCCGTGAACGAAATGGAAAAGCGCTACGCCATTTTTGCCAAATGCGGCGTGCGCAACATGGCGAGCTTCAATTCGCGCCCGAAGCCGAAGTCGCAGCGCGAACTCGACGAGATCGCCGATGCAAAGGGCGAGGCCAAAGCCGCTGTGGATCCGCGCACTCTGCCTCGCGCGACCATCGACCTGAACGCAGAACCGGAAACTGCCAGCAGCTCGGATATTCTCGGGAAAAAATTTGGTGAGGAAATTCCTCGCGAGGAAGCCGTGATGAATGGCGACTCCGAGCAATACGGCACGCCGGACAGCGACCGCGAGATCGTCGGCGAAGAACTCAACCGTGCGGAACAGGCCGAACTCGGCATTTCCGTCCCCCGCGACGACGGCATCGTGGTGCCGGAGAAGATGCCCTACATCGTGATCATCGTGGACGAGCTTGCAGACCTCATGCAGACCGCTCCTGCGGATGTGGAATTGCTCATCGCTCGCATCACACAAAAGGCGCGGGCGGCAGGCATCCACATGCTCATCGCCACGCAGACGCCGCGCGCGGACGTCATTACCGGCGTCATCAAAGCGAACGTGCCGTGCCGCATTGCATTCCAAGTCGCGAGCCCGCTCGATTCGCGCGTCATTCTCGATGAAAATGGCGCGGAGCGTCTGCTCGGCATGGGCGATCTTCTTTACCGCCCGCCGGGCACCTCGAAGCTGGTCCGCGCGCAGGGCGTGCTCGTTACCGATGAGGAAGTACACCGCATCGTCGAGTTCGCGAGCAAGCAGGGCGCGCAGTGCTTCGAGTCGGAAATCCACCAGAAGCTCGAAGCAGTCGGCAACAGCGACGACGAAGAGGAAGTGAGCGACGAAGACGAAGAGCTGGTCTCGAAGTGCCTCGAAGTGATGCAACAGGAAGGCAAGGCGAGCACCTCGCTTTTCCAGCGCCGGCTGAAGCTCGGCTACACGCGCGCGGCGCGTATCCTAGACATCCTTGAGGACCGTGGCTACGTAGGCCCCGGCGACGGCGCGAAGCCCCGTGAAATACTCCGCCAGCCGGACCTTTGAAAATGGATCACGATTTTGGAAAGCATCTCTTAAAAGCGCGCACAGATCGCGGACTCAGCATCGACGATGCGGCTACGGCTGTCCGCATCCGCTCGACGTTCATCCGCGCCTTAGAGGCGAGCGACCTCACGAAATTTCCGAACGCCGCTTACGCGAAAAGCTTTCTGGTGATGTATGGGAAGTTCCTCGGCGTGGATGTGAAATCCATCGCTGCGCAGATCGACACGACGACCCAGATGAAGGTCGAGGGCTACCAATATCTCACGAACCGCGCAGCCGCGCAGCCGAAGACGAAGCCCGATCCCGAGCTCACCTTCAGCGCTGCGCCGACGCCCAAATCAAGTGGTTCGTGGCTGCCCCTGTTTGTGCTTGGCGGCACAGTCGTCGCCGTCGTGATCGGATTTGTGATCTGGCAAAATGTGAACCGGCTCAGCGACAAGCCTCAGGCTGCACCTGCAAAAACCACGCCGGCGCCAAGCAGCGCGGCGGCAGTTGAGCCCCTTGTCCCCGCGCCGGAGCCGAAGCTCACCACTCCTGCGCCGAATACCCCTCTTCCCGAGGCCACGACGCCTCTTGTACCGGAACACGCGCTACCTGATCTTGGGCTGACTCCGCCGCGTCCCGCGATCATCTCGATGCCTGAGCAGGCACAGAATTCGGGTGGCGAAATCCCGCGCGCTCGACCCGTTTCACCTGTCGCGGCCATCGCTGCTGCAGACTCAGACGCGCTCGCCGATCTCAGCCCGCCCAAGCCGCGCGTGATTTCATCGGAAGCCATCACGCTAAAACCTGCTGCGCCAACCCAACCGATCGATAACGAGGCTGGCTCGACCGCTGCGGATCCGGAAGCCACAATCCTCGAAGCGAAACGTAAGGCTTGGGTCATCATCCGCACCGGCCCTGGCGGTCAGGCGCTGTTTGAAGACTTTGTCTATCCCGGTGCGAAACCGCTGCGCCTGCCCAAGGGCCGTTACTTTGTCGAATTGCGGGACGCGGAAGCCGTGGAGATCACCCACCGAAGCCAGCGGGTCGGCTACTCTTCGCCCGGCGTGCTCCTCGAATGATCGTCGGACGCACCGCGGTTTGCCCTTGAGGGATGCCGCCGGGTCTTGTGAGTCTGCGGTGATGAATGCGCGACCCTGTACCGTAGTGATCGAAAATGTGAGTCCGCTCGTGGACGCTGGACGCTATCCGATCAAACGCACCGTGGGCGAGCAGGTCGAGGTCCGCGCGGATATTTTCAAGGAAGGCCACGACGTGATGAGCGCAGTGCTGAAATGGAGGAAGACCGGCACCAAGCGGTGGCACGAGGCCACGCTGGAATGCCTGGACGAGTGGAACAAAGACCACTGGCGCGGCATTTTCACCGTGCTGGAAATGGGGCCGCATGAGTTCACCATCGAAGCTTGGGGAGACACTTGGAAATCGTGGCAGCATGAGTGGCACATGAAATTCGATGCGCGGCAGCCGGACCTTCAGAGCGAGACGCTGGAGGGTGCAGGCATCATCGAGAAAGCGGCACGTCTCGCGACGCTGAGAAAGAACAAGGCGGATGCGGATTGGCTGCGTCGGATCGCAAAGGAGATCAAAAAATCCGCTCCGGAGCATGTGAACGATCTCGTGCATGATTCCGAACTCGACGCACTGATGTGGCTGCACGCGGACCGTTCGGTAAGCACGGAATTTGTCCTGGCATTCGCAGAGACGCAGGAGCTCGTTCCGGAAAAGGCGAAGCCCGATTTGCGCTATCCGCGCATTTGGGTGGATCGCGAGCGCGCAGGTTTCTCCGCATGGTATGAGTTTTTCCCGCGCAGCGCGGAGGGGCATGCGGATCGCGGATCGACGTTCCGTGAATGCCTCAGCCGCGTGGACGATGCGCGTTCGATGGGTTTCGACGTGATATATTTTCCACCGATCCATCCGATCGGCATCACGGCGCGCAAAGGGCGCAATAATTCCGTGACATGCCAGCCGGGCGAGCCGGGTGTGCCTTACGCGATCGGGAACCGGCATCAGAATTGCCCGAATGGCGGAGGTCATCGGGATGTAGCGCCAGAGCTGGGGACGCTCGATGATTTCGATTGGCTCATCGGCGAGATCCACGCGCGCGGGATGGAGGTGGCGATTGATTTTGCGATCAACTGTTCACCGGATCATCCCTACGTGCATGAGCATCCTGAGTGGTTTTTCAAACGGCCGGACGGCACGATCAAATACGCCGAAAATCCGCCGAAGAAATATCAGGACGTCTATCCGCTGAACTTCCACAATCCGACCTGGCGCAAGCTTTGGGACGAGCTCACGGGGGTGATCGAGTTCTGGTGCGAGCACGGCGTCCGCATTTTCCGCGTGGATAATCCGCATACGAAGCCGGTGCATTTTTGGGAATTCCTCATCGGCCGCGTGCAGCGAAAATTCCCCGACGCAATTTTCCTGAGCGAGGCTTTCGCTCGCCCGAAGATGATGCGCGCGCTGGCGAAGGTGGGTTTCACACACAGCTACTCCTACTTCACATGGCGCAATACGAAGCAGGGCATCACTGAGTATTTCAACGAACTCGCGCACAGTCCCGCGGCAGAATACATGCGCGCAAACCTGTGGCCGAATACGCCGGATATCCTGCCGAGTTATCTGCAATTCGGCGGACGTGAGGCATTCATGGTGCGCGCGATTCTTTCCGCCACGCTCATGCCGGTGTACGGGATCTATAGTGGATTTGAACTTTGTGAAAATGCGGGCATCGGCGCGAATGCCTGGAGGCCCGAGTCCGATGTGCGCCGATTCCTCGAACTGTGCGATGGCGACTACAAGCAGCTCGCCCGCGAGGAGTATATCGAAAGTGAGAAGTACCAGTTCAAGGGCCGCGACTGGAATGCGCCGGGCAACATCAAGTCTCTCATCACGCGCCTGAATAAAATCAGAAGCGAAAACCCTGCGCTGCGACGCGCACGGAATCTCCACTTTCAGAATGCTGACAACGAGTTCGTCCTTGCCTGGTCAAAAAGCGACGGCAGCAACCACCTGCTCATCATCGTGAACCTCGATGCTTGGCATGCGCAGGAAGCGACAGTCTCCGTCCCGTTGGAGGAATTCGGCCTCCGGGAAGATCAGAATTACGAGGTCGAGGATTTGCTCACAGGAGAACGTTACCGATGGCACGGGCGCTGCAATTTCGTGCGGCTCATCCCGGGCAAGACGCCCGGCCATGTGCTGCGGATTGTGCTTTAGCTCGACCTGAAAAAGGCCGCGCAAAACATGGGGTCGGCGATATGCGCGAAGGCGCACAACACCGTCGCTCAGCCCGACTCCCGAATACGATTGGGAAAGACGCGATTGTTGCCCTTTAGGGACAAAAATTTTGGCGTCTCACAACAAACCGCACAATAATCGACTAGGCAACGTTGCTGCCGGGCGGGTGCGACTTGGGGGGAGGTTATGAGGGTGTCTCTTTTTGGAAGGACGAGACCATCCTAGCGCGAGTCCTCCGCGCAGCGCGAAAGTTCGGAACACCTGCAAGACCTGAAGCCTTGCCCGGAGTATTCCGTCCACGCCACTGGCAGCAAACACGGGAGGGGACCAGCGAACTGAATCCCCTCCCGTTTGCTACCGTGTGGACTAGGCCTTGACATGCTTCGAGACGAGCTTGGTCATCTCGAACATGGAGACCTTGGCCTTGCCGCCGAACACTGCCTTCAGTGCGTCGTCAGCATTGATCTGGGTCCTGACTTTCTTGTCCTGCAGGTTGTTTTTCTTGATGTACACCCAGAGCTTTTTGGTGAGCTCGGTGCGGGGGAGGGGCTTGGTCCCGACGACGACTCCGAGAACCGCGTCAGGCGTGACGGGCTTCATGAATGCGGCGTTGGGTTTACGGGTGGTTTTTTTGGGTTTGGTAGCCATACGTCGGCGGTGATACGCGCCGTCCCATAGGGCGACAAGATGAAAAAAACAAAATTTAAGAGGGAGAATGCGATTTTCTTAGAGTGGCATCCTGCGCACACACGGATTTTTTCTCGCAGAGAAAATCGACAGGGAGCAAACAGCGTGGCGCATTCAAAAACCGGAATGTTAATATTTTAACACACCGGCGTGCTTCAAAATTCCCGCGCGGCTATCGGACGTTTGGGATGTCGGGTTGCGGCGGTGACTTTGCCTTAAGGAGGAGCGGCTCTGCGATCACCGCGTAATTCTTTCCCTGCGCGGGAGTGCCGCGCGCCTCGACATCAAACGACAGTTCGCGCACTCGCCACACAGGCAGTGTGATTTTACGCGAGGCATCCGCTCCAGTCATGATGCCGCTGTCGAACACCGCTTCGCCGTCTGCAAAAATCCTGAACGCAACACTGCCCCCTGAGCCGAGCAACGCGTGCAGACCGACGCGGCACTCGAAGCGATCATACGTCTTCGCTGGCAGCGCGTAGCTCACGCGGCTGTGTGTGCCGAGACCGAGGCCGTGCGCGAATGTGTTCTCGGACAGCGCGCCATTTTCCATGACCTTCAAAACAAGCGGCTGTTTCTCAGTGCCGTCCTTCAAAATCCCATCCCGAGTCGAATAGCCAAAATATGGGTTAGAGAAAAAGGCGTTCTGCGGAAAATACGACTGCGCAATCATTTCGAGCGGAGTGAGTGCTGCGACGTCCACCGTCTCCAGTTTTGCCTTTTCAGCGTCGTCAAATTTTCCCTTGGCGATGCACACGATCGTGTGGAGGGCATCGGCGGAGATTTGCGCATCCACCGTCGCAGCCTTTCTGCGTCCGCCGTCCATGGCCTGCTGATCCTTCGCAAACACCCCCTGCAAAATTGGGATCACCTGCGAGCGCGCATTGCGAATCGCGAAATGCAACCGCTCGACGAGATGAAACGTCGCCTCCTCTGGAGTCGTGCCAAGTAGTTGCGGCGTGTAGTCCGCGAGATCGAGCTTGAGCTGGCCGTCCTCGATCAGCCCGTGCAGCGGACGGTCGCGATAGGCCTCTGGTACTGCGATGAGATCCTTCATCAGCCCGTGCTGGTTGTCACCGGGGATCGAGTGCGCGGGGCTTCCGCAGTCCTCGAGAAAGTGCAGCAGACAGCCCGCGTACCGAGACGCCTCGTCGGCATTGCCCGCGCGGAGTTGCTCCACCGCCTGCGTTACGTAGTGGAGCATCTGCTCGTAGTTGTGCCGATGGCCGTGCGGTTCGTGCGTGAATGGATCGCCGTTCGGCAGCACGGCATATTTCCCGAGCGTCGCACGGTTCGAAGCAGCACGCGCGTAGTCGGGAATCATGCAGTCGAAGTCGATCATCCTCGCCCGTTGCGCGGAAAAAACCGCGCGTTCCCATTCCGGCAGCGCATCGAATGCAGCCTCAGTAATCGAGGAATGCATCGGCCCCCAAGCCGACGCCGTACCGATCTGCAGCGCGGCTGCTGCGATCATTGCGATGGGAAAATAGCGGTGCTTCATTTTTGCAGACCGTTTAAAAGTCTTGCGCCTATTTTTTCGGCTTCTTCACCGCGCCGCTTAGATCCATCGCGCAGCCGGGATCGTGCGGGACGGGCTGACCGATCAGTTCGACGGGCTGGTTGAAAAGGTAACGCCACACGTCCTCGTGAATATATTTCCCGCCCGCATCTTTCACCGCAGCGCCACCGGGGGTGACTGAGCTGTGTGCGCGCTTGTCGTCGCCTTTCACATCGGCATCCGTCGTGAGGCGGCGTGTGTTGCCGTAGGGCGGCTTCGATGTGTCCACCGGCACGATGGGGCCAAACTGATGCAGGCCGATCATCTCCCACGAACGGCAGTAGTGCCCGCCGCTCCAACCGCCATCGAGGACGTGGCTGAAGCCGAAGTAGCGGTTCGCAGGCGTCGCGGACGGCAAGCCCTGCCACGACTCAAGCTGATCGCGCGGGCCGCAGAACATCACCACACGATCCACTTTCACCTGTTTTGCAAAACGCGCCGCCGTCGTGGAGCCGTGTGAGCTGCCGGAGATGATCACGCGATCCCAGCGCAGCGACTTTCCATCCGGCGTGAGAAAATAATCCCAACGGCCCTGCGGATTTTCCTTCGCGAGATGCTTCACGAATTGCACCGATCGCTCCATCATTCCGTCGGGCTTCGGGATTTCCACGAGCGGACTCGCGTCCTCGCCCGTCGCGGCTTCAAGGCGGATTTTTCCGAGAAGCTGGCCATCGTCGCCAGGCGATGTATTGCCGAATTTGCCGAACCACCCATTCGCATAGTGCACACGGATCGCGTGAATTCCGTAGCTATTCACGCGCTCAAATAGCGGCGCGCTGTAGCCCATGAGCCAGATCATGAGCTTGCCCTGCGGCTTCACGCGCGTGTCCACCGAGGCGTTCTCAGTGTCTGCGGGCTTGCCGCCTTTTTCGAAGACGAAATCAATCTCGGGATGCGGCTTTGCGCGCGGGTCGATCAGGCTCGCTCGTGCGGTGAGTTCGTAACGCTGCGGCTTCGGGTCATGGAAAGTGAGCGGCGCGTCGGCTGCGCGAAGCAGCGCCGGACTGGAGACAAGGATTGCGGCGAAAAATACGATGGCTGGTTGCATGGGATGATCGAGGGTGTGAGGTGTCGGGGTTGGAATGTGCAGCGGTTCACCAGTTCGGAGCCGCTTTCTTTGCAGCAGCGCAGCTACGTGAGCGTCAGAACGCTGACTTCGGGGCGGCAATTGAAGCGCGCCGTGTGCAACGCGCCCACTCCGGCGGAGATGTGAAGCCAGCGCTCCTCCCATCGATAAAGTCCGCGCACGAAACGCTTGTCTTGGATAGGTGCAAACGGTTCGCCGATGAGTGGGAGCGAGAGCTGCCCGCCATGCGTGTGGCCGCTGAGCATCATGTCCCAAGTGAACGGCAGGAGGCGATCCTTCGTGTCGGGATTGTGCGAAAGGAGGACCGTCGGCACGCCTTGCTCGCGCTTCCAGCCGGTGAATGCCGCGGCGGGATCCATTTCACTGGCCCACCAGTCGCCGACGCCCACGAGGTCGATGGCATGCCCGCGGATCGAGAGCCTTTCGCGACGGTTATGAAGCAAGTGAATGTGGGCGGTATCGAGCATCGCGCGCACGAGCTTTGTGTCTGCGTAGCCAAAATTGAACCCCATGCGCGACGCCCATTTTCCACCGTCGTGATTTCCGAGGATCGCGAAGGTCGGCGCGGCGGCGGAAAGCTCCGCGAGCAGGGCGGCATATTCGTCCCACTGGTCGTATCGGTGAGTGATGAAATCGCCCGTGAGGCAGATCAGATCGGGCTTCACCGCGAGGCCTGCGCGGATCGTCTTGCGGAGATAATCCAGCGGCATCGGATCCGCATGCAGATCGGAAATCTGTAGCAACCGCAGCGGCTCACCACCGAGTCCCAGCGGCACTGTGTGCTGAGCAATTTTGAACCACCACGGCTCAAGGAAGCGTGTCCAAGAGGCAACGCCCGCGCCCGCGGTAAGGCAGCCGGCAATGAAGCGCCGGCGGGTGATGGAGCGCGGCCAGAATTTCACAGGGTTTCCAGGATCATCCGGGGCGAAGACCAGCTCGCGATTGGCGAAGCGGGGGCATTTCCCGATTGCGAATAGGGGATGGGAATTCCCGGCGCGGCCGCCTTTGCGGTGGCCGCGACTTTTCTCCGAACCGTCAGCGCGAAGGAGCTGGCCGCGGATTCCACCGGCACACCCGAGCCTACCCCGAAAATCTCGGCAAGGAGACGCTCGTGCTCATTCGTCCATTCGCCGTGATTCCGGGCGTCGTTCTGAATGCGCGCGGCGGTCATCGCGAGGCTTTCGCCGGGCAACGCAGAAGCGCTAAGAACTTGGCGCAGCCCGGTGAGGCTGACCTTCGCCGGGATGGTCGCGAAGATCACCAGTTCATCCCCGGGCGGCATTTCCGGTGGCGTGTGCGTGAGCCCGGAGCGCGCGATGAAACACCAGACTTGCCCGGCGTAAAACCCAAGCTCGGCGAAATACGACGTGGCCGGCGACTGCCCAGGGATGAAGGCATTGCCCGGGTGCGGTTCGATCTCTGAGCTGCACATGGCCTCACCTGCTTCGCAAAAGATGCGGAGGAAAAACTGCGCGCGGCCATCATCACCGAAAGCGTCGGGATGCTCCTCGGGGTGAAATTCCCAATAGGCGAAAAGACACCTCGGATCGCGCGCCACGAGCCACAGCCGGGCCTCGCCGTAGTTCCGATCCACGATCAGTGGGTCGTCCAGAAGCGTCCCACCAACAGGCTCAGAGAAAGGAATAATGACCTCCTTTTTCGGAGCGGGAGGCGGGGGAATTTTGCTCATACAGTTGAATACGGGCGGCACGCAGGCTAGAGACTCAACCCTTTCCCGCAAACTCCAAATAATGTTCACCAAACGCGTCATTCCCTGCCTCGATGTCCACGATGGAAAGGTCACGCGTGGCGTGCAATTTGGCCGCGCGGAGGACGGCGGGCTGCGCAATGTCGGCGACCCGGTCGAACTCGCGCAGCGCTACAACGATCAGGGTGCGGATGAGATGGTTTTCTTCGACATCACCGCGAGCGCGCATGGCCGCGCGACGATGGTGGACGTGATCGAACGCACCGCCGCGTGCTGTTTCATGCCGCTCACCGTCGGCGGCGGCATCCGCGCGGTGGACGACATGAGCGCGATGCTGAAGGCTGGTGCGGACAAGGTGAGCATCAACTCCAGCGCCATCGCCACGCCCGAGCTGATCAGCGCGGGCGCGGAGAAATTCGGCAGCCAGTGCATTGTCGTCTCGATTGATTGCAAGCGCACCGCGCCTGACGTGTGGAAGGTCTTCGTGAAAGGCGGGCGCGAGGAGACGAAATGGAGCGCCGTCGAGTGGGCCGAGGAAGCCGTGCAGCGAGGCGCGGGCGAGATCGTGCTGAACTCGATCGACGCCGACGGCACGAAGCAAGGCTACGATCTCGTGATCACGCGGCGCGTGAGCGAAGCGGTCGGCGTGCCCGTGGTTGCAAGCGGCGGCGCGGGCTCGCTCGATCACATGGCGGAAGTCCTGAGCGAAGGCCGCGCCGACGCCGTGCTCGCCGCGAGCATCTTCCACTTCGGCACCTACACCGTCGGCGACGTGAAGCGCTTCCTCGCGACGCACAACGTGCCTGTGCGGATTTGAATGTGCGCGACGATTTCACTCCGATAAGCTCAACACGAAATGCCCACTGAACCGCTCGTCATCGCAGGCCGCACCTTCCGCTCGCGGCTGCTGCTCGGCACGGGCAAATTTTCGTCGAATCAGGCAATGGCTGACGCGCTCGCGGAGAGCGGCACGGAGATCGTCACCGTCGCGCTGCGCCGCGCGGACCTCTCGGGAAAAGGCGATCCGTTTGCGAACATCCTCGATTTCATTGACCCGAAAAAATACCTGCTGCTGCCGAACACGAGCGGCGCGATGAATGCCGACGAAGCCGTCCGCCTCGCGCGGCTCGCGCGCACCGCGGGCATCAGCGACTGGGTGAAATTGGAAATTCATCCCGACCCACGCTACCTGCTGCCGGATGGGATCGAGACGCTGAAGGCCGCGGAGATTCTCGTGAAGGAAGGCTTCACCGTTCTGCCCTACATCAACGCCGACCCCGTTCTTGCGAAACGCCTCGAAGACGTCGGCTGCGCCACGGTGATGCCGCTCGGCTCGCCCATCGGCAGCAACCGCGGCATCGAGACGCGCGCGCAGATCGAAATCATCCTCGCGCAATGCACCGTGCCCGTCGTCGTGGACGCCGGCATCGGCGCGCCGAGTCAGGCAGCAGAAGCTCTCGAAATGGGCGCGGCGGCCGTGCTCGTAAACACCGCCATCGCCATCGCACCGGATCCTGTCCGCATGGCGCGCGCATTCCGCCTCGCCGTCGAGGCCGGGCGCGAGGCGTACGAGACGGGGCTCGCTGCGCGCGGCGTCACTGCGAGCGCGACGAGCCCGCTCACCGCGTTCCTGCACACTGCGGCGTGATGCGCGCTGACATCGAGGACTTCATCCTCTACCTCGCGACGGAGCGCGGGCTCTCGGACAACTATCAGCTCTCCACGCGCCGATCGCTGGAGACATTTGCCGACTGGGCGCAGCTCAAGCAGCTCACCGAATCCTCCGCCGTCACGCTTGCGCACTTGCAGGATTTTCTCTCGACGCGAAAGCGCGCGGGCCTCGCGGCTTCGAGCATCAAGATCGAGATCGTCGCGCTGAAAATTTTCTTCCGCTGGCTCGCTGCACGCACGCGCATCCCGCACGACATCGCCGAAGTGCTCCCGCTGCCGCGCCTCGAACGCTACCTCCCCGAGACGCTGAACGAGATGCTCGTGGAAAAACTCCTCGCCGCCGTGGACACCACGCTGCCGCTCGGCCTGCGCGATCGTGCGATGCTGGAACTGCTTTACGCCAGCGGTCTCCGCGCGAGCGAACTCACCGGGGCACGCCTCGAAACGCTCGACCTCGACAACCGCATGATCCGCGTCACTGGCAAGGGCAACAAGACGCGCATCGTCCCCGTCGGAACGAAGGCGTGCGACGCCATCCGCGCGTATCTCGCGACCGAGCGCCCGCGGCTTGTCTCGAAGCGCACTGGCAGCCACGTCTTCCTCTCCCACCACGGCAAATCGCTCACGACCTCCCGCCTATGGCAGATCGTGAAAGGCACGGCGAAGCGCGCGGGCATCGAGATAAATGTGTATCCGCATCTGCTGCGGCACAGTTTCGCCACGCACTTGCTCGGCGGCGGCGCGGACCTGCGCATCATCCAGGAAATGCTCGGCCACGCGGACATCTCGACGACGCAGATTTACACCCACGTCGAGCACGGGCGGCTGAAGGCGGTGCATCGCAAATTTCACCCGCGCGGGTGACCTCAGATTCCGTGTAAAAAGTCGAAGAGGGATCCACGAAAGACGCGGAAGGCACAAAAAAAAGCCCGCCACCTTTCGTGTCTTTCCCGTTTTTCGTGGACCGAATCTTCTTCTCCCCATGCGAGCAGGGCTGTTTGCACAGTCTCCAAAAGCAGAAACGCCGCACCGCATTTCCTTCGTGGTGACAAAGCCGCGCGCATCCGCCATCGTCGCTGGCAATGCTGAAGCTTCTCTTTCTTGGCGATATCGTTGGTGAACCGGGCCGCAGGGCCGTGATCGAAATGGTGCCGCAGTGGCGCGAGGAACGCGGAATTGATTTCGTGGTCGTGAATGGCGAGAACTCCGCGAACGGTCGCGGCATCACGCCGAAGATTTGCACCGACCTGCTCCGCGCAAAAGTCGCAGTGATCACGAGTGGTGATCACATTTGGGACCAGAAGGAAATCGTCCCGCACCTCGACATGGAGCCGCGGCTGCTGCGCCCGATCAATTACCCGCCCGCCACGCCCGGACGCGGCAGCATCGTGCTCGACACGCCGAAAGGAAAAGTCGCCGTCATCAACGTGCAGGGCCGCACATTCATGCAGCCGCCGCTGGAAAATCCCTTCCTCGCGATGCAGGCCGAAGTCGAACGGCTGCGACAGGAGACGCGCGTCATTTTCGTGGACATGCACGCCGAGACGACGAGCGAGAAAATCGCGATGGGGCGCTTCCTCGACGGTCGTGTGAGTGCGCTCGTCGGCACGCACACGCACACGCAGACGGCGGACGATCAGATTTTCCCCGGCGGCACCGCCTTCCTCTGCGACGCGGGAATGTGCGGCCCGGTGGTGAGCTGCCTCGGCCGCGAGGTGGAGCCGATCATTCAGCGTTTCCTCACCGGGCGCCCGATTCAATATCCCGTCGCCGGTGGCCCCGTGAAGCTGCACGGCGCGATCATCGAGATTGATGAGCAGACAGGGCGCGCGCTGAAAATCGAGCGCGTCGCGGAGATGTTCCACCCGCAGCACGGGTGAACGGCCTGTGTGCTCTTATTCTTATTCGTAATCTTATTCTTACTCCCTCCGCGGAGCCGCTGCGCGCTCCGCTTGCAGATTAGGAATAGGATTACGAATAGGAATAAGATGGAACCACGCGACGCTTGCCGCAGAGCGGCGCGACCGGCCATGCTCCGCTGACATGATCGCAGTCGAAGGTCTCACCAAACTCTACGGCGACGTCACCGCGGTCAGTGACCTGAGTTTCACCGTGGAGCCGGGCAAAGTGATGGGCCTCGTCGGCCCGAATGGCGCGGGCAAGACGACCGCGCTGCGCTGCATCTCGGGCATCATCCCAGCGACGCACGGGCGCATCGAAATTGACGGCCACGATCTGCACAAGGACACGCTCGCGGCGAAAAAGCTCCTCGCCTTTTTCCCCGACGAGCCGCGCCTCTTCGACTATCTCACCGTCCGCCAGCACCTCGAATTCACCGCGCGGCTCTACCAGGTGCGCGATGCCGCGGAACGCAGCCGCGAACTGCTCGACGCGCTTGAAATGACCGAAAAGGCGAACGTGCTCCCGACCGAACTTTCGCGCGGCATGAAGCAGAAAGTCGCGCTCGCGTGCGGCTTCCTCCACCAGCCGCGCGTGATGTTTTTCGACGAGCCGCTCACCGGCCTCGACCCGCTCGCCATCCGCCGCACGAAGGATCTTATCGCGGCAAAGGCGCGCGACGGCGTGGCCATCATCATCAGCTCGCACCTGCTGCATCTGCTCGAGGAAGTGTGCAGCCATGTGCTCATCCTGAAGCGCGGAAAAAAGATCGCGCACGGCACGCTGGAGGAAATACGCGCGCAGTTCCGCGAAGGCGACAAGGACTCGACGCTGGAGGAAATCTTCATCCGCCTCGTCGGCGAAGACGCCGGCAAGTGACCGCTGCATGAACGCGCTCGGCTACCTCGTCACGCGCTCATTTGCGAATGGCGTGCTCTCGCGCCTCCGCCGTCTGCGCCAGCCGAAATACCTCCTCGGCGCGCTCTTCGGCGCGGCGTATTTCTACTTTTACTTCGGGCGTATTCTCGGCGGCGCGCGCGCTCCGTTCGGTCCGCGCGCAATTCCCGGCACTGCGCTCGGCCCGGAGATCGGCGCGGCGATTCTCTTCATCACGACCATCGTCCTTTCGTGGATTCTTCCCGCGTCGCGCGCGGCGCTGGCATTCACAGAGGCCGAGATTGCGTTCCTTTTTCCCGCCCCGATCAGCCGGCGCACGCTGGTGATCATGCGGCTGGTGAAATCGCAGATCGTGCTGCTGTTCTTTGCCGCGTTCATGACGCTGATCACGGGGCGCTTTCATCTCGGCATCGAGGCATGGCTGCGCGTCGGCGGCTGGTGGGTGATCATGAACACGCTGAACATGCACCGCATCGGAGCGTCGTTCGCGCTGCAGCGCCTGCGCGAGCGCGGGATGGCGGATTGGAAGCGGCGCATCGCAGTCGTGCTCGCGCTGGCCGGTGTCGCGATGCTCGTGGAATACACGCGCCGCAACCTGCCCGCGCCTCCCGGCATCGCAGCCACCGCCCAGAGCGGCGTCACCGCGCTCGCCGCCTACATTTCACAGATCCTGCACACCGGCCCGCTGCACTACCTGCTTGCACCATTCCGGCTCGTCGTGCTCCCAAACTTTGCTCACGACCCAGCGACCTTTCTCCACGCACTTCCCGCAGCACTCGGCATCATGGCGCTGCACTTCATCTGGGTCGTGCGTGCGGATGTGTCTTTCGAGGACGCCGCCATCGAGTCGGCGAAAAAGCGCGCTGCATTCCTCGCTGCACGCGGACGCGGTGAACTGCGCGCTCAGACGGGCTCGGCAAAAGCGCGCACGCCGGTGTGGCGTCTGCGGCCCACGGGCTTCGCGCCGGTCGCGTTCATCTGGAAGAGCCTGCTGAAAAGCGGAGGCCGTCGCACGCTCTCTCGCTGGGCCGTTCTTTTTATCGCACTCGCCGCGGGCGCATGGGCGCTTCGCATCGCAGGCGAACGCCAACCGGGAAATCTCCCGCCTGCCGTAATTTGGATCGCAGCCGTGATCGGCGTCGGCTGCTACGTCACGCTGCTCGTGAGTTTCATCATGATCGGCCAGCACTCCGCCGCGCAGCTCCGGCAGGGCATCGCCACGATGGACCTGCTGAAGACCTACCCGATCCCCGGCTGGCAGATCGCACTCGGCGAACTCTTCGGTCCGGTCGCGCTCGGCACCCTCATGCAATGGTGCGCGCTCGGCATCGCCATGCTGATCCTCGGCACATTCGCCACGGCGACCCGGCACATGCCCATGGTGCCGCTGATCGCCGGCGGCATCGCGCTGTTCCTGCCCGCGTTCAATTTCTCGATGGCCATCTTCCCCGCGGCGGGCACGCTGATGTTCCCCGGCTGGTTCCGCCCACAGGAAAATTCCGGGCCTGGACTCGAGAACACCGGACTGAGGCTGATGATGGGAGTCGGCCAACTCCTCGCCGTCGCCGCAGCCCTGATTCCCGTCGCATTTTTTGGCGCGCTCGCATGGTTTGCCGCAGGAAAATTTACCCAAGTCTTGGAATGGCAAGCGCTGTCGGCAGGCGGTACGGCGATCCTGATTCTCGCGATGGAGGCGTGCCTCGGTGTCGCGTGGCTCGGCTCGCTCTACGACAAATTCGACGTGAGCGGCGAGTCGTGACGCCATGCGCGCCGCAGCCTGCCCGGCTGCACAGCCGACGACTTGACGCTGCGCGCGTGTCTTCGGAGGAATTCGTCCGCTTTGCATCCCTCGCCTGACCCGAACCGGGATACTCATCGGAAAAGGCAGTTCTTCATCATCGCACCACATTTTTTCAGCATTGGTGCAGATTTTTGAAAGAACCGCGGAGAGGCCCCGTATTTGTCTCAGATGCGACGTCTGCTTCTTTTCATTTCTGCCTGCCTGAGCGTGACTGCCTTGGGAGCGCTCGCGTGGCGTGCCGGCCACTCCGGGGGGCCGCGGGCGTCCGGACCGCTTGGTTCTCAGTGCTACGTTTGGCAGCGAACATGGGACGACGCGGTGATTGCGGCCGTGGCCGGATTGCCTGACTCGATCTCCGGGCTGGCGCCCCTATGCGCGGAGATTTCCTGGGACGCTGCCGGGCAATCATCGGTCGCGCGGCCTGCGCTGAATTTTGAAGCGCTTCGGGCATCACGGCACCCCGTGAGCGCGGTGCTTCGCATCGGTCCCCGCGATCCGTCGCCAGACGCGCAGGCAACCGTCTGTTCGATCGCGAAGGAGTGTGTGCTCCAGATGCGAGTTGGTGGGATTGAGCCTTGCGAATTGCAGGTGGACTTCGATTGCGCGGCTGCGCGGCTCGGCGGGTATCGCGCCTGGCTCGCGGCGTTGCGGTATGCGCTGCGACCGATTCCCGTCCATCCGACCGTGCTGCCATCGTGGCTTGCCCGGCGGGAATTTGCAGCGCTCGCGCGGGAAAGTGGCGCTTTCATTTTGCAAGTGCATGCGACGGAAAAGCCGCGCGTGAATGCGCCCGAGACCGCGCTGTGCGAGGCGGCGAATGCGCGCAAATGGACCGAACTCGCGGGCCGGATTGGCGTCCCATTTCGAGTGGCCCTGCCGACTTACACCTACCGCGTCGCGTTCGATCCGGCGGGTGTGCTCCTTGCCATCGAAGCGGAAGGGCAGCCTCACGCTTGGCCTCGGGGAACCGTCCTGCGCGCCTTTCGACCGGATGCTGTGCAGATGGCGAAACTGGTGAACGACTGGACGGGCGACAGGCCGGCGACTCTGACTGGCCTGCTCTGGTACCGGCTGCCGGTCTCCACCGACACGATGAACTGGCGCTGGCCGACGCTCGCGGCCGTCATGCAAGGCCGCACCCCCGGAAGTGATCTGAGGGTCGAGCAATCCGGTGCGCAGCCGACAGACATCACGCTCATGAATGCGGGTGAAGCCGAAGCGCCGTATCCCGCGCGCGTCCTGGTGACATGTGCCAGCGAAATCGACGCAGCCGACGCGGTCGGCGGCTATCGGGCGGAAATCTCGGGGAATGCCGTCGTATTCGAGCGTTCAGAGGAAATTTCGCCCGCCCGCATCCTGCCCGGCAGGCGGCACCCCATCGGCTGGGTCCACGCCAAATCACAAATTCAAATCTCAATACTCAATCAATGAAACGTGCGTCTTTTACCCTCATCATCGCGGTGTCCTTGTTCTTCAAAGACACGACAGGAACGGCCTGCGGTCCGTGGTTTCCGCGCCGCTATCTCGAGCGCGGTGGAGCAGAGCTTTTGGCAAGGCCGGAGTTTTTCGCCGAACTCGAACTCAAGCTGCTCGCACGCGAATTCCCAGTGCCCTTCAAGGCGATCCGCGACGAGCACCCGACCCAGCGCAATGCGGAGCGCGACCAGGAGGACTTCGACGCCGCGCTGCGCGATGGCAGCATTCATCCGCCCGATCCAGCCGCCGCCCGCGCCGCCCATCGGCGGACGCGGGAGGCCATTCGGCAACTCGATGGGCTCGAGCCAAGGGAAATTGATGGATTACCCAAAGACTCTTTTGATGAAGCGAACAAATCGGTCTTTCCTTCCGAGTTTGCCGACTACCACGCCGGAGCCCTCGCCTGCGCGCAAGGCAATCCCGATGGGGCCCGGAAGGCTTGGGAGCGTCTACTCACACGCCCGGCGGCCGAACGCCGATACCGCTCCGTGAGTGCGGCATACATGATCGGCGTGCTGTCGTTCGGTAAAGATAACACTCATGCGCCGAAGTGGTTTTCCATGGCACGGGATTTGGCGAAGGCCGGCTTCCATGATTCCAACGGTCTGGCCGCGGCGAGCTACTCGTGTGAATCCGATTGGTATCGGGCCCGAGGCGATCTCCACAAGGCCGCCGAGCACGCCCTGCGCTCGATTTCCGCCGGATACGCCACGAGAACATGCATCCGCCCGGCCGGCAACACGCCCGAGGAACTGGCGAAGTTTGCGGCCGATCCGCTTTTGCGGCGCATCGTGACGAGTCTGCTCCTCGGGGAACATACGGGGGAAGATGCCGACGCGGAGAAAGCCAAGGCGGCCTACCACGCATGGCTCTCCGCGCTCGAAGCGGCGGACATCCGCAATTTTGCCGGGGCCGAACGCGCGGCTTGGATGTGCTACGACAGCGCCGACTACAGCGGCGCAAAACGCTGGCTCGCACGCGCGCCGACACATTCGGTGGAGTCACTCTGGCTTTCGGGAAAAATCGCCGCCCGTGAAGGATGCCGGGCGGAGTCGCTGCACGCGCTCTCCAAGGCCGTGCGACTGCTCGCCGGGAGCCGCGAGCCCGAACTGGAATTCAAGGAATTCAGATCTGATTTCGAGACTCGGAGCCGAAACGTTCCAGCCGACTTCGCACTCGCGGCGATCAACGTGGCGGATTTTCGCACCGCCCTCGACGCTTTCCTGCTCAGCAATCATTGGGAGGATGCGGCCTTCGTCGCAGAACGGTTGCTCACACTCGAAGAATTGCGCGCATACGTCGTGCGCCGCCCGTGGCAGGACTCATTTTCCGCAGGCCTGAGTGAACGCTGGTATGAAGAGCGGGCGGGAGTGGACCCGGAGAAGCAAAAAACAATGGACCTGCGCTGGCTGCTCGCACGCCGCCTCGCGCGGGCGGGCCGCCTTGCCGAGGCAACGCCGTTTTTCCCCGTGAATTACCGTCCCGCGTTCCTTGCTTACGCGCGGGCACTGGCCCGCGGCAAAGATACGCGCTTGCCACGCGACGAACGGGCGACGGCCTTCTGGGCAGCGGCGCTCGAGGCGCGCTATCACGGCATGGAACTTCTCGGCACACTTTGCGGGCCGGACTGGTCTTGTTTCAATTGCGACTTTGAATTCGACGATCCCTCAGAATTGCGGCTCGGCACCAAACCCTTGCGCAAACGCGGCGATCAGGCGGCGGAAATCCTGCCCATCGCGCTCCGGCCTGGCAGAGCCGAGCGCGAGCGGCTGGAAAAAAGCGCGCCGACTCCGAACAAGCGCTTCCATTACCGCTACCATGCTGCAGACCTCGCGTGGACTGCCGCGGAACTGCTTCCGGAAAACGACCAGCGCCTCGCCGAAATGCTCGACCTCACCGGACGCTGGCTTGCGCCCCGCGATCCCGATGCCGCTGACAGATTCTATCAGGCCCTCGAATCGCGCTGCGCAGCCACTGAGATTGGAAAGCGCGCAACCGAACGTCACTGGTTTGTGGACATCGAGACCTACACGATCCAACGCAACCCGGTGGAGGTGAAATTGAACCGGACTGAAAATGGCAGTGAGAAGGAGTGATGGGGAGTTGCCAGCGCCAAAGTGTGCGACGGGCATAAAATAGAGCCCGCCCCTGACCGGTAAATGCTGCGTGCAGCGCAAGGCGACCGGCATTCATCGCTCAACTTCCCACATCATTTCCCGGCTGAGTCATGCCGGACTCCCTTCTCGCCGTTATTCGTAGCTGATGCCCTTTTTCTTCGCCTGCGAACGCAGCGACTTCGAGACCTGCTCATCAAAGCCGTCGCCCTTGCCCGCCTTCGCGAGCTTCTTCCGCTCGGCTCCGATGTACGCATCGCGCTCCTTGCTCAGCTCGGTGATTCGCTTCTGAAGTTCCGCGCGCTCCTTCTGCTTTGTCTCCACGTGCGCCTTCAATTCCTCCGGTGAAAGCTTCCGCAGTTCCTCCGGCAACTCGTCCTTCTTCACCTTGTCGAGCGTGAGCGTCTTTTCGGCGAGTGCATCGAGCAGCTCGCCGCCGCCCTGCACAGTCTTGCCGGACTTGCTGTTGAATGCGAGACGCTCAGCCTTCGCTGCGGGCGCGGCGGCCTCGGCGGCACCCTGCTTCGTGAGTGTGAAGGCGCGCATCCTCGCATCGCCCCACGCAATCATCGTCTTGCCGACCTTCGTGTTCAGCACGTCGAGTTCCTTGTCCTGCGGCGCCGCGATGGCGACCACGCCGCCCTCCTGCGGGATCGCCGCGAACACACCCTCCGCACGATCCGCAATCTCCTTCCACACGCGCGTCGTCTCCGCATCGCCACCGCATTGCACGGTGTTGATGATCAGATCGCCTTTCACAGCCTCGGTGCAGACTTTTTTCCAGTCCGGCTCATCCTTGTAAAAGTGCGGTGGCGCATCGCCCACGAGGTAGATGATTTTCAAAACCCCCTTGTCCTTCGTCCACTCGATCTTCTTCACCGATTCATCCAGCGCGCGCCCGACCGACTCCGGCCCATCGCCGCCACCCGCAGCCTTGAAGGTGTTCAGCTCCGCATACACTGCATCGAGGTCATCGGTGAGCTGCGTGATTTTCGTCACGTAGTCGTCTCCGCGATCACGATACGCGACGAGAGCAAAGCGCACCTCCGGCGTCGGCTTCGCGGAGATGATGTCATTCGCCATGCTCCAGATTTTGGCTTTTGCGCCAGCGATGAGTCCACCCATCGAGCCCGTGGTATCGAGGACAAAGCAGACCTCGATGCGCTGCTTCGCAGGCTTCTTCGCCGTCTCAGCGACGGGTGATTTTTCTTCCGCAGTCGCGCAGAGCGGCAGCAGGGCGAGGATGGTGGCGGTGAGGATGTGTTTCATGATTTGGATTGGTTGGAGTTGGATTATTCGAAGACCTCATACAGCTCGCTCCCGAGTGCGAACTGCACATTGCGGCCGAGCGCGAGCCACTGCGCGGACTCGGGTTTGCTCGTGAGCAGGTCGAAGTAATCCTTCGAGGCAAACTGCACGCGGTTGCGCTTGGCATCGGACTTCACGGATTGCACCGCAGTGTCGGTCCAGTTCGCGCCATTTTGCGCGAAGGCCTTGCCATTCACCCACCGTGTCTGCTGTTCGGCATCGTCGAGTCTCCGGGCCACCTCTCCAGCCTTGCCGTGGAGCAGCAGGCCACTGCCCAACTTTCCGCTCCCGGCGCCACCAGGTGCTTTCGCCGCGGCCATGCCTCCCGCTGAGGACTCGGAGACAGCCGTGTTCCCAGCGATGACGCCGCCGAAGTTTTCCTGCTTCGCCTTCTCCAGGGCAGGCGCGACGGTCTGCGCGTTTTTCAGCGAGCCATTCCCGCGTCCGTTCAGCGCGCCGTCGTAGCCATCCTTCTTCCCGCTCAGGTCACCCCAGCTCTTGCGGTAAAATGTCTGCGCCTCTGCGTCCTTGTCCAGCATCTGCAAGGAGCGCGACGCCACCGGCACACCGCGACGCGCCTCATCCTCGACGATGAGATAGCTCGTGTAAGGCGTGACGATGGCGTACCGACGCGCAAGGTCCACGACCTCGTCGCGGAGTTCCTTGCTCTCCCCGCGCAGCCGCACTTCATCGAGCAGCCAGCCCACACGACGCAGCGCCCAGAGCTGCGCGATGAACTCGTTGCCGGATTCGTGGCCGGAAAATTTCACGCGCTGCGTCATCCGCTTCGGCTGGCCGTTCAGCGTGCCGTCGAGCATCAGATCGCCTTCGCCTTCGCCACTGTAGCGGCCCGCGAGCACGAGCTGGTCGCCGCGAAAAAGATCGGGCAGCGGATTCGGATAGAGCTTCGTGACCTTCACACCGGCGGGGAATTCCAGCTTTAGATTCGTGAGCAGCGGCTCTTTGATTTTCGTGAAAAAGTTCGAGACCTTCACTTCGAGGTCTTCCTCCGGCAGCACGAACTGCGTCGCGGCCCGCGTGCGCTCGGCGATTTTGTCGAGCAGGTGCGTGTTGATATCCGTGCCGATGCCGAAGCAAAAAATCCGCGTGGTGCTCGCCTGATCCGGCGCGACGCGAGCGACGAGCCGCTCCTCGTCCGTTTCGCCGATCGTCGGCTTTCCATCCGTGAGAAACACGACGACGAAAGGCCGCGCATTGTCCGCGGGCTTGAGCTTCAGCGAACGCTCCAGCGCATCCGCGATCGCCGTGCCGCCGATGGGCTTCAGGCCCTTGATGAACTCGTGCGCCTTGTCGCGATTCGCCTTCGTTGCGTCGGTGAGTTTTTCAAAAAACGGCTCCGCCTCCGTCGAGAATCGCACGAGCTCGAAGCGGTCCGCGTCGTTTAGATTCTCCACGCAAAACGTCATCGCCTTCTTAAGCTGCTCCAGCTTCTTGCCCGCCATCGAGCCGCTCGTGTCCATCACGAAGACCACGTCCTTCGGGTTCGTGTCTTTCGACTTCATCACATCCGCGCCCGGCGATGCGAGCAGCAGGAACCAGCCATCCTCGCCCTCTTTTTTGTGCGTGAGCAAATGCACGCCGACCTCGGTTTCCGCCGTCGAATAGAGCAGTTGAAAATCCGTGTCAGGCCGCGTGTTCGACGCCTCCCAGCCGACCACGGCTTTCTTTTCGCCATCACGTTTGATCTCCACCGAATGCGACGGCGAGTAGAGCGCCTTGATCGGCGCGTCCTGATTGATCGTCACGCGCATCGCGACGGTCTTCAGCGGCTGCGCGGAAAATTTCTCCGTGTTCAGCGGATACATGTAGGTCGCCAGTCCGCCGTCCACTTTCAGCAGCTCCGTGTAGGCGAGCGACACCTTCTTCCGCGAATGCGGCTCGATGGGAAAAATGCGCACGCGGAACGCCGCACGCCCCGTGTATTCGAGCAGCGCCGGATCCTTCTGCCGACGCACGATGTCCTCGTAAATCGCGCGCGCCTTCGCCGCATCGAGCAGCTCGGCCTCCATGTCCTTGTCGCCGATCCGCATCGTGAACTTGTCGAGATGAGCGCCCTTCGGAATCGGGAAAATGTATTCCCCTTCGAGGTTCACGTTGTTCGGATTAAAAAATTCCTGCTCCACGCGCGTCACCGCCTTCTGCCCGGTGATCTCCACGTCCACCTTGTGAAACGTCACCTCCAGCGGCGCGAAGACGTAGTGCGGCGGCGGCATCGGCATCCGGTGCGGAGGGAATGGCGGCGCAAACGGCGGCGGATTGTGGATGATGATAAAGCCATCGGCGCGGACGCTGCCGACCAGCGCAAGGAGTGCCGCGAATACGGCGAGGAGTTTTGCTTTCATGCCCCGAGGTTGCCATGTCGCCCGCCGTGATGTGTCACGGTGCCGTTCGCCGTTTGTCAAAAATTCGTGAGAAGCATCCCCGTTGGAATGCACGCTCCGTCGCGCATTTTCCCTCGCAGCGCGAAAATCCAGCAGTCGAACGCATTTGTCATCGCGATAAATCTGGACGCATTCACCCCGATGACCGGACGCTGCGCGGCATGAGCGAGCCCACAAAGCCTTTTTTCAAACCCTTTTCGCAGAACCCCGTCTTTACCGCTGCGGAGGGAGCCGGCGTGTCGAAGTCCGAACTCACCACCTACGCCGTCGCCGCCGGGATGCATCCCGGTGACCGCGCCGCATTTCTCGCCCACGCCTGCGCGGGGAACGACGCCCTCCGAATAAAGATCGAGCAGCAACTCGCCTCGCGCGATCCTGCGCCGGCTCCAGTGGCTGCGCCCGTAGCCGCTTCCGTAGTTGCTATTCCGGTGCCTGCGCCTGCCCCCGCCGCAGCGCCCGCCCCGTCAGCGGCCCCGGCTCCGAAGCCCGTCCAGGAAGCCGAACTCCACCGCATCCCCGAGCCGCAGCTCGCCATTCCGCAAAATCAGCCCGCAGGCATGGCGCTCGTTCCGATGTCCGCCAGCCAGCTCGCGGCCATCACCGCCCAGCGCACAAATACCTTCCCGTGGCTCACCGCCGTGTTTCTCGGCGTGGCAGCAGGATCGTTGGGAGTCTTTCTCATGCAGGAAAAGGAAGCGCGCCATCGCGCGGAGACCGCACAGCACCAGGCAGGGCAGCTCGCCGAAGCCGCCACAAAGGACGCCGATGCCGCCCGATCCAACGCCGGGAAGGAGCGTGAGACGGCCGCAGAACAGATCGCCAAAGCGCGCAAGGAATCCGAGAAGCTCCGTGCCATTGCCGACGAACAGCGCCAGCGCGCCGAAGCCGCCACCCAGCAGGCTACACTCGCAAAGGCCGAGGCCGACCGCCAGCGCATCGCCTTCGAGGCTGCGAAGAAAGACGAACGCGCCCCCGCGCCCAACGATGCCACGCTCGCGAAAACCGAGCAGGAGCGCGACGCCATTCGCGCGACGCAAAAGGAGACCGTCCTCGCATTTGCCGACACCCTCGCGAAGCTCGCCGCCGCGCAGCTCGACACATCCCGCTTTAGCGAAGCCGAGACCTCCGCCCGTCGCTCCCTAGAGCTTCGCACCGCGCAGGCCATCACCGGCTGGCCGCTCGTGGAATCCCGCGCGCTCCTCGGCGCAGCCCTCCTGCAAAAGAACGCCGACACCGACGCCGCGCGCGAATTTGCCACCGCAGCCGGCGACATCGAGAAGCTAGGCGCACCGGCTGATGACGGGGACCGCGCCCGCCTCGCCATCGCCGCCAGACGCATCGTGCAATTCTACAACGCCACCGGCCAGCGTCGCGAAGGCGCCGAGTGGAAGCGCAAATTCGACGCCCTCGCCCGACCATAGCGGGGCGTCTGGCGATTTTTGGCGCAGCGGGATTCAAGCTTGAGGGGCCCGGCGGGCTGTGGCTGATCGTCAGAGCATGGATATCGGAAAACTGCTCCAGGGACTCGAGGAGATGATCTTCGATGTCGCATGCTTGGCGGTGCTGGTGCCAAAGACGTTCTTCCTCCTCGCGCCATTTCCCCGGCGCGTGCACCGGTATGTGTCGGAGGAGCTGGCTAAGAAGACGGAAGACCGGTTCGACAGTTTTGCCTCGCCGCTGATCCTGTGGGTGGTGTGCGGCATTCTGCCAAATTTCATCCTCATGACCATCGTAACAGGCATGCCGCCGATCAGGAAGCTGATCGCCGCGGGCGGCGAGGATTTGATTCTGAAGCTGCTCTCGCTGCCGGTGGAGACGCAGTTTGCAGCGGCGACGGCTTTCATGGTGTCACTGCCGCTGGCCTTTGCAGTGGTGATCGCGCGGGAGGGGAAAAAGGAGGCGACGAAGACTTCGCTGCGCGGGCCACTGTACACTGTGAGCTATTGCACGGCACCGATCCTGTTTGCGGCTTCGCCGCTGTGGTTCCTGTGGGTGGCGCAGGTAATGAGTCCAAGCCCGTGGCTGGAGGAGTTCATCCCGATATATGGCGGCGGTCTCGTGCTGTGGACGGCATGGGTGGGCGCATCGCTTTTCCGCCAGCACCTCGGGGTGTCGTGGCGCCGGACGGGAGTCCTGCTAGGAAAGGCGTATCTGGTGTTCTTCGGAGTGGTGATCCTGATCGAGATGGTGATCCTGATGATGGTCGGAACGATGACGGGCAAGCCCGCCACGTAGCACCAAAGTGCGGGGCATCGTTCGCGCCCTTTTTCTCTCCGAATATGCTCTCGCGGAAAAATAACCCGCTCACGCAAGCGGCAAGGCGCGTGTAGCACCCGGCGAAACCATCAATCTGCAAGCGCAACGACGCGCATGAGCATCGCTTCGGTGAACGCTACAATAAGCCCCTCTCGCTTGCGGTCGCCCGCGCGCAAGGCGAAATTCCACGGTATTAGAACGCTGACTAATTCATCAACTTGCTGCCGCGAACTTATCCGTCACCAGGACCGGACGAGTTCAGTACCGGCGGACTTCAGTCTCCGTCGTAGTGGAGCGGGGGTGATGGACGATGGTTTCCTCCGTGGTCGTGGTGCGCACGGAGGGTTTGGAGGGCTCCACAACAACGGTCTTGCAGGAGGAGATGAGGAGGAGCGCAGTAACTGCGATTAGGGATGTGGCGAATGTTTTCATGATAGTGTGAGCGGGTGGAGGTGGTTATTTTTTTTCTTCGATGACAGTGGTCGTTTTCTTTTCGATGATCACGCCGGGGACTGGGACCGCGGGCTTGTGGACGATGACTTTGACGGCGTTCATCCGGTCGCCTTCGCGGGTGTAATAAACGGTGACGGGGAGGCCGGACTTCACGGTCTCGACCGAGACGGGCGCGCCGTTTTCGTCCACGTAGGTGGTCTTTGTGGAGTAAAGGTAGCGGACCGGTGCGGGGGATGTCTCGGACTTGATTTCAAAGGCCTCGCGTCCGAAATCGCTGAGGGTGCCGGCGGTGTGGGTGCGGGTGGTGGTCGTCTTTTCTTCCACGATCGGGCCGCCCTCGGGGGGTGCCATCCTGCGCACGACGACTTTGCTCGCAATCATTCGGTCGCCGTCTCGCGTGTAATAAATGGTGACCGGCAGGCCGGACTTTACCGTTTCCACCGAGACGGGCGCACCGGTTTCATCCACGTAGGTCGTGGTCTTGCTGAAGGTGTAACCGACCGGCAATTTCTCAGTCTCGGAACGGATGACGATTCGTCCGGGTCCGAATTCACTGACTGTGCCGGTGGTTGTGGTGGTCTTCGTGATTTCCACGGGTTCCGCAAAGGCGGCCGGGGCAGTGACGAAGGAGAAGCCCATGATGGCTGCGGTGGCGAAGAGGCATTTGGTGATATTCACGCTAGCCAATCGCGGGTCCGCGCGCGCTTGGACGCTTATTCATTTGGGTATTATGGGCGGGACATGCTTTGTGGTGCAGTGGTGCGCCGGTGCCCGGAATTTTTCCTCCGGAGGCGCCGTGATCCACGACACGAGGGACTTTCCATTTGCCCTTGCGAGAGGTGCGGGGCATCTTTCGCGCCCTTTTCACTCTACGACTATGACTCTCACGGAAAAACTTCTCGCCCGCGCAAGCGGCAAGGCGCACGTGGCACCCGGCGAAAATGCCTGGGTGAATGTGGATGTGCTGATGACTCACGATGTCTGCGGACCGGGGACGATCGGTGTGTTCAAGCGCGAGTTTGGCAATGACGCGAAGGTGTGGGACCGCAGCAAAGTAGTCATCATCCCCGACCACTACATTTTCACGGCGGACTCGATGAGCAACCGCAACGTGGACATCCTCCGCGACTTCGTGCGCGAACAGGACCTGCCGTATTTTTACGACGTGATTGATGACCCGAATGGCTCGTGGAAATTCGACGCATCGCGCGGGCAACTCAAGCAGCAGTATGGCTCGCGCTATTCGGGCGTGTGCCACACGACGCTCGCTTGGAAAGGCCACACGCGGCCCGGCGAAGTGCTCGTGGGCACGGACTCGCACACGTGCATGGCGGGGGCGTTCAACCAGTTCGCGACGGGCATCGGCAATACGGATGCGGGCTTCGTGCTCGGCACGGGAAAAATCCTGCTGAAGGTGCCGGAGACGATGCGCTTTTTCCTCGAGGGCCAGCTCTCGCCCGGCGTGATGGCGAAGGATGTGATCCTGCATGTGATCGGCGACATCGGTTTCGACGGTGCGACGTATCGCGCGATGCAATGGGAGGGCCCCGGCGCTTCGCACATGGACATGGATGATCGCATGACGATCACGAACATGGCGATCGAGGCGGGCGGCAAGAACGGCATTTTCCAATACGACGAGAAGTGCGGCGACTACGTGCGCGCGCGGGCGAAGGAGAGCGGCGTGAAGTCCACCTTTGAGCCCGTGCTCACGGACGCGGATCAGCAGTTCGTCTTCGACAAGACCTATGACCTCTCAAAGCTCGAACCGACCGTCGCGTGCCACCCGGACCCGGGCAACCGCAAGCTCGCGCGCGAAATGAAAGACGTGAAGCTGGACCGCGCCTACATTGGTTCATGCACCGGCGGAAAAACGAGCGACTTCCTAGCTTTCGCGACCGTGGTAAAGGGTCGCAGCGTGAAAATTCACACCTTCGGCGTGCCCGCGACCACGAAGGTCGTGGAGGAGCTGAAAGCCGCGCAGATGGACGGCAAGAGCGTGTGGAGCATCCTCGAAAATGCCGGCGTGCAGATGACGGAGAATGCGTCGTGCGCCGCGTGCCTCGGCGGACCGCAGGACACCTTCGGCCGCATGAACGAGAAGGCGCTCAAGTGCATCAGCGCGACGAACCGCAATTTCCCCGGCCGCATGGGCCACAAGGAATCGCAGGTCTTCCTCGCCTCGCCGTACACGGTCGCCGCGAGCGCGCTCACGGGCCATGTCACGGACCCGCGCGACTACGTCGGCTAGAAAGATTCGAGCGAGCTGTGAGATTGCCGCGGAAAATTCCGGGAGTTCGCATCGCGCTGCTATGTGCTGCCTTGGCGCTCCTCGGAGGATGCGCCGGTTCGCAGCTAGGCAAAGGCCAAATCTACTATGCCGTGAGCGGCCAGCAGGCGCAGGTTTATCGCTTCGGTCCGTCGCAACCCACGGGGGCCGACGCACTGCTGAAGAAAGGCCAGCGCATCATCATGCTGCGTCAGGAATACGGCTTCAGCCGCGTGATGACAGAGGACGGTATGACCGGCTTCATCGCAAATGACCTCATCGCGCCCGCACCACCTCCGCCCAAGCCCATCACGCCGACACGAAGCGCCATTGCATTTGCGAACCTCCCGCCACTCCCATCGCGCGGCGGGAGCGTTCCGGGCGTGAGTTCAGCCAATCGCGCGATCATGGAGCACGGCCCGCTCTTCGGCGAAGATCCCCTGCCCGCGCTGCCGGAAGGCGACGGAAGAAGTGACTCGCGGCCAAAAAACAAGGCACCGGGATTTCGCTTTAACGTCCACGCGCCATCCTCGCCCCCGGCGGAAAATCCCCAGTAGCAAAAGCCCGCAACCGCGTGGGAATGAATCCCCGCGCTTAGTTGCCGCCTGCGGGCTTCGGATCCGCGGGTTTGTCCGCAGGCTTGCTCTCGATGGGCTTCGTGTCTGCAGGCTTGCTCTCAGCGGGTTTTGAGTCCGCAGGTGCAGTCGTCGCTGGCGCGGCGGGCGGTGCAGGTTTGTCCGCAGATTTCGGGGTCGTCGGTGCAGCGGGCGCGGGAACAGCGGGCTTCTTATCGTCCACTTTCACAGGCGTATTTCCGGTCGTCGGAACTTGCACGGGTGCGGAGGTTGCAGTTGGAAGAGCATCGAGCTGCTTTTTGGAATCAGCGGCGCTGGCGGCGGCCTTCGCGGCTTCCTCGGAAGCCTTCTGCTTTTCGCGCTCAGCCTGCTCCTGTTTTTTTTCCTTCAGAAAATTGGTGATTTTTCCCTGCCGCGCGGCGTCATGCGTCCCGAGCACCGCGATGAGCAGGCAGAGGACGAGGAAAATCGAGCCGAGCCAACGAGTGAGCGTGGCGAGGACATTCGTGGTCTGCGCACCGAAGATATTGCTCGCAGTGTCACCGCCAAAGGCCGCGCCGAGGCCCTGGTCCTTCGGGCGCTGCAGGAGCACGAGCAGGACGATGAGCAGGCAGACGATGACGAGCACTGCGGTGAGCAAGTTGGTAATGATGCCGATCCAGTTCATAGAAAAAAAGGGGCGCGGAATATGGGTGCCCCTCCCCCACTTGGCAAATGCCAAATGCCTCGGGTTTCCGGGCTCTTGTTTTTCACCCGGTTGCCTCGTCGATCATCTCGCGACGCTGGGCAGGCTGGGTCCAGCGCCACTGCGCCTCCTCGTCGAGCGAGGAGATGGGATCGAAGAAGAGGAACTTCTTCCCGGCCTTCACGCTCGGCGCGGTGAATGCGGAGACGCCGGTGCGCCGATCATAAAAATCGGGTGTGTGGACGTCACGTTTGCCGCCGCCGCCGGGGGCGTCGAGTACGAAGGCGGGCGTGTTGAAGCCGGCGGTCGCGCCGCGCACATGACGCTCGAGATTTTGCGCGACGTGGAGCGGGGTGCGGAGGTCTTCGACGCCGGGCACCATGTCGTGTACATAGACGTAATACGGGTGGACATTGATGTAGCTGAGCCGGCGCACGAGGAGCGTCATCGTGTCGGCGCTGGCACCCATATCGTTCACGCCGCGCTGGAGCACGGTCTGGCAGCGGACGTGGATGCCGCGCTCGGTCATGCGGCCGAGGGCGTCTTCGGTGAAGCCGGTGATCTCGTTCGGGTGATTGAAGTGAGAATGCACGACCACGTCCTTGTGCAGCGTGCGGCCGAGTTCGACGACGCGCGTGAGTGCGTCGAGCCATGCGCTGTCGGTGAGGATTTTTTGCGGGAGCACACAGAGGCCTTTCGTCGCATAGCGGATGCGGCGGATATTCGGCATGCCGAGCAGGCGGCGTCCGATTTGCTCGATGTGCTCGGCTTTCAAATTGTACGTGTCGCCGCCGGAGATCACGATGTCCTCAAGTTGCGGCTTCGATTCGATGTAGGCGAACGCCGCATCCCAGCGCGCGGCACCGGCACTGAGCTTCATTTTCTCGACGACCTCCGTGTCATTTCCCACCGCGTAGCTGCGCGTGCAGAAGCGGCAGTAAACCGGGCAGCTCGGCTGCGGGAGGAAGAGCGCCTTGTCCGGGTAGCGATGCGTGAGGCCGGGCACGGGCGAGTCCTCGCGCTCGTTCAGCGAGTCGAAGCGCAGCATCGGGTGATCCGGCTCCTGCTGCGAGCGGAGCGGGAGGAATTGCGTGCGAATCGGATCGGTGAGCGGTGCGGTCCAGTCTGCGAGCGCGAGCAGGTAGGGCGAAATGCGGAGCGCCATCGGCGCGTGTGCGATGCCGGCTTCGAGGTCGCTGTAAAAAGTCTCCGGCACGAGCATGCCGAGGGTTTCCCGCAACTGGCGGGCATTGGTGATGGTGTGGCGCTGCTGCCACTGGTGGTTCCCAAACTCGGCCGCGCTCACCTGCGCCCAAGCCGGAATGGCACGCCAGAATTCATCGCGGCGGAGGTCGCGATGGCCCAGTCCGGCGTGGAGCTGGGTTTTCGGAGCAGCGGCGGCGGGGGGGTCAACGTGGTGCGTTTCGTGGATGATGTGGGAGTCTAGCATGGTGTGTGTTGGAGAAGGGCGTGGCCGCGCGGAGAAGGCACCCGAATGGGGCTGCCGCAAGCCGGGGAAAAATCATTTCATCCGGATAGATGTCGCGAACAATGGCGCTGAAGCCTGAACTTTCACAGTGATATGAATCGCGCGAATGATCGGCGCGGATGCCTGAAACTGCAAGCCCATCTTGAGCACGCGGAAGGGAGCCTGTCTGGGAAGCCTTTCCTGTCCGGGGCGTTCCCTCTTGTCGCGCGTGGCGCCGGTTGCTAGCAGGACGCCTCACTTTTCACTCCACACACCCACCCATGAGCAAAAATATCGAGTCCACAATGGTCGAAAACCGCGTCTTCAAACCTGCGAAGGCTTTCGCGAGCAAGGCGCGAATCCAGTCCATGGAGCAGTACAAGAAGATGTGGAATGAGAGCATCAAGAACCCGGAGAAATTCTTCGCGCGAGAGGCGAAGGAACTCACTTGGCAGAAGCCGTGGAAGAAAGTGCTCGATTGGAAATGCCCGAATGCAAAGTGGTTTGTCGGCGGGCAGATCAATGTCTCGGAGAACTGCCTGGATCGTCACCTCGACGGGCCGCGGCGGACGAAGGCGGCGATCATGTGGGAAGGCGAACCGGGCGAGAAGCGCGTGCTCACGTATCAGCAGCTCCATCGCGAGGTGTGCCGCTTTGCCAATGTGCTCAAGCGCAATGGCGTGAAGAAGGGGCACCGCGTGCTCATCTACATGCCGATGGTGCCCGAGGCGGCGATCGCGATGCTCGCCTGCACGCGCATCGGCGCGATTCATACGGTCGTGTTTGGCGGATTCAGCGCGGAGAGCATCAAGGACCGCGCGCTGGACTGCGGCGCGACGCTTATCGTCACCGCGGATGGCAGCTACCGCCGCGGCGCGATCGTCGCGCTGAAGAAGAATGTGGACGACGCGCTCAAGAGCGGTGAGACGCCGGTGAAGCGCGTGATCGTCTTCCGCCGCACGGGCGCGGACATTCACATCGAGGAGGGCCGCGACGTGTGGTGGCACCGCGAACTCGAATACGTGAACGCGAAATGCCCCGCCGTCGCGCTGGATTCCGAGACGCCGCTTTTCATCCTCTACACCAGCGGCTCGACGGGAAAACCGAAGGGCATCCTGCACTCGACCGGCGGCTACCTGCTGCACGCGTACATGACGTGCAAATACGTCTTCGATCTCCGCGACGAGGACGTGTACTGGTGCACGGCCGATGTCGGCTGGGTCACCGGCCACAGCTATCTCGTCTATGGCCCGCTCGCGATGGGCGCGACTTCGCTCATGTATGAAGGCGCACCGAATTGGCCGGAGAACGATCGCTTCTGGCGCATCATCGAGGACTACGGCGTCACCGTTTTCTACACCGCGCCGACGGCGATCCGGGCGTTCATGAAGTGGGGCGATGAATGGGTTACGAAGCACGATCTCAGTTCGCTGCGCCTGCTCGGCACCGTCGGCGAGGTGATCAATCCCGAGGCTTGGATGTGGTATCACAAGCTCATCGGTGGCGAACGCTGCCCCATCGTGGACACTTGGTGGCAGACGGAAACCGGCGGCCACATGATCACTCCGATCCCCGGCGCGACGCCGACGAAACCCGGCACCGCGACGCTCCCATTTTTCGGCGTGGACGCCGCCATCGTGGACGACAGCGGCAAGGAACTCGGGCCAAATCAGGGCGGCAAACTCGTCATCCGCAAACCGTGGCCCGCGATGCTCCGCGGCATCTGGGGCGACAAGGCGCGCTACAAGCAGACCTATTGGAGCGAGTTCAAGGGCATGTATTTTGCCGGTGACGGCGCGCGACGCGACAAGGACGGCAACTTCTGGATCGTCGGCCGCATTGATGACGTGCTGAACGTCGCCGGTCACCGCCTCGGCACCGCCGAAGTCGAGAGCGCGCTCGTCTCGCATCCCGCCGTCGCGGAGGCCGCGGTCGTCGGAAAGCCGGACGAACTCAAAGGCCAGGCCGTCGTGTGCTTCGTCACCGTGAAGACCGGCATCACCACGAGCAAAGCCCTCGCCGACGAACTGAAAAAACAGGTCCGCACCGTCATCGGCCCCGTCGCCACGCCCGACGAAATCCGCTTCACCGACGCACTGCCGAAGACGCGCTCCGGAAAAATCATGCGCCGCCTGCTCAAGCAGGTCGCCGCCGGCGAACTCGTCACCGGCGACACCACGACCCTCGACGACCTCAGCGTCCTCGCGAAGCTCGCCACGGCGGAGGACTGAGCGTTGGCCGCTTAGTCTCGCAACTGCCGCCGATCAGGTGCGTTCATTTTCAACAACGCAACCGTCGCGCGCCTAATCCCCGTCAGCCCGTTAAGCAAGTTGCCGTGCCGCGCGAAATGCTCAGCCCATGTCATCGTGCGCGGATGAAACAATGGCACGACTGATCCCCTGCCTGGCTCAATGGATGTGAGATTCGTCCCCTTGTGCAAATTGCAGTGGTAGCAGGCCAGCGCGAGATTCTCCGCCTCATCGCCTCCACCATGCTGCCGCGCGACGACGTGCTCGATATGGAAAGTGAAAAACAGCTCCGTATTTTGAGGCAGCCCGCAATACTCGCAGCAATTCCCTGCCCTCTGCCGGACGAAAGCCCGCTGCTCCGCATCCATCAGGCCGCACGTCCGAGCTGAACTCGTGCGCGGGCCTGGAGGACGGCGACGAAGTTCCCCAGCCGTACCAACGACTCATACTCCTCACGTTCCTCTGCGGAAAGCTGACCCTCAGTGCATCGCCCCGCGAGATCTTCGATGCGCGCCTGCAATTGTTCCTGTGCGCGCAGCCTCAGCAGAGCCTCCGCGCTCGGGACATCCAGACAGCCACCCACGGCGGAAATCACATTCTCGATTACGTCGTTGGTTGCGCTTGCTGACATACTCGGGATCTTACCCACAGCGAATGAACACCGCAAGCTCGTGAACTACACTACCGTTCACCGCTTCCGCAGCAGGCAGCGCGAGGGTGCGCCATCTCCTTTGTGGAATTTGATCGGCAGGCAGTTCAGGTCGTAGTTGCCCGGCTTGATCTTCGAAAGGTCGAGGCCCTCGATGATCCACACTTCCGCGCCGAGCAGGATGTGGTGCGTCTCGATGCCGTCCTTGTAAAATCCACCGACGCTCAGGTAATCCACCGCCACGGTCTGCACACCGCAGTCCACGAGGTATTGCGACGCCTCCTTCGAGATATACACGAAGTCCTTGTCGAACTCGCGCTTCTTCCAACTCAGTGCGGAATTGCGCGTCTTGAAGATCAGCCGCTCGCCTTTCTGCGGCTTCAGCTTTTTCAGCTCGGCGACTTTGATTGCTGCCTTGTCCTTGATCTCGACGACGCGCGCCGGGCCGATCACGGCATCCCACGGCAGATCGTCCATCGTCTTTGCGCCGTGGAGAAAGTGCAGCGGCGCATCCATGTGCGTGCCGGTGTGCGAATTGAAATTGATCGCGGACACATTGCACACGTCGCCCTTCGCGGTGCCGAGGTGCATGGTGATGGAAGTCGGCGGATTTCCCGGCCAGCCGTGCATGGTGTTCGAGATGGGAACGGAGACGTCGATCCAAGGATTCTTGCTCATGATGTTGATGAAGTGGTGAGTGCTTTGCCGTCGCTTACGCAAACTGGATCACATTCTTGATCCCCGCGGCCTTGCCGATCAGCAGGTCACGGTGTGCATCGATCGTATGCCGCCCGGTGATCAGTGCGTCGAGCGCCTTCGGCCAGCGCTTCTTGAATTCACCGAGGTCGGCAATCGCGTCGAGGAACGCCTGCGGGCTGGCGTTGACAGTGCCGACAAGGGCGTGATTTTTCAGCGTGATGTTCCGCATGATGTTGTCCGCATAGACCGGGATCGGCGGCTTCTGCGCCGGGATGCCGGTGAAAATGAACACCCCGTTGATGCCGAGCACGCGAGCCAGTTCGAACGAAACGTCGCCCTCGCCGACAGCCTCATACACGAGGTCAATGTTGCCAATTTGCTGCGCGAGGTCATCCGTGCCCATCTTCACGGAAGAGATGTATTCCGCGCCGATCATCGCGGCGATCTCCGCCTTGAAGTTCGGCTTCGGCGAGCGCGAGTAGATGAAAACGCGGAAGCCCTCGACGAGCAGCTTCATCGCTCCGAGCAGGCCGATTGGCCCAGCGCCGAGCACGACAGCCGTGCGCCCGTAGCCGCGCCCCTTGCCGTCGCGATTGTCGTGCTCCCAGCCGGGCACGCGCTTCTGCACCTGCCACGCCTGCGCGAGACCTTTCTCCGCGATCGTGAGCGGCTCGGCCATCACAGCCACGTCGCGCAATTCCTTCGGCACCGCCGTGAGGTAGGTTTCCTCCTCGACGAATTGCTCCGTCATGTAGCCATGGAGTTGGTTGATGCCGCGCTCCTTGAACGTCCACGTGAAACAGAAATCCTGCCGCCCCTCGCGGCACGGCGTGCAGTTCGGATCCGGGCACGGACGCCGCACGCTCGGCACCACGAGATCGCCGACCTTGAGATTCTTCACGCCCGAGCCGACCTCCGTCACTTCGCCGAGGCACTCATGCCCGAGCACCAGATACTCGCAGCCCTTCGGCCCGTGGCCGTAGGCGAAGGTGCAAATCTCACGATCCGTCCCGCAGATGCCGACCTCCAGCGTGCGGATCTTCAGCTCATTCGGCGCGGTGATCGTGGGCTCCGGGTGCGCGACGAGACGCAGTTCCTTTTTTTCAGGAACGACGGCGACGCCCTTCATGGTGTTCGTGCTCATGTGTGGTTGGAAAAAATCACGCCCGGAGCGGCATCACGCCGGCACGAGCGGACGCGAAGCATACCGCTCGCGCTTCGCGTGAGAACAAATTTTTTCCGCGATGCACGAGTAGGCGCGGGCGGAGGCCCGCGTCCGCGCTCTCCCGAGCGCGCCTACGATCCGATTCGCGCCTCCTCGCCCGGCTTTGCGGTTGACTCGCATTTCCGCGCCCACTTCCCTCGCTGCACGCGCTCAAAAAAACTTCTCCTGTGAAAATCGAACCCTTTGGAAAAACTGCCGCCGGCGAACCGGTGGACACCTTCATCCTCACAAACCGCAACGGACTCCGCGCGAAGCTCACGAACTGGGGCGCATGCCTCGTGGAGATGCACACGCCGGATCGCAGCGGCGCGCTGGCGGACATCACGCTCGGCTTCGACACGCTGGACGACTACCTCGTGCCGCATCCGCATTTCGGCGTCACCACTGGCCGCTTCGCAAACCGCATCGCGCTCGGAAAGTTCACGCTCGACGGAAAGGAGTATCAGCTCGCGACAAACAACGACGCGAACCATCTCCACGGCGGCCCGACCGGACTCCATGCGCGCGTTTGGAAAGCCGAGCCGCTCGCCGCAGCCAGCAACGGCGAGGGCGTGCGCTTTTCCTACGTGAGTGCGGATGACGAGGAAGGATTCCCCGGCACGCTCACCATCGCAGTGACCTACACGCTCACGGATGACGACGAGCTGCGCCTCGACTACGAAGCGACAACCGACAAGCCGACGGTGGTGAACCTCACGAACCACGCATATTGGAACCTTGCGGGCGAAGGCGACATCCTCGGCCACGAGGTCACGCTGAATGCGAACCTTTTCATCCCCGTGGACGACGCAGGCATCCCGAGCGGCGAAATCTCGGAGGTCGCAGGTGGTCCGATGGATTTCAGGAAAGCGAAGACACTCGCGAAAGACTTTGCGCAGATGACCGGGACGCCCGGCGGCTTCGACCACTGCTACGTGATCGATCACGCCAGCACCGGCGCTTTCACATTCGCAGGCGAAGCATACGATCCGCGCAGCGGACGCGTGCTGAAAGTCTCGACGACCGAACCGGGCATCCAGCTTTACACGGGGAACTTCCTAGATGGCTCGGTGATCGGCAAAAGTGGGAGGGCTTACCAAAAGAACTTCGGCTTCTGCCTCGAAACGCAGCACTACCCGGACGCGCCAAACCACCCGAATTTCCCAAGCACCGTGCTGCGTCCCGGCGAGAAATTCCGCAGCACGACCGTGCATCATTTTTCGGTGCGGTGACCCGCGTGTGAGTGCCGCGAGGCTTTGGACTGCGGAGGCTTGACTCCGCTTTTCCTTCGGAACGCGCAGGCGGTGAAATTCACCACTGGCGCGTGCAAAAAATTCTACGCGTGAGTGCGTGAACGATTCCTCCCATGTTTTTCCCGCCGCGGAACGGTGTCGAAATCCCGGACGCTGTTCGGGCCGGAAGCCAAAGCGGAGTCAAGCCTCCGCAGTCCAAAGGCTCCGCCACTCTCCTGACGTTCCACGGTCACACGAGCACGCGCTGCGGCGCGACGACCGGGCGGCGCTGCGTGAGCCTCGCGATGAGGCGGTCCCAGTGCTCCTGCCCGGCGATGATCTCGATCTCCACGCGGAGGAAATAGATCGGCACCTCGGGTTTGTCGGAATTGCCGAGCCGGGCGGGGAAACGCACACCGTCCTTTTCCGTCGTCACGATGAAATCCGTGTCGCGCCGCGCGCAGCGTGCGACGAAATCCTGCAGCTCCTGTTCGCGGAACCGATGATGATCTGCGAAGCGCGTGCTGATCTCGATGTTCGCCCCGAGGTCGCGCAGCAAACCCTCGAAACTCTCGGGCCGCGCGATGCCGCTGAGCACGCCGAGGAATTTGTCGCGCAAATCCGAGAGCGGGCGCGTGTCGGCGGGGTCGTAAAGGTTTTGCAGGTTCACCGGCTTGTGGACGCATTCCACGATGTCGGCGGTGCGGTTGTACTGGCGGATGCGCTTGATGAGTGCGCGGCTTTCGCCCGGCACGGCTTTCGTGATGAGGATGAGATTTGCGCGGCGCAGATTCGGCGGCGGCTCGCGCAGCGTGCCGCGCGGGAGGAGAAATTCATTTCCAAACGGCGCCTGCCGATCGATCAGGCAGATGTCGAGGCGATGCTCGATGTCGAGATACTGCATGCCGTCGTCGAGGATGAGGATGTCCGCCTTGAATTCCGACACGGCGACCGCACCGGCGCGTGCGCGATTTTTGTGAACGAGCACGGGCACGTCGCCGAGGCTGCGCGCGAGCATGAACGGCTCGTCGCCGGCCCACGCGGAATCCAGCAGCAGCTTCTTTCCATCGTGCACGATGCGGGGCTTGAACTTGCCGAAAAATTTCCGGCGCAGTCGGCGCAGCAGCGGCAGCTTCCGGCTTTTGTAGCCGCGGCTGAGGATGGCGACGTTCCGTCCGCCGTCCTTCAGTTCGCGCGCGAGACGCTCGACGACGGGCGTCTTGCCCGTGCCGCCGACGGTGAGATTGCCGACGCTGATGACCATGACGCCGAGCTGCCGAGCCTTGCGGACGCGCATGCGGTAGAGCCAGAGGCGCGTCTGTGCGATGCCGCGAAAAAGCCACGACAGCGCGTAGAGGAACCAGCGCAGGAGCAGGGCGCGCTTTCCAAACCGGCGCTCAAGGATGACGTCGGTCCCGAACTGCTCAAAGCGATCCAGTGAATCACGGAATGACATCTTCGGGAACCGCGGGTCGCGTGCCTTCGTTGTCCGCAGTCGTCACCACGATGCGCGATCCGGGCGGCGCGGCGTCGAGCATTGCCGTGGTGATTGCGTCTTCGTTGTCGAGTGTGAGGCAGCAGATCGTCGAGCCGCTGCCGCTGAGGAAACCGCCGAGCGCGCCCGCCTTTTCCCCGGCGGTGATGACGCGCGAAAGGAACGGTACGAGCGGTTCGCGAAACGGCTGGTGCAGCCCGTCGGCGAAGCAGCCTCTCAGCAGCTCGTAGCGCTTCTGGAGAAACGCCGCGGTGATGCGGCAGGCGTTCGCGACGCTGGTGACCGCGCCGCGCCGCGGAATCGCGTCGGGCAAAACTTTGCGCGCCTCGGGCGTTGAGACTTCAAAGTCGGGGATGAGCAGGATGAATTTCAGCGCCGGATCCACCTCTGCACGGAGAGTTTCAGCGCCAGCTCGTGCGACAGTGAATCCGCCGAATGCCGCAGGCGCCGCATTGTCGGGATGCCCTTCGAGTTCCGCGCACAGCTCGTAAAGGCGCTCCGGTCCGAGCTTCGCGCCGCTCAGCGCATCGAGCCCGTGCAGCACGCCGAGGCGCACCGTCACGCTGCTGCCGAGTCCGCGCGACTGAGGAACTTCGCCCTCGATCATCCACGAGAAACCGACCGGTTCGATCCCCGCTGTTTTGAAGAAAAGCGCCGCCGCATTCGCGACGATCTTCGGGTGCTCGATGCCTTCCGCGGGTTGCACGGTCACGCAGTTTGCGATGCCGAGCGCGACGCCGAGGCAGTCGTAGCCGGGGCCGAGGTTGGCCGTCGTCGCAGGCACGCGGGTGGTCACACTTGTCATGGGGGCAATCAATCCTTTGCCGAAGCCGTGCGGTCAAACGTGGAATGCCGTGGAGCGGATCGTAGGCGCGCTCGGGAGAGCGCGACGTGGGCTTCCGCCCACGCCTACGCGCGCATTTGACCGCGCACCACGCGGCGGCTAGATGTCCGCCGATGCACGCTCCCTCACTCCGCAACACCGTCGCCGAGATCGTCGAGAAGACGCCGGTCTTCGACATTCACACGCACCTCTACGATCCTGCGTTTGGCGATCTGCTGCTGTGGGGAATTGATGAACTGCTCATCTACCACTACCTCGTCAGCGAGTCGTTCCGGTGGATGGATGTGCCGTATGAAAAATTCTGGGCCGCGCCGAAGCAGCAGCAGACGGAATGGATTTGGAACGAGCTTTTCATCAAGCATTCGCCGGTGAGCGAAGCGTGCCGCGGCGTGCTCACCGTGCTGAACAAGCACGGCCTCGACGTGAACAAGCGCGACCTGCCTGCGCTGCGAAAATGGTTCGCCGGCTGGAAGCCGGAGGACTACGTGACGCGCTGCTGCGAACTCGCAAACGTGCGCAAGATCGCGATGACGAACTCGCCATTCGACGACACCGAGACGCCGGTGTGGGAACGCGGCTTCACGCGCGATCCGCGTTTCGTCGCCGCACTGCGCTTTGATCCGCTGCTCGTGGACTGGCCGAACGCCGCGAAGCGCCTGCACGGCTGGGGCTACAAAGTGAGCGCCGATTTTTCCGGGCAGACCTTCGCCGAAGTGCGCCGCTTCCTCGCGGACTGGACGCGGAAAATTGACGCGCAGTATTGCATGGTGTCGCTGCCGCCGGAGTTCCAGTTCCCGGCGAACACGGACGCGGCGAAAATCATCGAGCACGCGATCATGCCGCACGGGCGCGAGCACAACCAGGCGTTCGCGCTGATGATCGGCGTGCGCCGGAATGTGAATCCGCAGCTCCAACTCGCGGGCGACAGCGTGGGGCTTGCGGACGTATCGGCAGTCGAGAGGCTGTGCGCGGCGTTCCCGCAGAACAAATTCCTCTGCACGATGCTCGCGCGCGAAAACCAGCACGCGCTCTGTATCGCGGCGCGGAAATTCCCGAACCTGCATGTCTTCGGCTGCTGGTGGTTCATGAACGTGCCGAGCATCATTGAGGAAATCACCCGCATGCGGCTCGAGCTGATCGGTCTGAGCTGCACGCCGCAGCACAGCGACTGCCGCGTGCTCGACCAGCTCACTTACAAGTGGGCGCACAGCCGCCCGATTATCGCGAGGGTGCTCGGAGAAAAATACGACGACCTCGCCGCGACCGGCTGGCAGCCGACGCGCGCGGAAATCGAGCGCGATGTCCACGGGCTGCTTGGTGGGGCGTTTGAGGAATTCCTCGGGCGGAGGTAGGCTACCCTCCATGGCGGCGTGGCGGAATTCGTAGCCGACGACGGCAGGAGCCGGGCACTCTTTGATGCGGAAAATCAGCCCGCCTCCTACCGTCGGCGGCTACGGCTATTTACGCTGGCTGCAATTCGGGATCGGGCTTCGACTTTGCATCCTTCACACTCGGGCTGCAGAAGATCCACGCGCAGCCGATGATCGCGAGCTGGGAGGCAACAAAGACGACGAGCGCGATCATCACGCCGCTGGTGAAGCCGTAGCTGTGCAGGCCGATGCCGAGGTTGTTCACGCCAAACCACGACCATGCGGTGACAATGTTGCCGCCGATCGCAAGGCACATGAGCCCGCGTTCGCGGACGATGCCGCCCCAGCGTGCATGGAGGAGGATGGCGTTCCAGAGCACGATCATCACCGCACCGTTTTCCTTCACGTCCCAGCCCCAGAAACGGCCCCAACTTTGATCGGCCCACAGACCGCCGAGCACGGTGCCGACGAAGCTGAACAGCGCGGCGAAACAGACGATCGCATAGACCATCCGCGAGAGTGCCTTCGCAAGATCGGGCGTGAGGTTTCCGCCGAAGGAACCGCGCACAATGTAGATGACGGCGAGGAAGCCGGCGAAGAACGTCGCCGCGTAGCCAAGCGTGACCATGACGACGTGCGTCGCGAGCCAGAAGTTCGTATCGAGCACGGGCTGCAGCACCTTGAAACTCGCGCCATCCTGAATCTGCAAATAGTGCGCGATGAAGAGCGAACAGAAGTCCAGCGCCGCCGCGACCACGACGCCGATGGCGAATGGATAGATGCGCTCCAGAAGCAGCCCGAAAATCGCCGCAGCCCAGCCGATGAAAATCGCAGACGTGTAGAGTGTAGTCACCGGCGGGCGGCCCTCGATCACGAAGCGCGCGACGAGACCCACGGTGTGCATCACGAGCACGAGCAACATCAGCATCACGCCGGTGCGTCGCAGCCAGTCGAGCCCGCCTTTGCCAAACCACGATGCGATTGCGAAGAGCGCGGCGAAGACGGCGATCCCCATGCCCCAGTAGAACGGCGCGGCGTAGCTGAGCAGTTGTTCGCGCGAAGCCTTTTTCAAATCCCCGGCAAAACCTTCCTTCGCTGCGATGCCATCGAGATGGCTGCGCACGGCGGCGGCGAAACCTTCGCGGTCCCCGGTGCGAAATCCCTTCGCCATGTCGGCGTAGCCGGCGAGCGTCGGAGCAGGGTCGCCGCGTTCGAGAGCGAGCGCTTCCTCAAAGGCGCTCGCCCACTTGCTGTCGCCGGCTTTTTCCGCGCCCTTGCGCGGGGCGATGAGCGCGGCGGAGCTGCGCTGCTCCTCACCCCATCCGTACGCCATCTGGTCGAAGTCCTGATTCTGGATGCTCGCCTTGAACGCCTCGCGCCATGCGACGATACGCTCGCGATATTCCGTGAGGCCCTTTGTGAGATCGCCGCTGGCTGCGGGGCCGAAGGTGAGCTTCATTTTGCGATACGCCTGCGCGCCGCTCGCGAGTCGGACGAGTGCCTGCTCGTAGGGTGTCTGCTTCGCCGAATCCATCGCGGATGCGCGGCGCACTTCGGAGATGAATTCGGGCCACTTCGGCTGGAGCTGCGCCCAGGAAAAATGTTTGCCGTCCGTCTGCTTCGAAGCGTCGGCGTCCTGCGGGAGATCGAAGAGGCCTTTCAGGTCGGGGTTGTCGATGCGGATCACGGGACGCGTGTCGCCGACCTCGGGCTGCAACATGACTTCGAGTGCCCACTCGGTCGCGGTGACGATCTTCGGTTTGTCAAAGGCACCTTTCCAAGGCTCGTAATTGGCCTCCTGCTTGCCGCGCAGCAGCGTGAGTGCGGTGCGCGCCATCGTGTCCATCGGCATGTGGCGTCCTTCCACGACGACGGGGATTTTTCCGAAGTCACCGATGGCCCAGTCGCTGTCCTTGGGCACGCGCACTTTGCCGGCATACCAGCCGGCAAAAATCAGGGTGATGATGAGAGGGAGCCACTTTTTCATGCGAGCGCGGGGTTGGTGCGTGGACGGTTGCTGAAGACAACGTAGGCGATGCCGAGGAAGGCCACAAATTGCGCGATGGTCACGGGCCACAGCATCGCGCCGTGCGTCTCATGGTATTTCAGCGCGAAGGGAATCGCGAGGATCGTGGGCACGAGCAGCAGGACCATCGCAAAGACGAGATACTTCCCGCGCCACACCTGCCACGCGAGGATGAAGCGGATGAACGGCGTGACCGAGACGACTGCGAGCGCGAAGAAGGTGCCGTTTTTAATCGCGACCCAGGCGAGGAAAATATCCGGCACCATGATGAGCACCGCGCACAGCGGCAGCAGCGCATGCGGCACGCCGAAGCCCGGAGGCGGCAGCCCGCCGCGTTTCGCGAGGAAGCCGGTGAGGTGGAAAAGGAACTGCCACAGCATCCCGAAGCCCACGAGCAGACAGCCGGTGTACGGCGCGAGCATGCTGGGATTTTGCACGACTTGCAGACCGCTCGTGCGCCCGCCTTCCTTCTCTTCGATGCTCGCAAATTCCTCGGGTGGCTTGCCAGTCAGCGCGGCCATGAGCGCGGCAGTGCCGGGCCCGCGATCGCCCTGGCCCATGTTGCTCTGGTAAAAGGTGAGGCCCGCGTAGCGCAGGGGGTTGTTCATCGTGATGTCCGTCTCACGATTTTCACTCGTGCCGAAATTTAGGATGCGCACGCGGCTCGCAAATTCCCTCGCTTGCGAGGTGCCCTGATAGACCTCCTGCCGCGCGCGGACGAGCTGGATATTGTAGGGCAAATAGTAGCGCTCATTGCGCATCTGCACGCGCCACTTTTTCCCGCCCGCCTCGAACTCCTGCGGATTCAAGCGCGATGACGCGAGCCACGTGCCGAGCGATTTTCCTCCGTCGAGGATCTCGACGACGGCGTATTGAAAATTGCGCCCCATCTTGTCGTCCTTGATCTCGGGGCGATCCACGACGCGCGCACCTTTTCCCGAGCCGTTCGTTGCAGCGGCTTGTGGCTGATCGGCCTCGGCGAGCTTTCCCGCCTCCTCCTTCTCCGCGACGAATTGCATCTCGGGCCCCGTGCGCGGCTCGCCCATGCGGCGCGAGCGTTCGCCGGCCTGTTTGAACGCATCGATCATGTTTGCGCGGAACTGCTTTTTCACCTCCGCCATCAGACCGGCCGCCAGCTTCGGATCCGCACCGATGCGCTTCACTTCGGCGAGCAGTTGCTCATTCGTGCCGCTGAGTTTGTTCAGCGAACGGCGCCACACCATCGCGCGCTCGACATTCGCCACGTCGGCTTCGGCGATGGGCACGAGCGCTTCGGCGGTGGAAAATTTTCCGTCGAGCGTGGCGAGCGCCGTCTTCAGTCGCTCGCCCATTTTCTTCACCGAGTCGGGGCTGAGCACGTCGCCATTCATGCCAAACTGGAGCACGCGCACCGTGAACGGCAGCTTTTCGTTCTTCAGCTCGACGGGCAATTTTCGTTTTCCGAAGAGCCCACTTGGACGGAACATGTCCTCGGGAAACGACACCGCCTCATCCATGTCCGCGCTCTTCTCGCTCAGGAAAACGAGCTCCGCATCGCGATGATGCTCGGTGTAGTTTTTCGCCTCACCCTCCTCGAACCCGAGGAAGCTCTCGACCGCCGTCTTATCCGTGATGAACTGGCCGATGAGCAGCACGATGATGCCGAAGTGCGTGAGCTGGATGCCGAATTTTTGGAAGTTGAACTGGAAGCGCTTGAAGTGCGCCGCGAGCAGATTGATGAGCAGCAGACCGCCGAGCAGATGGCCGCCGGGAAAAATCGGCGGCACCCACCAGTCATCGCCCGCATGACGCACGACGACGAGCGTCTTAAACCAGCGCACCTGCGCATTCCACAGCCCCTCGGGAGCCTGCGCGATGCTGCCGAGAAAAATGAGCGCCACCGACAGGCCGAGCAGCCAGATCGTGAGGCGGAGTGAGGTGAGGATTTTCCAGAGCGAGGACATCAGGGAAGCTTGGTTGCAAATACGACGAAGGCCTCACGTGCAGACGCAACTGCGGGCGCATCGCCGAGGAGTTTCAGGAAAAACCACTGCCCGTCGTGCGGCACGATCGCGCCGGTCAGCGCACGATTTTCGCTTTTCAAATCCACGATGATCGCTCCCTCCGCACCGGCGAGCGGCTGCGCGAGCTTCGCGATTTCGTCGTCGGGGATCGCGGCGAGCTTGAGCTGGTTTCGCCAGCGTTTCACGTTCTCCACGGTGCCGCCGGTCGCGCTCGGGAAAATGCTCACCATCACTTCGGCCTTTGCGCCGTCCTTTTCCGGCACGGTGAATTTCGCCTGCTGCATCGGCCCCGGCGCGACCTCAGTCCAGCCTGCGGGCACGGTGCCAGGCCAGCCTTTTTCCTCGGCAGCAGGTGTAGGCTCGGGCGTCGCACTCGCGTCAAATTTCACCGTCTTCAGAAACTCGAAGAACGCGGGCTTCTGCGCGGTGACAGCAGCTTCGGGACCTTGGATTTTGAAAAACAGGCTGCCTTCCTTGCGATGCGTGAACGCGACGACAAAGCGCGCGGGCTTCTCGCTTTTCGTGTCGGCAAACTCAAACATGCGCCCCGGCCCGTCGGCGATCGACACGTCCTTCAGCAGCTTCACCGCGTCGGCTTCCTCCAGCGCCTCCTCGCCGCGCACCTGCCGCCACATGTTCACGAGGATCGTCTCTTTGCCCTCCATCGAGGTGAGCGCGGTGATCGCTACGGAGGCATCGCCTGCGGCGAAACGCCCGACATTCGCGGCATCCGGCCCGGCGTCCTTCCATCCCGCGGGCAGCGTCCAAGTGAGCGCGGGCCGCCACACCTTTTCCTCAGCACGCGCAGGCGGCTTGGCACCGTGATCGTGGCCGTCGTCTTCGCTGTGCGCAGCCTCGGTCGGCGGGACGAATGGGCGGTCTTTCGGCGAGTCGTACACGCGCGCGATCCTCCGGTCACAACCGGTGAGAACGGCGGCGAAGGCGAAGGCGCAAAGGAAAGGAGAAGTCTTCAAGGAAAGGAATGTCATCTGCCACAGGCGGCGGGTCAACCCGACGGGGGACGCGCTTCTTAGCGATCCTGCGGCGAAGAGCAAGGGGCGCGGCGTCGGTTTTTCGGAGCGCAGCGGCTCCCAGCCCGGCAAGGTGCGGGCTGCGTTCGGCAATAGCGGCTGAGCCACGCCACGGCGGCACGGCTAGTGTCGGCATCGGAAATTGCACCCCCATCTCCCCATGTCCCGACGTTTTCAAAATCGCGCCTCGCGCCTCTCCTTCACAGTTTTGCTCATTTTCAGCACGATGACACTCGCCGCCCATGCGGCTCCTGCTGCGGCGCAAAAGACGTTCCTGTGGCGGCCTTTCCTCGCGCCGTTTCACGCCGTCGTGCTGCATTTTCCAATCGGCTTCCTCACGATGGTCTGCGTGCTGGAACTCTACCGCATATGGCGACCGAGCGAGGCGCTGAAGCCCGTGACGAAGCTCACGCTCTGGCTGAGCCTGCTGAGCGGCATCGCAGCGGCGGCACTCGGCATCCTGCGCGCGACAGGTGGCGGCTATGAGGTGCATGAGGTGGAATCGCATCGCTGGACGGGTATCGCGGTCGTCGCGGTGATGCTGCTCGCTCTTGTGTTACAGCGCGGGGCATTTCGAAATGAAACGCGCCGCATCATCATGTTTGCCTACCGCGGCCTTCTCGCGGTGACACTCGCGCTGCTGGTGATCGCCGGGCACATCGGCGGAAATCTCACGCACGGCTCAAAATATCTCACCGAAAACGCGCCGGCATTTATGCGCAATCTGCTCGAGGAAAAATCCGCCGACGCCGCAGATGGCGCTTCCCCAGCGCAGCTCGACGCCAAACAGAAATTCTTCGTCGAGCGCGTGCAGCCGATTCTCGAAAAGAAATGCATGAGCTGCCATGGAAAGGAAAAGCAGAAAGGCGACTACCGCCTCGACGATCCGGTCGTGGCGCTGAAGGGCGGCGAAAGCGGGAAGGCCGCGATCCATCCCGGCGACCCGCTTGGCAGCGAATTTGTGCGCCTCATTTTACTGCCGACAGACGATGATGACGTGATGCCGCCGAAGGGAAAGGAGGCGCTCACCGGCGAGGAAGTGCTGACGATCATTCGATGGATCCAGAAGGGCGCACCATTTGCCACGGCATCAAGTGGGGCGGCAGGGCCGTAGCCATCGCATCCCTGTGAGAATCAACGCACTGCGAGCAGTGCCGGCCCACCTAAGTGCCCGGACAAAAAAAGTTCGGCCCCCCGCAACCGATTGGCTACGGAGGGCCGATGTTCCCCCCAGAACAGTTTATAAAATGTCGCATCCGTTTCCGAACGCTGGGCAGAGATTAACGCCGTTCCGAAAACGCGCAAGAGTATTTTTAGATTTTTTCATCCACGATAGAAATATCTCATTCATGTTGTTACGATAAGTTTGGCTTATCATTCAGTCGTGGATGGATTCAGCGCATTCCGAGGCGCGGTCGCCTATGTGCATCGGATAACCCTTACGCCAAAAGCAGCTCTTCATCCCGGTGGGATATCCCCGGGATGCTTCGCTCTCAGGTCTGGGTGACCTCCTCCTTTTTGGATCGAGCCACCGCCAGCGCGGGAATTTCCAGCGCTGCTTCGCAAAAGGCCGGCTTGCGGCGGCTAGTTGACGCCGTGCGTGGCGGGCTCGCTGAGGAGCTGCCGCTCGGCTTCCACCCAGTCGCTCAGCGAATCGCCGGGCAGACCGAGCTGCTGCCGTTTTTCGCCGATGAGGTACGCGCGGAACGCGATATCCTCCTGGCCGAGCGCGACGGGCTTCGCAGCTTTTTTTCTCGCAGGTCGTGCTGCTGGCGCTGTCGGCGCGATGCGCGCGGCGGCCTTTGGCTTTGCAGCCTTTGCAGGGCTAAGCCGCTTGGGTGTCGTGGTGACGGCCGTTTTTTTGGCCCCTTCGTTTTTTTCTCGTTTATTGACCATGGCTGTTTGTTGGTTCCTGGTTCCATGCCGGTCCACGGGTACGGAGGGATAAAACCCGCCCGGCGGAAGAATTTGTGTCACAATCCGCGCAAACGTTAAAGCAAATATTCTGACATCTGCGCGGCCGGAAATCAAAAACGCCTTAGAGTGTTTACTGAAAGTCCGATTTTAGCAGCGGGAGCGCGGGATTTTCACGCAGAGGCGCGGAGGAAATGAGGGACATACGCAAAGGAGTTTTTCATTCCCCTCTGCGGAACTCTCATCCTACCTCAGCGCCTCTGCGTTCAAACCCGACTTTCGATACACACTCTCAGAAAATCGGCACCATCGCGGACCCAACCAAAGACCAGCCAAGAGACCGCGGTGAAATTTTACTTTGATGGCGTGACGATTACCGCCGCTCCGCCGCCCGATCCCTTGAACATCTCCTTGCTCATCTTCACGCCGAAGCGCTGCATATCGAGCTGCTGCTTGAAGGATTCGCGCAGCGTGTTCACCTGGTCGGGATTCAGCACTTGCGTGGCATTTTGCAGCACGCGCTGCTGGTAGGTTTCCTCCTGCTTCAGCCAATTCTCCACCGCGGCATCATCGCGCATCGCGGCCATCTGTTTGGCAGGGTCGCCTTGGTTCGTCGTGTCAAAGGCACTCGGCGGCGTCTTCATCCGCTCTTCCTTCATGACTTGGAGCAGGCCGTCACGCTGCGCCTGATCCAGCGCGGAGCCTGCGGCGGCGAACTGCTGCTCGTGCATCGACAGCATCATCCGGTCGCCGAGCGTGCGCTCATAGTCCTTGAGCTGAGTCATCCCTTCGTCGCCGATCACTGCCTTCATTTTCTCATCATATTCCTTTTTCAAAGCGGTGGATTTTTCCGCCATCTCCTTGGTTGCAGCTTCGTCGAGCGTACCGTTTTTCATCGCGCCAAATGCCGCCTCGCTCAGCGCGGCCTGCCGATCGGCGAGCAGACCGAGCACCTGATCGGCGACCTTCGGGTCGAGCTTCAGATCCTTCGCCAGCGAACCGTATTGCATCTTCATGGCCATGCTCATCTGGGCACGCATCATCTTCTTGCCCTCCTCGGTGCTAAACATTTTCGCAAAGCCCTCCATCATGCCCTTGCCTCCCATATCGGTACCGGGCTTCGGCGCGGCAGGCGCCTCAGGCGAAGCTCCCGCGAGGGGCAAACTCTTTGCCCGCGCCAGTGCCGCGTCGCGCTCCGCCGTGAGCCGGACGATGTTTTCTTTCGCGAGCTCCGACTCGGCTTTCACGCGCGCCAGTTCCGCTTCTGCTGCCTGCGTTGCTTTCAAGGCCGCCTCACGTGCCGCGGTCGAATCCACGATCTGCTGCCGCAGCGAAGAAGCGCCGCTGTATTGCACCAAAGCGAAGACACCTGCTGCCAAGGCGAGTGCGATGAGAACTGCCGGAAAGGGACGTTTCATAATTTCCCAAATTGTGGTCGCCCTGCGTGGCTGCGCAAGCCCGCGAAAGGTCAAAAATCCATGCTGCCCCGCGGCCAGCTTTCCTGCGGGACGTAGCCGAGAATTTTCTCCGCAGGTGCGAGATCGAACCGCGGCTGCACGATCGCGCGACTCACACCATACACGACCACATGGCGCACATCCGCCGGTGCCTCGACTGCACACGCGAAGAACCGCCCCACGTCGCCGGGGCTGAAATACACATCCCGAAAAAGCTCGCTCGCCGCGATCTCCGCGACCTGCGCGGGAGTGCGCGGGCACCAGCCCAGCCGCGCGATGATCACACTCATGCCGTGCATTTCCGCATACGTGCGGCCGATGGACTCCATGAACATTTTCGTCGCCGCGTACCACGCTTTCGGGCTCGGCGGATCCTCGGCGCGGATCGGGAATGGCCCCGTGGCCTGCTGCCACCAGTTCACCTGCCCGGAGCTTGCGAGCACCATGCGTCGCACACCTGCGCAGCGTGCCGCCTCCATCGTGTGAAAAAGCCCCGTGATGTTATTCGGCAAGAGACTCGTGAGAAAGTCATCGTCGTCCGGAGTCGCGGCAAGATGGATGACGCATTCGACTTTTTCCATCGCGCGATCGAGCGCGGCGCGATCGGTGAGCGTGCCGATGACGCAGTCTGCCAGCCCGCGCGTGGGCGCGAGATCAAAGCCACGCACGATGTGCCCGCAACGCAGCAATTCGGCGACCGCAGCACGGCCTACTCTTCCCGACGAGCCGGTGACAAGAACGCGGACAGGTGTGCTCATGGGCGGGATGTTTATGCGGCGAAGTCCTTCAACGCGAATCCCATTTCCAGCCCGATCAGAGCAATCCCGCCTCGACGGCGAGCCGCGAGAGTTCCGACGACTTGTGGACGCCGAGCCGCCGCATCAGGCGTGTGCGCTGGTTGTCGATCGTGCTTTCGGACTTGTTGAGAATGTCCGAAATCTCCTTCAGCGTGCGGCCTTTCGCCACGAGCACCCACACCTCGCGCTCAGCCGGCGTCACCTCCGTGAGCCACGCCTCGGCATCAGTCTGCGGCGTGCCTCGCTTCGCCTTTGCAATGCGCGCAGTGACACTGCAACCGCCGCCCGCAGCATTCAGGACCGTTCGGACGATGTCATCCATCGTGTCGGACTTGTGCACAAAACCGTCCGGCTTTGACAACATCGCCGCGCGGATGACGCGGTCACTTTCATCCCCGGTCATGAGGACCACGCGACTGCCCAGTTTTGCCTCCCGTGTCGCGTGAATAAGGGCCACACCATCACGGTCCGGCAGATGGAGATCGACCAGCAGCACCTGCGGGCTGTCCCGGCGGCAAACTTTCAGCGCCTCCGATACCGTGCACGCGGTGCTGGTTTCATGGCCACGCTTTTGAAATACCAAGCCATAGCCAAGAGCGACCCCCGGATGATCGTCCACGATCAAAATCCGCGTCTTCAACCCAATGTTCGTCATCGTGTATGTCATTCGTCCTTTCCAGTAATGCGAGATTTTATGGAAACCATCATCATTGGCCTCCGAACGCAAACCTTGAGTCTCTCGACAAACGACTTTTCGGCAAGCAGGACGATATAGGGTTTTCACCCCATAGACAGCCCTTCCCTGTTTCTGATGAAATAACGAAATCTGCTCGCGAAGTTGCGACTGATAGAAAACGCCGGCGTGGTCGGGAGGAACGGCTGCGAATCATCTGACTGGGAGGTCAGACCTCCGCAGGGGCATCTCTTCCCGACCCGCCGCGCAGGTCCGGGGAGCGCTCAGTCCATCCAAAATCCTCACTTCGCCGCGCAACTCGCGTCGCCAGGCAGGGCGAGACGGTGAAGCACACGGAGATGGGTGAGAATTTCACCGGGTGCGGAATGGTCGCTAGTCGCGGAAATTCCCAAACTGCAGGCCGACCTCGAATTCCGCGCCGCGGCAGAATGCGATCACTTCCTGGAGATCGTCGCGACTTTTTCCGGTCACGCGGATCTGCCGGTCCTGCAATGCGCTCTGCACTTTCAGGCCCTTCTCCTTGATCGCCCGGATGATCTCCTTCGCCTTTTCGCCATCGAGCCCCTGCTTGATCACGAGATCCTGCGTCGCGTGGCCGAGCGGCGAGATCGCGGGATCCTTGCGGTCCACATTGCGAAGGTCCACGCCGCGTTTGGAAAGCTTGCCGATCACGATTTCGTGAAGACTTTTGAGACGGCTCGCATCCTCGGCCGAGAGTTTGATTTTCGACTCCTTCTCATCGAGTTCGATCGTGGCCTTCGATCCCTTGAAATCAAACCGGTTCGCAAGCTCCTTGCGCGCTTGGTTGATCGCGTTGTCGAGCTCCTGATTGTCCACTTCGGAGGTGATGTCGAATGAAGGCATCTTCGGACTCAACATCAATCGGCACAGGAATGGAACTCTGAAACCGTGCGACCTCTGCTGAAAATCGGCGCGCTCGGTGCGAGGTCATTTTTTGAAACGCGGAGAGGCACAGACATGATGGGTGGAAAACGCTTACCCTTTGCACTCTGTGCCTCGGCGTCTCCGCGTTTCATTCCGCACTCGTCGGCAACTCTCCATCGGAACGGCGCGAGTGATGAGCATTTATTCATCTCCACAGCCTCACCAACTGTCTCGATTTACGCACCTGCCGGATAGATGCGCGTTTTTAACCACCCCTCAGAGTGCAGGAAAGTGGGCTTTGCGAAGTATTTTCCTCTGTAGGATGGGATGGTTGGCATGGGTTGGCACGGGCGTTGCTAACGGGGCGCTGCCAACCGACGGACCCTGCCAAAGCACAAGCGCCGCTCCCTGTGAGCGCTTTTCGACAGCGGGAAAAAGCGGCCAAAGCATCAACACAACAACAACATCCCAAACACACGAATGAAACTGACCAAGATCATCTCCAGCCTCGCCATCGCGGCCGTCGTCGCGCTCGGCACGCTCGGAGCACCCACCCTGCGAGCGCAGGATACCCCGGCACCTGCGGCAGCCGCACCTGCACCCGCCGCCGCCCCGGCGGATGAGAAGAAGGAAGAGGTCAAACTTCCTGAGCCAACCACCGATCAGACCGTGGGAATGCTCACAGCGGCTCTGACCAATAGTGACCCCATGGCAGTCCTGAAGACCGCGAAGGACGAGAAGGGCGCCCCGGCGCTGCCTCCGGCGCTGGCGAAACTGACGTCCGAGGAACTCGCGAAAGCCTTCCCGCTTACCGCGTCTTCCGAACCCGGCCACAACGGCTTCATGATGGTGTGCGCCGCCCTGGTGCTCTTCATGACGCTCCCCGGCCTGGCGCTCTTCTACGGCGGCCTCGTCCGCAAGAAGAACGTCCTCTCCGTCTGCGCGCAATGCCTCGGCATCGCCGGCCTCGTCACCATCCTCTGGTGGGCCATCGGCTACAGCCTGGTGTTTGACGACAGCAACAAGGCCTCCGGCCTCGCCGCCTATCTCGGCGGCACCGGCAAGGCATTTCTGGCCGGCGTCTCCAGCACGCCGAATACGAACTACTCCTACTGGGTTGGCGAAAACGTCTTCTCCATGTATCAGCTCATGTTCGCCATCATCACCCCGGCGCTCATCGTCGGCGCGATCGCGGAGCGCATGAAATTCTCGGCCATCATCCTTTTCGTCCTCCTGTGGATGTTCGTGGTTTACTTCCCGATGGCCCACATGGTGTGGGGCGTCACGGGCAAAATGAACGGCGTCTGGAATGCGGACGCGAGCATCAAGGCGATCGACTTCGCAGGCGGCACGGTCGTTCACATGACCTCCGGCTGGAGCGCGCTCGTCCTCTGCATCCTGCTCGGCAAGCGCCTCGGCTTCGGCAAGGAGAAGATGTCCCCGCACAGCATGGTGCTTTGCATGGTCGGCACCGGAATGCTCTGGGTCGGCTGGTACGGCTTCAACGCCGGCTCCGCCGTCGCCGCCGACGGCGTCGCGGCAAACGCCTTCATGACCACCACGCTCGCAGCCGCCACCGGTGGTTTCGTGTGGGGCCTCATTGAGAAAATTCACCGTGGTCACGCCTCCGTGCTCGGCTTCTGCTCGGGCATCGTCGCAGGTCTCGTCGTCATCACCCCGGCTTGCGGTTTCGTGACCGCCACCGGCGCGATGATCATCGGCGTTCTCGCCGCAGTGGTGCCTTACATCTTCGTGAGCATCCTGAAGGCAAAGTTCGGCTACGACGACGCGCTCGACACCTTCGGCGTCCACGCCGTCGGCGGCACGCTCGGCGCGATCATGACGGGCCTCCTCGCGACGCTCGACAGCGGCAATGCGAACCTCGCCACGAACCTCAAGGACATCGTCGGCAAGACGCTCGTCTTCGAGCAGCTCAAGGCCGTCGCCCTCACGCTCGTGCTCTCCATCGTGGGCACGATCGTCATCACCTTCATCGTGAAGGCAGTCGTGGGCCTGCGCCCGACGCCAGAGGAAGAAACCACCGGCCTCGACCTCACGGACCATCAGGAAGAGGGCTACGTCCTCTAAAAATTCATGTAGGGGGAAAAGCGGCCCGGCTGTTCCAAGCTGGGCAGACCGGGCCGCACTCTTCTAAAATCCAACCAAACAAATCCCATGAAAAAAATCGAAGCCATCATCAAACCCTTCAAACTCGAAGAAGTGAAAGACGCCCTCGCCGAAATCGGCATCGAGGGAATGACCGTCACGGAAGTCAAAGGATTCGGACGCCAGAAAGGCCACACCGAAATCTACCGCGGATCGGAATACACCGTGGACTTCCTGCCGAAAATCAAACTCGAAACCGTGGTCTCCGAGGCCATCGTCGAGCAGGCCACCGCAGCCATCATCAAGGCCGCGAAGACCGGCAAAATCGGAGACGGCAAAATCTTCGTGAGCTCTGTTGAGCAGGCAGTGCGCATCCGCACCGAAGAGACCGGCGACAAAGCCGTCTAGCCACACGCGGACCGCCGCAGAAAATCAGTGCAACGCCGATCCGGGGCAACCTGGGTCGGCGTTCGCTTTTTCAGCATAAAAGTGATTTCCCTTCACCGCCCCACCGCGCTTGCCCATCGCCCCGTTGCGTGCCAAATTCCGGCATAACCATGAAGGCACTTCCGATTTTGATCATCCTCACCGCTGCGGCCGGCGCGGATGACCTCATCCCCCAGGCCTTCCCGAAGGATCGCTACAACGACACGGTCGGAAAAAGCCCCTTCGTGCTTGAGACAAAAGTTGCCGAGGTGGCGGCCCCTGTTGTGAATCCTTTCCAAAACCTTTACCTGCGCAGCGTCAGCAAGGCGGACGAGAAGGACTACGTGCTCATCCAGCGCCTTGGCGAAGAGCGCCCGATGAAACCATTCCTCGGGAACGATCCGGGCGACGACGGCTACGTCGTGAAATCCGTCCGTGTCGGCAGCAGCTTCCGCGAGACGAAAGTCGTCCTGCAAAAAGGATCGGACATCGGCGAGATCGGATTCAAAGAGGACACCATCAACACCCCGCCGCCCGCCGCCGCTACGGGCCGAGGCCCCGGTCTTCCTGGTGCCATGCAAAAGCCCGGCGGCCCCATGCCGATGCCGCAGATGCCCGGCGCTCAGGCGCGCCCGCAGCAGATCACCCCTGTGCAGGCGGTCCCCCGCCCAGGCGGCACCACCTCCATACAGTTGCCCTCGCAACCGGTCCCCATTCCACAGACGCCCGGTGGCGCTGGCGGCGTTCGTGTGAGGCCGCGCACGATCAATAACTGATCGCCCGCGCCTTCGCGTGGCGCGGACATCGAAGTCCGCCAACGATCATCGTCCCGCGAGTTGCTCCCAGAGTGCGCGCTCCTTGTCTTCGAGGGTCGTCGGCAGCAGCACCTTTGCCTCGGCAAAAAAATCACCGCGCGTGTCCTTTCCAGATGGCAGACCGCGGCCCTTGAGCCGGAATTTCTGCCCCGGCTGAGTGCCCGCCGGAATCTTCATTTTCACCGTGCCATCCGGCGTCGGCACCTCGACATCGCCACCCAGCACCGCAGACCACACGGGCACCGGCACCGCGCGGATCAGGTCGAAGCCATCCAGCCGATAGTCCACATGCGGCGCAATTTTCACCCGCAGGTAAAGGTCGCCGCGCTCGCCGCCGCCGATCCCTTCGCCGCCTTGGCCGGCGAGCCGGATTTTCTGCCCGGCACGCACGCCGCGCGGGATATTCACCGTCACCGTCTCCTCACGTCCGGCACGGTCGAGCACCAGCGACTTGCGCCCGCCGTGCATGGCCTCCTCGATCATCACTGCCAGTTCGAGTTCCACATCGCCGCCTCGTTGCGCGAACGCACCGAATCCCGATTTGCGCTTTTTCGCACCACCTCCCCCGCCGAAAAACGCCTCGAAAAAATCACTGAACCCGCCGCCGCCAAAATCCATCCCGCCCGGATGCTGCCCACCCGGCTGCGGACCCGGCCTGCGCGGGCTGTCCCAATCCGCGCCGAGTTCGTCATAGCGCTTCCGCTTTTCCGGATCGCTGAGCACCTCGTTGGCCTCATTGATTTCCTTGAATTTCGACTCCGCGGTTTTTTTGTCCTTCGCGACATCGGGGTGATGCGTACGCGCGAGCTTGCGAAACGCTTTTCGAATTTCATCCTGCGTGGCCGTCTTCGTCACGCCGAGCACTGCATAGTAATCCTTGAACTGCACGTGGGGATAAAAGCGAACGCTGGAATTCATTCAACCATGCAAATGCGGCACGGAGCATTCCGCGCTTTCACATGCGCGGCTGCATAAGTGCGCGTCTTACGCCGCAGCCGCCACGCGTCGCACCTTCTCCGCAATCTCTGGAATGATCTCCAGCGCCCGAGCCACATCCGCAGGTGTGTTGAAGCGCCCGAACGAAAACCGCAGCGTGCCGCGCGCGCGCGTGTCGTCGCAGCCCATCGCGCGGAGGACGTGCGAAGGTTCGTGCTGGCCCGTCGTGCAGGCCGAGCCCGCCGAGCAGCAGATGCCGCGCTGATCGAGCAGCATGAGCATCGCCTCGCTCTCGACTCCGGCAAACGCGAGGCTCGTCGTATTCGGCAGCCGGTTCACGCTGTCGCCATTCACCTGCACGTCCGCGACGCGCGCCAGGATGCCACTTTCAAAATCATCGCGCATTTTCCGCACCGCCGTCTCCTCGTGGGCGATCTGTTGTGAAGCGATTTCACACGCCTTGCCGAGTGCGATGATACTCGCGACATTCTGCGTGCCCGCGCGGCGTCCACCCTCCTGCCCGCCGCCAGTCAAGAACGGCGAAAATTTCATCCGCCGGTTCACATAGAGCACGCCCACGCCCTTCGGCGCATGCAGCTTGTGGCCGCTCAGCGAGAGCAGATTCACCTTCATGTTGTTCAGCTTGAACGGCGTCTTGCCGACGACCTGCACCGCGTCGCTGTGAAAGACCGCGCCCTTCTCGCGCACGATGTCCGCGATTTTCTCGATGGGAAAAGTCACGCCGGTCTCGTTGTTCGCCCACATGATCGAGACGAGCGCCGTCTCATCCGTGATCGCATTCTCAAGTTCACCGAGATCGATCTGACCGTCGGAATTCACGCCGAGCCACGTCACGGGATGCCCGCGTTTTGCGAGCAGCTCGCACGTCTTCAGCGTCGCGCTGTGCTCGACTCGCGTCGTCACGATGTGCTGCCGGTCGCGATCCATCGCGAGCGCGGAATGGATCGCCGCATTCGTGCTCTCCGTGCCGCAGCTCGTGAAAAGCACCTCGCTGGTCTCGCAGCCGAGCAGCGTCGCGACCCGCTCTCGCGCGCCTTCCATTGCGTCATTCACCTTCTGGCCAAAGCGGTAGCCGCTCGAGGGATTGCCGTAATTTTCCGAGAGCCACGGCAGCATTTCCTCGACGACGGCAGGGTCCACCCGCGTGGTCGCGTTGTTGTCGAGGTAGATGAGATCGCTGGATGTACTCATGGAAAACGGGCGGCAAACTTAGAGCGCGATCTGCCGGGAGCCAAGGGAACTTTAAGCAGTCCCGCGCTTCAGCGCGCAATGGCGTGCAGGCTCGGAGAAAGCGCCGGATTGCCCGAGAATCCCGCGAGCACCGAGGATCGCCGCGAGCTAAAGCTCGGGACTACTTTCCGCCTTCAGCCCGCGCCGGTGCAGCATGAAGCTGCGCGTGGAGGTGAAGAGCGATGCGACCGCACCGAAGATGAGCGGTATTTTCCACAGGTGCAGCGAGTAGATGAGATTCAGCGAGCCGCCGATGATGCTGAAGTGCCAGAACTGGATCGGCATTACGAATTTTTTCTCCTTCTCGGACGCGAGCCACTGGATGAGGAAGCGCATGGAAAAAAGCCCCTGCGCAGCGAAGCCGAGCGCCGTCCAGCCCCAGTGCTCCGAGCGGAGCTGGTCGAGGATCGTCGCGAGAAAGATGGCCGGAATAATCACGCGTCCCGTATTTCAGCGGGGCGCGAATGCGGCAAGCGGGATGATGCCCTCCCTCTTAATCTTATTCTTAATCCTTCGCCCGAACCGGAGCCCCGGCATCGGAGTTGAGTAGGATTATGGTGAAGAATAAGTTTAAGAAAAAGGGCAATCGGTTGCCATTGCATCCGCGCCGCGAATAAGGTGCGTCACTTTCCCGTGCCACGAATTTCCTCCAACGCCCGCCCCGGTGTCCGCCGCGTCGCAGTCACCGCGATGGGCATCATCAGCCCGCTCGGGCGCGGCCTCGCGGCGACGGAGGCGGCGCTGCGCGAAGGGCGCGATTGCGTGAGTGTGGTGACGGCATTTGATACGTCGAAGTGCCGCTCAAAAATGGCGGGCCATGTCACTTCGCTGCCAGCACCCGCATCAAAGAAGGAAGCGCGGCTGCACCGCGCGAGCCTCATGATGATCCACGCCGTGCGCGAGATGCTCGCGGGCGATCCGGCGTTCGTGCCGGATGCGATGGTCGTCGGCACGACGAGCGGCGGGATGTCCTTCGGCGAACAATTTTACCGCGCGCAAGTGAGCGGCATACGCATCACTGGACGCGCCGCACTCATCGCAAACTATCCGCCACAAAAAGCACCGATGGATGCGATGGAAGCCGTTGGTTTCCGCGCGCCGCTGCAGGTTATCGCGAATGCCTGTGCATCCGGCACGAATGCGATCGGGCATGCATTCCACCTCATCCGCGCGGGACTGAAACGCCGCGTGCTCTGCGGCGGCTACGACGCGATTTCCGAGATGGTGTACGTCGGCTTCGACTCATTGCAGGCCTCGACGACAGAAAAGGTGCGGCCTTTCGACAAAGCGCGCACCGGCCTTGTGCTCGGCGAAGGTGCGGCAGTGCTCGCGCTGGAGGATTTTGAATCCGCACTCGAACGCGGCGCGCCGATCCTCGCCGAGATCACCGGCTACGGAATCTCGACCGACAATCATCATCTCACGCAGCCGCACCCGAGCGGCATCGGCCCCGAGATGGCGATGCGGCGGGCGCTCGAAGACGCAGCACTCACACCGGATGAGGTGGACTACATCAATGCGCACGGCACGGCGACGCCCTTCAACGACGGAAGCGAAGGCGCGGCGATTGCGAAGATCTTCGGCGCAAGCGTGCCGGTGAGTTCGACGAAGGCAATGATGGGCCATTCGCTCGGGGCGGCAGGTGCGATTGAGGCGGTCTTCAGTGTGCTCGCGATTCGCAGCGGATTTCTCCCGCCAAATATCAACTTCAACGAGCGAGATGCGGCGTGGGACTTGGACATCGTCGCGAACGCTGCGCGCGAATCCCGAGTGGAATGCGTGGTGTCGAATTCGTTCGGCTTCGGCGGGACGAATGCGAGCGTGGTGATCGAGGCGAAACGTGACGCAGACACTCCTATCCGCGCCCATGCCTCTGCGGACAGAAGCGCCCGAGTCACATCCGCAAACATCGCCGGCACCGGCTGTGTGACACCGCTGGGAAAATGCGCGGAGGAAACCGCACGACGCATCCGGGCACGCGAATGTGCCATGCTGAATGATGTGAAGAATCCCGAGAACGGACGCCTCTATTCCGCCGCGCTCGTTCCCCGGGAATTCACCTCACACCTCGGTCGGGAACCACGGCTCCGGCGTGCGAGCGCGATCAGCCTGCTCGCCGCTGCCGCGGGAATCGAGGCGGCGGGTTCCATTTTGAAATCAAACCCCGGAATGAAATCGCGCCTCGCGATCGTCTTCGGCGTGTCGAGCGGGGGCGTGCAATACACGCGGCGCTTCTACGAACAGATCGTGAAGCAGGGCGCGAATGCCGCGAGCCCGCTGCTTTTTCCCGAGACCGTTTACAATGCACCGGCAAGCCATCTCGCTGCGATGATCGGCATTGATGGCGCGACCTACACGCTGGTGGGCGATGGCACCGTGGGGCTTCAGGCGCTGGAATTTGGCGCGCAACTCATCGCAACAGGCGATGCGGATGACGTGCTCGTCGTCGCCGCAGAGGAGCTCGACTGGGTGCTGCTCGAAGCCCATCGCGCGTGGCGTCTTGTCCCCTCACGCGGCAGCAGCGCGGAGGATGAATGGAGACGCCACGGCGCTCCGCTCGCCGAGGGCGCGGCGGCGGTTTTGCTGAGCCGCGAGCCGAGTGTCGCAAAGGTGACCTTCAGCGAAGGCCGCACGCATTTTTCCAAAGCCGATGCAGCGGCGATGTTTGAGCAGGCGCTTGCGGATCTAGTGCAAGTGAGTGGCCCGGATCTGATCGTGAGTGCCGAAAGCGCAACGTGGAGCGGCGAGGTGATCGGTCGCGCGCTCAGGCAGCGCTTTCCAAAGCTGCAGGCTGCGGCGATGAGGCCGCTTCCTTCCGTTGGCGAATGTCTCGGTGCCGGCGCATTACTGCAGGTAGTGCTCGCGCTGGAGGAAATGCGTCACACCGGAGCGCAGCGTGCGCTCGTCGCATCACTCGGCTGGAATCAACAGGCGGCTGCGGCGATGATCGGGCACGGCGTGTAGGCGCGCGCTGACGTGGGCTCCCGCCCACTCCTACGGATGCAGCCTACTTCTTCGGCGGGACGGCGAAGATGGGGACGCGGGCGTTATGACGCACGGCTTCGATGGTGCTGCCGTGGATGATGTCGCCGATGAGCCTGTGGCCGTGTGAAGCGAGCGCGATGAGGTTGCACTTTTCGTCATCGGCGACCTTCAGGATTTGATCGGGCGGGCTCCCCATCGCGAGACGCGTGGAGACTTCGAGCCCGGTCTCGGCGCGCACGCGATTCGCGGTTTCTTCGAGGTAGCGCCAGTCTTCCTTCATCTCCTCGGATTCGGCGAGATTGAGCTGATCGAAATTGCGCGCGACCCAGCCGTCGGCGACGTGCAGGAGGAGCAGCTCACTTTTCATCAGGACGGCGAGCTGCATGATCGTGGGAAGAAGTTCTTGGTCCGATGCGGTGGTGTCGAGGGCGACGAGGATTTTGCGATACATGGGGAGTGACTATGGTCCGGGAGCGGGCAGGCCGAGGAAACCGTAGAATGCTTTCAGAATCGAGTCCGGCATGAAGGTGTCGAAGAGCAGTTTGACGTTCAGCACGATGATGATCAGGGCGACCGTCCAGCCGAGGATTTTGACCCAGAGCGGATTCACGAATTGGCCCATCTTCGACTTCTCGCCGGTGAAGCGCATCAGCGGCCACACCGCGAAGCCGAGCTGCATGCTGAGCACCACCTGACTCGCGACGAGCAGTTGCGTGGTTTTTTCCTCACCAAAAATGCCGATGATGACGACCGCCGGGACAATGGCGATGAGGCGGGTGATGAGCCGCCGCAGCCACGGGGTGATGCGGAAATTAAGGAACCCCTCCATCACCACCTGGCCGGCGAGTGTGCCGGTGAGCGTGGAATTTTGCCCGCTCGCCAGCAGCGCGAGCGCGAAGAGTGTGCTCGCGACGCCGACGCCGAGCACGGGGCTGAGCAGCTTGTGCGCATCCTGAATGGCCGCGACATCCTGATGGCCCGACCAGTGGAAGGCGGCTGCGGAGAGGATGAGGATGCCACCATTGATGAAGAGCGCGAACATGAGCGCGACGGTGGAATCAATCGTGGCGAACTTGATCGCCTCCGCTTTGCCCTCGGGCGTTTGCTCGAATTTGCGCGTCTGCACGATGGACGAGTGGAGGTAGAGATTGTGCGGCATCACCGTCGCGCCGAGGATGCCGATGCTGATGAAGAGCATCGCCTGATTCGTGACGATGTGAGTGCCGGGGATGAAGCCGCGCATGACGCCCGCGAGGTCCGGTTTTGAAAAAATGAGTTCGGCTGCGAAGCACCCGCCGATGGTGAGGATGAGCGTGATCACCAGTGCCTCGACGTAGCGGAAGCCCTTGTTTTGCAGGTAGAGCACGGCGAGCACATCCAGGCAGGTGATGACGCAGCCCCAGACGAGCGGGATGCCGAAGAGGAGCTGCAACCCGATGGCGGAGCCGACCACTTCGGCAAGATCGCACGCGGCGATGGCAAGCTCGCAAAGGACCCATAGCATCCAGACGACTGGCTTTGAATAGTGATCGCGGCAGGCCTGGGCGAGGTCACGTCCGGTGGCGACGCCGAGCTTGATGCAGAGGTGCTGCAGGAGGATCGCCATGAAATTTGAAATCAGGACGACGGACAAAAGCGAGTAACCGAACTGCGCGCCGCCGGCGAGGTCGGTGGCCCAGTTGCCGGGATCCATGTAGCCGACCGCGACGAGAAAGCCGGGGCCGGAATACGCGAGGAGCTTCCGCCAGAAAGATGCGCCCTTCGGAACGAGGACGCTGCGGTGGACTTCCGGCAGCGAGACATCGCCTCCGGTCCTGCGCCAGCCGGTATTTTCTCGCGGGCTTTCCATTCTTAGCGGCGGATGCTGACCCCTGCAAACACGACAAGATCGTCAGCGGAGCGGGTGAGGCCGATGTTTGCGCCGGCATCGAGCTGCGCGTTGGGCGTGATGCGGAAGGTGAGACCGGCGTCGAAGGTCGAGGCCCAGCCGGGGCGAGTCCATTCGTTCCACCACTCGACGTAGCCGGTGAGTCGTTCCGTGATGTCGTGCGAAAGGGTGGCGGAGGCGATGCCGGCGAACGTGGGACGGCGATCCTCGCGACGGAGGTCGGCCTCGATCATCGTGCCGAGATTCCAGCCGCCGCCGAGTTTCGCTGCTAATGGAACGATCAGGCCGGCTTCAATGCTGTCCGATCCAAAGGCTCCCCCCGCTGTGGGCAGGGTGAAAAACGGCATGAGTGCCATCGCGGTGTCGCCGCGATCATTTTCGAAAAGGTTGAGCTTTGCCCGGATGGTGAAATCGCTCCAGCCACGCGTGCGCTCGCGATGGCCGTCGGCAAACTTCTGCTCCTGCTCGTTCCATGCGGGCAGGATGAATTGCACGTCGAGACGGTCGGTGATGCCGAGCTTGAGGTTCACCGCTGCTGCGGACCAGCCGGTGGTGCGGGCGATGGCGGGATCGGTGCCGTGCTCATCGAGGCGGAAGATGAAGGCGTCGGCTTCCAACTGCCAGCGGTGCGCCGGGACGGTGAAGGCGCTCTCGGTCTTGTCCGGCCGGTCGGTGCTGAGTTCGCGTGCCGGGATCCCGGGTTCGAGGCAGCGGGCCTGCGCGGCTGCGAGGGTGAGACAGGCTGCGAATCGGGTGAGCATGCGGGCCTTGTAGGCGGCTCGGCTAAGTTTGCAACAGCAATCTTAGCCATGGCTAACTTTGTTTTTCGATGCAGGCAAAGTTTGCCGGAATAAACAGGCCTCTTGACGCTGGTCGGCCAGTCCGGGCACGGTGAGGATCATGCCTGCAAAGCAGAAAGCCGCCCCCCGAAGGTCCGCAGCAGTGGAGGACTATCTCGAGCGCATCCTCGAGCTCATCAACACGAAAGGCTACGCCCGCGTGGTGGATATCGCGCTGAGCCTGAAAATCTCGCAGGCGAGCGTGACGAACATGATCCAGCGCATGGATGCGGACGGGCTGCTGAAATACGAGCGCTACCGGGGGATGGTGCTCACGGCGTCAGGCGAGGCGCTCGCGAAAAGCATCACGCGGCGGCACCAGATTCTCACGGATTTCCTGCGGCTCTTCGGGCTTGATGAGGAGCTGATTTACCACGACGTGGAGGGCATGGAGCACCACATCAGCCCGCCGACGCTGAACACGATCGAGGCGCTGACGGCGCAGCTCCGCAAGCAGCCCGCACTGGTGGCAAGGGTGAGGCAGTAGGCAGAGCGAACCGCGGTTGCGTTGCTCGCGGGCTTCCGGTAGAGGGCTCGCGCATGAAATTGACCCGATTCGCTTGCGCGCTGCTGCTGCTTCCATTTTTCACCGGCTGTGCATCCACCATCGGCCCGAATCCGAACCAGACGGCCAAGGCGCGTTCGGCGATGCTCGAAGCGATCAAGGCCGAGCCGCGGGACGCATATTATGTCGGACGGCGGTACTACAAGGCGGAGTATAAATTCTGGGGCTTCGTGCGCCAGTCCGGCCATCCGTGGAGCGAGGCAAAACTGGTGATGCTGAACGAGAACCAGAAGCTCGCGCCGGATCGTGGCAGCCCGACGCTCGGGGCGGATAACAACTTTGAATACAAGCTCATCGGCAACTACTCCGGCGACACGGTGTACGAGCCGGCGAGCAATGGGATGTATCCCGAGTTTGTGCTGAAAGGCTACGAGGTGCGCTCACAATATCCCGCGCCGATCTTCCGTGAGGCAGGCGCGACGGATCCGACGCGCAACATCATCGCGCGGCCCTACTGAAAATCGCGCCAGAGCGGTTCAAGCAATGTCGTGGCCGCACCACGAGGAGTGGGGGCGCCCTCGCCCCTCGCGGCTGCTTGGGGCGAGGGCACCCCTGCTCCTTGAAAAAAGGGCCAGCTTTTTGGCGAAACGCCTCTAGTGCTGTGCGGGCGGGAGCGGCGGGGCGACGATGGGTTCGGCGGGCACGCTCAGCGGAACTTGTTCGCCGAGCAGGACCTCGAAGACGTGATTGATCAGCCCGCGATAGTGTTGCTGCACGATGGCGTCGGGTGACTCCTTTTGCAGGGTGAGAAAGTCGGCGTAGTCCTCCTGCAATTTCAGTGCGATCAACGTGCGAAGCTGCGTGACGGCATCAGGCGCGGGTTCCGTGGTGCCCGCGGCCATCGCGAATGCGCGAACCTCGCTGTCCGAGGTGAGCTCTTCAACGCGGGCATTCAGTTCGGCGACGCGTGCCTCAAGCTGGATGACGAGGCGCTTGAGTTCTTCCGGGCTGAGATTTGCCTCGTCGTGGGAAAGGACGGGCTTGTCTTCGCGGCGCGATTTTGAGCCTTCGCCCTCGGCACGGCGCAGGCGGTTTTGTGCGGATGCAAGATCGCTGCGCATGCCGGCCACATAGGATTCGAGCTGCTTGAGCGTCGCGGAAAAATTGAAGGCTGACTGTCCGCGGTCGCCCCGTTCCTGATCGCGGGAAACATACGCGGGGCGTTCCTTGCGATCGTTTCGATCATTGCGTCCGCGACGACGGCGTCCGCCACCTTCCTCCGCGGCAGGCCCGGCACCTTCTTCATCCTCGTCCTCCTCGTCATCGTCATCGTCCTCCTCCGCATCGAGCGCTTCGAGACGCGCGATTTTTTCCGCTTCACGCCACGCGGCGATTTCCTGATTCACAGCCTCTACGGCGGCGGGATCCTCGCTTTCGGCGGCGAGGCGGAGTTTTTCCTGAAGCTCCTCGGGAAGCGGCGTCTCGACCTCCGGAACGGCGGCGGGTGCCTCCTCTTGCGACTGCTGGCGTGGCTCTGGCGCACGATCCGCCTTCATCACGGAAAGAATCGCCTCGGGCAAATCCGCGACTTCCTTGCGCAACGCAGACTGCCATTTGCCGCTCCAGCGACCAACGGCGCGCGCGACCATGCCGATGAGATTTTCATGCAGAGAAGCGATCCGCGATCCCGCGTAACGCAGCACGCTGAGCTGCGTGATGGGCGCGTTGTTCACGTTGAACGTCGAGAAGACGATGGCGGAAAGGATGGCGTTCGCGTCCTCCGGTGGAAGGTCTGCGAGCTGGAGCTGGAGTGCCCAAGGCTTGCCACGACCGATGAAGACATTGCCGATGAGCTTCGAGTGCTCGGCCTTCAGCGTGCCGGCTTCTGCATTCCACATGCTGCGGCATGTCGCGGCGGCGACTTTCACCGCCTCGGGCACATCCACGCGGGCAAGCGAACGCGCCATGCTCAGGCGCAGACGGTAGCCGTTGTCGGTGTCCATCTTCGTGAGACCCTCCAGGACTGTGGCGCGGGCTTCGGGAGGAAGCTCCTGCCACGCGCTCTCGATCGCACGCACCCCGAGAATCCACGGGAGCTGCGGCATCGCGGCGAGTGCGGATGCGATTCCATCGCCACCTTCGAGAATGCACACACGCATGAGCCGCGTCGCCCTGTCTTCGTCTGCCGGCGAGAGTCGGTTCGTGTTTCCGTTTTGCGAAAGTGCGGCCAGATCGGCCTTCGGATCGCCGGAGGATTCCTCGGGTGCCGGGGCGTCAGCCGGAGAAGCCGATTCGGGTGCGGTCGGCTCCGCGGGAGGCGCAGTTTGGGTTTCGGAAATGGCGAGATTCACCGGCTCGGGATTCGGTGAAGCAGTGGAGCCGAGCACCTCGGGCGAGGGCTGGGACGTAGGCGTGGGAGTGTCTTTTGCCATGGGTTGAAAAAATCGGCCCTATGAATGGCGACGCGATTCGTTGTGGCGAGAGGTTTTTTTTCACCCGGCCACGGCTCCACTCATAATCTTACTCCTAATCCTAATCTTAATCCCCGGCATTCAGCCCAGCCGTCGGTTCGAGCCGGGACTGCGATTAAGATTACGATTAAGAATAAGACCCCGACGCCGCCCTTTTCGCTTCCCCCGTCGGCGCGCGCGTTCTACTTCCTCTGCGTTCAATTTTTCAAAACCCAACCCGACCCAGCCATGGCCAAGACGACCGCAGCACCCGCAGAAGAAAGCAAAGTAATCGCCGCACGGAACAAGAATCTCGACATGGTCCTGCAGACCATCGTGAAGGAATACGGCGACGGCGCGATCATGCGGCTCGGCGACTCGAAGCAGATGGACGTCGAATCCATCCCGGTCGGCAATATCCTGATTGATCGCGCGCTCGGCGTCGGCGGGCTGCCGCGCGGGCGCATCGTGGAGATTTTCGGCCCGGAAAGCTCCGGCAAGACGACGCTCACGCTCACCGCGATCGCGCAGGCGCAGAAGCGCGGTGGACTTGCGGCGTTCATCGACGTGGAGCACGCGCTCGACCCGCAGTATGCGAAGAAACTCGGCGTGAATCTCGACGACCTGCTCGTCTCGCAGCCAAGCAGCGGCGAGGAAGCGCTGCGCATCGTCGAGACGCTCGTGCGCTCGAACGCGCTCGACATCATCGTGCTCGATTCCGTCGCCGCACTCGTGACGAAGCAGGAACTCGAAGGCGAAATCGGTGACTCGACGGTCGGCGCGCAGGCGCGACTGATGAGCGCCGCGATGCGCAAGCTCACCGCGCTGATCTCAAAGGCGCGCACGATCTGCATTTTCACGAACCAAATCCGCGAGAAAATCGGCGTGATGTTCGGCAACCCAGAGACGACGCCCGGCGGCAAGGCACTGAAATTCTACTCCAGCGTGCGCATCGACATCCGCCGCATCGGCGCAATCAAGACGCCCGACGGCACCGTGACCGGCAACCGCACGAAGGTGAAAATCGTGAAGAACAAAGTCGCGCCGCCGTTTTGCGAGTGCGAGTTCGACATCATGTACAACGAGGGCATCAGCAACACCGGCTCGCTGCTGGATCTCGCGATCGAGAAACTGATCGTCGAGAAGCGCGGCTCATGGCTGAGCTACAAGGGCGCCCAGCTCGCGCAGGGCCGCGACGCCGCGAAGGAATTGCTGAAGTCCGACAGCGCGCTCTACGACGGACTTTACGCCGAGGTCAAAGCGAAGCTCGACGAGGAAGCCGCCGCGGCGAAGTAGCACGCTGCAGAGCAGCAATGTGGTGCCGACGCCCCGTCGGCACAAACGGTGCGCCGGACGCCGCGCGGCCAAGAATCCGCCGCGCGAGGATCGCATTACTTGCTGTGCCTGTTCCCTGTTTGCTGCCCGCGATCAGGCCACGCTGCACGGTTGATGCCGTGAGTTTCCGGCACAGCGCGCGAACGAGCGCATGCGACGCTCGTGCGGGTCGCTGGAGCGCCTGATCTTCCGCTGCGGAAACAATCTCTCCCACAGGCTGCAAGACGTCTCCCTCGACCTCCGTAATTTTGATTGGGAGCGCTGGTGCGGATTCCGTCGAAATAGTCGGCTCGGAAATTTCCGGCACCGCCTGTGCTGCAATTTCAGCTTCGGGCTGCGGCTCGGCAGCAACCTTGCTCGGCAGGGGCGCGAGCGAAGGCCATAGCACACCGAGGAGTTGGTTCATCAGCGCGGCGGTCATGTCGCGCAGCGAATCCTCGGAGAGCAGCGTGTCTGCGAGCGCGCGTGCATCGGCGCCGGCACTGTAGCTCGCGGTGACGTGGATTTCAAAATCACCCGGCAGCCAGCGCGGCGCGGGATCGCCGTTTTCAAAATGCCGCGCAAGTCGTGCAGGGAAACCAGTCGCCGTCTGCTCGCTCCAGTGCTGGCGGATGGACTTGTCGCCGAGCATCGCGGGCAGCAGCGGCACGATGATCTCGCGGTGCAGTTCATCGTCCGGGATCGTGATGCTCGATTCGTCCGGCGCAGCGAGCAGCGTTGCGGACTCGTCGAGCAGGCGGTGGAAAATTTCCTGGGGCGAAGGATGCGGCGGATTCATCACGTTGGCAGCGTGCGATTCTCCCGAGTCGTGCGTGGATTGCAACGACAGTGAAGCAGGACTTGCGTCCCACCGGCTCCTTACGACGCCCGGCTAAGATGAGGCGCCGCTACCGTCTCCGATGAATGCATGCCCGAGGACGGCAGAATGAAGAGCCGACGACTCGTCGGCTCAAACCGTGAGGACAGGACGGGCATCCAACTTCACGAAGATCATGCGAAGGACTGAAGCGGCCTCATGCTCACAAACCAGGCTGCCGACGGGTCGTCGGCGCCACATTATTTGCGCGGCCGCATCGCTAGGCCGGGCTCCCAACCCGGCTCAGGCCACCACGGCTTGTCGCCGAGCACGTACGCGCCGAGCGTATCCAGGCGGATGACGGGGTTTGCGAGGATGCCTGCCACGAGTTCTTCGAGGTCGGCGAGCGTCTTCCCTTCGGATTTCGCCTGCGCGGCGGAATCAATGCCGGCCTGCGAGCGCGCTTTCAGCCGCGCGCGGAGCAGGGCGAAATGTGCGGCCGCGGATTGCTGTGCCTTGTCGCGGGTGGACTTGAGCGTCTCGCCTTTCGTCACGCTCGCGACGGCTTTTTTCCCGGAGCCTTCGCACGACTTGCGCCATTCCTTCTCGCCGAATTTTTCCCGGATTTGCGCGGCACGTTCCTTCCCGAGGTTGCGATCAATTTTGTAGTGGTACGGCTGCTTGCACGGCTCGATCAGTTTTTCATCCGCGGCGTCGCCGTGTTCATCGAGCCACAGCTCGGCGATGAATTCGGGGAACCACCCGCGCACGAGGCGCAGCAGTGAGCCGCGGCGGATCGTGTCCCACTCGAATGCGGCGAGCGCCTTTTCCACCGCTGCGAGATCCACACTCACCTGCACGAGCGCGCGGAAAACGAGCGCCGGCTTTTTCATGCCGGGGACGTGCCGCCACATGGCCCACGCGCGGCCGCGATCGTCCCATGCGAGCAATTCGCGGCAGCCATCCACGGCGGCGTGGCCGGGGCGGAGGAAATGCAGCGTGAGGTCTTCGATGACGACTCCGCGGTGCACGCTGAACTGCACGGCAAACATCGCCGCAAGCGAGTCGAGCTTGTCCGCCGGGATGAGCGGATTGCTATCGCGCTTCATGCGGAACTTGAACGAATTTGTCTCCTCGTCCCAGCGTTCCTCGAGGCCGAGATTCCGCTGAAGATACGCGCTGAACGCCTTGCCAAAATCCTCCGCAGCGGCATCCGCAGCCATGAGGTCGCGCGAAAGCGGACTCTCGGGCGAGAGGCTGTGCATGCCGTCAATCACGTCCTGCTCCTCGATGCTCGCGCGTTCTTTCACCACGGCTTCGGCGAGTGCGGGGATCGCATCGAGCAACGCCTGCGCGCCACCGAGGAATGCGCGCTCGCGCAGCTTTGGCAGCTCGGAATCCACGAGGTGCTGGAGGTCGGAGATGCTCGCCGTGTAAAGGCCGAAGCCCTCGGCGAGCACGCGGCGCCACGCTTCGTCGAGCGCGACTGCGTCGTCCTCGCCGGTGACGAAGACGATGCACGGAATCGCGCCCGTGCGGTCGATCCGGTCGAGGCGTCCGATGCGTTGTTCGAGGCGCATTGGCGACCACGGCAGGTCGTGGAAAATCACGGCTTTCGCAAACTGGAGATTGAAGCCCTCCTCGCCGGTCGCGTCAGTGATGAGCACGCGCGAGGCGCGGTCGGCGGCGAAGTCTGAGAAAAGTTCGCCCGCCGTGCTCCCGACGGTGCTTGTGCTGGCGACCTTCACTCCGTCCTTCGAGAAAAGTGTGTGCAGCCGTTTCGCAAGATCAGCGCAGAAGCGCGCGTTCGGACAGAAGACGACATACTTTCCATGCGGCCCGTCCTTCGCCGCGCGGCGGCGGAGCGACTCGGCGATGAGGTCGAGGCGTGATTCGGAAATCTGCCACGCAAGTTTGTCGTCGGTGAGCCCGGCGAGGAGTTTTACCTCGGCTTCGGTCGCCTTCGTCGCCTTCGCGACGTCCTTCACGAGTGTCGAAAGTTTTTCCGGCTCGGCGGAGATTGCCTCGGCGAGGCGCACATATTCCTCGGCGGCGATGGTGCGCAGCTTGTCATCTTTTTCCACGCGCCTGCTCGCGACCGCACGCCACTTGTCGAGCGCCTCCCAGAGGATGAGGTGCGGCTCCTCGTCGAGTTCCATCTCCACGCTCTCGATGACATCGCGGACGAAGCGCTTGTGCGCGCCCGCGAGCCAGCGACGGCGCGTGCGCAACATGCGGCGGTGGATGCGGTACGTTTCGCTGATGTGCAGATGCAGCTCGTGCTGGATTGCCTTCGCATCCGCGCCGGGCTTTGCGAGCGCGGCGACGAGTTCCTTCACGGTCGGATCGTTCGGCAGCAGCGATGCGAGTTTGCCTGCGTGCAGCTTCACAAGTGCGGGCACGGTGGCGCTGCGCAGTGCGAGAAATGCGCGGCCCAGCTCGACACGGCGCGCGGTGCGTTCCTTGAATTCGGCGAGCTTCGCGACGGAGTAGTTTTCCGGATCGAGCAGCTCCAGCAGCGCGAGCAGGTCGTCGTCGTGGTGCAGCACTGGCGTGGCCGAGAGCAGCAGCAGGTGTTTCGATGCGTGCGCGAGCTTCAGCGCATTGCGCGTGATCGGCGATGCGGGCAGTCCTTGGCGCGCGACGACGCGGTGCGCTTCATCAATCACGAGCACGTCCCATTCGCCTTCGAGCAGCTCCTCGTCCTTTGCAAAATCGGTATGCGCGAAAACTTCCACGTCATCATTCTCGAAACGCGAATCGAGTTCCTCGCGCCATTGCCGCACAAGCGCATCCGGTGCGACGACGGCGATGCGCGCATCCGGCGCGTCGAGGCGGATCTGCCGGAGAATGATGCCCGCCTCGATTGTTTTTCCGAGGCCGACTTCATCCGCGAGCAGGTAGCGGATGACCGGATCGTGCAGCACGCGGTCCGCGACCTCGGCCTGGTGCTGGAGGATTTCCACCTTGGACGAAATGAGCGCGGGCAGCCCGTGCGAGAGCTGATTTTGCTTCAGCAATTCGCGCAGCAAATCCGCACGCTGCTGGAAAAAAAATGGGGTCTCCTGCGCCAGTTCCGCGAGCACGACGGCCGGATCATCACCGGGCAGATAAGAGCGCACCTGGAATGCATCCTCGCGCATCTCGGTGAGCGTGGTCGCGCCGGGAAAATGCACGAGGTAACTGCGCAGCCCACCGAACGACTGCTTCGGCGCAACGACGCGGCCATAGCGCACGACGCCATTTTCCGAGTGAAAAACGCGCGTCTGACTCGGCAGCGGCGGGTGCCCGATCTGGTCGATCGGCGCACCGGCCTCGACGAAGTTCACGACGTCCGTGCGGAAACGCAGCATGACTTTCGCGCCGGAAATCTCGGTGACTTCCGCAAAGCCCGCATCGCGCCGCGCCAAGGCGAGGACCTTGCATCCGACTTGCGGCTTGAAGCGCACCACAGGCGGCGGCGGTTCGACGGGGTTGCCTGGCGTCTTCGCCGCGACCTTTTTTACGGGCGCGGCGGGCTTCGCCGCCTTTGGAGGTTTCGCAGTTTTCGCGGCGGTTTTTTGGGCGGACTTTTTCGCAGGGGGCATTGGGAGGGGATTTGTGCGACCGGTATTCTAATCAGGAAAATCTCGGATGCCAATGGCGGTCATGCCGCGCAAACTCAGGCTGCGCGCCAGGCGAGTTCCGTGATTTTTCCGTGCGCGGCGTGCTGCGTATCGTGTGCGTGGAGGCCGAGGGCTGCGCCTTTTTCCGAGAGCTTCACATCCACCCACCCGGTGACTTCCGTCGCTGCGAATGGATACGCGACGGCGGGGAGATTCACGAGGTGCAGGCCGTCCTGCTCGGCGAAGCGCCAGGTGTGCGTGTGGCCGAAGAAGAGCGCCTTCACATGGCGGCGCGGGAGCAGGATGGCGAGGAGTTGCTCGGTGTCCGAGAGGCCGGGGACCTTGCCGGGCGCGGAGGTCACGGGGTTGTGGTGGACCATCACGAGCGCGGGCTTTGCGGAATTTGCATCAAGCGCCTTTGCGAGCCAAGCGCACTGCTCATCGCCAAGTTTGCCGGGTGTCTTGTTCACCTCGTCGAGCGAGTCGAGGAGGAACCAATTCGCGCGTGCGCCCTCGACGATGGAGACGTGCTTGCTGGCGAGCGGCGGTGCGGCGGGGACAGCGTCCTTGAGCGCTGTGCGGAAAACATCGCGGTCGTCGTGATTGCCGAGCGTGAGGTGGAGCGGGAGGCCGGCTTCGCGGAGCGGCGCGATGAGTGAGGAAAATGTCGCGTAGTCCTCGGCGAGACCTTTGAGGACGGCGCAGTCGCCATTGATGAAAACACCGGCAGGCCGAGATGCGATTGTACACACGCCTTTCACGGCGGCTTCGAGGTGCTCGGTCATGTTCACATCCCGCAGGATCGCGGAACGGTCGGCTGCGACGTGCGTATCCGAGAGGAGCGCCCAGAGATCAGGATTGGCGGCATTTTCCGCGGCACGCAGCGACGGGAAAGTGAGGATGCCCGCGGTCGCGGCGAGCGAGCGGCGGATGAATGAGCGGCGTGAGAGCGGGGGCAGATGGAGGGGCATGGCATTGCGAATACCCGCTCACACGGTGAGGCGCAATCGCAGGAATGGATGCCGGGATGCAGTCAAAAAAACCGCCGCTTTGTACAAAGCGAAACTATCCGCCGTAGCTGCTCTCGACGCGCTTGGCGACGTCGAGGTAACCGTAGTCCACCTCGTAAATCTGCTTCATGCACGCGATGTACTCGTCCTTTTTGCCCATCTGTTCGAGGACGAGGCCGAGACGATAGGTGATGTCCTTTTTTGTCGCGTCCATCGCGGTCGTCTCGCTGGCGGCGTCGCGGAACTGCTTCACGGCGATATCGAGCATGTTCTTTTCGACGTAGCATTGGCCGAGCAGATTCATCGCCTTGAGCCGCGCGTTCGGGTTTTGCTTGGCGCGCTGGAGCTCCGGGATCGCCTCGGTGTGCTGTCCGGCCTTCACGAGCGTCTCGCCGAGTTCGTAGCGGAGCTGGAGGTCGGTGGGGTTTTCGGCGACGCGCTTTTTCGCGACGTCGAGTGCGGAGGATGCGCGCTGGCGGCGGAGGTCGCCCAGCTCATCCACATAGGGACGGACCTCTGGATCGTTTTGATCCGGGACGGATGCGAGCCAGTCTTCGAGCACCTTCATGCGGCGCTCCATCTGCTTGAACTCAAGGTCGCTGCACTTGCGTGCGATGTTCGGGTCGCCGCCGCCGAGGATCGAGTTCGTGTGCGTGTAAAACCAGACCGCATTCACCAAGTAGCCGTCGGCCTGCTCGGCGGGCTCGGAATTCGCAACGGAGGACTCGAACCACTGCTCGTATAGCAGCGCGATACGGCGGGCGACGTCCACGTTGTTCTGATTTTCCTCAAATTGGGGATAAAGCTCGGTGACCTGCTGGGAGATCTGGTCGCTCGTGCGGACGATGCGCGACTTGTTCTCAAGGGCGATCGCCTCGTCCTTTTTGTTGATGAGATCGCGGAAGCTCAGCGAGCCGCTGCTCTGCGCGACTTCCTCCCAACGCCCGGATTTCATGGTCGCGGAGGCCGATGCATCCTTCGATTTTTTGTTGGCCTCAAGGTCCGCAGGGTTGATCTGCACGATGCGAGTGTAAATCGCGACAGCCTTGTCGTTTTCCCCCATCATGAGGTACTGGCTGCCTAGCTGGTGCATGATTTTGGTATCCTTCGGATTTGCACCCACGAGGGTCTCGAGCGCAAATGCAGCGGTCTCAGGAAGGCCCGCTTTATTCGCGGCATCCCAGAGGAGCTGGTTGCCCTGCGCGCTCTTTGGATCGGTGGCGAGAGTCTTCTCCGCCAGCTCCATCGCCGCGAGCGGATCCTTTTTCAAAGTGGACCCGGCGGTCATGCCAAGCGTCGTCCCGGCGAGCGAGAAGCCTGACTTTTTGCCATCCGCGCTCGCGAGCGCCGCCGCGCGGAGCAGCTTGCGACCATCGAGGAAGCCAGGCACCTGCTTCAGCACCGACTGCATGATCTGGATGGCGTATCCGTGGTTCCGAATTTCGTTTGCGTGTCTCGCCTTCTGGACAAGTGCTCGCTGCGCGTCCGTCAGTTCTTTTTCTTGAATCGTGGCCATAGTCTGGGGCCAATGTCCGTAGCAGCACGGATCGCCGCTGACAATGATTCAGAAGTGCACAGGCGACTTTTTTCCCGCTCGCGAGGCAGGAGCGGCACCGCAACGGCCCTGTTTACTTAGCCGGAGCAGGAGCCGCGGGCTGCTTCGCCCCAAGGCCGACCAGCGTCCTCACGGACTCAAATTCCTTCTGCGCATTGGTGGCGAAGTTCGAAACCCCATGCTCAAACAGCACAACGAAACAAAACGTGGAGGCTGCAAAGAGCGCAAACCAAAGGATGGAGCGGATGAGGGCCATGACTGACGGACCCTTACCGCAGTTTGCGTGCTAGGACAAAGGGTTTTTCTGCCGACATGCAGGATGCCGGCTCCAATTGTCACAGATTCGACACAACCTTTTTCCTTGCGGGGTACACCTGTACTGGCATGGTTCAAGCAATAGCAGACCTTACTTGAATCCCAACCCAGTTCCTGACATGCACACCAACACTCGCCTCTTCCGCCTCTTCGCGACGATTCTCTCGGCCTTCGCGTTCGTCTTTTCCGCCACACCCGCGTCCGCTGAGGACGAAGCGGTGATCGGGACGCTGACCTATGCGAAAGGTTGCACGGTGCTCGTGAATGGAATCCAGCAACCCAGCGGTTATCAGGTTCACGCTGGTGATGCCATTAAGACCAGTTCCAAGTGCAAGGCACAGGTTCGGCTCGCCGGCGCTTACGGCTTCGGAGGCAAGTCAGATGGCAAGGCAGTCATCGCGCAGGGTGATTCGGATAACGGTGCCGGCAATGGCGGTCGCGGCGGCGTAATCGTCATCGACCCGGGAACACGGGTCCGCCTCTACCTCGACGGGAACTCAGTCGTCGCCGCAGTGCTCGTCGGTGGAATCCACTATTTCCCCGGCCTCCGTCCTGGACCTGACGAAAATCCAGCCATCGTTGACGGCTCCTCGTCGGACTTAAATCCGCTTCCTTTCCTCGCCGCTTTCGGAAACGGCAACTTTTCCTTCCCTAGCATCGGTGGTGGCGGAGTCTCGGCAACGAACCGCGTCCCGGTCAAGAATAGTGCGGGCGTAGTCATCGGATACGTGTTGACGAACGCGAACGGCACCGTGGTCGGCTTTACGGATCCGCTCGGAAACGTGCTCGCGGTTCCAAATCCAGCCGGAACGCCAGTCAGCGGCGTGTTCCCAGGCGGAACCGTTTAATCGTTGGGGGCCTCTTGCCCACAACTGCTTAGTGGCTCGTTCTCATTCTTCGACCGGCAGTTCGACTTCTGGCTCGGTTTAGGCAGTTGGGACTATCTGATACCTAATCCGGCCAATCGTGGTGGCTTGCCGCGACTGAAGAATGGACTGGCAGATTCGGTGCGTGGCCTCAGATAATCTGGCATGCAACGAGGCATCCCAATATTCCTGCGATGAAGTTCCTTCAAGTCTTCCTACTTCTCGCGGCCTTCGCGGTGATGCAGCTACTATTCGGCGGGGGGGATGGGACTCGTGCCATTTACACCCTGCCGGGATACGTCATACTTGGAGTGTCCGGGGTTCTTATGCTGCTCTCAGCTTGGAAGGCTCAGGCGAGAATGGATCGCGCGTGCCTGCTTTCATCTGCAGTTGTTGCGCTTTACCTTTTTGCACGGATCGCATTCTCCCCATCGGCGTGGCTCGCCAGCTTTGATTTCTATGCCCTCTTGGGGGCGGTGCTCATGTACTTCGTCACCGCGCTGGCCGTCACAGGCAACCTCGCGCGGTCAGCGGCAACATTCGGGCTGCTCGTCCTCGCCGTCAGTCACGTGGCACTCGGCGTCTATCAATTCGCCAAGGACTCGAACTTCCATCCCCTCGTGCCCAGCGGTCGGGGCGACACGGGTTTCCGGGCCTCGGGTTTTTACATCTCTCCGAATCACCTCGCTGGCTTCCTCGAAGTCGCACTGCTCCTCTCGCTGAGTCTCTGCTTTTGGGGCGGCTTCCGCGTGCGCGGCAAAATGCTCACCGGCTACCTTGCTCTCGTCTGCCTCGGAGGGCTCGTGATGACCGGCAGCCGTGGAGGCTACCTGAGCACAGGGGTCGGGCTCACCGTCTTTGCCTGCATGAGTATATGGACTTTGCGGAGTCGGCTTTCCCGCGGGATGCTGCCAAGCCTGATCGGGATCATCACAGCCATTGCAATCGTCGGAGGTGGCCTCGCCTATGTCGCAAATCGCAGCTTTGCCATCCGCGACCGGACGAACAACGTTTTCACCACCGACGACGTCCGGCTCCAACTTTGGGAATCAGCATGGAAGCAGTTCCAGCTTGCACCTGTTCTCGGCACGGGAAGTCGCACCTTCGTCTATTATGGCCGGATGTTCCACACGCAGAACGTGGATAAAGACCCCGTCTTCGTTCATAGTGACTGGCTGCAATTGCTCGCTGAATACGGCATCGTCGGCGTGCTTCTCGTGCTCGGCTTCATCATCGCCCACCTCCATCACGGATGGCAGCGATGGAAAAGGATGGTCGCCCGCCTTTCCACTGGCGCGCAAGAGCCTGGGGACGGCCATGCACTGGCGATTCAGATCGGGACCATCAGCGCCGTCGCAGCCTGCCTCGTGCATGCGGTGATGGACTTCAATCTCCACATCCCGGCAAACAGCCTGCTTGCCGCATTCCTCTTCGGCCTGCTCGCCACACGGCGCACACGGACGGACGAACAGAACCCATCGTGGATGGACCGCACGCTCCATGCGATTCCCGCTGGGCTCGGAATCTGGATGCTCATCCTGAGTGTGCCGCGAATCCGAGGCGAGATGTTCGCAGAGTCTGCACGCGGCAATTTCGCGACCGGCCAGATCCTGCCTGCGATCCATAATTCCCGTGAGGCGATCCTCCGCGGCGTTCGGAATCCAAACCTGTATTTCCACCTCGGCGAAGTGCAGCGCATGATGAGCGACGGCCTCAAGGACAGCGAAGCAAAGCGGTGGGCGCTCATCGACGCACATGAAGCCTACACGGAAGCACTGAAAATCTTCCCTCAGGATGTGGGCATCGTACTGCGAGACGCATGGGTGCTGAGCCGGGCCGGCCTTTTTAAGGAGGCTGAGCCTCTCCTGTCCCGCGCCCAAAAACTCGACCCGAATTCACCGAAGCCGTGGCTCTATTCCGCGCTCTTCTGGAAATACCGCGCCAAACCCGCCGAGGCGCTCGCCGACTTTCGCAAAGCCGAGGCGCTGAGCCGCGGCTGGGTTCCCTCCCTGCTCGTCGAACTCCACGAGGAGTTCGATCCCGCTGAAATGGAGAAGCTCCTCCAAAATGGCGGCGCGGCGAATCCAAAGTGACGGCCAGCACATCAGCGGCGTGAGACGCCACACTGTCCCGCCCCATGCCGCGCAGCATCCTCGGAATCTCCGCCTACTACCACGACAGCGCAGCCGCGATTGTCCTGGATGGTGAGGTGATCGCTGCCGCGCAGGAAGAACGTTTCACGAGGAAAAAACACGACTCCGCATTTCCAGCCCGCGCCACCGAATACTGCCTCCGAGAGGCCGGGCTCACGCCGGAGAAAATCGACTACGTCACATTCTACGAAAAGCCGCTGCTGAAATTCGACCGCCTGCTCGATACCTTCGTCGCGAGCGCTCCGGCAGGACTGCGATCGTTCATGATGGCGATGCCGCTCTGGATCAAACAGAAGCTCCATCTCCCGCGCGAAATCCGGCGCGCGCTCGGCGGCGCTTACACGAAGCGCATCATCTTCCCGTCGCACCACGAGAGCCATGCGGCATCCGCATTTTTTCCGTCGCCATTTTCTGAAGCCGCGATCCTGACGCTCGATGGCGTGGGAGAATGGGACACGGCAAGTATCGGCATCGGTCGCGGCGGGAAAATCGAACTGCTGAAGACACTCCGCTTTCCGCATTCACTCGGGCTGCTCTACTCGGCGTTCACCTACTTTTGCGGGTTCCGAGTGAACTCCGGTGAGTATAAGCTCATGGGCCTCGCGCCGTACGGTGAACCGAGATACGCAGAGCTGATTCGCCGCGAACTCATCGATCTGAAGGACGACGGTTCGCTGCGGCTGAACATGCGGCACTTCAACTTCGCGGGCGGGCTCACGATGACATCGCGCTCCTTCGAAAAACTTTTCGGCGGTCCGCCGCGGAAGCCGGAGGATACGATCACACAGCGCGAGATGGATCTCGCCGCGAGCATTCAGAGTGTGACGACGGAAATCGTCCTACTCATGGCGCGCCACGCAAAAGCACTCACAGGCGCGCGGAACCTCTGCCTCGCCGGCGGCGTGGCGCTGAATTGCGTGGCGAATGGCGAACTTCTGCGCGCGAAAATATTTACCGATGTCTGGATACCCTCCGCTGCAGGCGATGCAGGAGGCGCGCTCGGTGCGGCACTGTTTGTATCGCACCAGCTTCTAGGCGTTCCGCGGATTGCGAAAAATACGGACGCGCTGAAGGGTGCCTTCCTCGGGCCGAGATTCTCGCACGACGAAATCCGCACGATGCTCGATGCGCGCGCGCTGAAGTATCACCATTTTACAGACGAGCCCGAACTGCTTGCTGAAACCGCGCGTGTGATCGCGGAAGGTGGCATCGTCGGATGGTTCCAGGGTCGGATGGAATTCGGGCCGCGCGCTCTCGGTTCGCGAAGTATTCTCGGCGATCCGCGGAACTCGGAGATGCAGGCGCGCATGAATGTGCGAATCAAATTCCGCGAAAGCTTCCGGCCGTTCGCGCCGAGTTGCCTCGCCGAAGATGCCGGGCAATGGTTCGATCTCGATAGAGAGTCGCCCTATATGCTGCTCGTCGCACCCGTACGCACCGAGCACCGCTCAAAGCTCGACGCCGATCAGCTCGATGCGATGCGCGATCCCGATTTGCTCAAACGTGTGAACGTCGTGCGCAGCACTCTGCCGGCGATCACGCACGTGGATTTTTCCGCGCGCGTGCAGACCGTGAGCGAAGCGCGCAACGCCCGCTTTTACCGACTCATCCGCGAATTCAAGCGAAAGACCGGCTGCGGCGTGGTCGTGAACACGAGCTTCAACGTGCGCGGCGAGCCCATCGTCTGCACGCCGGAGGACGCAGTGCGGTGCTTTCTCGCTACGGACATGGATGTGCTCGTGCTGGAAAATTTCATCCTTCGAAAATCCGAGCAGAGCCCGATGCCTGATGCGGATCGCGAGCGCCATCTGCGAGACTTCGCACCCGACTGAAAATACGATGATCAATCCATTCCGAGAGACCAATTGGCATCCATCACCGCGCGAGTTGCGCTCCTTTGGAAAAGTGATCGCGATCGGTTTCCCGATCGTCGCGTTACTCCTCGCCGCACCCACCTGGCTGCGATCGCACGCGTTGCCCGCATGGACGCTTTGGCTTGGCGGAGTGGGGATCGGCGCGGGGCTTGCGTGCATGCTGATGCCGCGAATGGCGCGACCATTTTACCTCGCATGGATGGCGATTGGCTGCTGCATCGGGCTCGTCGTGGCGAATGTCCTGCTGGCTGCGATTTACTTTCTCGTCGTCACCCCGATCGGCCTGGCATTGCGGGTCGCAGGGCGAGATCCGCTGCGGCGCGGGATTGAGCGCGGACGCGCGAGTTATTGGGACGATGTGCAGAAATCGGGCGACGTGGAGCGGTATTTCCGGCAGCATTGAGTGATGCAGGAAGATCCCGGCGCATTTGAAAAAGCGGCACAGTCCCGCCCACCGGGACTATGGCGCGAGCTGTGGACGCTGCTGCGCACAAATAAAAAATGGTGGCTGCTTCCGATCATCATCGCACTGGCCGCCGTGGGTGTACTGATTGCGCTGGCGGCAGCCGTACCGGCGGCAGCGCCATTCATCTACAGCTTTTTCTAAGGGACTTTTTCACTTCACTCGCTCGAAAGAAACTTTGACTAAACGGCGGGGACTTTCGTCAATGGCAGGGAAGACTGGCGGTTCGCCTGCCGGGAAAATTCAAAAACAAAAACCAACTCAGAAAACCCAGATGAAACTCAAACACCTGTTCACGCTGCTTGCAGCGTTCGCCATCACCGTCCCTGCAATCGCCGAAGAAGACACGCCGCTCGGCAAGGAGATGGAGAAAATCGGCAAGGCGCTGAAATCCGTCAACCGCGACCTCGCCGATGCCTCGAAGAAGGCCGACAATATCAAGAAAGTCGATGACGCGAAGGCAGCATGCGCAGCGGCTTCGAAGCTCGATCCCGCGAAGACCAAGGAAGTGCCCGAAGCGGAGAAGGCGAAATTCATCGAAGGCTACAAGGCCTCGATGGTCGAAATGGGCAAGGGCCTCGATACGCTGAAGGCGGCCCTCGAAGCCGGCAAAGCGGACGACGCCAAGGCCGCGCTGGACAAGCTCAACGCCGGCAAGAAGGAAGGCCACAAGAAGTACAAGGCCGACTAGTTCGCACTAAAGGCTGAAGGCCAAAACGGTTTACTCAGAGGGGCGGTGCGCTCAGTCGTACCGCCCCTCTTGCTTGCCTACACAAAACACGCACATTTCCCGCATGACGCGCAACGAATTGCTCGACCTCTATTTCATGGACGCACGGGCGAAGCTGATCGATCTCGCGGCGTTCCTCGATCGCGTGGATCGCGGGACGGGCGATGCGGATTTCCGGCTCGCGGCTTTCCGCGCAGCGCTGAAGGAACTCGAAGGTGGGCAGCCGACGCGGGCGAAGGATGTCCTGCTCTCACTCAGCGATCCGACGAGTGAGCCGATCGAAAAATCGCCAGGCAAGGGCGCTGTAGGGGCTTGGCCTGGGAAAACGAACTGACACGAATATGCGCTACATCGAACCACATGGGCACATGGTATCACGGACGACGGATGACTATCAGGCGATGGTCACGGCGGGCTGCATGGCAGTGTGCGAACCGGCATTCTGGGCGGGCTTCGACCGGAGCGGTGTGCAGGGATTTTACGATTACTTTTGCCAGCTCACGGACTACGAGCCGAAGCGCGCGGCGAAGTTTGGGCTGCCGCACTACTGCTGGCTGTGCATCAACCCGAAGGAGAGTGAGGACATGAAGCTCGCGGAGGAGGTGCTCTCGATCATCCCGGAATTCCTCGCCCGGCCAAATGTGCTCGGTATCGGCGAAATCGGGCTGAATAAAAATACCCGCAACGAATTAAAAATCCTCGAGCGCCACGTGGACCTCGCGGCGAAGCACGGGCAGATGATCCTCGTTCACACCCCGCATCTTGAGGACAAGCTGAAGGGGACGCGGCTGATTCTGGATGTGATCAAAGGCGACAAGCGCATCTCGCCGGAGCGGGTCATCATCGACCACGTGGAGGAACACACCGCCGCGATGGTGCTGGATACGGGCATGTGGGCGGGCATGACGCTCTACCCGGAATCGAAGTGCACGCCGGCACGCGCGATCGACATTTTGGAAAACTACGGCAACGAGCGCATCTGGATGAATTCGGCGTGCGACTGGGGCATCAGCGTTCCGCTCGCGGTGCCGCGGACGATCTTGGAAATGCGCAAACGCGGCTGGACTGCGGAACAGGCGGACTCCGTGGCCTTCGGGAACCCGCTGCGTTTCATGTCGCAAAACCCCCGTTTCAGCTTATGATTCTCGACCTTCTGATGCCTCGCATTGACATGCTCCCTGATACTCTTGCAGCCATGATTCGCCGCCCGCTGCCCCTCATTCTTTGCGCGTGCGTCGCCTCGGTGCCAGCGCTCGCGCAGGACGTCCCGCCGCGTCCCGTGGTCGTGGCGTATCCAAATGGCAAGCCGGTAACCATCCGCGGCAATATCATCGGTTCGGGCGAGGCCTCGGCGGCACAAAAACCGGCGGCACCGAATCCCGCATCTGCCACCCCGACCCCTGCACCCACGGCACCCGCAGCCCCACCGGCAGCGAATCCCACCCAGCAGCCGACTTGGGAGACTCAGAAACTCGCGCGCAATTACATCTTTGGCATCCCTGCACCGCGCGGCCAAATCACAGATCGCAACGGAGTGCCGCTGGCGCAGACGCGGGTGGCACAGAATCTCGCAATCACTTTTCCCACGAACTCGCATTTCTCGGATGACGAGGCTTCGCGCTACATCGCAGAGCGCGTGCGGCACGCCCAGGAAATCACCGGGCGAATCCTCACGGTCGATTCCGCAAAAGCGCTGAAGCACTACAAGGAGCGCAACGTAATGCCCCTGGTGATCTCGCAGGATCTCAAATCCACCGAGCTCGACCGCCTGAAGCGAAGCAAGGTCGAAGGACTGACGACAATCCCAGTCTACCTGCGCACCTACCCACAGGGTCACACTGCCTCTCACATCCTCGGCTTCGTCGGTCGCATGGGCGGATTTCAAACTGGCGAAGTGGAAAACAGCGAACTGATGTGGCCGGATTTCGAGGGACGAGACGGCATCGAGAAATCATTCAACGCACAGCTCACCGGCAAGCTCGGCGTGATGCACGTGGGCTTTGATGCAAAAGGGCAGAAGGCGGTGGAAAAAATCACATCACCACCGCGGCCAGGACAAAATGTGGTACTCTCTCTCGACCTGAAAATCCAGCAATCCGTCGAGCGCGCCCTCACGGCAACCCATCGTCCCTGCGCGATGGTGGTGATGGATCCGAAGACCGGCGAGATTCTCGCGATGGCCTCGGAACCGGATTACGATCCGAATCTTTACCTCCCAAGTCCTTCACCGGATATGCTGAAGAGGCTGAATGAGGATCCTTTCAACCCGATGATCGCCCGCGCGTTCCGTTCGGCGTATCCGCCCGGCTCGACTTTCAAGATCATCACGGGCCTCGCGGCGATGAATGAAGGGTTCGTGGACCCGGACGACGAGTTCGGCGGCGAAGCGATGATCACCATCGGAGGCACGAAGTTCCGCAATTGGAAAAAGAGCGATGTCGGGCCGCTGAATTTCGTCGAGGCGCTGACCCAGTCTTGTAACACCTACTTTTACAAGATGGGCATCAAGTGCGGATACAAGCCGATCGTGGACTATTCCACGCGCCTGGGACTTGGGACCAAGACGGGAATCCCGATCGGATCGGAAAGTGCGGGCAGCATCATGACGCCCGAATACATGCAGAAGCGCCATAACCGGGTAATCGCGCCCGGCGACATCGCGAACATGAGCATCGGACAGGGCGACACATTGACGACCCCATTGCAAATGGCTGCGGCCATGTGCGCGGTCGCAAATGGAGGCACCTATTACCAGCCGCGGCTCGCCTTGCAGGTGCAGGATATCGATGGACGGATCACCTTCGGCTACGATGTCCGCGTGCGGAACCAAATCGATATTCACAAGGACACAATGAAAGCGATCCGCGCCGGGATGAATGGCGTTGTAAGCAGCCGTGGGGGCACTGCCTCTCGTGCGTCGGTTTCAGGCTTTAAAGTCGTCGGCAAGACCGGCACCGCGCAATGGGGCTCCGGAAAAAATGAGAAAGTTGCCGCGTGGTTCGTGGGCTTCGCTCCGCTCGATAAGCCTCAGTACGCTTTCGCAGTGGTCTATGAGGGCAAACCCCGTGACAACGATGTCCACGGCGGCACCTACGCCGCGCCGATCGCAGGTCGCGTGCTCAGGGAGATTCTAAAGAAGGAGCCCGTTGAGCAAAAGAAGCCCAGCGCAAAAAAGAAGCGCCAAGACGACGATTCCGACGAGGAGATGGAAGCTGACAGGCCGCGTAAAAAAAGGCGGCAGGCGGATCCCGACGACAACTAAGGCACGTAATCGGGTGCTTGTGCCTCGAAGCCACTCTGGCGGATGGTACGCACGATGATACGCGAAGTAACCATTCACCGTCTCACGAACGGCATCATGCCGGGATCGTGCAGCGATGAAGTCGTGATAGAGGAGCCCCTCGAGATCCGGATCGAAGGCGCGCCCGTGGCAATCGCGATGCGTACGCCCGGGCACGATGAGGAGCTCGCGGCGGGTTGGCTGCTGAGCGAGGGAATCGCAAATTCTCGCGAAGACATCGCGGCCATCGTCCCGAGACCCGGTGGAGACGGGCAGCGAGCGGCGATGGTGGATGTGATGCTGCGCGATCCCTCGCGATTCGACGCTGCGCGACACCGCCGCAGCCTCGTCTCGAATGCAAGCTGCGGGCTCTGCGGCGCAGCGACTGTGGATCAGGTCCTTCGCGATTTTGCGAAAGTGACGTCCCCTTTTTGCATCTCCACGAATCTCCTCTCGGAAATGCCCGCGAAACTTTCCGCGGACCAAAGCGCATTCCGCCGCACCGGTGGCGTGCATGCATGCGGACTCTTCGATGGCGATGGCAATCTGCTCGCCCTGCGCGAGGACGTGGGCCGGCACAACGCGCTCGACAAACTCCTCGGCCGCGCGCTGCTCGACGGACTGCTCCCGCTCTCACAGCATGTGATTTTCCTCAGCGGACGGGTCTCCTTTGAAATGATGCAAAAGTCACTCGCCGCCGGAGCGCCCATGGTCGCCGCCATTGGAGCGCCATCATCGCTCGCCATCGATTTGGCGGAGCAAGGTGGCCAGACTCTGGTCGCCTTCATCCGCGGCAAGACGATGAATGTCTATGCCGGTATCGAGAGACTTCACGGAGCGGGCAGGCCACGGTAGCCCAACCAGACCCACCCGCCCCGCTTTGGAAATCATCTCATCGAAAGCTGCTCTTCAGACATTTTTACCACTCGCCCTTCAGGGTCCCGGAAATTCGTGAAAGGTCCCACCGTCGTGACGATGATTCCCTGCCGACGCAGTTCGGCGAGCAGCGAATCCTGACGGCGGAGCACGAGATTCAGGTGGAAATAGCTCACCATCTCGCTGTTCTCCGCGGGGCGCAGGCATATCGGCACGCCGGCCAGATCCATATTGCAGAAGTGCCCGAACTTTTCATTGATGACGCGTGCATTCAGCAGGTTCACGTAAAAGTCCCGGACCTCATTGTATTGCAGGGTGAAAATGGTGATACCGTAGCACTTCGGCTGAGCGACCACGGCACTGGTCGTCGCCGTGTCGCGTTCGGATTCGATTTCCGTAGTGAGGCGAGATAGACTTATCATGCAGGCTATAATAGCTATAGATATGCCACCCAGTATAACAAAAGAGAATTTCTATGTTCATCTGTGCTTTCGGCCAAGCGGCACCGCACTCGGCAAGGGGGAAATGATGTCTGAAAACACGCCACACTTTCGTCTCCACCGTGCTCGCAAAAGCAGGTGTGAAAGCACCCTTGCGACGATTGGCGCTCCGAAGAAAACTCTCGGTCGCGGCTCAAGTTGCACGACCACGATCACGAAGGACGCAATGATCAGACTTCGAAAAAAATGGAAGTTCCGCTGGATGCCCGTCGCGGCCTTCGCAGCGAAATTCGAACTGAGCCCAGCGATATCCTCACATCGTCAGGAATGATCTCCGCTGGAAAATTCCCAAACGCCAACGCAGGTCGCGCTACGGATTCGGGACGCGTTTTTTTTGCAAAAATTCGGGGAACTTACTGCGAATCTGATTCTCGATACGCTTCACCTCATCAGTATTGCCGAGATTCTTGTGAAGCTCCATCGCATGATCCAGCGCACGCGGGCTCACCTCCTCATCCTCACCGTGCGTCACAGGGATCGCCTCGAAGATCTGGAGAGCTTTTTTCAAATCGCCACGCCCGGCTTCGATATCGCCGGCACGCAATTGCAGTTCCCCGTTGTAACGGCCCTCAGTCGCGAGCCCGAGGCCTTCCTTCACCGTCTTTTCCGCGCTGACCCAGTCCTTCATGCCGATCTGCGCGTCCGCCTTTTCGATCATCCCCGCGACACGCGGTACCGGGTCCTTCACTGAGCCCAGATACTGGTCGAAACTGTCCACGGATTCCTTGAACTTCCCGAGCTTCGTCTGTGCCCGGGCAAGCAGCAGATAGTCGCCCCCGACTGCCTCCTTGCGCGCGACGAGTTCCGGCAGGAATTTTTCCACCCGCGGAAAATCACCGCGCTCGTAAGACTTCTGCCCGAGCCACCGGACGACATCGCTCGGGGTCGCAGCCTTGCCTCCGTTTGCCTTGTAAAATTCGATCTCCTTCTCCGTCGCTGCCACGTCTTCGAGATTGTAGAGGCAAGCCATGAGCGCAAGTGAGCTGCGCTCAAAGAATTGCTCCTTGTCCAGCTTGCGCGCCTCATCCAGATGCGGCGCGGCCTTCTTGTAGTTCTTCCGTTCAAACGCCGTGCGGCCGACCCAGTAGTTTGCTTTTGCGCGTGCTGCGGACTGCGAAAACTCTTTCAGCAGAATCTCGAAGGTCTCCGACATTTTTGCCTGGTCGCCGAGCTGACCGTAGATCAGCGCGAGATTCTCCAGCGCAAATTCACGCTCCTTTGCCTTCGGGTGTCGGGAGACGAGTTCCGCAAAATCTTTTTGCGCCGCGGGATACTGCCTGAGCTGCATCTGCGCCGAACCGCGCTGCGCGAGTGCGGTGGGCACTTTCACATGGGTCGAATAATCCCGGAGGAAAACGGTGAATGTCTCCACTGCCTTGTCGAACTGCCCGAGCTGCATCCAGCACCAGCCGAGCTTGAACGTCGCCTCGCCCCTGAAGTTCGCGGGCAGCGCTTTCGCTTTTCCAATGACGATCTGATAGATCGGCGCGGCATGCTCGAAGTCGCCTGCCTTGAAAAGGGCCTCCGCCTTCATCAGCGACACACGATCCACCTGGGTGGCAGTCGGGTTGTCGGTCAGGAATGCATTCACCTCACTCACGAGCCGCTCATCACCGGCGTCATACAGCATCACAAGCCGCGCATAGGCAGCCTCGCGCGCCTGCGCAGTCGCAGGATATTCACGCGTGATCAGCGCGTAGGTCGCCATGGCGTCGTCTCGCATTCCCAATTCACGCTGCGCATCGGCCACGGTCACGAGGACGTTCAGCTTGCTCTCGATTTTCAGTCCCGTGCTCGCGCCACCCTTGGAATAGCGGTCGAGCACACCCTTGTAGTCCTTTTTGTCGTAGAGGATCCGGAAGCCGGCGACGGCAATCGAATCCTTCCATGCGGCGATGTCCGGGAGTGCCAAAGCAGCATCGAAAGTCTTTGTGGCTTCGTCAGGCCGGCCGAGCTCCACCTGCAGCAGCCCCGAGCGCGCCAGGGCCTCGGCCTTGATCTGTCCATTGGTCGTCTCCTCCGCGAGCGGCTTCAGCCACTGCAGCGCCTGCTCCCGCAGGCCGGCATCGCCATACATGCGACCGGTGGAGAGGCGGCTCGCATCGCGGAAGGGATTGTTCTCCACGATCTTCGCGATGTCCTCGTATTGCATCCGCGCCTCGGTTTTTTGCGACAGCGCCTCGTAGCAACGGCCCACGAAAAACCGCGAAGCATAGATCAGCACCGGCTGCGCAAGCCGCACCGATGCACGCCGGTACGAAAGGAGCGCGTCGCGGTAATTCCTCTCCTCATACTGCATCGAGGCCAGCCGGTAGGCCGCGTATCCGATGAAATCCCCATTGGTGAAATTCGACAGCAGCGACTCGTAATTGGCCTTCGCATTATTGACCGCACCCGTCTGGCGGTAGGATTCGCCGAGACGGTAATACACCGCCTGCCGGTCGAGAGCGGGCGCCTTTGGAAACTGGTCGAGGTAGCGCTCGTATTCCGCCGCCGCGTCGCGGAAAAGCTTCCGCGCATAAAATCCATCCGCATACTGAAGCTGCACCTGGTCGGCAGTCGTCGGCGGATTACCTCGGCCCACGACGATGTCACCGGGCTCGGGAAGTTCCACGGGCGTCGGTTTCGACGGACGCGTTGTGGCCGCTGGCTGGAGACTCGGTGCACCGGGCGTCTCACCCGCGGGGGCAGGAGTCGGCGTCTGCCTCTTCACCGGCCTCGCCTTTGGAATTTCCGTCTCCACCGGCTCTGGCGGAGTCACCGAATCAGGCTGGCCAGGCTGGCGGAAAGGCTTCAGCGGAGATGGCTGCGCCGGGTCTTCCGCGCCGGGAGTGGCAGGACGGAAAGGTTTCAGAACGTCGTTCTGAGCGTGCAAGGTAGATGCGAGAGCTGCCAGCATCGTAACTGGCAACACAAAGGGGATACGACGCCTCATGGTTGGGATTTGCTGACGGGGAACGCGACATTCCAGATGCCGGCACCGCGGCAGACATCGAGGATTCGCGCGACATATTTGTAAGGCACATTCTCATCGCCACGCAGGATGATCGCGTAGTCGGGATTGATCTTTGCGAGCACAGCCATCCGCTCGCCCAGTTCGTCGAAAGTGATCGGCTTCGTGTTCATCACCATCGTGCCGTCGGCTTTGAGATTCAGCACCGTCTGGTTCACATCGAGCGACGGTTCACCGCCGTTGTCCGCGGTCGGCACCTTCACATCCAGCTCCATTTCCTTGCGCGCAAAATTCCACGTGAGGATGAAAAAACACAGCAGCACCAGAAGAACGTCCACCATCGGGGCGATCTGGAATCCCATCACCAGCGGCTCTGCGCGCCTGCGGAGTTTCATCAGTTCGTCGGATTAAATCTCATCATCCATCGCAGCGCGCGAAGGTTCGCGGCGCTTGTAGTTCAGTGCGATGAGGCCGACGACGTGTGCTCCCGCCACCTCGAGATCCGAGATGAGCCGCTGCACCTTGTTCCGGAAAAGCGCGTAAAAAACGAACGCCGTGACGCCGATCACGAGGCCGACGCCCGTGGCGACGAGCGCCTCGGAAACACCACTCGCCAGCGCCCAATCGCGGTTCTGGCCGACCATTCCCTTGCCGAGTCCACCGAAGCTCTTCACGATTCCAACGACCGTGCCGAGCAGGCCGACCATCGGCGACAGCGTGCCGATATCCGCGAGATACGTCACGCGATGCTGGAAAGAAGCCGCCTGCGCGCTCGCCTCACTCTCCGCGATGCTTTTCACCACGTCGAAATTCGCGCCGGGATTCTTCGTTGCAAAATCGAGCGTGCGCTGCACCACACGCGCCACCGCTTCGCTGTGCCGGCTCGAGATCGCCAGCAGCCCGAGGTAGTCGCGCTTTTTCAAAAGCACATCCGCCGTGTTCATGTAGTGCGTCGTGAGGATGGCCGAGCGCCGCAGGGTCGCCATGAAAACGAGCACAAGCATCACCGTGAGGACGCTCATCACCGCGAGCGGGATCATCGCCCATCCGCCGGATTTGATCAGCGTGAGCAGCGTCATTTCCTCCTTCACCGGCGGCGCGGGCGGGACGTATGCCGTTCCCGCCTTCGGGGGCTGTGCCGCATCGTTCGCAGGCAGCTTCACCACTGCGGCAGCGGATGGCTTCGGGGTGGCAGCCGGACGACCTGCCGGGGTCTGAGCGACCAACTGCGAAATGCCAAGCCAGACGACTGCCAGCACAGATAGGAGTGATTTCATGGAAAACTGAGGGCGGAGTGTAGCGGCCCCGTCGCCGGATGCAACAAGCGACACACGCCAACATCCCGCACGACTATTCGCAATACTTGCACACCCATGCGCTCCGAGGCACACGAAGCCCATGCACTTTCTCGCGATCGAAATCGGCGGCACAAAACTGCAGGTCTGCGCCGGTTCGCCGGACGGCGCGATCGTCGGGCGCGCGCGGTTCGCGGTGGATCGCGCCGCCGGCGCCGAAGGCATCCGCGCACACATCGCAGGCGCGCTGCCGGACCTCATCGCAAAATGGAGCCCGCGCGCAGTCGGCGTCGGCTATGGCGGCCCGGTGGATTGGAAAACGGGGCGCATCAAATGCTCTCACCACATCGAGGGCTGGAATGATTTCCCGCTCGGTGAATGGCTCACCGGACACACCGGGCTCCCCGTCTTCATCGACAATGACGCCAACGTCGCCGCACTCGGCGAAGCGCTGCACGGAGCAGGCCGCGGCGCGAATCCGGTCTTCTGGGTGAACGCCGGCAGCGGTGTCGGCGGCGGTCTCGTCAATGACGGTCGCCTCTACCATGGCGCGATGCCCGGCGAGATGGAGATCGGCCACGTGCGCCTCGAACGCGACGGCATGATTGTCGAGGACCGCTGCTCCGGCTGGGCTGTAGATCGAGCTGTGCGCGACGCCGTGGAAAAGCAGCCGCAGAGCGTGCTTGCGAAGCTGAGCGCCAAGGCAAAACCCGACGCGCGCATCCTCACTCCCGCGATCGCCGCTGGCTGCCCGATCGCGGATCGCATCCTCACACACGCCGCGGATGAGCTTGCATTCGCACTCAGCCACGTCGTGCAGCTTTTGCACCCCGAGGTGATCGTGGTCGGCGGCGGCCTCAGCCTCCTCGGCGAACCGCTCCGCACCCGCCTCGCCGCAGCACTGCCTCGTTGGGTGATGAAGGCATTCGCCCCCGGCCCGCGCGTCGCACTCGCCGGGCTCGGCGAGGACTCCGTGCCCGTCGGCGCGCTGGCTCTGTGCAACGCCTCGCTGTAGCCGAGTCGCATTTTCGCCGCACGCGGGCACACATCTGTTTCTGGACAGCATCACACCTTTCGCCGAAGAATAGTGAATGCTCGACTGGATCGAAAACTACATCGCCGCCCAAAAGAAAGCCCTCGACACGATCGACCCTGCCGCGATCACGCCGCTCATCGCCACGCTCCGCGAAGCGCACCGCGCAGGGAGGCAGATTTTCATCTGCGGCAATGGCGGTAGCGCGGCGAACTCCTCGCACTTCGTCACCGACCTCGGGAAAAATTCCAGCGAGGCCATGGGCACGCCCTTCCGCGTGCTGTCGCTGAACGACAATGTCTCGTGGATCACCGCCATCGGCAATGACTACAGCTACGCCGATGTCTTCGTGCGCCAGCTCCAGAATTACGGCCAAGCCGGCGACGTGCTCATCATCATCAGCGTGAGCGGCAATTCGCCGAACCTCATTAAGGTGCTCGAATGGGCAAAGCCTAAGGGTTTGAAAACCATCGCCCTGGTCGGCGGAAAACGCGGACGCGCCGCAGAGATGGCCGACCAAGTGATCGTCGTCGAAGACACGCACTACGGTCGCGTCGAGGATGTCCACATGAACATCCTGCACATGCTCTGCTACGCCTTCGTAGAGCGCGAAGACGCGCGGAAGTAGCGCTCACACCCGTAGCCGCCGACGGGAGGAGGCGGGCACACTTTTTCAATTCCCGCGCGAGATCGGCGCGACCCTCTTAATCTTATTCTTAATCGTAATCGTAATCCGATCTTTCACTGCGAGGATCACGCCTCGGAGACAGATTAAGATTATGATTAAGAATAAGATTAAGACGTGGGACACATCCCCCACTTTTACCTCGCCCCTCAATCCCAAATCGCGACACTCCGAGCTCGCATGAAAACTCTCCTCGCTCTCGCCAGCCTCGCCCTTTTCACCATGAGCACCATCGCCGCCGACGGCCCCGTCTTCCACATCGTCCACTTCAAGTTCAAGGCCGACGCCACGCCTGCGCAGATCACGCAGGTGGAAAAAGATTTCGCCGCGCTGAAAGGGAAGATCGACATCGTCCAATCGCTCGAATGGGGCACGGATGTCTCGCCTGAGAAGCTCAGCGACGGCCTCACGCACTGCTGGGTGCTCACTTTCAAAAACGAAGCGGATCGCGACGCCTACATCGTCCACCCCGCGCACAAGGCCTTCGTGGCGACCCTCGGCGGCGTGCTCGAGAAGCCGCTCGTCGTGGACTTCATCCCGAAGAAGTAACCGCCAAACACCGACGCTATGAAAGCCGTCTTCGCCCACCCGGATTTCACGCGCGTCGGCCATTGCCAGGCGATTTTGGAGGAAGCCGGCATCCCGTCTTTCATCCGCAACGAGAGCACGCAAAACCTGCTCTCCGGCCTGCCCGATTCCGCCGCACTGCCCGTGCTGTGCGTGACCGACGACGCCGATGCACCGCGCGCCATGGAACTGCTGCGCGATTTTGTCGCCACCGAGAAGCAGGTCGAGACCGAGGAAAATCTCCCCGAGTGGAAATGCCCGCAATGCGGCGAAACCGTGCCGGGGAATTTCGGCTCGTGCTGGAAGTGCGAGACGCCACGGCCCCAGTAAGCCATCGGCGAAAGGCGGAGGGCCAATGTAGGGCCGACGACTCGTCGGCTCAAACCGTGCGGCGAAGTTCGGTCTCAAAAAACACGAAGCGCTGCGACCGCCCGATCGACTCTCCTGCTTCCCGCCCAGGTTACCGACGAGTCGTCGGCACCACATTCTGCACGCCGGCTTTCGGCGGCGATTGCGAGACTACTCGCCGGTCGCAGCGCGATACGCAGCCGCATCCATGAGCGCGTCGCGCTCGGCGAGGTTCGCGAGTTCGAGTTTGAACATCCAGCCTTCGCCGTACGGATCGGTGTTCACGAACGCGGGATTCGTGGCGAGGCCGGGATTCGTTGCAACGACTTTGCCGGAGACGGGCGCGTAGATGTCGCTCGCGGCCTTCACGCTTTCGACGACACAGATGACTTCGCCGGCCTTCACGACTTTGCCCACGGCGGGCAGATCCACAAAGACCACATCGGACAGTTCGTGCTGGGCGTGATCGGTGATGCCCACGGTGCCGTCGGCGCGGAGCCATTCGTGGGACTTTGCGTAGCGGAGATCGTCTGGAACGTTCATATAAGAGTGCGTTGCTAACCGGCAGTGCCGCCGCGGTGAAGCGGTTTCTTTTCCACCTGCGCGGGAAAGCGACGTCCGCGAATATCGATCTCGATCGCGGTGCCGGGCTTCGCAAATTCCACAGGCAGGTACGCGAGGCCGATGCCGCAGCCGAGCGACGGCGAAAGCCCGCCGCTGCACGTCTCGCCGATCTGCGCGCCGTCCTTCCAGATGGCGTAGTGGCTGCGCGGCGGCGGCGTGGCACCGATCATTTTGAACGCAGTGAGGCGCTCTTTCACGCCAGCGGCCTTCTGCTCCGCGAGCACGGCGCGTCCGGTGAAGTCGCCCTTCTCGAGATCCACAAAAAATCCGACCCCCGCCTCGATCGGCGTGCGCTCTGGCGAGAGATCGTTTCCATTCAGCGGATAGCACATCTCCATGCGCAGCGTGTCGCGCGCGCCGAGGCCACAGGGCTTGATTCCAAACTCCGCGCCTGCCGCGAGCACCGCACCGAGCACCTTCACCGCATCCGCCGCCGGGCCAAAGACCTCGAAGCCGTCCTCCCCCGTGTAGCCGGTGCGCCCGAGAAAAAGCGGCACACCGCCGACTTCGATCTGCACGATCCCATTGCGCGCTGGCGCAGTTTTTCCGCCGGTGAATTTCCCAAACCACTCCGCCGCGCGCGGCCCCTGCACGGCGAGACCGAAGAATTCATCGCTGCGATTTTCCAGCGCCACGCCCGACGGCACGCGCGGGTTCAGCCATGCAAAGTCCTCGTCGATTTTCGCCGCGTTCACCACGAGCAGCCACTCGGTGTCGGCGATGCGGTAGATGATGAGATCGTCAATCACGCCGCCGCGCTCGTTCAGCATCAGCGTGTATTGCCCGTGGCCGACGGCGAGCTTGTTCACGTTGTTCGTGAGCATCGCATTCAGCCACGCCGCCGCGTCCGCGCCCTTCGCGAAGAACTGCCCCATGTGCGAGATGTCGAACACGCCGAGCGCCTTTCGCACCGCGTGGTGCTCGTCCATGATGCCCGTGTATTGCACCGGCATGTCCCACCCGCCAAAGCCGATCATTTTTCCCCCGAGACGGACGTGCTCGGCGTGGAGTGGCGTGCGTTTCAAATCAGCGGAGTCGGACATGGCGCGCGACACTAAGTTTCGGGCCGGATGTGTCAACGCCCGCGGGCCTGCCGCTCCAGCCACGGCACGATCCGCGCGGATGCGATGCCGAGCAGCGCACCGATGATCAGGCCGCCCGTATGGGCCGCATTCGCGACCGGGCCGAGCAAATCCGTATAACAGATCACCATCCACATGAGCATGAGCTGCACAATCTGCGGATTGATCTCCCAGCCCGGGTCTCGGCCAAATTTTCCCCTCATCCAGAGGTAGCCGAACAGCCCGTAGTTCACGCCCGACATGCCGCCGAAATACGGGCTCTTCCACAGGTACTCCGCGAGGTTCGATCCGATGCCGATGGCCAGCACGAATGCGAGCAGCTTCGCGCCGCCCAAGCGCGACTCGATGAAGCGCCCAAACTGCACAAGCCACATCATATTGAAAACGATGTGCATGATGTCGCCGTGCAGAAAAATCGGCGTGATAAGCCGCCACACCTCGCCTTCGCGAACCTCCGGCAGGAAGATCGAAATCCCGCCGGGCATCCCGTGAATGAACGGCAACTGTGAGATGTGAAACCGCGCCAGCGCAACGCGATCACCGCCGCCGCCGGGGCCGAAGAATCCCGTGTAGCCCGTCACCGCAATCGTGATCACCACGAGCAGTATCGTGACGAGGCCGCCGCCCATGAAATGCCGCTCGTAGCCCACGCGCGCCTCGTCGATCACCGTCGAGCGGCGGCGGCGCTCGGACTTCACCAGTTGCGCACGAATTGCCGAGGCTTGCGCCGCGGCTTCGCGGAATTCCGGCGCATCCGGCGTTGATTTGAAAAGTGTGAAGAGCTGCGAGGCCTCGGCCATCTGATCGTCGTCATGCACCCAGATCGAAAATGCGCCGCCATCATCCTGCTCGGCTGTATTTTCGATCCCGCGCGCGACCAGTGTGTCGTGAAACGACTGGGCCTGCTGCTCGCTCTGTAATTCTCCAACTCTTCGCATCCGCAGCATGTAGCAGCGCATCTTGCGGCGCACAAGCGACGGCGACGCGGCGCGAATGGAGCGCCGTCCGTCCCGGCGGCCAGCGCGGCAAGTCGCGCAGCGTCACTTCCTCCGTGCTTCGGCGTGAGAATGAATGCGGTGAAAAATCGATCAGGCCTGCGGCGCATGGACGTGGCCGGCGGGACGCACGGCGCTCCGCACGATTGCGCCCGCGCCACGTTTCGTCTTGGCTGCGCGTGTGCTTGATGTGCTTTACCGGCGTTTGCTCCGGCCGATTCTTTTCCGCTTCGATGCCGAGCAGGTTCACCACCTCGCGATGGCATTCCTCCACGGCCTCGGGCCCGCGATGCAATCGTGGGCACGCGGCACGCCTTCCGACCCACGACTCACACGCGAAGTCTTCGGGTTGAAATTTCCGAATCCCGTCGGCCTTGCTGCGGGCTTCGACAAGAATGCACTCGTGCTCCCAGCGTGGGAGGGCCTCGGCTTCGGCTTCGCCGAAATCGGCACCATCACCGCGAAGGCGCAGCCGGGAAATCCGAAGCCGCGACTTTTCCGCGTCCCGGAAACGAGCGGCGTGATCAACCGCATGGGCTTCAACAACGACGGCGCGGATGCCGTCGCCGTGCGACTGGAAAAATTGCGATCCACCTCGCGCTGGCCGCGCTTTCCCGTCGGCATCAATCTCGGCAAATCCAAAGTCACGCCGCTCGACGAAGCCGCCGCCGACTACCTGCATTCCTTCACGCGCCTGCGCGATCTGGGCGACTACTTCGTGCTGAATGTCTCGTCGCCGAACACGCCCGGCCTCCGCAGCCTTCAGGATCGCCCCGCGCTCGATGCGCTCTTCGCCGCCGTGCAATCCGCGAATACGACGCGCAAGCCGATGCTCGTAAAAATCGCGCCCGACCTCACTTGGGAGGCGATTGATGACGTCCTCGCGCTCGTCGAATCGCACCGCCTCGCCGGCATCATCGCGACGAACACCACGATCGATCACAGCACCGTCCCCGAGCACCGCCGACAGACTGGCGGACTCAGCGGCGTGCCCGTGCGCGCGCGCTCCACCGAGGTGATCCGCCACATCACGTCGCGGACGAAAGTGCCCGTCATCGGAGTCGGCGGCATCTTCAGCGGGGACGACGCGAAGGAGAAATTCGACGCCGGAGCCGCGCTCATCCAGCTCTACACGGGATACATTTACCGCGGGCCCGCGCTGATCAGGGAAATTCTGCGCGGGCTGTAAACTGCGTTTTTTCAATACCCGGAGACGCAGATCCGCGGAGGAAAAAGGGCATGCATTTTCTGTCATAGCCGCCGACAGCAAAACGCCCGCACGGCGAATGAATGACTACAGCGGAACGATCAACCGCTTGGCGGCAGAGCGCAAAATGTGGTGCCGACGACTCGTAGGCAACCGGCGTGTGACACACGAGGGATCATCGGACACTCGAAGCCCGCTCTGATTCTCGGGGACCGATCTTCGCCGCACGGTTTGGGCCGACGAGTCGTCGGCCCCACATTGGCCCGCTTCTTATTAATAGGTTTCCACCGGCGAGCGCTTGCCGTCTTCGGGGCTGCGCTGGGCGGCGCGCTCAGGGCCGAGCGTCGCAATGCGCAGGGCCATCACTTCGGCGTCGCGGCGGCGGAACTCGGCCTCGTCCCACGGGTCGGGCTTTGTGAGGTTGCGTTTGAAAACGGCGACGCTCGCGAGGGCGCGGTCGAGGTCGGCGCGCGGGACTTTTTCGAGGAAGCCGTGCGCCTTTTCCACCATCTCGACTCGGTGGCAGATCATCGCGATGTCGTTGCCGGCGGTGATTGCGAGCTCGATGACTTTTTCCATGCCCGAGTCGCCGGTGCCGTAGGGATTCAGGATCGCGCCCATGTCGAGATCGTCGGTCATCACGAGGCCGCGGAAGCCGAACTCACCGCGGAGCAGGTCGGTGATGATGCGCGGGGACAGCGAAGTGGGGATGCCGCTGTCGTCGAGAGCGGGGTAGAATGCGTGACCGATCATCATCGAGTCCACAGGGCTCGCGCTCGTGGAGAAATGCCTGAAGACGGCGAGTTCGTGCGGGTCGAGTTCGGCGCGCGTGAGCGGGATGCTCGGGAGTTCGTGGTGCGCGTCGGCGGGGGCGCGCGAGTAGCCGGGGAAATGCTTGCCGCACGTCGCGATGCCCTCGGCGCGGAGCGCGTCGTTGAATGCGCCGGCGTTGCGGATGACCTGCGCGGCGTCGTTGCCGTAGCAGCGGCCGCGGAGCGAATTGTCAGCCTCGTCGTCGAACGAGATGTCGAGCACGGGGCAGAGATCGAGATTGAAGCCGAACATGCGCAGCAGCCGCCCGGTGATGCGACCGTGGTCGCGGATCAAATTCAGATCATCGCGGTCGCGCAGGTTGTTCGCATTCGGCGGCTCGTTCCCGATGAGCTTCAGCCGCGAGACGCGTCCGCCTTCCTGATCGATCGTGATGATCGGCTCGACACCCGAGAGGTCGCGCAGGTCGTCGCACAGTTTGCGGAGCTGCGCGGGCGTCTGGATGTTCCGCCCGAAAAGGATGAACGCGCCGGGCTGGATGCGGCGGAAAGTCGCGGCGGTCTGCGCGTCGAGTACGGGACCGGGGACGCCGGTCATGAGGAGTTGGCCGAGTTGGGACATGTGAACGGTGATTGGTGATCAGTGATCCGTGGCGGCGCAAGTGCGGAGCCGTTCATGTGCAGTCCTGACGCATCAAAAAATTCCCCTGTCAGTGTCACTGGCGCGTAGCGCCAAAACAACAATAGCCGTGGGTGACGAGTCTGCGAGGAACCCACGGATCGCCGACAATGCGAGGGCGCTGCGTAGCTGCGCAACCGTGGATGCGCGCCGTCCGACAGTTGAACACTGAACACTGATCACTGATCACTCCAACCAGCTCGCAACTTTTTTTAGGGGCATGCGGCTACTTCACCGGCGGCAGCTTCGCCGAGTAATGCACAGCGCGGTGACGGTTGTCATCGAATGCGAAGTGCAGCCATTCGCCATCCGCGCTCACGAATCCGTCGGGATAGTTCATGCGGCCTTTCGGTCCATCCACGGACTCGGCCTGCAGCACGCGCTGGTAGGGCCACGTCTTCATGCCGTCGAAGCTGATCCAGAGCGCCATCGGGCTGCGGTGCTTGCTGTTTGGATTATGCAAAATGGCCACCGTGTCGCCGCCGAGGTTGTAGAGCGTGGTCTTACTGCCGGGATTGGGGATGGGTGTGAGGCTCGCGAACTCGGGCCACGTTTTTCCGCCGTCCTTGGACTCGGCTTTGTAGAGCATGCCGCCGAGGCCGTCGGCGCGGATCACCATGGTGATGCGGCCATCGGGATGCTCGAAGAGGTCGTTCTCGGCCCAGCCAAAGTAGCGGCTGTTCGGTGTGAGGCGGATGTTGCCGTGCTCGGTCCACGTCTTGCCATTGTCGCTGCTGATGAGCACGCCGTTGCGCGGGTTCGTGAAGGCGCGGTCGAGCGGCGCTTTGTCCTTCTCATCGTCGGGGCCGATGTAGTGCTGGAACGGAATCATGATGCGACCGTCTTTGCAGACGATGTGCTTGCGGATGAACGTGCGCTCCTTCAACCGGCCCGGCACTTCTCGTGGCGCACTCCACGTCTTGAACGAATCGTCGCTGGTGAGAAACCACGAACGCCAGTCATTCGCCCAATGCTTCGAGTGCGTGGAAAAAAAGAGCGTGCTGCGCTGGCCGAGGATCATGAGTTCCGTCGGGCCCTGGCCGATCGTTTTTCCCTCGCGTGGAAAACCGACATCGAAGCGCTCCAGCGGCGTCCATGTCTTCCCCTTGTCGGTGCTGCGCGTGACGCCGGTGTAGTTCAGCGGGCTCGGCTCCGTGTCGCCGCCGGCGAGGATGAAGAGAATCCACGAGCCATCGGGCAGTTCGCGCAGCGTGGTGTCGCAGACCATCTTGTTCGGCGTGATGCCGTCGTAGGGGATGCTCTTGAAATCCTGCTTCGCGTCCTCCACCGCCTGCGTGCTCCATTTTGGATCGGGCCTGATCGAGTTCGGCAGATGCGGCGCGAGCGCCTTGTTCACCACCGTCTTGCCGATCGTGGAGCGACGTTTGATCTCCTCCGGGTCCATCGTGAGTTTTCCAATCTCCGCCTGTTTCAGGATGTCGTCCTCGGTGAATTTCACGTGCAGGATCTCCGCTTCGGTGTGGCGGTTCCAGTCATAGAGGATGTGGATGTCCCCATTCGGCGCCTGGAAGCCGTCGGGATAGGAGACCTCGGCGCGATCATCGATCAGGAAGCCTTTGCCCCATTTCTTGCCGTCGTCGTCAGAGAGGAACGCCTTCAAGTTCGAGCGGCGCGGCAGGCGCGCGTTGACCGGGCCATTCTTCACGAGCAGCAGTTTGCCGCTGGCGAGACGGCGGATGAAAAAGCGCGCGCTCGGATTCTGAATGGTGGATGGCTGCGGCTCACTCCACGTCGCACCTTTGTCCGTCGAGGTGCTCTCGCTGATGCCATCCTTTGTCCGCGCAAGCATCCACAGGCTGCCGTCCTTGCGCTCGACGATCATGTGCTCGTCGAAGTCCGTGCGCGGAAACGCCACGCCGCCGCGGCGCGTCCACGTTTTGCCCTGGTCGGTGGAGGCGAAGACATTCGCCATGCGGATCGCGTCGAGATCCTTGTGCGCTTCCTTGTCCACTCCGGGACCGTGCATGCGATCGCGCGTCCAGAGCGACACGGGGAGGAGCCAGTCGCCATTGGAGAGCACGGTAGGTTTATTCAGCGTGCAGCCGTCGGCGAAGCGCACCGGCTTCGTCCACGTTGGCTCCGCCGCATCCGGATCATCGCAGCGGATGAACCAGTCGCCACAGCGCCCATCGAAGTAGCCGAGACTTTGATCGAAGAAGCACCACAGCCGGCCGAGCGGATCGGTCCAAAGGTTGCCGACGAGGGCGCGGCGTTCGTAGCGCACGCCATTGAGTTCACCATCCTGCGGATCGATCACCACGCGCGGCTTCGACCACGACTTTCCGTCGTCATCACTGGTCGCGAGCATGAAGAATCCATTCGGGCTGTCGCCATTGCCGACCCACGCGGCCCACAGCCGCCCCTTCGGTGTGCGGTCGATCCCGATAATCATGTTCCCGGGTCGTTTCTCCGCGTCGTATTCCGGACCCGGATTGGTGTTGATGACCGGCGGCTCCAGCGCGAGATCGAGCATCGCCTTGTCCTGTGCGATCGCCTGGAGACCTGACAGGGAAACGAGCAGGAAGAGCCGGAGGAACTTTGACATGCCAGATAATGCGGCCGCCCGGTCCCGCATTTCGAGCACGGAGTCGCGCGAGGGATTCCTTCCAAGAACTCTTGCGGCGAATGATTATCGCTGCGACCCGTAAACACCATGAACCGACGCACTTTTATTCTCCGAACTCTTGGCGCCTCGCTCGTTCTGCCGAGGTTGCCTTCGCTGATGGCCGCAGCGGTGGATGGAAATCCGGCCATGCAGGCGGTGAAAGGCGCCGGGATGGGGGCGCGGCGTTTTGTTGCGATCGGCAATCTGCTCGGTTTCCAGACGAAGCAGCTCTTCCCGACGACGGCCGGGAAGGAGTTTGAGAAGACCACGCTGCTCGAGCCACTGTGGGAGAATCGCAGCCAGATGACGGTCTATCGCGGGCTCGATCACGGGGTGAAGGGCGGGCATTTCGCGGTGCATTCGTTCCTTTCCGGCGTGCTGAACTCGGAGGCGCAAAACCGGCCGGATGGCAATGTGACCATCGACCAGTATCTCGCGGATGAAGTGGGCTATCAGACGCGGTTTCCGGCGCTGACCGTGGGCTCGGAAGGCGGCATCCATGGTGGCTGCCAGCTCGCGTGGACGAAGTCGGGTGTGCGCGTGCCGCCGGTCACGAATCCGGCGGAATTGTTTGAGAAAATTTTCGTCGGCGACTCGAAGGATCGGCAGACCCGTCGTCGGCAGGAAAACCAGGTGCAGGCTTCGATCCTCGACTCCGTCCGCGAGGAGGCGAACCGACTTTCCCGCCAGGTGAACCGCGAGGATAAGGACAAGCTCGAAGAATACCTGACCTCGGTGCGCGATGTGGAGAAGCGCCTCGAATTGCGGCAGCGCTGGACCAGCCAGCCGAAGCCGACGGCGCCTTTTGCGAAGCCGTCGAACCGCAATGCGGTCGAAGATCTGCCGCTGCTCTACGAATTGATCGCGCTGGCCTTGCAGACGGATTCCACCCGCATCGCCACGCTGGAGATCGGTGGCGATTTCATGCCGCAGCACCTCGGGATCAAAAAGGATTACCACGGCCTTTCGCATCACGGGAACGACGCGGAGTCCATTGCGAGCCTCGTCACGCTGGAGAAATATCAGATCGAGCACTTCGGCAAATTCCTCACCCGCCTGTCTAAGATGAACGACGGCGATCGCACGCTGCTCGATTCCACCACGGTGCTTTTTGGCAGCGGCATGGGCGACGCGAATTCGCACAAGAACTCCGAACTGCCGATCATCCTCGCTGGCGGCGGCTACAAGCACGGCGAATTCCGCCAGGTGCCGCGCGAAGGCTCCAGCAAGGTGCCGCTCTGCAATCTCTTCGTGGATATCGCGCAGAAAATGGGGCTGGAGATCGGGCATTTCGGCAGCAGCACGGGCCGCTTTGCCTGATGCGGCGCATTCGTAAAGTTTGCCTCTTCGCCGCGCTAGCCGCGATGCCTTGGGCCGTCGCGCAGGCCGAGGATCTCGCACCCTCGATGAAGGTCGTCGGGCAGTTCCTCGACAACTACTGCCTGGATTGCCACGACTCGGCGACGCAGAAGGGCGACCGTGATCTCGAGTCGTTCACGCTGCCGCTGAAGTCGGTCGCGGATCTGATTTCGGCGAAGGACATCATCGATCAGATCACGCTGAAAGAGATGCCGCCGAAGAAGAAGTCCAACCAGCCGACGGACGCGGAGCGTCTCGCCGTCTTGCGCGCGTTGCGCGAAGGCACCGTGGCCGCCCGCAGCAAGCTCGAAAGCTCCGGCTCGCGCACGGTGATGCGCCGCCTTTCCAGTCGCGAGTATGAGAACACGCTGGCCACGCTCTTCGGGCGCCGCGTGGATACGCTCGGGCTCACCGCGGATTTTCCAAAAGAGAAGACGAGCCACCACATCGACACCATCGGCAAGTCGCTCGTGACCTCCGGTTTCCTCGTCGATCAGTACTTTCAGTCCGCGAACCGCCTCGTCGAGACGCGTCTCGGGAAACCGGCGATGGAGCCGAAGGACTGGCGCTTCGACGGTCACTTCGTGCAATACGAGGAGCTGGAGGGCTCGCACAAGGCCGCCTTCAACTTCCGCTACCTGAATCTCTACGAGCAGCCGAACACCGACACGCGCCAGGGCGGCTACGGCCACATCGAGGACTTCCTGCAGGGCGTGCCCGTCGCCGGCCTTTACGACCTCGAGGTCGAGGCGCAGGCGATGCATCGTGACACGCAGTACGACCCAAAAATCTTCGGCATCGATTTCTCCGAGCCCTTCATCCTCGGCGTCGTGCCCGGCGATGTCACGAAGGGCCACATCCACTACCCGCAGGCCATCGAGCCGCTGCTCGCCAGCAGCACCGTGCCGGATGAAAAGCCGACTTGGCTGAAATTCCGCGTGTGGCTGGAAGCGGGACAAACGCCGCGCTTCATCTTCCCGAACGGTCCGTATGAATCGCGCGCCGCCGTCCTTGCCATCAACAAACGCTACAAAGACGAGTTCAAAGAAAAGATCGGCAGCTCCGGGGTCGGTCGCGCGCACATTTTAAGGGAGGGCAAGCTCCCGCACATCCGCATCAGCGAGATCAAGATCCACGGCCCCGTGCCCGAGAAGCCCGGCAGCGCCGAGGAAGTGGCCGTCTTCGGCAAGGACGGATTTCAGGAGGCTCGCGCGCTCGATCAACTCAGCGCCTTTGCCGAGAAAGCGTACCGCCGTCCGCTCACGGATGCGGATCGCCAGCCCATCCGCGCACTGTATGAGAAGCGCATCGCCGAGAAAATCACGCCGCGCCAGGCTGCGCTCGATGCGCTCAAACTGATTCTCTGCTCGCCGAGCTTCCTCTACCTCAGCGAGATCACCGACGAGTCGGACAAAACGCTGAAGCCCTACGACCTCGCCTCGCGTCTCTCATATGCGGTCTGGGCCGCGCCTCCGGATGACGCGCTTTTGGCAGCCGCGAAGTCCGGCAAGCTCACGCAGGACGCCGAGCTAAAGAAACAAATCCAACGCATGATCGCCGATGAACGCATCACCGGCTTCGTGAACGGATTCCTCGATGGCTGGCTGAATCTCCGCGACCTCGGCTCCCAGCCACCGCCGCGTGAAAATGTCCGTTCTTACTACGCCGAGGATCTGCCCACCTCGATGAAGACCGAGGCGCGCCTCTTCTTCCGCGAACTGCTCAAGGACAACGGCTCCGTCGCCCAGTTCATCGACGGCGAGCACACCTTCGTGGATAAGAAGCTCGCGAAACTCTACGAGCTGCCCGAGCAGAACACGCTCCGCCTCGCCGATGGCTTCCAAAAAGTCAGCCTCACCGGCAACCACCACCGCGGCGGCCTGCTCGGCATGGCTGCGGTGCTCACCGTAAGCGCCAACGGCGTCGAAACCTCGCCCGTCACGCGCGGCGTGTGGGTGAGTGAAAACATCCTCGGCGTCTCGCCGCCGCCGCCGCCGGACACGGTGCCTGCGATCGATCCCGATGTCAGCGGCGCCACCACCATCCGCGACCGCCTCGCCAAGCACCGCGCCGATGCCACCTGCGCCGAGTGCCACCGCAAGATCGACCCGCTCGGCTTCAGCCTGGAGAGCTTCGATCCCGTTGGCCGCTGGCGCGCCACTTATCCCAAGCCCAAGGAAAAAAACTCCCCCGCGCCGAAGATCGACACCACCGGCGAATTTCCATCCGGCGAGACCTATCAGGACTTCGCGGGCTTCAAGAAAATCATCCACGACACGCGCACCGATCTGTTCATCCGCAACCTCATCCGCCAGACGCTCAGCTACACCGCCGGCCGCGTGATGGAACCCCCCGACAATTTCGTGATCGAGGAAATCCTCGAGACGGCGAAAAAGGAACATCTCGGCCTGCGCACCCTGCTCGTGGAATGTCTGGCGAGCCGGGTTTTTCGGTCGCGCTAGGCGGAGATTCCCCTGCTCAGGGCCGAGACGAGTTTCGTTTTTGTCCGGCGGGGAAAAATCGCCGGTTCCTTCAAAAGCGTGCCCGGTCCCGGCATGAACAGCACCACCCTCCTGAAAGTGTGAGCGCGAGAAGAGTGCCGGGTTTGGTGACCTCTACTTCGATCACGTAGTCGCTGTCCGTGAAGAGCTTCGCGCCCACGCGCATCACCGCTGCTTTCTAGAGTGGTGGCGGCAGCGGCTTGCGCGGCTTGCCCGCCTGCGATGCGAACTGCCCCACGTCCTCCAGCTTCCCAAACATGATGCGATCAGTACTGCCGCCTTGGCCTTGGGTGACCGAAAGCCAGATCGCTCCGTCGTGTTCGCGGAACGTCGGATACTGGAAGCAATCGGCGGATTCGAAGCGGTATTTGCGCTCCCAGTTCACGCCGTCACGGGAGACTTCGATATTGAAAATGTTGCGACCGACGCCGTGGCCGTCCGTGATGCGGGTAGCCTCCTGCCAGCCGAGGTAATAGAGGCCGTTGAACTTGTCGAAGGTCGGCTTCGAGTTGCTGCCTCTATTGACGAAGGGACGCGGCTGGCCTTCGGTCCAGGTGCGGCCATCCTTGCTGGTGGTGAAGACGTAGTTGCGATCTCCGCTCTCGGTGCGGCAGATGGCCATCCAGTTGCCGTCGGGCAGGCGATTGACGGAAGATTCCGTGAGCCTGCGCTCAGCGGGTTCGTTGTAATGGCCGATGACCTCGATGGTGTCGCGTGCCTCGTTAAGCATCGCCAGCGCGTTCTGAGCGCCTTGGAAATTGTTGATCGCGAGGCAGGTCTTGCCGTCGATGATTTTGAACGAGTCGAGCAGGTAAAGGCCGAAGGCTTTCGCAGGCTGTTTGAAGCCGTGCCTGGCAGCGTCGGCGTGGAAATACTGCGGTTGCATGTCGAAGATGCCGCCGCTGGTCTTGAGCTTCACGCGATGGATGTCCGGCGCGAAGGCGAGCGAGGCGAGGTCGAAGTCGCGATACCACGTCTGCGACTGGCTTTTCCCCTTGTGATCCTCGCAGACAAAAAAGCAGCGCAGCGTGGTGTCGTTGAGCTGAATGAGGCGCGGGACAAAGCAGGCACCGACGGGCAGTGTTTCATTGGAGAAGGCCTGCGCGGACTTCGCCATCGGCACGACTCGCTCCACGCTCATCGTTTTCACATTCACGACCGTCAGCACACAATACTGAGCCGCTCCTGCGCCGTGACCTGGCTGGACGTCGTTGTCGTGCTCGACGATGTAAGCCCGCTCACCGACTAAGACGAGGTCCGCATCATGCGCCCCCTTCACCTGCGGGGCGCTGACTTTGATGAGAGTGGTCAACACTTCATCGCCAGCGCGTTTCGGGTCCCAGCCGCTCGGCACTAGCTTTGGTTTGTCGAGTTTGTTGATTGCCTGCTTCAGCGTCACCGTTCCGGACGCATTTTTTCCAGTGGCCACATCCTCCTCGCGGAACTTCGCCAGCAGGATCTCGCCTGCGCCCCCGCGATCTCGATCATAGGTGATCCAGATGATGCCTTCTTTGTCCTGCACACCGTCGGGATAGGAAACATTGCTGCGCTCATCGAGCAGCAGCCCGTCATTCCACGTTGCGCCGTCGTCGGTGGAAAGTTGCGCGGTGAGGTGGCTGCGGCCTTTGAACTTGTAGTGGTTCACCAGCAGCAGATTTCCCGACGCGAGCCGGCGGATGAAAAATCGGGAGCCAGGATTCGAAATGGTGCTCGCCTTTGCCTCGCTCCAAGTCCGGCCCTTATCCGACGAGTGGCTTTCCCAAAGGAACCCGCCGCCAGTGCGCGTGAGCAACCAGAGGCGTCCGTCCTTCAGCTCCACGATCATGTTCTCCAGTGCCCAGTCGGGTGCTTTCAACGCGCCATGCAGTTTCCACGTCTTGCCTTCATCGGTGGAAATGCCGACGCCTTGAAGCTGTTTCGGCCCGGCGAACCAACCGCGAATCGGCTCGGTTGCGTGCGTCACCGGCAGCACCCACTCACCCGTGGAGAGCACCGTCGGCTTGTTCATGCGGAAGGAATACGGTCCCTCGAAGTCCAAGCGAAACTCTGCGCCGAACACTGGCGGTGTAGCGTCGGGATCGTCGCAGATGCGCGCCCACACATCGTGCTTCGCGGTGTCCTTGTTGCTGCGATTGAAGACATACCAGAGCCGGCCTTTCGGATCGATCCACAGCGTCGGGTCATAGCAACGCGCGCCGTCCTTCGGTCCCGCCATCACTCGCGGTGCGGTAAAGGTCTTCCCGCTATCGTCGCTCTGGGAGAGATACACTTCGTTCTCAGGCGCGGGTTCCTTCGGTCCCCCGGAAAACCACGAAGCAAACACGCGGCCCTTCGCGGTTCGTTCGAGGCCGGGGATCCCCTGCCAGGTGCGATGCGGATCGGCGACACGCTCCCCGGCGAGAGCGGTGAATGCCATGAACCAAAGAACGAGCGGAAGGAACGCACGAATGATCTTCATGAGTGGAGGTAACCCGCGCGCGTCGGCATTTTCGAGTTCGGAATCATGCCGTCTTGCGATGTGGCAACAGCGCGTCCACCCACCTCACCGCCCTCGCATGACATTTCTCGCGACGGCCGCCGCTGCCGCCAAAGCTTGCAAACGAGCACACACGCCACGATAGGTGCCGCCCATTTTTCCCATGTCGCTCCAGCCATCTGAAATCAATCGCGACGAAGTGAAGCGGCTCGCTGCGGACTTTGAAAGCGTGCCGCTCACCGAGGTGTTGCGCTGGCTGTGGGAAAAGTTCGGCGAGCGCGCGGCCATCGGCACGAGCTTCCAGGGCGCGGGTCTCGTGATGATCGATCACGCGCTGAAGGCCGGGCTGAAGTTCCCGATCTTCACGCTCGATACGAACCTGCTCTTTCCCGAGACCTACGAACTGAAGGCGAAGCTGGAAAAACACTGGGGCATTGAGATCGAGGCGCTGCTGCCCGAGCAGACTGTCGAGCAGCAGACCGCGGAGTATGGCGCGGAGCTTTGGAAAAAAGCGCCTGATGTGTGCTGCACGCTGCGCAAGGTGGTGCCGCTGCAAAAGAAGCTGAGCACGCTCGCGGTGTGGATCACCGGCCTGCGCCGTCAGCAGAGCGACACGCGGGAGGGCGCGCAGATTCTCGAACTGTATCACTTCGACGTACTGCGCGACCTTTACATCCTGAAGGCAAACCCGATGGCGACGTGGAAACGCGAGGCCGTGTGGGATTACATCAAGGCGAACGGCATCCCCTACAACGCGCTGCAGGATCGCGGCTACAAAAGCATCGGCTGCTGGCCATGCACGAATCCAACAGCGGGCGGCGAGAACGAGCGCGCGGGGCGCTGGACGGGCTTCGACAAGGCGGAATGCGGCATCCACACGTTTCTCGGCGAGAGCATCTGAAACTTGCACCTTCTCGGAATCACGCTCACCGAACGCGAGTACTGGCAAATGAGCAGCGGTTCGTGCTAATAAGAACCGCGATGACCGAGTTGAATTGATTAGCCACATGATGCGCGCCCTCCTCCTCCTGCTCGCCGCAGTTTTCACGATGGCCAGTGCGTCGTCCGCAGCCGTGCCTGCGAAGACATCAGGAAAGACGGAAAAGCTCCGACTCGCTGGTGAGGTCTTCAAGATTTTCGAGGCGAAATGCGCGGACTGCCACGGTGCGCACCTGCCGAAGCCGAAGGGGAAATTTGGCTACGTGCTCGATCTCAAGCGCATCGCCGAGAATCCCGATTATGTGGTCCGCGGAGACGCGGAAAAGTCCGAGATTTACCAGATGGTGAAAAAAGACGAGATGCCCGGCGAGGATGCCGATGTGCCGCCTCTCACGCTGGTGGAAAAGCAGACTGTGGAAAAATGGGTGCTTGCCGGCGCTCCAGGCGAACTGCCGCCAGCGATCATCGCTGCCGCGAACAACCCGGAAAAAAATGTGCCGGAGGCAAAGGAGCGGCGCGAGGTGACTGTCTCCTTCGTGCGGAGGCTGATGAACTGGCTGGGCAAATTTCATCCGGTCTCCACGCATTTTCCAGTGGCCCTGCTGATGGTCGCCGTTTTCGCCGAGGCGATCGCGTGGTGGATGAAGCGTGATGAATGGATGCTGCTGGTGCGATTTCTCACTGTCCTCGGTGCGCTGAGCAGCGTGCCGACGACAGTGCTGGGATGGCTCGCGGACTTCCCGACTCTTCCAGGCAGCGAACTCGCGACCATCTACCGCTTTCACCAAATCCTCGGCACGGCGACCTCCGCGTGGGCGGTGATCTGCGCGACGCTCGTGTGCATCGCGGAATGCGAGGAGGGCTCGGTCGCACGGCGGCGTTTCCGCGGCGCGCTGCTGCTCGGGGCGTTTCTGATCAGCATCGTCGGCTTCCTCGGCGGGGCGCTGAATGCGGGCGGGCTGGATCACTACAAGTTCTGAGTGATCCGCTTCTCCAGTCGATGATGCGCTCGACACGCGGCGCACGGCTCTCCATTTTCACCGCCGCATGAAACGAATCCTCTCCGGCATCAAGCCGACCGGTGCGCCGCATCTCGGCAATTACTTTGGCATGATGAAGCCGGCCATCGAATGGCAGGAAAAGGGCGAGGCGTTTTACTTCATCGCGGACTACCACGCGCTCACGAGCGTGCATGACCCGAAGGCGCTGCGCGAAAACACGCGCGCCGTGGCGCTCGACTTTCTCGCGTGCGGACTCGACCCGGCAAAGGCCGTGCTCTTTCGCCAAAGCGACGTGCCGGAGCACACCGAGCTCGCGTGGCTGCTGAGCTGCCACACGCCGATGCCGATGCTGGAAAATTGCCACGCCTTCAAAGACCACCTCGCGCGCAACAAAACGCCGAACCACGGGCTCTTCGCCTACCCGGTGCTGATGGCGGCGGACATCCTGCTCTACGATTCGAACGTGGTGCCCGTCGGGCGCGACCAGAAGCAGCATGTCGAGGTCACGCGCGACATCGCGGGATCGATGAACCGCACATACGGCGAAGGGCTTTTTGTGATTCCCGAGGCGAGCATCATCCAGCAGGTAGCGACGGTGACCGGGCTCGACGGACAGAAAATGTCGAAGAGCTACAACAACACGATCGGGCTCTTTGAGGAGGAGAAAGCATTCCGGAAAAAAATCATGTCCATCGTAACGGATTCCACGCCGGTCGAAGCGCCGAAGGATCCTGCGGGCTCGAGCATCATCGCACTTTACCGGCTCGTCGCCAGCGATGCGGAGCTGGCGAAAATCGAGGCGGACTTCCGCGCGGGAGGCACTGGCTACGGTGATTTCAAGAAGCGGCTCTTCGAGGCGCTGTGGGAATTTTTTCGCCCGTTGCGCCAGCGCCGCGCGGAGCTAGCAGCCGATCACGGCGCGGTGGACGCCGTGGTGAAAGCCGCAGGCGAGCGCGCGCGCGCCGTCGCCGTACGGACGATGGAACGAGTGCGTGCGGCAGTGGGGCTGCGATAAAAAGTTCAAATTGGGTGACTCCCGACGCACTTAAAACTCAGAATTCTGTTCTGTTTCCCTCCCGACACGCATCTCATTTATCGCTTGCTCCCATCTGGGTCTCTTAACAGATTAACAATCTCCCAAAACCTCGCACTCCACACTTCGTGGAGTGAGTTTCGAGGCCTGAAAACAAAAAGAAAAAAACATGCAAGAGAACGCCGGACCGAGGATGCCCTCCGAGCCGATCGCCTCTGAGAAGGTGACGATAGACCGCAAGGTCTTCTTCATCGACCTCAAGGAGAACCAGCGCGGGCGCTTCATGAAAATCACCGAAGACGTCGGTGGGCGGCGTGACACCATCATGCTGCCGGCAGCTGCCTTTAAGGACTTCCTTGAAGCGCTCGCACGCCTGGTCGAGTACGAATCCAAGCTGTAAATCCGCCCCACGGATTGCGGCACTGCGGAAGGAATACTGCAGGCCAGATTGATTGCCCCAGCCCATTGCCCAGGCTGGGGCTTTCTTTTTCCCAAAATGGAAAACTTCTCCTTTTCCGAGCGCGGTGAAATTTCCTAGACGGGAAGGCCGAGGCCTAGCACCCGACGCAGCGCAGAGGTCACAGTTTCGGCCTCGACTTCCTTCATGCAGCGAAAATCGAGCGGGCACTCGCGCTGGAAACACGGGCTGCATTCGACGCGCTTCCGGATGACGACATGACCAGCTCCCAGCGGCCCGGTAAGTGCGGGCTCTGTGCTGCCAAAAACCGCGACCGCGGGAAGACCGAGCAATGTGGCGAGATGCATCGTCCCGGTGTCATTGGTGAGCAGCGCATCGCTTGCCCGCAGGTGAACGATGAGCTGCGCGAGCGTCGTCTCACCACAGAGGTTTTCGACGTTGGTGGGATTCTCGCAATGCTTCGCAATTTCCGCCGCGACCTCGCGATCCTTTGCGACGCCCACGAGCTGCCAATGGCAAGCGATGCCGCGACCGACTTCCTGAATCACTTCTGCAAATCGCTCCGGCAGCCAGCGTTTCGCCGCACCGTATTCTGCTCCCGCACACACGGCGATCTTCAGTGGCGCTCCCGACGCACGCTCTCTCTTTGCAGCCGCATCTGGAAAACCGAATCCCGGCGCCGTCTCGACATTTGCACCGAGAAATTCCGCGAGGCGCAGATAGTGATGCACCTGATGACGCCCCGGTGCCGTGGCAGGCACCGGATTTTCCTCACGCAGCACGTGGTTGAGAAAAAAGGCGCGCTTACCGTGCCCCGGATACCCGGTGCGGCGAGGGATTCGCCCGAGCCACATTTCGAGCGCGGTTCGGAGGCTGTTTGGAAAAACGATGCCGTCCGTGAAGCCGCGCCCGCGGATTCGTTTTGCGACGCCGAAAATGCTCATCATCCCGGATATTCCTCCTCCTGCTGCGGGAAATGGGATCACCTCATCCACCTCCGCGACCAGCCGCCACACATCCGCGAGCTTCTCCTGCGTGAGCACCGCGATATGCGCGCCGGGATTGCTGCGCTTCAGCGCGCGGACGGCGGGCACGCTCATCACGGCGTCGCCTAGCCAATTCGATGAACGGATGACGATGCGTTCCATTATTTCGTTTTCCAGTACATCGTCCGGAACGGATGTTCGTCCACGAGATTGCCCGCGAGCCCGCCGAGCCGGTCGCTGTAGAACATGAGCACCACGTAGTTAAAGAGCGGGCAGATTGGCATTTCGTCGCGGATGAGGATGGTCTCCGCCTCACGGAATTGATCGAACCTTTTCGCCCCATCGGGCTCCTTCGCCGCGAGTGCGATCAGATCGTTGTAGCGTTGGTTGCCCCAGCCGCAGTTGTTATTGCCACCGCCGGTCACGAACATATCGAGGAAGGTATTCGGATCGAGGTAATCGCCCACCCACGACGAGCGGCAGAAATCGTAATCGAGCGACGAAAGCGAATTCAGATACACGGCCCACTCCTGCTTCGCCAGCAGCACGGAGATGCCGAGCTCACGCTTGAACATCGCTTGGAGTTCCACCGCGAGCTTTTCATCGGTATCGCTCTTGTTGGTGTAAAGGTAACGCACCACCGGGAAGCCCGCGCCACCGGGAAATCCAGCCTCGGCGAGTAGCTTTCGCGCGGCTTCGGGGTCGCGCTTTAGTCCCTCGGGTGGCTTGTAACCCGCCGTGCCGGGTGGCACAAAAGCATCGGCGACCGGTTCACCCGCTTGCGTGACTTTTTGCGTGAGCAAATCCTTGTCCACGACCAGCGAAAGCGCCTTACGCACGCGCGCATCGGTGAATGGCGCGCGCTTCGTGTTGAAGCGGATGAAGTAGGTCGCGAGGATCGGCGTCGCGTGGTAGTCGGCGCGCTTTTTTAGGTCTGGCACGAGGGAAGTCGGCACGAGCGATTTGTCGAGGATCACGTCGGCGACGCCGCTGTGGTAAAAATTGAACGCAGTATTCGGCGATGGCGCGGGGAGCACATCCACGGTCTTCAGGCGGACGTTTGCGGCATCCCAATAGGTGGGATTTTTCGTGAGCCGGATGCGGTCATTCAGCCGCCACTCGGTCAGCAGGAAAGGTCCGTTGTTCACGATCGTCTCCGGTCGCAGCCATGACTTTCCGGATTTTTCGGATGCCTCGACCGTGGCACGATGCAACGGCATCAGCGTGTAAAAGACCGTCAGATCGATGAAGAACGGCGTCGGATTTTTCAGCTCTACTTCGAGCGTGCGAGCATCCGGTGCCCGGATGGCGACGGATTCCGCTGGTGGCCGCACTGCATCGTTCTTCGCTTCGCCGAAAGCCTCCGCGCCACGGATGTAATAGAGCTGGTATTTGTATTCCGCCTCCGGCTCACGCAAGGTCCTCAGCCACGACCACACGAAATCCTGCGCGGTGATGGGATCGCCATTCGTCCACTTCACACCCTCACGGAGATGAAATGTGTAATGCAGCCCATCCGGTGAAATCTCCCAGCGCTCCGCCATTCCGGGCTCGGTTTCGCCGGTGGATTTGTAACGCGTAAGACCTTCGAAGAGCGAATATGCGATACGGCCTTCGGGCTGCCCCCGAATCTTCGAGGGATCGATGGTGTCCGGCTCGCCGCCATTGATCACCACGAGATCGGCGCGATCCGGGGGTCGTCCGCAGCCGGAGACCATCGTGATCACGAGGAAAATTTGAAGCAGTCGGCGGGCGGGTTGGTTCACGCGGGCGCGCAAGGTGCACGAAGGGACTGATAGTTGAAAGTTGAGAGTTGAGACGCGCATCGCGATTCCATTTCTCCATTCAGTGCTCAAATCCCCCGGCTCACCGTGTGTCATTCCATTTACCATTTTCGTTTTTACGGGCAAAACGGTGATGCCCTTGCTATTGGTTTCCGTTCCGATGAACCCTCTCGAACAGAGACTCAAATACAAGTTCCGCAATCCGCTCCTTCTCGCGGAGGCTCTCACGCACCCGTCGCTCGGTCATGAGACACAGCGGCATCACTTTGACAACCAGCGCCTCGAATTCCTCGGCGACGCAGTGCTGCAGCTCATTTTTACTGAGTGGCTCTTCGATCATTTTCCGAAATTCAGCGAGGGACAACTCACGAAAATGCGATCGGGCCTCGTCTCGCGCGACGGACTGAAAATGCACGCCGAACGACTCGACCTCGGGGTGCATCTGATGATGGGCCGCGGCGAGGAAACTTCCGGCGGGCGCGAACGAAGCTCTGCTCTGGCCGACGCGTATGAGGCACTCATCGGAGCGATCTACCTCGACTCGGACTACGTCACAGCGCGCCGCATTGTGCTCACCGAAGCGCGTGAGGATCTCGATACTCTGGAAGTGGACCCGCCGGATCAAAATCCGAAGGGCCAGCTTCAGGAAAAGCTCCAAGCGATCTCGCCGATCAGCCCTGTCTATCCGATTCTCTCTGCAGAAGGCCCAGAGCATCTGAAAGATTTCGTGGCTTCCGTGAGTTGGAATGGGATCGAGCTTGGCGAAGGAAAAGGCCGAAGCAAAAAAGACGCGGAGACTGCGGCGGCTCGTGATGCTCTAATTAAAAGGAAGTGGGAAACGGCGGGATTCACGGCTGAAAAGGTGAAGAAACGGCCTGCGAATAAGTCACCAAGAACTGCGAAGAACTGACGAACAACCGTGTCGTTTCGCTTTTCCTCTAACCCGCTCGCAGGAGAAGACCCACTTCTTCACAGCCTCGAATCGCTGGGGAACCCGCATGGATTCTATGTGGAACGCCGATCGCCCGAGTTTTTCACAACGTTACTGTTATGAAGGATCTGCGACTTTTTTAGATAAGTACTGATCAGCATGTGAACAACTCGCGTTATTGGAGCGTTGAGCGCATGCATTTTGAAAACACCTAGCACGTTGCAGGTCACGCTGGCCTCTTCCGATTGGCAGCACTGGAGCAGGCCTCTGCGACGGTTTCGAGGTCGGCAAGAAAACGATCACGGCGCGCTTCTGGAATCACGGATAGCATTTCCTCCTGCAGCTTGCGCGCAGCCTCATATGCCTCGGTGAAAACACGTGATCCTTTCGACTCCATTCGGACACGTCTGGCGCGCCGATCGGTTTCGTGTGGATGTCGTGAAAGGAGGCCGGCCAATTCCATCCTGCGCAAAATCGAGGTAATCGTGTTCGGATCACTCGCCATCAAGTCTGTGATCGTCTGCTGCGTGAGGCCTCGGGCATCGCCTTCGTGCAGCCATCGCAGGATGCTGTATTGGTCCGGTGTGATGCCGAGGTGGGCGATGCGATGCCGGAAGGTCTGATTCAGCGAATACCACGCTCGACGCAGCAGTGGCGGAAGCCTACGGGACGATTCCTTTTTCGCTGCTTTGTCCGGCATGGCGAATTACGCGGGCACAGCGGCGCGGAGCTTGGCGGCGATCTCACCGAAAGTTTTGGCAACGGCGCAGGTGGGTTCTGCGACGACAATAGGTGCACCTTTATCGCCGGCCTCCCGTGTCGCGATATCGATGGGTACTTGGCCGAGTAACGGGACTTTCAGCCGGTCTGCTTCGCGCTGTCCCCCGCCGCTGCCGAAAATGTCGTAGCGCTTCCCATCACTAGGACACAGGAAGTAGCTCATGTTCTCGATGATTCCGAGCACCGGCACGTTCACTTTCTCAAACATCGTCGCAGCTTTGCGCGCATCGATGAGCGCGACTTCCTGCGGAGTGGTGACGATCACTACGCCCGCGAGTGCGACCGTCTGCACGATGGTGAGCTGGATGTCGCCGGTGCCGGGTGGCAAATCGAGGATGAGATAGTCGAGTCCGTCCCAATTTACCTGCCGGAGGAATTGCTGCGTGTATTTCGTGACCATCGGCCCGCGCAAAATCGCGGGCGCTGCATCTTCGAGCAGGAAGCCCATGCTCATCAGTTTCAGGCCGTGGCGTTCGACGGGGATGATGCGGTTTTCATCATCGGCAAAAGGCCGTTCGTGCGCGTCGAACATCAGACCCACGCTTGGTCCGTAAAGGTCGCAATCGCACAATCCCACGCTCGCTCCTGCAGCGCTGAGTGCGCAGGCAATATTTGCGGCGACGGTGCTCTTGCCTACTCCACCTTTGCCACTCGCGACGGCGATCACATGCTTTACTCCGGGAATGGAAGTCTGCGGCATGCCGCCAGCCGCGGCTGCGGTCTGCTGCGGAGCAAGGATATCCACGCGGACTGTGACCTTTGTCACATCTGGCAGAGTGCGGATTGCAGCCTCCGCCTCCGCTTTGATCTGAGCGGGAATTTTAGCATCCGACGCGGTGATCGAGAGCTGCACAGTCACATCCGATCCGGCGATGACGATATCCTTTACGAGGCCGAAACTGACGATGTCGCGGCTGAAGCCTGGATATTTAACCGTGGCGAGTTGGTGTTGAATGGCGTCGGTGGTGGGCATGTGTGTTCAGTTCTCAGTTCTTAATGCGCCGTGTCCAGTCAATCGCGCAGGCGCATCGCCGACGCGGAACTCGAGGATAGACAGAAGGAAGCTATTCGCCTGGTCCGGCGATGAGATCATTCATCGTCTTCGCGAGGGCGTGGATGGCCTTCACTTCCTCGATGGTCGGCACCGCATTCTCGGGTTTCACAGCGAGCTTGCGTACTTCGGCGAGATTGCTGCTGAGTCCGATCCACAGCTTCGTCTTTTGAAAATTGGGATTCATCGTCGAGATACGGTCGGTGAAATAGTCGATCACAACAGGCTGCGCCATCAGCGTCGCGCCCTGCTGCGAGTAGTGCGAGGAGAGGAGGGTCGATGATATTTCCAGCCCGCGCCACCAGCCGCCGAGTGCAACGAGGTGCGCGATCTCTTCGTCGCGCAGCGCCATCATGCCGCCTTCGACGTCACGCTGGGTGCCGATGAGTTCTTTGTGAATTCCGGCCCAATCTTTCACGATCGATTTTTCGAGCACGCTGCGGCTGTGACGCGTGACGTGTTCGCCGACGCCGAGACCTTTTGCCTGGCGGAGTAATACGCGTGCGACAGGCTCTATCTGGGACTGCTTTTCCGCGACGACTGCGAGGAAGCCATCCGCAATCACCGCGCCGGTCGAGAGTGCGAGCCGTGCGCGATCGGCGGGATTCTGTTGAGGGAGCTCGCGAGCGACCTCGTCGTAGGGCACGGGCTTGAGCGCGTTCAGTGCCTTCAGCAGCACGGAAATGCTCGGCGTGGTAAATTCATTGATGCCGAGTTCTTCGCGCATGTGCTCGGAAATCTCGGGAGTTTTCAGCGGCGCGACGACGGTTGGTTTTTGCCCAGCAGATCGGGCTGGTGCGAGCGTGAGTGTGGCAAGCGTGATTGCGGCGAATGTGGCGTTGTGAATCGTGCGCGGCATTTTCAAAATGAGGATCAGACTGCGGCTCCGCTCCATTTGAGCTTTTGGCGGAGCACATCAAAGAAGGAAACTCCCGGCAGCATCGCAAGCGGCAGGCGTTGCGATGCACGCGTGATGCGAATCGTGTCGCCGCGCTCGATGCGCTGCACGACGCGGCCGTCGAGAGTGAGCAACATGTCCGGCGCTTCATCCGCAGGAGTGATGGTGATGGGCGTGCTGTCTGCGACGATCACGGCGCGGTTTGTGAGCACGTGCGGACAGATGGGATTTACGATGAAGACGCCGCTCTCAGGATCGAGGATCGGCCCGCCGGCGCTGAGGCTGTAGGCCGTGCTCCCCGTAGGCGTCGCGACGATGAGGCCGTCGGCGTTGTATTGTGTGAGCACGGTTTCGCCGATGCGCACATTCAGCCGCACAAGTCGTGAAACTTCGCCGCGGCTCGCGACGGCGTCATTCAGGACATTGCGCGAAAGGATGACCGCCCCATCGCGCACGATTTCGACTTTCAGCAGCGTGCGTTCGCTCAGCACGTATTCGTGCGCGATGATTGCATTCACCGCGCGCTGATGTTCCGTCGCGCCGACGGTGGTGAGGAAGCCGAGCGAGCCGAGATTGATCCCGAAAAGCGGACGCAGCGTGTCGCCGAGCGCGTGCAGTGCATCGAGGATCGTGCCGTCACCGCCGAGGACTACGAGCATTTCGCATTGCTCCGCGAGTTGGGGCACCGAGCTACATTGTTCCTCGCCGATGAGCTTCGCCGCGCGATGATCGAGATGAAGCTGGACGGGATGCGCGGCAAATTCACTCACCAGCGCTGCGACGAGTTCGCGCGCGCCCGGTTTGCTGTCATTAGCGATCAGGCCGATGTGGCGCGAAGACATGCGAGAAACTCTTTGTTGCCCTCGCCGCCGAGGATGGGTGATTCGATGTGACCGCACCATTCCAGCTTCACGATGGACCCGTCGGCGCAGGGGGACGCGGGCATTTTTTCCACAAAATCACGGATGCGTGCGACCGCCGCCTCGTGCAGCAGCGGGTCGCGCACGATGCCGCCGCGGCTCACTTCCTCGCGGCGGAGTTCAAACTGCGGCTTGATGAGCGGGACGATCACGCCGTCATGAGTAAGCGTGCCGAGCGCTGGCGGCAAGATGAGGGTGAGTGAAATGAAGGAGACATCTGCGACGGCAAGCGTGATGGGATCGGGAATGTCGTCGCGGGTGAGATTCCGCGCGTTCAGCTTTTCGCGGACGACCACGCGCGGGTCACTGCGGATTTTCCAATCGAGCTGGCTGTGCCCGACATCGATCGCCCACACCTTTGTCGCGCCGTGCTGCAGCAGGCAGTCCGTGAAGCCGCCCGTGCTCGCGCCGATGTCGAGGCACGTGAGGCCGGTGGGATCGATCGCAAAATGGGCGAGCGCGGCCTCAAGCTTGAACCCGCCGCGGCCCACGTAGCGTTCGGGCGTCGCGACTTCGATGCCCGCAGCATCGTCGGCAAATTCACGGCTCGCCTTATCCACGACATGCCCGGCCACACGCACCTGCCCTGCCATGATCGCACGCCGCGCCTTCTCCCGGCTCTCGAAAAGCCCACGCGAAAAGAGGAGTTGGTCCAGGCGGGTTTTCAATTGGTGGAATTTCGATTTCGCATTGCGGATTCCCGCGCAGATTGCCAACAACTATCCGCAATCCCCAATCCGTAATTTTAAAAATGGCCGACGAAAATCTCCGCGACGCAATCAAAACAATGATGGTCGAGAGTCTCATGCTCAAAGTGACGAAGGACGAAATCCGCGACGACCAGCCGCTGTTCGGCCCAGAAGGACTCGGCCTCGATTCGATAGACGCGCTCGAGCTTGTCGTCGGCCTAGAGAAACATTTCGGCGTGAAGGTTCCGAATTCCGAAGCCGCAAAGCAGGCACTCGCGTCGGTGAATTCCCTGCACGACTACGTGGTGGCGAACAGGCCGTAGCCGCTGCTGGCGGGATGCCGGCGCGCTGAAAGAACGACAGCCGCTGAACGTGCCATCACGTGGCGGCGATGCACAAAATGTAGTGCCGACGACTCGTCGGCAATCGGCGTGTGAAACACGAGAGACCTTCGGACGCTCTACGTGCGTGATGATACTCGACGACCGATCTTAGTCACACGGTTTGGGCCGACGAGTCGTCGGCCCCACATTGGCCCGCCGCCCACCGCGCTACTCCCCGTTCACCGCATCAATCACCTTCCGCAGCCGCCCGAAATTCCTCCGCTTCGGTTGGAAGACGAGACGCGGGAGATGCGCGAGATCGGGCTCGCCGGATTCCTCCGGCAACGCGCTGCTTTGCGTAAATTTCCCGCTCGCGAGCACATCGGTGAAATCCGTGTCCATGCGCTCGATCAGCTTTTGCGAGAGCGCACGTTGCAGCCGGATCACGAGCTTGCCACCGACCCAGCGTGAGCTGTGAAAGTTGTGGTAGAAATGCGAGATGTGTTCGACGGCGCACTCGACGGATTCGCAGTGGTGCAGGAAATTGAAATCGTCCTCGGAGATGAGTCCGAGCTTCAGCAGATGGCCGCGGAGGAATGCGAGCCACGTCTGCCAGTACGTGCCGCCCGGCTTGTCCACGAGCACGAACGGAAAGATGCGCGCCTTGCCCGTCTGCATGAGCGTGAGCACCTCGAAGCCCTCGTCCATCGTGCCGAAGCCGCCTGGAAAAAGCGCGATGGCGTGCGTCTCCTTCACGAAGTTCAGCTTCCGCGTGAAGAAGTAGTTGAAGTTCACCAGCTTCTTGTCGCCATCGATCGTCTGGTTCGCCGACTGCTCGAATGGCAGCCGGATGTTCAGCCCGAAGCTGTTCTCGCGTCCCGCGCCGCGCTGGGCCGCGCCCATGATTCCGTCGCCGCCGCCGGTGACGATCATGTATCCGTGCTCCACCATCTGGCGGGCGAAATTTTCCGCCGCTTTGAATTCCCCCGCGTCCTCCGAGGTGCGCGCGCTGCCGAATACCGCGACCTTCCGGCGATCCCGATAAGGTGCAAAGACGCGCACGGCATAGCGCAGTTCCTTCAGCGCGCGGTTGAGCATTTTCAAATCCGCCACGGTCGTCTGGTCGCGCGCCATCTTCAGCGCGGTGACGATCATTTCCTCGATCAGCTCGTGTGGCTTCTCCGTGTGAATTTCGCTCACGAGATCGCGGATTTTTTGGTCAATCCGCGGATCGCCGATGGAGTTGCTGCGCATGGGTCGTCCGTTCGTGCCGCCGTTGGAATCTTGCATGGGGAATGTATTGAGCTGCCGAAGATATTAGCAGCCCGCGAGCCGATTGCGCGCGGGAAAAATGCGCGGAGTCTTTTGGAGCATGGAGCGACTCACGCAGCGACGATGTGATTTGTTCAGCCCGGAGGGCTGATGGAAATTAGCCGGTGACTTCAGTCACCGGATCCCATTGAAAAAAGGAATGCGTCCCGGCAGGGACGCCGGAAGAATCCCCCATGCCCTCGACCCACCTCGCACTGCATTACCATCTCGTCTTCAGCACGAAGAAACGGGAGCCGTGGTTCCCGCCGGGCCTGCGCCCGCGTTTGCATGAATACATCGGCGGTGTCGTGCGCGCGGAAGGCGGCGTCGCGCATGCCGTCGGTGGCACGGGCGATCATGTGCATGTCTTTGCGGGTTTGCGCGCCACGCATTGCCTGGCCGATGTGATGCAGCGCGTGAAAGGCGTGTCGTCAAAATGGGTGCATGACGAATTGCGGATCGCAGGATTCGCGTGGCAGGAAGGCTATGGCGGATTCACCGTCAGCGCGTCCCATTTGGAGAGAGTGCGATCCTATGTGCTCCGCCAGGAGGAGCATCACCGGGTGAAGACGTATCAGGAGGAGTATGTGGAAATGCTGAAGCGCGGCTTGGTGGAATATGATGAGAAATACCTCTGGTGAACGGCGCGTCTCCGGCGTCCCTGCCGGGACGCATTCGATTTTTTACCACGCGATCCGGTGACTGAAGTCACCGGCTAATTTCCATCAGCCCTCCGGGCTGTCTTTCTGATACGTGAGCCTCGTTATTTCCTGCTCCGCAGAAACGCGACGAGATCCATGAGCTGCTGCTCGGTGAGCGCCTTGTCGAGGCCCTGCGGCATCAGCGAAGTCGTGAGCATCGTCTTCTCGGTGATCTGCGAATGCGGGATGCGGTGCTCCTGCGCGCCAGCGTCGGCGAAGACGAGCACATCCGGCAGGCTCGCGCGGATGACGCCGATGAAGCTCTGCCCGTCCGCCGTCTCGATGGCGTGCGCCTCGTAGTCGCGAGCGAGCGAGTTGCTGGGGAAAAGGATGCTCTCGAGGATGTCGCGCTCGACTCGGATTGCGCCGATCGTGCTGAGATTCGGCCCGACGAGATTGCCGACTTCGCCGACGCGGTGGCATGTCATGCACGCGCCGACTCCGCTCTCGAAAAGCTTCCGGCCCTCGGCTGCGCGGCCTTCCTTCGCGATCCGCGCGGGCAGTGAATCGAGCATCCGGCGGCGCGCGGCGTCATCGTTCGCGAGCGCCTGGAGTGCGGGCAAAATCTCGGCAAAGAGCGGCGGCGGTGTGTCGGCGAAAACGGTGCGAATGACGCTCTCCTGCACCGTCGCAAGCGATGCGGAAGTTTTCAGCGCCTGCGCAAACTGCATTGCCGCTTCAGTCTTCAACCACGCGCGATAGCCCTTGAGAATCTCCGCGAGTTCGAGTGGCCCGAGCGCGGGAATCAGCGGCGGGAGCGCGGGCACTTGATCCTTCGCGAGCTTCGCGGTCACGAGCGTGCGCGCGGCTTCGAGGCGCGCGGCGGGCGAGGCATCGGCGAGAGCGCGCTTGAGCAGGTTGAACGATTCATCCGGCAGCGGCTTGCCGCGGTCGAGCGACGCGGCGAGCGCCTTGAGTCGCAGGCTGAGCGGCTGCTTTTTATCGTCGGAAAATTCACGCATCGCGGTGCGCAGCTCCGGCGTGGAAATTTTTGCCGCAGCGGCAAGCACGAGTGGAAGATCGGCGGGCGCGGCGGATGCGAGCGCAGCATGGAGCGCAGGCGTCCACGCCGGCAGTCCTTTCGCGCCATCGCCCGCAGCGATGATTCGCCACGCGGCGCGCGGTGCTTCGGGTTCCGCGCGTTCGAGTAGCAGCGCGACGACATCGGCCATCGTCGAGAGACGCGGCGTAGCGATCATCTCGACGATGGCGAGCCGATCCGTGCTCACAGTTTTCGCGCGCAACCAATCCGCGAGGTGCGCTGTCACTTCCCAATCGGCGTGGCGCAGCACGATCTCCGCGGCCCTGCGCGCGAGTGCGGAGTCGGCGGAGTCGAGCAACGGCAGCACACTCTCGGCGGCGAGATCGTGGCGTTGGTCGAGAACGGTGAGCACGCGTTGTTTCAGCGTGAGATCCACGTAGTCGCGCAGCGCGACAGCGAGGGTCTGCGGTTCGCCCGCCGTGATCAGCGCGAACATCGCCTGATGCTCCACCGAGCGATCCACTTCGCCGGAAATGCGCCAGAGCAGAACGTCCGTCGTCTTCGCGTCGAGCTTCGACAGCGCGCCGAGTGCGTGCGCGGCGGCGAGCTGCACGCCTGCGTCGTCGCTTTGCAGCGCTTTCACGAGCGCGGGAACGGCGTCGGGCGTCGGCTTCATCGCGAGTGCGTTGCCCGCTGCGCGCGCGATGCTCACATCCTTCGAGCCGAGGGCGGCGATGAGTCCTTGCGCGTCCATTTTCCAAACGCCCGCGACGCTCGCGCCCCACGGTTCGCACTTCGCGGGCGCGCCGACTTTCCGGATGCGATAGATCGCCCCGGCGATGTCCGGCTTCGCCATGAGCGACGACGGGCAGCCAATGCGGAACCACCCGCCCGTGTCCACCACGAGCAGCGAGCCGTCGCGGTCTTCGAGCACGTCGGTGAGATGCACGTCGGGATTCCGCAGCTTGAGGAATTCGCGCTCCGTCACCTGGTAGCTCGCGCCGTTGTGATGCTCGCCGTCGCGCACCATTTCCATGCGCGTGAGGCGCTGCGTGTTGAAGTGCGTTACGAAAAAGTTGCCCCGCCAGTCCGGGTCGAGCGCGCCGCTGCGGTAGAACGTGCAGCCGCTCACGCCGACGTGCCCGTAATTGTGCACCACCGGCATGGTGTCGAGCGTGCGCGGCAGGCCCTCGATGGCCTTGAGTTGGTCGGGCCGCGGATAGATGCCGCCGCGCAGCCAGTGGACGATCGTGTCGCCGCGCGGGTTCGTGTGGAAAATGTTCTGCACGCCGAGGATTTCGCCCTCGGGCGTGAAGTCCACCTCCACCGGATTGTCCCCGCAGCCG
>JBBRPQ010000002.1:0-174735 GCA_038227825.1 Chthoniobacterales bacterium
CCCGCCCTGGAGCACGAGCGTGCCGCCCGTATTGTTCACCTGGTTGGCTCCGTTGACCGAGATGAGCGAAGCGCCGCCGAGCTGGAGCTGATCGCTGATCACCAGCGCGCCTTGATTGACGATGACGTTGCCGGTGAAGTTGTTGCTGTTGTTGGTCAGCGCGAGCACGCCGTCGCCCGCCTTGACCAACTGCCCGGAGCCGGAGAGCTGCGCGTCAATGGTCGCGCGGGTGCCGAAGCCGCCGACATTGATCACCGAAGTAGGAAGTCCCGCCAACGTGATGGCGTTCCCCCCGCCAAGGATGGAGTAGCCGTTCGTGGTGAAGCTGAGCGCGCCCGCAGTGATCGCGGAACCGAGGGTGACCGTGCCGGCCGTGCCACCGAAGATGGCGATGTCGAGATTGCCGTTATTCCACTGAACGTCCGCAGCACCATCCCACCAGTTGGCCGTCGAGAGATTATCCCACGTGGCTGTGCCACCGCCCGTGATGCCGCTACTCAGGAAGGGATCCCAAAAGCGATTTGCGGCCTTCGCCTCCGGCGCGGAGCCGATCATGAATGCGGATGCGGCAAGCATCGCGATGGAGCCTGCGAGCGCGGAGGGCTTGCGGGATTTTGCGATTTTTGCTGCTGCGAGTTTCTGGTTCCGCTTGGAGGTGAACTTGAGGAAGATGCGGGTGGTATTCATATTTGCGGTAAGGTTAGAGAGGCTAGAAAGGTGAACGAAGGGAATGCAGACGGTGAGTGACTAAGAGGGAGGGAGCGCTAGGGGGGAATTAAAGCTGAATCCACACGGCGACTGCCGAGGGAAAAGCGGGGGATTTTGAGGGGGTTGCGACGGGGAGACGCGACGATTTTGAGAGGTAAATGGGGGAATTCACGTTAAAAAAATGGGGGATATTCTGCACGGATTGTCGCAGATAGAACCACACGCCCCCTCGTACTGGCAAGAATTTTCTGGCAAAATCCTGCTTTTATTTGAACGCCTCCAGCGCGCCCTCGAAGACGTGAAGAACGTCAGCCGGTTGCGCGAGCCAATAATTTGATTTCCTGAGGGGTGCCGGCAGCGGAATGCCTGCAACCACAGTATGTTCTGAATCTCAAGAATGAGATAGCAGTACGTGTACCCGGCAGGCCCTCGGAGGCATTTACGAACTTAAAAATAGAATCGCCCGCGGGTGCTTGCGGGGGCGGGCCGAAAGTATTCCGAGAAATATTATTTCCGGGACCATTTCAAGCGCGCCAGCGTGTCATCTCCCAGGCATAAAAATGGTGACCAAGGCAAACGCCCCGGCGGTGGAGAGGGCAATGGGGAATGCCCTGAATGCCTGTGGGCCAAAGGCGCAACCTATCCCTGCTTGAGGAACCGGACGAAAAAGCGCCAAGGGCTGAAAGCCTGTTTCATGCGCAGGGCACCCGCCACGATGGGACGGGCCTTCAGCCCTCTTGCCACGACGGGTGCAAACCTGGGGCGGTGCCCCAGGCTGGAATAGTTGCAGGGCTTTGGGCCTCGCGCGGGATTTTGGCCTCGCGCGGGGCTTTCGGTACACGCTTCAGGAGGCTGTCTATTCGAGGTGTTTTATTTTTAGGTTTCGGTACCACACGGGGGCCTGCGCTTTTCCGTGGAGGCCCTGGAGGCCGATGGGGCCTTTGCGGGCGAATTCCTTGAGCGGGATCTTGAATTTGTTCGGGGTGCCGTCGGGGTTTTTGCCTTTCTCGGGCCAGTCGTTGAGGTCGGCGTGGATGACTTCCTCGCCGTTAAAGACGATGGAGATGAGGCTGTCCCTGCAGGTGATGGTGTAATGGTTCCATTCGCCGACGGGCTTGCTCATGCTTTTCGCCGGCGGCATGCAGTCGTAAATGGCTGCGACCATGCCGTATTTGCCGCCATCGGTGCTCTCGTGGACCTGGATCTCGATGGCGGCGAGGACGTCCTTGATATTGCCTGAGCGGAGGAAGACGCCGCTGTTGGATTCGCTGGCGACTTTGAAATCGAGGTCGAGGATGAAGTTGGAGTAGGACTCCTTTGTCCAGAGGGTCTCGTGATCCTTGGCGACGAGTTCGCCATTTTCCCATTTCCAATGCTCGCCGCCGAGGGAGTCCGAGAGGTCCGGGGCGAAGAGGGCCTTTGCGTCGCCGGCAAAGACGGGGGCGGATGTGGCGCAGAGGGAAAGGAGCGCGGTGGCGAGGAGGGATCTGCGGGTAAGGGATCGGAACATGGGGGCACTTTGACCGGGGCGATCCGCAGTACAACCAAAAAATGCGGCGGGGGCGGAGGGGGGCAGATTGACTGAAACCACGAATGGACACTAATAACCCGGCTACAAAACAAGTGGCAACGCGTCCTTAATCTTAATCTTAATCTTAATCTTAATCTCACTGCTCGGACGATTAAGATTAGGATTAGGATTAGGATTAAGAAGGAGACTGCCATCTGTTTAATCGCCGGAGTAATAATGGACACTGATGGACACTGATGGACACTGATGGACACTGATGGACACTGATGGACACTGATGGACACTGATGGACGCTCATGGACACGAGGGGGCAGGAGTAAGGGCAGTGCTGGTGCATGCTCCAATACGATTTGCATGGTCCTGATGCCAGATGACGGCGCGTGGCTCTCCAGTGGGAAACTCTGCTGGACAAAAGGGGGGCGCGGTGCGAAGCGGGTGGGGCTGTGAAAATCCCCCCCATTTTCCGAGTGGCCATGCGGCGTGCGATGATGGTTTGCCTTTGCCTCACCCTTGCAACGGCCCGGTGCTTCGCGGTCCCGAGCATCGCGCGAATCTGGAATGAGCAGACGCTCTCGGACATCCGGCTCGATCGGCCGCACCCGCCGGTGCATGCCCGGAATCTCTTCAGCATTTCCGCCGCGATGTATGATGCTTGGGCGGCATACGATGGCGTCGCGGTCGGCTTCATCTATCATCTGAAGCACATGGATGCGTCCAATGATTCCGTGACGGCACGGCGGGAGGCCATCAGCTACGCGGCGTACCGCATTCTTTCGGAGCGCTACGCCCTTTCGCTGAATGCGGCGACGACGCTGACGGCGCTGACGGCGCAGTTCACGGCGCTGGGCTACAATCCGGCGAACACTTCGACCGACACCTCGACTGCCGCGGGTGTGGGCAATGCGGTGGCGGCGGCGGTTTCCGCTTGGTTCCTCAACGATGGAGCCCGGCAGCTCCAGGGCTACGCGGATTTTCCCGCGGGGCAGGGCGGCTACGAGTCGGTGAATCCCTTCATGCTCACGGGCTCGAACGGCACCCCGGTGGCGGATGTGAACCGGTGGCAGCCGCTCGCAATCGCGAACGCGGTGGACCAGAACGGCAACCCGACCGGGCCGCTGCAATCCTTCCAGGGCCCGCAGTGGATCGGCGTGCGGCCATTTTCCCTCACGCGCACGAATAACACCCAGCCGTGGTCCGACCCCGGTCCCCCGCCCCATCTGAACGGCGCGGGCGACGCGCAGTTCCGCAGCGAGGTGGTGGAGGTGATCCAGCGGAGCAGCGAGCTGACTCCGGACGACGGGGTGATGGTGAACATCTCGCCGGGCGCACTGGGCAACAACAGCCTCGGGACGAACAACGGCAGCGGGCATCCGGCGAATCCCGCCACGGGGCTCCCCTACGCGCCGAATGTGGTGAAGCGCGGCGACTTTGCGCGGGTGCTGGCGGAGTATTGGGCGGATGGGCCGAATTCCGAAACGCCGCCGGGGCACTGGAACGTGATCGCCAATGCGGTGAGCGACTACCCGGCCTTCTTGAAGCGCATCGGAGGCAGCGGCCCGATCGTGGATGGTCTCGAGTGGGACGTGAAGGTGTACTTTGCCCTGAATGCAGCAGTGCATGATGCGGCCTGCGCGGCATGGTCGCTGAAGCGGCACTACGATGGCTGGCGGCCGATCTCGGCGATCCGCTACATGGGCCAGCTCGGGCAATCCTCCGATCCCGGCCAGCAGTCCTACAACGCCTCCGGGCTCCCGCTGGTCCCCGGCCTGATCGAGCTGGTCACCACCGCCACGTCGCAGCCCGGCGCACGGCACCAGGGAATACGGGTCGGGGCCGTGGCCATCTACGCGTGGCCCGGCCAGCCGGCGAACCCGGCGACGCAGTACAGCGGGGTGAAGTGGACGCTCGCGGCGAGCTGGCTGCCCTACCAGAAGAACACCTTTGTGACGCCCGGCTTCCCCGGCTACATCTCAGGGCACAGCACCTTCAGCCGTTCCGCCGCCGAGGTGATGACTGCCATCACGGGCTCCCCGTTTTTCCCCGGAGGAATGGGCACCCGCACGGTGGCCGCGAACACCTCGCTTTCCTTCGAGCAAGGCCCCAGCCAGGCCTTGCAACTGCAGTGGGGCACCTACTACGACGCTGCCGATCAGGCGGGCCTCTCGCGACTCTGGGGCGGCATCCACGTCGCGGTGGATGACCTCACCGGCCGCCTCACGGGCTCCCAGTGCGGCAAGGGCGTGTGGGCACTGGCGCGACGGTATTTCGACGGCTCGATCAAGCAGTCGGGATTCTCAGCGACCATCTACAAGGTGGACGACTCGCAGTCGCGCGTGCAGTGCGAAGCGATCCGCGGCTTTCACTACAAGCTGCAGACGACGACGGACATGACCCAGCCCTTCGTGGATGATCCCGCGGGCTTTGTGCAATGCACCGACTCGCCGCTCATCCGGATCGAGTCCACGAATTCCGGCACGAAATTCTTCCGCTACGTCCGCATCCTCACGCCGTAGCGTGCGCCTTTACAGGCCTTCCACCCGGCTCTTGTCGCGAAAGGAAACCACCTGTGTGCGGGACGCGATCTCGGTGAGGCGCCTGTCGAGATAGCGCGCGGACTGGGCGGCGGCCTTGCCGAGGTCGGACGTGGGGCCGAGTTCCGTGGCGAGTTCGCGGAGGAGGGGCAGGGCCTCGGGGCGCTGCGTATCGGCGAGGGCCTGGATGGCGGCCATGCGATAGACGGGATGAGTGCCGGATTCGCGCGCCCATTTTGGCAGCATGCCGAGGGCGACATCGGGGTAGAAGCGGGCGATGCCGAAAAGTGCGTAGTGGCGGGTGGTGGGGCTGCCTTCGAGGAGCTCGCGCTTCCAGAATTCCCACTCCATGTTTTCAGTGATGCCGTAGTAGCGCTTGGCGGCTTCGCGGCTGAGCGGCTCGATCATGGCCTCGATGCGGAGCTGCGGGTCGGCGGCGATGGCAAAGGTCTCCATTTTGCCGCCGGCGTCGCGCAGTGCGGTGAGCGCGGCGAGGAGGTCGCCGGTCTCGGCGCGGAAGGCGTCAGTGGAGCCTTCGCCGGGAGTGCCCTGGGCGAATTTCGCGAGCGCACGGAGCGTGAGATTTTCCGTGAGGGCGAGGACGGCGGTCTGCGTGGCCGTGGCGGTGAGGGTGCCGTTTTCATTCAGCCATTTCAGGAATGGCTCGACTCGCTCGGAATTGTGATACGTGAGCCTGTAGGTGGCGTTGCCGACGACATTCGAGGAGAGCAGCGCGGCGGTGCTGAGGCTCAGCTCGACGGTGCGGGCGGGCATGAGCTCGGCGGTCGAACCACGGGTGACGATCACGCGATTGCGCCCACTTTCGAGGATCTGACCGGTGAGGAAGGAGACGCGCAGGGGTGTCGGGCTGTTATTGCGAAGCTGGGCGGACATGCGCTCGCGGCCATTGCCACGGAGGGTCGCCTCGATGGTGCCCTGCTTCACGGCGGCGAGCAGGTCGGCTTCCTCGAATTCCACGATGGAAGGCTCTGCGGAGGCAGGTTTGGCGGAGGTCTGGTCCCTTTCCAAAATCGGGGTGGGTGACTCCAGGGGGCCCAGCGCCACGGGATCGGGCAGCAGCTCCGACGCGGGCACGGTCTCGATCGTCATCACCTCGGGCCCGGCAGCGATCGGTGGCAATTCATCCTGGCTTCTTGCAGCCGAGGCGAGCGCGACGACGGCGGCACTTTCGATACTTTCATCGCCGACCGGCAGCTTGGAATAGACCAGCTCTGCGACACTGAATCCGCACCAACCGACAGCAACGGTGAGGAAGAGGAAATTGACGATTCGAGAAGCTTTCATGCACCGACCCGATGCGCAAGACACGTGCCAGACTGTGGGATTTTCTGAGGTTCATGGGGCGACCGGTGCCTGTGGAACACGCCGGCAATGATCTTTCCCGAGTGGAATTCCTCGCCCGTGTCCTAATGGAACGCCAGTTTGCCGATAAGAAACACGCACCTTTCCCGACCCTTTATCCCACTCATGAAACGCATCCTCCTCGCCCTGCTCACACTCACCGCCTTTGCCGGTGCCGCTCCTCTCGTGTACCAAGGCACCGAGGGGCCGGGGAAAGGGAAGCACATCGTCTTCCTCGCGGGGGATCATGAATACCGCTCGGAGGAATCGCTGCCGGCACTCGCGCGGCTGCTCGCGAAGCATCAGGGGTTCAAATGCACGGTGCTTTTCGACATCGATGCGGATGGGAACATCGGCGCGGGCGAGCCGCAGAACATGCCGGGCATGGAGGCGCTGGATACGGCGGACCTCGCGGTGGTATTCCTGCGCTTCCAGCATCTCCCGGCGGAGCAGATGAAGCACCTCGACGATTACCTCAATCGCGGCGGGCCGGTGATCGGGATGCGCACGGCGACGCATGGATTCAAGACGGCGAAGGATGATCCGTTTGCGAAGTATTCCTACGACAGCAAGGTGGCGGGCTATGAGCTGGGCTTCGGGCATCAGGTGCTCGGGCAGACCTGGGTCGGGCACTACGGGAAGAATCATTCGCAGAGCACGCGCATCGCGATCGTGCCGGAGAAAAAGGATCACCCGATCCTGCGCGGCGTGAAGGATGTGTGGGTGCAGGCGGGCGGCTATGTCGGCAAGCCGGTGGACAGCGAGATCCTCACGATGGCGCAGCCGCTGAACGGCATGACGCCGGATTCGCCCGCGTCCGAAACGCAGCCGCCGCAGCCGTCGGAATGGACGCGCACTTACAAGGCTGCGTCGGGTAAAATCGGGCGGGTTTTCACTTCGCTCTACGGCACGTCGGAGGACATCACGAATGACGGCTATCGCCGGATGCTGGTGAACGCGTGCCTCTGGACGCTCGGCATGGAGGACAAAATCACGCCGGCTCTCGACATCGCGTTCGTCGGGCCGTTCAAGCCGAACACCTTCGGCGGCGGAGCGCATGCGCGGGGCATCAAGCCGGAGATGTATGCGGGATTCGAGAGCCCCATCCCGGCGAACGACAACACGAAGAATCCCGACACGGGAAAGCAAAAGGCGCAGCCGAAGAGCGATGCGAAGGCGGAGCCGATTCACGCGGAGCACAATCACGCTGCGATGCTCGCCGCGCCCGCGGCATCGGTGATCGCGACAGGCAAGCCTGCGCGCTTCGTGCGGATCGAGCTGCCGGGCGACAAGCGCATCCTCACGCTCGCGGAAGTGGAGGTTTTCAGCGGTGGAAAAAATGTCGCGCCGACGGGCAAGGCCACGCAGTCGAGCACGAATGGCGACGCCGTCGCTGCGCGAGCCACCGATGGGAACAAGGATTCGGACTACAACAAGAAAGGCCAGACGCACACGACCAACGCGGGCTCGACGCTGCCGTGGTGGGAGCTCGATCTCGGACACGCGGTGGACGTGGAAAAGATCGGCGTCTGGAACCGCGCGGGCTTTGAAGGCCGTCTCGATGGTTTCACCGTGAAGCTGCTCGATGCGGATCGGAAAGAGGTGTTCGTCGCGAGTGGCATCACCGCGCCGCATGCCATGGAGATTGATGTGAAAGGCGGAGGGAAGCTCGCGTATCTCAGCTTCGACGGGAAGCCCGGCCAGCCCGTCACGGGCGGCGATAAGACCGCAAAAGGCGACGGCAAAAAGAGCGAGCGCAAGAGGCCCGAGGCCTCGAAGGAGCCCGCGCTCGCCGACGTGCCTGCGGATTATCGCGACCCGCTGCCGTTCACTTTCCAAAAGGGCGAGACCATCGCGATCGTCGGCAGCGGCCTCGCAGATCGGATGCAGCATGATGGCTGGATGGAGACGCTGCTGCAGAGCGCGCTCGCCGGGCAGCAGGTGCGCTTCCGCGACATGAGCACGAGCGGCGACCGTCCGGGCAATTACCCGCGCAGCAGCGGACAGATCTCGATGACCGCGTATCTCCAGCATGTGAAGGCCGACGCGGTGTTCGCATTTTTCGGCTACAACGAGTCATTCGACGGCAAGCCGGACGACTACAAAAAGCAGCTCCTCGACTTTGTGAAAAAGACGCGCGGCTCGAAGGCGAACGGCAAGACGTTCCCGCGCATCGTGCTCTTCAGCCCCATCGCGCACGAGGACACGCGCAACCCGAATGTGCCCGACGGCAAGGCGCACAACGTGCAGCTCGAAGCGTACACAAAAGCGACCGAGGCCGCAGCCAAGGAGGCGGGCGTCGCGTTCGTGGATCTGTTCCACCCGTCGCAGGAACTTTTCAAAGCCGCGAAGACGCCGCTCACGATCAACGGCGCGCATCTTTCCGAGGACGGCAACCGCCAGCTCGCCGAGGTAATCACCAAGGCGCTGCTCGGGAAACAGGTCAGCTCATCGCCTTCGCTCGATCCGCTGCGCGAGGCGGTGCTCGACAAGAATCTGCACTGGTGGAACCGCTACCACGCCTCGGACGGCAATGATGTGTGGGGCAGCCGCTCGACACTGAGTTTCGTGGATGGCCAGACGAATGCCGTCGTGCTCCAGCACGAACTCACGATGCTCGACGTGATGACTGCAAACCGCGACGCGCGCGTGTGGTCGCGTGCGCAGGGCAAGGACGTGAAGGTGGACGACAGCAACGTGCCGAAGCCCGTGCCGGTGGTCTCGAACGTCGGCGGCAAGAGCAAGAGCTCGAACGCGCAGAAGGAAGGCGTGCTGAAATACATCAGCGGCGAGGAAGCGATCACGCACATGGCTGTCGCGAAGGGATTCAAAGTGAACCTCTTTGCCGACGAGGCGAAATTCCCGCAGCTCGTGAACCCCGTGCAGATGCAGGTGGATGCAAAGGGCCGCCTGTGGGCCGCGGTGTGGCCGACGTATCCGAAGTGGGAGCCGCTCAAGAAAATGAACGACGCCATTTTGATCTTCCACGACGATGACGGCGACGGGAAAGCGGATCGCGTGACGGAATTTGCGAAGGTGCAGAACCCGCTCGGCTTTGAGTTTTGGAATGGCGGCGTGATCGTCACCTGCCAGTCGGAGCTGCTCTTCCTAAAAGACACGAAGGGTGACGGCGTGGCCGATGTGCGCGTGACTTTGCTGCAAGGGCTCGACTCCTCCGACTCGCACCACGGCGCGAACAACCTCATCTACGGACCGGACGGCGGCATTTACTGGCAGAGCGGCGTCTTCATGCAGCACAACTACGAGCACCCTTGGGGGCCGTCGTTGCAGTCGTCCGCGAGCGCGATGTATCGCTTCGACCCGCGCCGCTTCACGATCTCGATGCACGCGACGAATTCGCCGAATCCGCACGGCACTTCGTTTGACTACTGGGGTTACCACTACGCGACGGACGGCACCGGCGGGCGCGCGTATCAGGTGCGCCCCGAGGGCAGCGGTTTCAAGATGCACGAGCTGCTCAAAAAGGAAGTCCGTCCCGTGACTTCGAGCGGCGTCGTGTCGAGCGCGCACTTTCCCGAGAAAATGCAGGGCGACTTTTTGATCTGCAACGTCATCGGCTTCCTCGGCATCAAGCAATATCACCTCGATCGAAATCCCGACACCGGGGCGGTCTGGGGCGAACCGAACGGCGAAGAGCTGACGGTCTCGGTGACGAACGCCGACGGCAGCAAGAGCGAGGAAAAATCACGCGGCTTCCTCATGAGCGGCGACAAGAACTTCCGCCCGTCCGACATCAAATTCGGTGGCGACGGCGCGCTCTACGTGAGCGACTGGCACAACGTCATCATCGGCCACATGCAGCACAACGTACGCGACCCCAACCGCGATCACGCGCATGGCCGCATCTACCGGATCACCGCGGAAGGCCGTCCGTTGCAAAAGCCCGTCGCCATCGCCGGCGCGCCGATTCCCGCGCTGCTCGAAAACCTCAAATCGCCTGTCGATGGCATCCGCCACCGCACGCACATCGAGCTGAGCGGACGCGACAGCAAGGAAGTCATCGCCGCGCTGACGACATGGATGAAGCAATTTGATCCGAACAAAAAGGAGGACGCGCATCATTTGCTCGAAGCACTGTGGATTCACCAGCAGCACAACGTCCGCAACATCGAGCTGCTCGGCCAGCTCCTGAAATCCCCCGAGCCGCACGCGCGCATCGCCGCGAACACCGTGCAGCATTTGTGGTTCAATGTGGAGGCCTCGCTCCGCGGCGGCATCGTCGCGGAAGTCGCGGAGGCTGCCGCGAAAAAATCCGGCATCCTCTCGGACACTCCCGAACTCACCACGATCCGCATCGCAACGGTGCCGGAGAAAATGATGTATGACACGAAGGAGCTAACCGTGAAGGCCGGCAAGAAAGTGAAGCTCACTTTCGCGAACCAGGACTTCATGCCGCACAACATTCTCCTCGTGAAACCCGGCAAGGCCGACGCGGTCGGCGAGAAGGCAATCGCGCTCGGAGCGAACGGTTTCAATGTGAACTTCATCCCCGAGAGCACGGACATCCTCTGGCACAGCAATCTCGTGGATCACGGCAAGGAGCAGGTGATTGAGTTCACTGCGCCCGCATCACCCGGCGACTATCCGTACATTTGCTCATTCCCCGGCCACCACCTCATCATGCGCGGCACGCTGCATGTGAAGTAGGGCTGCGCAGGTTTTGGACAGGACGACGGGGCGGAGAAATTTTCCGGCCTTCCGGATTTGCGTGTCTTCAATGGCCCCTCCGGTGATATGCCGTCTCCGACATGAAGCACTACGTTCCCCTCCTCACAGCCCTGCTGCTTTCGCTGTTCGTCACCCGGCATTCGTCATTGGCCGCCGATGCTCCGGCGAAGCACCCGAACATCCTCCACATTCACGCCGACGATCATCGCGCGGACGGGCTGGGAGCCTTCGGCCATCCGGTGGTGAAGACGCCGAATCTCGACACGCTCGTCGCGCGAGGGTTCACCTTCACGCATTGCTACACGATGGGCTCGATGGTCGGCGCTGTCTGTCTGCCGAGCCGCACCATGATGCTCACCGGCAAATCATGGCTGCGCATTCCGAAGCGCGGCGAGAGCGAACCCGACAAGTCGCTGCCGCGCGTGATGAGCCGCGCCGGCTACGAGACGTGGCACTGCGGCAAGGGCGGCAACGAATACACTGTCGGGCTGAAGGCGTTCGATACGAACATCCTCATGGACGACCACACGCCGGACCTGCGCCGGGGAAGCAGCGAGCGGCACGCGGATGCAGCGGTGAAATTCCTGCAGGAGCGCAAGACGGAGAAGCCCTTCTACATCTACCTCGCGCCGCCGGTGCCGCACGATCCGCGGGTCGCCGCGCCGGAGTTTCACGGCATGTACCAAGCGGCCGACATCCCCCTCCCCGCCGCGTACATGCCGGTGCATCCCTTCGACAATGGCGAGATGACCGTGCGCGACGAAGCCCTCGCGCCGTGGCCGCGCACGCCCGAGGACACGAAGCAGCAACTCGCCGACTACTACGCGTGCATCACCGGGCTGGACCATCACGTGGGGCGCATTTTTGCCGAGCTGAAAAAGAGCGGCCAGTGGGAAAATACGATCATCATTTTCACCGGCGACAACGGGCTCTCGGTCGGTGAGCACGGCCTCTTCGGAAAGCAGAACCTGTACGAATTCGGCGGCATGCATGTGCCGTGCGTCATCGCCGGACCCGGCATTCCGAAGGGGAAGAGTGAGGCGTTCATCTATCTCATGGATCTGTTCCCCACCCTCGCGGAATTCGGCGGCGCGGCGCTGCCCGAAGGAGTGGAAGGCAAAAGCATCGCGCCAATCATCACCGGCAAGGCCGCCAGGATCCGCGACCTCTGCTACACGGGCTATCGCGACTGCCAGCGCGCCGTGCGCGACCAGCGCTGGAAGCTGATCCGCTACCCGCTCGTGGATCAGACGCAGCTCTTCGACCTGCAGGCCGATCCCCGCGAGCTCACCAACCTCGCCGGAAAGCCCGAGCACGCTGCGAAGGTCGCGGAAATGATGACGCTGCTCGCGCAGGAAATGGCCGCGCATTCCGACACGGCTCCGCTGAAAGTCGCCAATCCCAAACCCGCCGCGTGGACTCCGCCGGGGCCGGGCGAGGGACCGGGCAAGAGGGCGAAGAAGAATGCGCCGGCGGCGAATTGAGGCCCGCGCGCGCCGCAGTCCGTGACTGGCGGCTGGAAAATGTCGTCCAAGGCGCTGCCTGAATTATTGGGCGGAACGTGCGCGGTCGGGCGGGTGAACCGCTGTGCTGCATCTATGGAAACGGCGCGGAGAAGATTGTCGCTGGACTGCCCATGCACAGGTTTCCATTCCGGCTCCGAAATTTTCCAACGCTGCTTTCCTGTGCGATTTTGTCCGCGGCCGGATCGTGCGCGGCTGCTGATGGACTGGAGCCGAAAGTCAGCGCCTACTTTGAAACACACTGTGTAAGCTGCCACGGGCCGGAGAAGCAGAAGGCGGAGTTCCGGATCGACACGCTTTCGACGAAGGTGGGCTACGAGAACACTCCGCAGTGGCTGGAGATCATGGAGCGGATCAACTCGGGTGAGATGCCGCCGAAGAAGGAAAAGAAGCAGCCATCGGCGGAGGACAGTGCGCGTGTCGTCGAATGGCTGGCGGCGCGGATGAAGGAAGGGGAATCGGCGCGGATGGCGTCTCGCGGACGCGTCTCCTACAACCGGCTCACGCGCGATGAATACGTGAACACGGTGCGCGATCTCATCGGCGTGGACTACGATGCGAAGGATCCCGGGGCTTTGCTCGAAGATCAGGAATGGCACGGCTTTGAACGCATCGGGTCGGTGCTCACGCTGTCGCCATCGAACATCGAAAAATATCTCACTGCGGCGGAGACGATCCTCGCGGAGGCGTTTCCAGAACTGCCGGCGAAGAACGCGAAACCTGGCGCGCCATTCGGCGGCACGAAGCGCGCGATTTTGGAGGAGCAGGTGAATGAGCGCCATCGCGAGCGGCTGCGCGAACTCGGGCTGCTGGACAAGGTGCGTTACGAAATGTGGCCGGGGGATATTTTCCGCTACTCGCTGCTGAAGGATCCTCTGCCGGAGGCGGGCATCTATGAGATCAGCTACACGCTCAGCGGACTGAAGCCGGAGAAGGGGCACGCGCCACGGCTGAAGGTGTACGAATCGAGGCTGGATCGCGTGCTGTTCGAGCAGGACATCATCGCGCCGGAGGACGCGCCCGTCACGGTGACGTTTCGTGCGCATCTGCCGAAGGGTCGGCCAGCCATTGAGGTGTATAACGAGGTGCCGGGGCCGTCGAATCTGCCGCGCTCGGGACGTCACGGCGACAAGCCATTCATCAGCATCAAGGACGGGCGCATCCCGTGGCAGGTGAAGCTCACGGATGAACAGGGACGCGCGCGGTATCCGTTTCTCATCATGGACTCGATCACATGGCGCGGGCCGATCGTGACCGATGATGAGATGAAGCGCCGCGCGGGATTTTTCCCGAGCGAGGAGGGAAACATGGAGCAGGTGCGCGAATGCCTCGGTGCGCTCGCAAGGCGTGCATTTCGCCGGCCTGTGAACGCGGAGGAAATCGAAGGCTACACCGGCATCGTGAAGGCGGAACTCGCGGCGAAGGAAAAATTCCGCGACGCGGTGAAGGCTGGCATGCTGGCGATCCTTTGCTCGAAGAGTTTCATCTTCATCGCCGAGGGCGACGAGAGTGCGAACCGCAGCACCCTGAACGACTGGGAGATTGCCTCGCGCCTTTCGTATCTGCTGTGGAGCACCATGCCGGATGCGGAGCTGTTCGCGCTCGCGGAAAATGGGAAGCTCCACGACAAGGCCGAGCTTTCGCGGCAGGTCGCGCGGATGCTCGCGGATGAGCGCGCGACGCGGTTCACGGATTCGTTTGCGACGCAGTGGCTGCGGCTGCGGAAGGTGGGGATGTTTCCGCCGGACAAGAAACTCTACCCCGACTACGACAAGACGCTGGAAGCGAGCATGGTCGGCGAGACGAAGGCATTCTTCCGCGAGGTGCTGCAGGGCGGCCACACGCTGCGTGAATTCCTGAACTCCGACTGGAGCATGGTGAATGCGGGCCTCGCACAATACTACGGCCTGCCGGACGCAGGCCTGCCGCGCGATACTTTCGCGCGCGTGTCGCTCCCCGCCGACAGCCACCGCGGCGGACTGCTCACGCAGGCGGCGATCCTTTCGCTCACGTCCGACGGCACGCGCCACCGGCCCGTGCATCGCGGCGTGTGGCTCAGCGAGGCCATCTTCGGAAAAACGCCGCCGCCACCGCCGGCAAACGTGGAACCCATCGCACCAAATCCGCTGGACGCACCGAAGGCCACGCTGCGGATGAAACTCGAGGCGCACATCCACGACGCACGCTGCGCCGCATGCCATTCACGGATGGATCCGCTCGGGCTGGCGTTTGAAAATTACGATGCCATCGGCCGCTGGCGCACCGAGGAAGTGACCGACGGCACCGGCGCAAATCCCAAGGTGAATCCGAGCGGCAAACTTCACGACGGACGCGAATACGCGAACGCAGATGAGTTCAAAAAGCTGCTGCTCTCCGACCTCGATGCGTTCAACGCGACCTTCATCGAGAAGCTCGCGACCTACGGCCTCCGCCGCAGCACGTCCTTCAGCGACCGCGACGACCTCAAGGCCATCGCCGCCGCGAGCAAGGCAAAGGACTACCGCCTGCGCGACATCGTCGAGGCATTCGTGTGCTCGGAGTTGTTTCAGCGACGGTGATCGGGCGAGAGACTGCGGAGTGCCTTTCATCCGGATTCACACACGGCCCGGCCCGGCCCGGTGCAACGCGAGCGGGGGTGGTGTGACCCGCTGAAATTTTTTTCGGCAAATGACGCGGCGGGCGTGGTGAATCTCCCGATACCTTTCACTCGGCGTGTAACCTTCGGAGCCGTATCTCCAAGGAATCATCGCGTCTATCATGCTATCGCCCCCCACACCCGGAAGCTTCATGTCCACCCGCTGGACGCTCGTGCTGCGTGCGAATGCGGCGTCGCCCGAGGGCCGGGCGGCGCTGAGCGATTTGTGCGGGGCCTATTACCAGCCGGTGTTCGTCTTCCTGCGGCGCATGGGGTTTGAGGCGGACACGGCGCGCGATCATGCCCACTCGTTCTTCGCGCACTTGTTGCAGCGGGGCTTTCCGGGGCCGGACCCGGATCGCGGGAGATTTCGCAGCTATCTGCTCGGGGCGGTGAAATATTTCGTCGGCGACCTGCTCGATCGCGCACGGCGCGAGAAGCGTGGCGGTGGGGTGGAGCATGAGGCGATGGATCAAAATGCCGATGGCTCGGCTGCGCTCGCGGTGGGCGATCCGGCGACGATGCCGACACCCGAGGTGTTTGATCGGGAGTGGGCGGTCACGGTGATGAATCGCGCGGTGGCTGCGCTGGCGGCGGAGCATCGGGGCGAACGCGCGGCGCAATTCGAGGCGTTGCGTCCGTGGCTGATGGGCGACCAGGCGGCGGCGCACGCGGAGACGGCGCAGGCGCTGGGCATGAGTGAGGGCGCGGTGAAAGTGGCCGTGCATCGGCTGCGGAAAAGATTCCGCGAACTGCTGCGGCAGGAGATCGCGCAGACGCTGAACGACGAGGCCGATGTCGAGGACGAGCTGCGCTACCTTTGCTCCGTGCATGGATGAATTGATGTAACCTCCCGCACCGCATCTCCAAGGAACAGGCATGACCACGAACACACCGAAATCCTGCCCGCAATGCGGCACGCCCATCCCGGAAGGTTCCGCCGATGGTCTCTGTCCTCGCTGTGTCTTTGTCAAGGCGATGGCTCCGACGGCGGATGGCGGCGCGGTGCCGCACGTGCCGCCGAGTCTGGAATCCGTGCGCGCGGCGTTCCCGCATCTGGAAATCACCGGGCTCATCGGCAGCGGCGGGATGGGCGCGGTGTTCAAGGCACGCCAGCCGCAGCTCGACCGCTTCGTGGCGCTGAAAATTCTGCCCACCGAACTCGCCGGGCAGCCAGGATTCTCCGAACGCTTCCAGCGCGAAGGGCAGGCGCTCGCGAAGCTCAGTCATCCCCACATCGTCACCATCCATGACTTCGGGAAAGTCGCCGCCGATTTCTCTCCACTCTCCACCCTCAACGCTCAACCTCCGCTCTACTTCCTGCTCATGGAGTTCATTGATGGCGTGAACCTGCGGCAGCTTTTGCAAGCGAAGCGCCTCACACCGAAGGAGGCGCTGAGCATCGTGCCGCCGATCTGCGAGGCGCTGCAATGCGCGCACGATCACGGCATCGTGCATCGCGACATCAAGCCGGAGAACCTACTCATCGACAAAGCAGGCGTGGTGAAGATCGCCGACTTCGGCATCGCGAAGATCATCCACAGTGACACAGACACTCCTGTCTGTTCTGAATCTGGGCAGACAGGAGTGTCTGCCTCACTCGCCCTCGGCACACCCGACTACGCCGCACCCGAGCAGCGCGATGCGAGCGCCACGACCGACCACCGCGCCGACATCTACAGCCTCGGCGTCGTGCTTTACGAAATGCTCACTGGCGAGCGCCCCACTGCGAAGCTCGAAGCGCCCTCGAAGCGCGTGCAGGTTGACATCCGCATTGATGAGATCGTGCTCCGCGCCTTGGAGAAATCACCCGAGCTGCGCTTCCAAACTGTTGCCGAGATGCGCACGCAGGTGGAGGCGGCTACGCAGACCCCCACGCCGCCGAGCACCAATCTCTCCCGCTTTTCCAACGATCCCCGCAACTGGCACCTCTACTTCATCTACTTCTGCCGTGAAGACCCACGCATCCTTGTGCCGAAACGCATCTCGGGTCTTGGCTGGACACTGAATTTCGCCCGTCCGCTGGCGCTTCCCTTTCTCGCCGCCCTGCTTGGCGCGGTGTGGAGCGCCATGATTCTCCTGCAAGGGGCGGGAGTTTCGGCCCGGGCATATCACATCACCCAATTGATCGTGTTGTCGCTCGTGATCTGGCTTTGTCACAGGCACTCGATGTCGGCTGCGCGGCAACTCGCGATGAATGCCCTGCGCCCTGAAGCCGGACAGCCTGCCGGGGAGCCGCAGGATCGTGCTGGCAAGAGGCTTCTAAATGTTATTATTGTGGTGATCACCGTCTTACTGATCCGGCAGTTCGTGGTCGGCTCCTATCAAGTCCCCGGTAATTCCGCCGCACCGGAAATCCCTGCCGGCAGTTACATTCTCGTCTGGAAACTTTCCCGATCCGCTGCTCCTGGCGAATTGATCGCGTATGTTCGCGACGGAAAAACTTTTGTCGGTCGCGTCGTCCGCAGCTCGGACACGGACATCACGGTGAATCGCAATAGCGCTCAGGACGAATCCTTTCCCCGCTCACGCGTCATCGGAAAAGTGGTGAGCGTGCTCTGGCGCGGATCAGCCCCGCCTGTCTCCAACGCTAAAGAGCCGTGGTCTCCGTCAACGGCACCGGCTGGAAGGGAGGACGTGCGGCAGATTTCTGCCGACGCAAAAGCTTTGCAGGAACTCGGGCGTTACGAGGAAGCCTTGCAGCGGCACTTATGGCTTCACCACCACGGGTCGGAAATCGCGCCGGGTTATTTCGGCGTCCGCCTTTCCTTCTGGCTTTCGGACTGGGTCGAACTCGCGCAGCGTTACCCCAAGGCGAAGCAGGCATTGATCGAGGTCCGTGACCAGAAGTCGCGTGAACTGGCGGCGGGCCGCGGCCACTACGAACTCTTCTGGGATGTGGACAGCATCAATTCCTATCTCTTGGACGAAGCGGCCACGCTCGCCTTGGCCAAGCAGATCGAACTGGCGAATCCGGAACTCGCAAGATCCTGCGCGCCCCTCGTGGAAGACGCGGCGAGGCGCCTGGCCGAGCCGGGTGAGCGTGTGATCGCGCACATACAGTACCCGCTGGAGAAGGCCCTTGCAGATTTGCAGGCGGCGAAAGCTGAACGGGATTTGCTGCCCTCGAAATCCTTCCCGTCCGAGGCCCACAAGGAAAACCAGGCGCAAAGAATCGAGCGCACAGTCGAATTGTTTCAGGAGCTGGCCGCGCGGCGCCGGGCGGAACTCGAACAGAGTTTGTCCAAGCCGTGATGTCTTTCCTCACATGCCACCATAAAAACTCCATCTCCCAAGCAATGCCAATAAGCCCATCCCACCATCTGCAGAGCAACGGTATGATGAAATTTACGGTGCTGAGGAAAGAAGATGGAATTACGGGCAACCACGCTGGCCGGACAGACGGACGAACTCCGAGCGATGATTCGAGAAATTACTCCCAATTATTCCCTAGGCTCTTCGATCCTTCCAAACCCGCGAACAATTCCTCTCTCTCCAGCGCCGAGATGCGCGGACAGCTCACCGGCCTCAATCACGCCATCACCGATACCGTGAATGCCGCCATCGCCGGCACGAGCAACAACACCCACGGCGTCGGCACCCTCGTTCAAGTCGCGGGCGGCGGCTATGACCCGAGCCAGATGCAGGCGGTGCTCGATAAGACTGATGAACTCATCAATGCGCTGAGGCGGTAAAGGGTCCGCCATCACACCGGGGAGCGCATTCGTGCTGTCCGATCTTTGTCAAAGGCGCTAACAAAACGCCTGCGGAAAGAACGAATCCCCATGAGCAATCTCAACCTGAACAAATGGCGCATCAGCCGCCGGCACTTCCTGCGCGGCATCGGTGCGACGATGGCGCTGCCACTGCTCGACTGCATGGCGGTGCTGCCCGCGGCTTCGAAGCCGAAGCGCAGCGTGTTCCTCTACATCCCGAATGGGGTGAACACGCTCACGTGGCAGATTGAGAAGGCGGGGGCGGACTACGAGTTCACCGCGCCGCTGAAGTCGCTGGAGAAACATCGCGCGGACATCACGCCGATCAGCGGGCTGCATCATCCGATGGTCATCGGCAAACATCACAACTGCGAGAAGGTGTGGCTCACCGGCGCGAATGTCCCCGGCGATGGTGGCGCGTTCCGCAACACGGTTTCTGCCGATCAGATCATCGCCGATGCACAGGGCGTGGCGACGCGGTTTTCGTCGCTCGAAATGGCGATCGAGGGCACCTCGCTCGCGTGGTCGAAGGACGGCATCCAGATTCCCGCGGAGCGGAACACGCAGCAGATTTTCAACATGCTCTTCGGCGTGGAAAAGGACAGCAAGGAGACCATCCGCCGCCGGCTCAGCCGCCGCGGCAGCATCCTCGATCTCGTGGCCGATGACGCGAGCCGCGTGAACAAAAAACTCGGCAGCGAGGATCGCTCGAAGCTCGACGAATATCTCACTGCCGTGCGCCAGGTGGAGGAGCGCACGCGCCGCGCCGACGAATGGCTGAACGTGCCAAAGCCGCTCGTGCCCGCCGACGAGGCCGCGCGCCTCACGCGCAAGCTGAGCATGGCGGAGGCGGGCGAATATTACCGGCTGTTCTACGACCTCATGGTCATGGCGCTGCGCACGGATTCCACGCGGGTGATCACCTGCGGCATCGGCAGCGAAGGCAACACGAGCGGCATTCCCGAGATCGGCATTTTGCAGACGCGCCATGGACTGTCGCATCACAATGGCGACCCCGAGCAACTCCGCCGCCTCACGCAGACGGATACATTTCTCATCGATCAGCTCAGTTACTTCCTCGACCAGCTCAAGTCGCACCGCGAGGAAAATGGCACGCTGCTCGACACGACGCAGGTGCTCTGGGGCAGCGGCATGGCGTACGGCCATAGCCACGGAAATGCGAACCTGCCGACGATTCTCTGCGGCGGCAAAGCGCTCGGCTACAAGCACGGGACGCACGTGGATTTCAACCTGCCGAAGATCAGCAAATACGACGTCACCGACGCACAGGGCCACTACAAGATCTGCTCGCGCCCCGTGGACGATAACGCGCGTGTGAGCAACCTGCTGCTCACGATGCTCCAGCGGACGGATGTGAAAGTGGACAAGTTCCAGGACAGCGTCGCGCCGATCTCGCAGATCGTTGCCTGATCGGGAAATCACGAAACCTTGTCCCCGAGAGGCACGATTGGCATGAAGCTAACCAACGATCGCTATCTGCTTTTGATTCACACCAAGAACGCGACCGAGAGCTACTACCGGAATGAAACCGGCTGGGTGAAAGTGAGCACTCGCGGCCGCAAGTTCCCGGCGACAGCGGAGCAGGTGCTCAATCACCTGCTGCCGGCGCTGGCCGGGGTGAAGGCGAACCTGACCGTGAAGGTCGAACACCGCGACATCCCGACCGAATGAAGGCGCGCATTTTCCTCTGCCTCTGCCTCGCTCTCGCGGTGGTCCGCGCCGATGCACCCAAGTTCCGCACCGATGCCGACGGGCCGGTGAGGGCGGACGCGAAGAAGCGGAATCCAAAGGACAAGAACGCGGGCGACGAACCCGAGTGGTATCTGCCCGTCGAGGGCCAGTTCCCGCCGGAAGGATCGGCGCACGCAGTGACTGGCGAACTGATCTTCGTGGATCACTTGGAGCGCCGGTTCCGAATCCGCGTGGATCGGAATGACAGCCAGGAGCGCGGAGTGTGGGATTTGCCGCTCGACGCGGGGATGCTGCCGTACGGTTCCGTCTGGTATCACGGCGCGCCCGCGGCGCTGCAGGACATCCCGCTCGGCACTCACTTGCGCGGGCTTTTTTACCTCCAGGCTGCGGACGACAAGACGCCGCTGCCCGATACCTGGTATCGGCGCAAAACACCCGAGTGGGAGTTCCGGCGCTGCTTCCGCATCGAGGACGACTTCACCTTTCACGCGCGGCAGAAGCAGCTTTGGAAAATCGAGGCCGTGGATCTCGAAGCGAAAAAGCTCACCGCCGTGCTGATGGAGGACGGCAAGCCCGCGGGGGATGCAAAGGCGAAAATCTTCGACCTGCTCACGAGCACGCGCGTTTTCAAAGGCGCAGGCTTCGCCGATCCCCAAGCGCTCCAGCCGGGACAGGAGGTGAACTTCAATCTCACATGGGTCACGCTCTACGGCCCGGGTCGCATCACGGAAATCTGGCTCGACGAATCCGCCCGCGCACTCGCCACCGCGCAACAGGCCGAGCGGCATCGTGACACCATGCGCGCGCGCGGACTGCCCGGCTGGGTCACCGCCGTCGAGGACGAGTCGCAGCTCGTCACCATCACGTTTTTTAGCGGCGTGGATTTGAAACTTTTCGATGAACTTGCAATCAAGGATCTCAACGCCCCGCCGCCGAAGGACGGCAGCCCGCCGCCAGTCGAACCGCGCGGCGGCCTCGCTGTCGCGCGTGATTCGCTGATGACGTATGACCCGGTGAACGACCGCAAGGCGGGCAGCATCCTCGAAGTGAAAAAAATCCCCGCCGAGCCCGGCAGCAGCGGCATCCAGTTGAAGCTCAAGATGGACATGATGCTCGAAGGCTACCGGCCAAAGCGAATCGTTCGCTTTTATCCTCCGACGTGGAAAGTGATCGCGCTGCCGAAGGAGGAGGAGTTCTTCGGTCGCGAGTGAGCATCTCCAAATCAACGCCGACAAAACCTCCGCATTCATGAAAACAAAAATCATTTCCGTCCTCGCCCTGCTTTCCATCGCAGCGGGCGCGCTTGCGCTCGATCCCCACGTTGAAGCCGTCACCCTTATCGTCGAGGCGGCGCATGGCAAAGTCGAGAAGACGGAGGACGGCCAGAGTCTGAAGCTCGTGGATCTCGCAGTGCCGAATACAGGCCCGCACGACAAGAGAACGAACGATCCTTACGACGCGGCATTCTTCGAGCATCTCGGACACATCACTGCGCTGGAGTCGCTGAACGTCATCGCCACCAAGGCGAACGACGAATGGATCGCTCCACTGGGCAAACTCACGAACCTGAAGACACTGCGTTTCACCAACAACGGGAAGCTCACGGATGCAGGCATGGAGCAGCTCGCGGGTTTGAAAAATCTGGAGACGTTCTCCTTTGTCGGAACTGCGATCACCGGTCGCGCCTATGCAAAGTGCAAGGACTGGACGCACGTCATCAAGGTCAGCCATCGCGGCAGCAGCATCGATGACGAAGGTCTCCAGCAACTGTGCGAGCATCTGCCGAATCTCGAAAGCATCAGTCTCGCGCACGCGAAATTCACGGACGCCGGAGCCGTGCATCTTGCGAAGCTCACCAAACTCAAAGGCCTCGAACTCGGCACATCAAAGGCCACTCCAAAAACGCTGACCCACCTCGCCGGGCTCCCGCTCGAATCGCTGCAACTCGGCGAAGGCTTCGGCTCCATCGAGTGCATTCCTTTGGTCAAAGGCATCGCCACTCTGCGCCGGCTCACGCTCACCGATGCGAAGGCGCTCACTGATGCCGATCTGAAAGTCGTCGCCAGCCTCACGCAGCTCGATCACCTCGAACTCGGAAAGGTCCCGCTCCCCGACGATCGCCTCGCCGTGCTCAGGGATTTCGCCTTTCTGAAATCCATGCGCCTCGTGCCGGTGAAGGAACCATTCACGCCCGAGACTCAGGCGAAAATCAAAACGCTGCTGCCCAAGGTGGCGCTGACGTTTCAGTAGCGCGCATTTCGGGCCGGGAGCTCAGGGACGGCGGGCGGCGTCCGCCTGGATTTTTCGGGCATATTTTCCAGGGGAGTGCTGTTACACAGCGAACTCGCAAACTCCCGATGAAAACCCCCGCCCTCCTCACGACGCTGCTGCTCGCACTGCTCGCATCATTTTCCACGCTCCACGCAGCACAGCCGACGAAGCCAAACATCATCTACATCCTCGTGGATGACGCGGGATACGGTGACCTCGGCTGCTACGGGCAGAAGATGCTCACCACGCCGAATCTCGATCGCATGGCGTCGGAGGGGATGAGATTCACGCGGCACTATGCGGGCTGCACCGTGTGCGCGCCATCGCGCTGCGTGCTGCTCACCGGAATGCACACGGGGCACAGCCGCATCCGGGGGAATGGACCGGGCTTTGTGCCGGATGCGGATCCCACGGTGCCGAAGCTCCTGAAAAATGCCGGCTACACGACAGCGTGCATCGGCAAATACGGACTCGGGCTGCCGCTGCCCGCGGACGATCCAAACAGGAAGGGCTTCGACCATTTCTTCGGCTACGTGGACACGTCTCATGCGCACAATTGCTACCCGACATTCCTCATCCGCGACGGCCAGCGCGTGCCGCTGAACAATGAAATCATCCCCGGCACCGAGGGCAAGGTGGCAGGCACCGGAGTGGCGACGCGCGAAGGCCGCAGGCAATGGGCGCCTCAGCTCCTAGCGGACGACGTGCAGCGCTGGCTCGATGAGCGTGCGAAGGAAAAGGACAAGCCGTTCTTCCTCTACTACGCACTGAATCTGCCGCACGCGAACAACGAGGCAGGCAAGCCGAATTCGCCGCTCGGCCATGGGATGGAGTCGCCGGGCTACGGGGAATTCGCAGGGAAGGACTGGCCGGATGTGGAGAAAGGTTTCGCGAGCGTAATGCGGTTTGTGGATGACCAAGTCGGCGCGGTGCTCACGAAGCTCAAGGCGTCGGGCCTCGACGAAAACACGATCGTCCTTTTCACGAGCGACAATGGTCCGCACGAGGAAGGAGGGCATCACGTCGCATTCTTTCAGTCGAATGACGGGCTCACCGGAAAGAAGCGCGACCTCACGGAGGGCGGTGTGCGCGAGCCGTTCCTCGCGCGCTGGCCTGGCAAAATCAAAGCGGGCAGCGTGAGCGATCACGTGAGCGGCTTTCAGGATTTCATGCCGACTGCGGCGGAACTCGCGGACAGCAAAGTGGCGGCGGCATGCGACGGCATTTCATTCGTGCCGACGCTGCTCGGAAAGAAGGGCGATCAGAAACAGCATCCGTATCTTTTTTGGAACTTCATGGAGCAGGGCGGCAAACAGTCCGTGCTCCAGTGGCCGTGGAAGCTCATCCATCTGAACACGGGCATCGCGGATGGAGCACCGAAAAAGGCGGGGAAGAACAACGCCGCGGCAGGGGCCATGGAGGTGCAGCTTTTTAACATGGAGACTGATCCCACGGAGCAGAAGAATGTGGCGTCGGAAAATCCGGCTATCGTGACGCGGCTCGAGGGATTGATGCAGGAAGCGTGGCGCGCACCGTAGTTTTTTTGAATCCGATGAAACACTGCCTCGCTCTCGCCTTCGCCCTGCTGATGATTCCGCTGGTCTCTCTCCCCGCGGCCGACCGCAAGCCGAACGTCATTTTCATCCTCACCGACGATCAGGGGTGGAACGACGCGCACTTCGCGGGGCATCCATACGCGAAGACGCCGAACCTCGACAAGTTCGCGAGCCAGAGCACTTGGCTGCGGCAGTTCTATGTCGCGGCCACGGTGTGCTCGCCGAGCCGCACGGCGTTCATGACTTCGCATTCCCCGGCGAGGCATTTTGTACACGGCCATTTCGCCGACCATGCGACGAACGCAGGCCGCGAGATGCCCGACTGGCTCGATCCGAAAGTGCCGACCATCGCCACACTGCTGAAGGGCGCGGGCTATGCGACGGCGCACTTTGGGAAATGGCACCTCGGCAACGGCAAGGATGCGCCGCCACCGCAGGCGTATGGTTTCGACGAATCGAAGATCGTGAACGGCAATGGCCCGCAGCTCGGTGAGGAGGGGAAGGATCCTTACTTCCGCGCGAAGTCCACAGCGATGATCGTGGACGAGACGATCCAGTTCATCCGCGAGCACAAGGGCGGGCCGTTCTACGCGAATGTGTGGACGCTGCTGCCGCACGCGAAGCTGAACCCGACGCCGGAGCAGCTCGCAGTTTACAAGGATCTCAACCCGAGCGCGGGCGATCCCGGCTTCGGCCCGTGGATGCAGAAATATCTGGGCGAGGCGAAGGACTTGAAGAGCCAGATGCAGGTCTTCTGCGCGTCGCTCACGGATCTCGACACGCAGCTCGGCCGGCTCTTCGCCGCGCTCGATGAGATGAAGCTCGCGGAGGACACGATCATTTTCTACTCCAGCGACAACGGCGCGGAGGACTGCCGCATCGGCAACGCCTCGAACGGCGGCGTGGGCAACACCGGCCCGCTGCGCGCACGCAAGCGCAGCATGTATGAGGGCGGCATCCGCACCTTCGGGATCGTGCGCTGGCCGGGGCATGTCGCGGCGGGAAAAAGGGACGAGGTGAGCGTGACGGGCGGCGTGGATTTTCTGCCGACGATCTGCAAGCTCACCGGCACTGCGCTGCCCGCGGAGTTGCAACCGGATGGCGAGGACGTGAGCGATATTTGGCTGGGCAAATCGCGCGCGCGCACGAAGCCGCTGCACTGGGAGTGGCTGTTCAATGTCGCGGGCGGAAAAGACTACGGCTACATGCCGCCGATGCTCACGGTGCGTGACGGTGACTGGAAACTTTTCGTGAACCACGACGGCACCGGTGCGGAACTTTATGACATCCCGCGCGACATCGGCGAGGAGCACAATGTCGCGACGGAAAATCCCGAGATCGTAAAATCGCTCACCGCAAAAGCGATCGCATGGGCAAAGGCGCTGCCGCCAAGTCCCGCCAGGGACGACGCCACCGCGAGCGGCAAACCGCAGGACAACGGTCGCGGGGCGAAAGGCGCGGCCAGGCCCGCTCCGAACGCGCCGGGCAAGCCGCTCGACCGCGCGGCGATTTTCAAAAAGTGGGACACGAACCACGACGGCAAACTTTCACTCGAAGAATACCGCACAGGCATCGCGAAGAAGGAGGACGCCGAGCAGCGGTTCAAGAATTTCGACACGGATCACGACGGCGTGCTGACCGAGGAGGAATTCGTGCGGGCAGGAAAACCATCATCAACCCCCAAGCTATAAAGACCGTGAAAACACACCGGATACTCATCCCCACCCTCTCGCTTTTCGCACTGCTTTGCGGGCAGCTCCACGCTGCTGATCGCAAGCCGAATGTCGTGCTCATCCTCATTGATGACTTCGGCTACGAGTGCGTGACCGCGAATGGCGGCGAGAGCTACCAGACTCCGGTGATGGACCAGCTCGCGGCGACGGGCGTGCGCTTTGACCAGGTGCATGTGCAGCCGCTCTGCACGCCGACGCGGGCGGCGCTGATGACGGGCATCATCAACAAGCGGAACTACACGCACTTCGGCCACCTCGATTTTTCGCAAAAGACGTTTGGGAATTTTTTCCGCGAGGCGGGCTATGCGACGTGCATCACGGGCAAGTGGCAACTCAAGGGCGACTACGAGGGGCCGGGGCATTTCGGCTTCGACGAATATGCGCTGTGGCAGCTCAACCGCCGGCCCGGCCGCTACAAGAATCCCGGGCTCGAAATCAACGGCAAGCCTTTCGACTACTCGAAGAACGAATATGGCCCGGACCTCGTGAGCGACTACGCGCTCGATTTCATCACGCGGAAAAAGGACGCGCCGTTTTTCCTCTACTATCCGATGATGCTCACGCATTCGCCGTACGACGCGACGCCGGACAGCGCGGACTACATCGAGTCGAAATCCGGCAAGGGGAAGGCACTCGGCAAGTCGGGCCATTTCCCCGACATGGTCGCCTACACGGACAAGCTCATCGGCAAACTCATCGCGAAACTCGACGAGCTGAAGCTGCGCGACAACACGCTCGTGCTCATCCTCGGCGACAACGGCACGGGCCGCGGCACGCCGTCGCGTTTTGCGGGCCGCGATGTGATCGGCGGAAAAGGCACGAGCACGATGTGGGGCACGCACGTCCCCGGCATCGGCAACTGGCCCGGCCATTTCGCGAGCGGGAAAGTCTGCAGCGACATGATTGATGTGACGGATTTCATGCCGACGATCTGCGAGGCTGCGGGTGTGAAGGTGCCTGCGGAGTTGAAAATTGACGGGCGAAGCTTTCTCCCGCAACTGCGCGGCGAGAAGGGCAGCCCGCGCGACGGGCTCTACGTGTGGTATAATCCGAGCGGCGGGGCAGTGGCGAAGTTCGAGTTTGCGCACGATCAGAATTTCAAGCTCCACGCCGACGGGAAATTCTACAACGTCGCGAAGGACGACCTCGAAAAATCACCGCTCGCCAACACCGCACTCGATGACGCCGCGAAGGCTGCAAAAGTGAAGCTCACCGCACTTTTGAAAAGCCATGAAGGCCCGCGCGATCCGTATTTCGTGAAGCAGTCGCAGAATTTCGGCGGCGAGACCGGCGAGGATGCGGAGGGCAACAAGAAAGCCACCGCAGCTCCCGCCCCAACAGCGAAGGATGCCGATCCCAAAATTGCGCGCTTCAACGAGCGCGATCTGAACCACGATGGCAAACTGAGTCCCGAGGAATTCACGGCCACCGCATCCGACAAGGCCGGGGCCAAGGCGCGGTTTGAGAAATTCGACGCCGACAAGGATGGCTTCATATCGCGCGAGGAATTTTTGAAAGGGTTGAAGAAATAGCCGCAACGAAGGCCGGGCGTGCGCGCGGTCGCGCCTAACTCATCCTGCCCGGCGAGATTCAGCACCTCAAATGACACCATGAAAACACACACCGTCCCCTCCATTTCCCGCCGCCGCTTCCTCGCCGTGGCTGGCAGTTTTTCAGGCGCGGCTGTTTGTGCCGCGCTGGCACCTTCCGCATTCGCCGCGGCGAAGGAAGCGGCGCCACTTCCCGACGGACTGCGCGTCTTCACCTGCGGGCACAGCTTTCACATCTGGGCTGCGAAGATCATCGCCGACATGGCGGAGGGCGCGGGCATCAAGGGGCATCAGATCGCGGGTCTTTCGTCCATCGGCGGCTCGCGCGTGATCCAGCATTGGGATGTCGCGGACGAAAAGAACCTCGCCAAAAAAATGCTCACCGAAGGCAAGGTGGATGTGCTCACGCTTTCCCCGATCTGGCTGCCGGACGAGGGCATCGAGAAATTCGCGAAACTCGCCTTTGAGCACAACCCGAACATCCGCATCACCGTGCAGGAATACTGGCTGCCGAATGACGAATACAACCCGGTCTATCCGCTCGATACGCGGAAGACCGTGGACCACAACGCGACCGACCTCGCCGAGTTGCGCAAGGCGAACACGCGGTATGAGCACGACATCGAGGAGCACGTCCGCAAGATCAATGAGGGCCTCGGAAAAAATGCACTCGTGGTCGTGCCCGTCGGCGCGGCGAGCGTCGCGCTGCGCGAGCAGATCGTCGCGGGCAAGGTGCGCGGCCTGAAGGTGCAGTGGCGGCTCTTCGCCGACATGTGGGGACACCCGACCACGCCCCTCAAAGTGCTGGCCGCGTACTGCCACTACGCGGTGATCTATCGGCGCAGTCCCGTCGGCCTGCCGATGCCGCCGGAGCTGGAGCAGAACAAGGAATTCGCGAACCCCGCGCTCAACAAACTGCTGCAGGAACTCGCTTGGGACGCCGTCATTCACAATCCGATGAGCGGGGTGAGCGCCGCGGCAAAATGAAGCGCACCCCTGAATCCATGAACACCGTTCCCCGGACGAAACGTCTCATCACGCGGCGCAACTTCATCTGCACGACCGCTGCAGCCGCGCTCGCATCGCCGCTCGCCATGGCGGCAACGGGTGGGCCGCATCAGGCCACCGGCGTGCGCGTTGGCGAGGTGGCCGACACGACGGCGATCGTGTGGATGCGGCTTACGAAATTCAGCGGGCGCAATGATCGTGGGGTTGCGTTCAACGAGAAAGGCAAGGGCGCGGAGGCGCAGGGGAAGGAAGCGGTGCCGCCTGCCGATCAGATCGAAGGCGCGTGCCCGGCGATGGCGGGGCGTGTGCGTGTGCGCTATTCGTTGCGCGAGGATCTCAGCGACGCGATCGAGACGCCCTGGGTGAAGGTGAGCGAGGAGAAGGACGGCATTCACCATTTTTCACTCGTCGGCCTGAAGCCCGGCAGCACCTATCATTACGTCAGCGAGACCGCGGGGGCCGATGGCGCGGCGCACGAAAGTCTGCGCGGGAAATTTCACACGGCACCTGCACCAGAAGCGGCGACTGCGCTGCGTTTCTGCGTGATGACCTGCCAGGGCTATCAGGATCGCGATCACGCGGACGGGCACCCGATCTATCCCTCGATGCTCGAGCTCGATCCGCGCTTCATCGCGCTGACGGGCGACCTCGTGTACTACGACAGCAACCCGCCGCGCGCGGTGTCGCCGTCGCTCGCGCGGCTGCACTGGGAGCGGATGTTTAGCCTGCCACGCCTGCACGCGGCGATGCGGAGCACCTCGACGTACTGGCTGAAGGACGACCACGACACGCTGAGCGATGACTGCTGGCCGGGGATGAAGGCGGGCGAACTGACCTTCGACGAGGGCATCCGGATTTTCCGCGAGCAGGCGCCACTCGGGCCGAGCGATTATCGCACGGTGCGCTGGGGCCGCGACTTGCAGGTGTGGTTCACCGACGGGCGCGATTTTCGCTCGCCGAACAACATGCCCAACGGCCCGGAGAAAACGATCTGGGGCGCGGAGCAGAAGGCCTGGTTCAAGCGCACGGTCGCGGAAAGCACGGCGACGTGGAAGGTGCTCATCAGCCCCACGCCGCTCGTCGGCCCGGATCGAAAGGGCAAGAACGACAACCACTCCAACGAAGGCTTTGCGCACGAAGGCGACGAACTGCGTGCGTGGATCAAGGCGAACGTGCCGGACAATTTTTTCGTCATCACCGGCGACCGCCACTGGCAGTATCACTCCGTGCATCCGACGACCGGCGTGCAGGAATTCAGTGTCGGCGCGGCGAGCGATTCACACGCGGGCGGCACGCCGGGCGAGGATCCGCAGTATCACAAATTCCATCGCGTGAAGGGCGGCTTCCTGAGCGTGGAACTGCGGCCCACCGGACGCGAGAGCAGGATCGTCTTTCAACTCCGCGGTGTGGATGGCAGCATCGGCTACGAGACGAGTTTCAAGCGCGCGCAGGCGTGACCTTCAAGACCATGAAACCACTGCCCTTCTTCGCTACCCTCTGCGGCCTTTTGCTCGCGATGAATTCCACGTATCCTGGGATGTGCGCGCCGCCTGCCGTGAAGCTGGAAGAGATCGTCGTGCCCGTGCGTGTCCATCTCGTGCAATCGGCGGGCATCCCGGCGATGCACACGACGCTCGGGGAACCGGATGTGCGGCGCATTTTTGGGAAGGCGAACATGGTCTGGGCACAGGCGGGCATCCGCTTGGAGATCGAGTCCATCGTCCGCACCGAGGCTGCGGCGCTGACGCCGGAGATGGAGAAGCAGCAGGAATTTGCGCGGGTGAAATCCATGATCCCGAAGGCGAGCCTGAGCGCGACGGCGCTGAATGTCTGCTACGTGAAGGAAGTGAAGCCGAACGGGTTCTTTAGCGGGCTGATTGTGGTAAAAGACACGGCGAGCCTCCGCGCCGTCGAGGGCGGCATTGATGAGCCGCTGCCGCGTGTGACTTCGCACGAAATCGGGCACGCGCTTACGCTCAGTCATCGTCAGGACACGACGAATCTGATGGCATCCGGCACGACGGGATTTTCGCTGAATGACGCGGAGATCCACGCGGCGCGCGAGAAGGCGAAGACATTCCAAACACCGAAAGCCTCGGGCACAACGCAGCCCGCCTCCCCAAAATGAAATCACTGATCGCCGCCGTCTGCGTCTGCCTCGCATTGCCCGTCGTCGCGCCTGCCGCGGATGCGACTGCAAGGCCAAACATCATTCTCATGATGGCCGACGACATGGGCTTCTCGGACATCGCGCCGTATGGCGGCGAAATCCGCACGCCGAATTTGCAGCGGCTGTCGGACGAGGGGCTGCGGTTCACGCAATTTTACAACAATGCCAAATGCACCACGACGCGCGCGTACCTGCTCTCGGGCATGTATCCGCGCAACAACGGAAACTCGATCCCGCGCGACATCGCGACGATCGGCGAGCAGATGCGCGCGGCGGGCTATCAGACCAGCATGAGCGGAAAGTGGCATCTCGGGAGCAAAGCGCCGCAGCGTCCATTTGATCGCGGCTTCGACGAGTATTACGGGCTGATGGACGGCTGCTGCAATTACTTCAACCCCGCGCAGCCCGACCCGGATGCGAAGGGCGGGAAGGTGCGCGTCTTCGGCCACAATGATGAGCTGATTCATGAGTTCCCGAAGGACTTTTACACGACGGATTATTTTGCATCGCACACCATCGAGACGATCCAGCGTTTCGCGAAAACGGGGAAGCCGTTCTTCATTCATCTCGCGTTCAATTCGCCGCACTATCCGCTGCACGCGTGGCCCGAGGACATCGCGAAGTATCGTGGGAAATACAAAGTGGATTGGGAGGAATTGCGGCGACAGCGCTACGCGCGGCAGAAGGCGCTCGGCCTGTGGGACGTGATGCCCGCACTTTCCGGCACGGATGAAAAATCCTACGCATGGGCGGGGGCGAATCAGGACTGGGAAGACCTGCGCATGGCGACTTACGCGGCGATGGTGGATCGCATGGATCAGAACATCGGCCGCGTGATGAAGGCGCTCGATGATCTCGGCATCGCGAAGAACACGATCATCATGTTCCTTTCCGACAACGGCGGCTGCACCGAGGAGCCCGGCGGGCGCGACGACAAGCAGCAACCCGGCATCGTGAGCACCTACACCGCCGTCGGGCCGTCGTGGGGCTGGGCGCAGAACACGCCGTTCCGACGCTACAAAAGCTGGGTGAACGAGGGCGGCATCAGCACGCCGTTCATCGTGCGCTGGCCCGCGCAGGTGAAGGCAGGGACGAAGACGAATCAGATCGGCCACATCATTGATGTCCTGCCGACATGCCTCGAAGTCGCCGCCGCAAAACCGCTCGCCGAAATCAACGGCGAGAAAACCGCGCCGATCGAAGGCCACAGCCTTGCGCCGATTTTGCACGGCGAGACGCGCACGCCGCCCGCAGAGATCTGCTGGGAATGGAGCGGCAACTGCGCGGTGCGTCACGGCAAGTGGAAGCTCGTGTGGGACACGCTGATCAAGCCCACGAAATGGGAACTCTACGACATGGAGGCCGACCGCACCGAATTGCACAACCTCGCCAATGCGAAGCCCGACATCGTGAAGGAACTCAGCGCCTCCTACGAAAAATGGGCGAAGGCCACGGGCCGAAAACTCCCCGGCGCGAAAGGCAAAAAGGGCAGCGACGAATAGCAACTTTCACTAACGAACAGTCACGCATCCATCATCATGAAAAAAATTCTCCCGCTGCTTCTTTCCCTCCTGGTCTTCTCCGCAGCTCACGCGGCCCCGTCGGCCAAGCCGAACATCCTCATTTTCTTCGTGGACGACATGGGCTGGGCGCAGCCGGGGTGCTATGGCGGCAAGATGGCGCCGACTCCGAATATCGACGCACTCGCGAAAGGCGGGATGCGGTTCACGGATGGCTATTCGTCGGGCTGCATCTGCTCGCCGGGGCGCGTGGGGATGCTCACGGGGCGCTACCAGTCGCGCACGGGACACGATGCGAATCCGACGAAACCGGGCCGCGAACTGCTGCTCACGGAGACGACGATGGCGCAGCGGCTGAAGTCCGCGGGCTATAAGACGGGCATCGTGGGCAAGTGGCACCTCGGTGACACCGGTCCGCAGTTCATGCCGCTGGCGCGCGGGTTTGATTTTGCGGTCGGCAGCGTCGGGAACCTCGGCGAGGGAAAAGGGCCGGCATTTTATCGCGGCAAGGAAAAGCTGAACGATCTCGCGGGCGCGCCGATCACGTCGCCGGTGTATGCGAAGGAGGCGATGGGCTTCATGGAGCAGAGTAAGGAGAAGCCGTGGTTCCTTTACCTCGCGTTCAATGCCGTGCATGCGCCGCATGTCGCGTCGCAGAAGTGGCTCGATAAGTTCAAGCACCTGCCGAAGCACGACCAGCAATACGCCGGGCTCGTCGCGGAGGCGGATGAGGCGGTCGGCGATGTGATGGCTAAATTGCGCGAACTGAAGCAGGAGGAGAACACGCTTATTTTTCTGATCAGCGACAATGGCGGTGCGTACCAGAACGCCGAGATGGGCGGACTGCGCGGACACAAGTGGTTCGTGTGGGAGGGCGGCGTCCGTGTCTCGTGGATCGCGGCGTGGAAGGGCCGCGTGGCCGGCGGGCGCGTGTCGCACGATCCGGTGATTCAGCTCGATGTCCTGCCGACTGCGCTCGCGGCTGCTGGCGTGGAGGTGAAGCCGGATTGGCAACTCGACGGCGTAAACCTTCTCCCGCTGCTCGAAGGCAAGACGGAGAAGCTCGCGGCTCGCGAACTTTACTTTCGCTTCGGCGTGCAGCACGCGGTGCGCTCGGGTGACTGGAAGCTCGTGAAGGCTTCGGAGAAAATGGAGACAATGCTCGTGAATCTCGCGCAGGATTCCGGCGAACAGAAGGATCTCTCCGCCGAAAATCCCGCGAAGAAAAAGGAACTGCAGGCGCTCTTTGACAAATGGGACGCCACCATGAAGCCGCCGCGCTGGGACGACGCGCGCTGGAATGGCGACGAGAATCGCAAGGAAATGAAACAGGAACGTCGCAAAGGAAAAACTGCTGAGTGACTGATCGACTCATCATTTCAAAAGCATCATCCGACCCATGACCGACCATCCAATCCTTCGACGCATCGCCCGTGCGCTCCCGACACTGTTCATCACGCTCGCACTTTGCTCCGCAAATACGGGGACCGCCGCACCCGCAAAACCGAACGTCGTCATTTTTCTCGTGGACGACATGGGGGTGATGGACACATCGCTGCCGTTCCTCACCGACGAATCCGGCAAGCCGAAGAAATATCCGCTCAACGAATACTACCGCACGCCGAACATGGAACGGCTCGCAGCTCGCGGGGTGCGCTTCAGCAATTTCTGCGCGATGAGCGTGTGCTCGCCGACGCGCATCTCGATCATGACGGGCCAGAACGCCGCGCGGCATCGCACGACGAATTGGATCAATCCCGCGAACGACAACCGCGGCCCGAGCGGCCCGCCGGACTGGAACTGGCGCGGCATGACGAAGGACACCGTCGCGCTGCCGCGACTCATGCAGGCGGACGGCTACCGCACGATTCACGTCGGCAAGGGGCACTTCGGCCCGCGTGATTTTGACGGCGCGAATCCGCTGAGCATCGGCTTCGACATCAACATCGCGGGTGGCGCGATGGGACAGCCGGGCAGCTACTATGGGATGCAAAACTACGGGAACGCTGGCGGCGCGGTGAAAAAGGCGTCGCCCAACGCGGTTCCGGGCCTCGAAAAATATCACGGCACCGACACCTTTCTCACCGACGCACTGGCCATCGAGGCGAAGGCTCAGGTGAGCGATGCAGTGAAGGCTGACAAGCCATTCTTCCTCTACTTCGCGTCATACGCCGTGCATGCGCCCTTCAATTCCGACCCGCGCTTTGCGCCACATTACAAGGACTCCGGCAAGCCCGAGCAGGCTCAGGCATTTGCCACGCTCGTCGAGGGGATGGACAAGGCGCTCGGCGATCTGCTCGACCATCTCGAAAAACTCGGCGTCGCGGAGAATACGCTCATCTTTTTCCTAGGCGACAACGGCTCCGATGCACCGATGCTCGCGGCCGGGGCGAAAATCGCCGGAGACCCGCACCAACTCGGTGCCCACGTAGTTGCCAGCGCCGCACCGCTGCGCGGGAAAAAAGGATCGCACTACGAAGGCGGCATGCGCGTGCCTTTCATCGCATCGTGGGTGAAGCCGAATGACGCGAACGCCTTTCAAAAACGCCTCCCGATTTCCATCGGCGGAGTGCAGACGCAGCAGGCCGCGGTGTATGACATGTTCCCGACCATCCTCGCGCTCACCGGCAGCGCGGCTCCGCAAAACCATGTCCTCGATGGCAAGCGGCTCGACACGCTGCTCGCTGGCAAACCCGACCGCGCACGCGACGAGAAATTCCTGATGCACTACCCGCACTCACCGCACCGCAGCGACTACTTCACGGCGTTCCGCGACAGCGACTGGAAGGTGATCTACCACTACTTTCCATCCGAGGTTTCCGAAGGCTCGCACTACCAGCTCTTCAATCTCAAGGCCGACCCCTTTGAACAAAAGAACCTCGCCAAGACTGAGCCCGCCGAACTCAAGCGGATGATGCAGGGGCTCGCTGCCGGATTGGAAAAACAGGCCGCCGTCTATCCCGTGGACAAGGCCGGCAAGGCGCTGAAACCGGAGATTCCGTAGGCTGCGCTTGAAAGAGCCGTGCCTGGCTCAGAAAGTTGTCGCAACGATCACTCCCACGCTTTGAAGAACTCCGGCCGCGAGGGCTGTCTAGCACTGCCAAGCAAGTGAGGATGGAGGCCCTGGAATTTGGCTGCGGTTTGCTGAAGACCGACGATCCAGGAGAGCGCCTCAGCTCGACTCATCACGGTAGCCTGCCCCTTGCCGGGGTTGTTCATGCGGCAGTGGTTCTTGGTTCGGCATTGATTTAAAAACACTCCCTCTCCAAGTCCTCGCCTCATGAACAACCTATCGGAACTTCTTCTTTAGCGAATGACCTTCCAGGAACCGAATGGAGCGCTGCTGTTCAAGGTCATCCATTGTTTGAATGTTCCAGTCGCATCCGGGCACCAGGCCGCCATGTAACCGCCGGGATACTGCAGCAGCAGATCCGGGACTCCGTCACCGTTGAAATCAGATACCGACACCACTGCCCAGGCACCGAAGGAAGCGCCGTTGTTCAAGGTCATCCATTGTTTGAATGTTCCGGTCGCATCCGGGCACCAGGCCGCCATGTAACCGCCGGGATACTGCAGCAGCAGGTCCGCGACTCCGTCGCCATTGATATCCCCCACGCCCGTCACCGCCCAAGCACCGAAGGAAGAGCCGTTGTTCAAGGTCATCCATTGTTTGAATGTTCCGGTCGCATCCGGGCACCAGGCTGCCATGTAACCGCCGGGATACTTCAGCAGCAGGTCCGCGACTCCGTCGCCGTTGAAGTCCCCTGCGCCCACTACCGCCCAAGCACCGAAGGAAGAGCCGTTGTTCAAGGTCATCCATTGTTTGAATGTTCCGGTCGCATCCGGGCACCAGGCTGCCATGTAACCGCCGGGATACTGCAGCAGCAGGTCTGCGACTCCGTCGCCGTTGAAGTCCCCTGCGCCCACTACCGCCCAAGCACCAAAGGAGGCGCCGTTATTGAATGGCAACCATTGTTTGAAACCTCCCGAAACATCGGGGCACCATGCGCCAAGATATCCACCAGGATACTTGAGTATCAGGTCAGGAATGCCGTCGCCGTTGAAGTCCAGGAAGCCCGTATTCGAAGTGACACGGTTGAGCGAATCGGCCACCGGAACCAGATCCGTCTTTACGTTCTGAGAGGTCACCATGCTCAGGGGATAAAACCATCCATCGGTGCCCATCACTTTGTAGTTTTTGAGCACGGGCGTCTTGACGGTGACAGTCGTAGTGATCGGCTGTGCAAGCCGGCCGCCGCTCCACGTGAGGCTGACCGTCGTGTTGGGCGCGGTCACGATCTGCTGTTGGCGATAGGTCCTGTTGTAAGGCTCAATGGTTGCCCAAGGAGTGGTCTGCACCGGGTAAGGCACACTGACTGTGTCGGTAACCGTCGAGACCGGTTCTACCGGAATCGCGAATCCGCCGGAAGGTGACGTGACCGCGTACCAATTGCCCGACGCCGGCGTCACAGTGATTCCTCCGAGGCCTTCACCCGCGTCGAAGCGGCCGTTCCCATTCAAATCCTGATAGGCCACGCCAAGGATGTAAGACTTGGCCGAGGCTCCGAACTCCTGAGTGATCATCCCGCCAACGCGCTGCCCGATAACTCCTACCCCGATTTCCGTATAGTCTGAGTCGAGAACATTGTAACGGTGACCGAGAGGATCAGACGTATCGATGTTGTTGTAATCCACCATCAGATCAAAATGCGATTGGAGAATATCGCCCACATTCGTGGCGCCGGAACCTGCGATATTTTCGCCGACCCCGTCCTTGTAACCCAGCGCTGCAGCGCGCGTCGTGGGGCTCTGACCTGCGAGGTTATAGTGCGAAAAATATTTGTTCATGACCATGTCCTGAGCGTGCTGTCGCGCCGAAGAGGTCAGGATCGGATTGAACGCCAGGGGCGCCACTGCAGGATAACTGGCGAATTCCGCTACCAGCGACGTGAAGAATGCCGGCGATTGCGCCCTGGCTGCGACGGAGTACCACGTGTTCACCGCGTTCAGGATGACACCTTCCTGCGCAGGATTGAGTCTCGAACGATTGACGAGTTCGAGCATCTGCTGCTCAAGCACAGTCGGATCGCCATGCGAATACAGTGCTTGCTGCGCCACTGCGCTGGTGGCGAAAATACTCCCCGCGATCGTCGTGCAGGCTACACCCCGTAAAAGTGCGCTGAGGGTCATCGGTTTTTTGTAGGCTATGGCTTGATTTTTCATGGGTCTAGGGCGGATTGGAATTCTTATTGGCTTCAGTGATTATGGAAACTATAAGCATAGCCCATTCCAATACCCGTCGTAGAATTTATGGATTCCTAGAATTTGGCCCTCGTGAGCCCTGCCAAAGGAATCTTTCAAGAGTGGCAAATGGCGGCTGTGGTGGCGCAAAAAAAAGTGAAAAGCGTCGCCCTCAATCCGAATCCAATGGCGTTCTTGGTTCATGGAAGCATTGAGACGGACCTTCGCCGAAGGCTTTCACCGAAGATCCACAAAACGCCAAAATAGGGGTGGGGATCTTTTGCTGGATGGCTCATGCGGCCGTGTCGGAGTAAAAAGTCCCTCAAGCACACATCACACCCGCAAGTCCGCAGCCATTGACCTCGGAAGACGACTTCATCGTGTGCGATGAAGTGGCGGGGTGAAAATCCGAGACAGGGCTTGCAATCGACTGACGTTTTGCCTGAATCGTTTTGAAAGAATGGCCGCATTTATTAGGAGAAACCAATAGAACACTCCTGCGCCCGAATTGATAGCCACATGCATTGACCCATCACTGGGATTTCAGCATTTTAATCGTCCAGCATGCCAACCCATCGGAAGGAGATAAGCCGACTTTGAAACCGCCGCTCGAAATGGTCGTGATCCTGGGGATGCACAGGAGTGGCACCTCGATGGCCGGAAACATCCTGAACAATCTCGGTTTCGCTCTGGGAAAGCACCCCATGGCGGCGGGCATCCAGAATGAGAAAGGCTATTTTGAGAATATCAGGCTCATGGAGTTCCATGAGCTGGTGCTGGAGGAGGCTGGATCGAGCTGGAGTGATCCCCACCCCATCCCATCCACTTGGTGGACCGATACCCGGCTGCAAAGACTCTCCGGTGAAATTTCTGCACTCATCCAGTCGGAATTTCCGGGCAATCCCAGAATCCTCATCAAGGATCCAAGAATGTGCAGGCTCTTGCCACTGTGGAAAGCCTACTTGGCCGGATCCGGTGTCAAATGCAGGTGGCTGCTCCCGCTCCGGCACCCGTTCTCAGTGGCGAAATCCCTCGGAAACCGCGATGGGTTCAGCAGCAACTACGCGCTCCTCCTTTGGGCCCAGCATGTCCTCGAAGCTGAGCGCGGGACCCGTGGAAGCGACCGGATCATTCTCCAGCATGAGGCGCTTTTGGACGGCACCTATGTCGCGCCACTTGCGAATTTGCTCAGCTTAAGTCCCGAAGCTGTCAGAAAGGCTGCCGAGGGCGTGGTGGACGCTGCGCTGGTCCATCATCAAGGAGCAAAGTCAGACTTTGAGGAAAACAGCATCCATTTGTTCGTCAAACGCGTGTGGGAGGCCCTGGGTGACCTTTCTCGGCGTGGGGATGGTGACTGCGCCCAGCTGGATGCGCTGTGGAAAGAATACATCCAGATTCAAGCCGTAATACCCGAGGAGTTTTCCGGCCAGTTGAACTGCAATTCCGACCAACTCGAACGCAAGACTTGGCTCCACTGCGACATTGGACGCGGGTTCTCCAAGCGCGCGTGCTGCGTGGCCCAATATTCCACGAAATTTGGTGTCCGGACTGCGCGATTTGAGATCCCAGCCGAATGGGCAGGGAAAGCCCGCACGATGCGATGGGCTCCGACCAAGGGGAGTTTTGTGGCAATCCGCGACCTGAAAGCGACCGATAATCATGGGCGCTCCTACGAGCTAAGCCCCTTGGAACTCGTGGGGACGAGGAAAGGGTGGGCGATCTTTTCAACAATGGACCCGCGAGTGAATATCACTCCGCCTCCGGCAGCGGACGTCACCTCCATCACCATCCGCTGCAGGCTCCGCCCGATCAAACTCTCCGAAGTCACCGATCTCAAACCGTGCAGCAAAGGGGCGGGCAACTCCGCTGGCGCAATGCTCGACGGCCCCGAAGTCACCCCCACAGGCAGCCAAGCCACAAGCGAGGCAACGCATGCAGTTTCCCAAGACAAAGATCCAAAAAGCAAAGCTGTGGAAAAAAAAATCAAATGGTCTCTCAAATCCCGCCTTTCCGCGTGGCTCCCATTCATCTTCCTCATCCGCAGGAAGACTCGCCGAGCCGTACGTGAACTGCGTCATTCGGGCGGCTTTGACCGGAAATTCTATCAGGCGCAACTCCCCGAAGGATTTGCCATCCATAAGCCGATCATTCACTATTGCGTCATCGGTTGGAAGCTCGGCCTGAAGCCGCACGCGAGTTCGGATTCCGGCCTGCCAGGGATACCTACGCTGCGACGCATTGTGCTTTTTTCCGGTGAGCCCGGTACATCCGGACACACTTACCGTGTCGCGATGCTTGGGGATGCGATGGCTGTGCGCGGCTGGGATGCGCAAGTGCTCGGGCCGGAGGACATCCGTTCCACCGTCCCCAGCATGCACGGCGTCACCGTCCTTTACCTATGGCGCGCCGCATGGGACAGGGGGCTCGATGCGATGGTGACTGCCGCACGCTGGGCCAGTGCCAAAGTCGTATTCGACGTGGATGACCTGATGTTTGAGCCGGCCCTCGCGAAAACAACCATCATCGACGGAATCCGCACCCAGGGACTCGCCGAACAGGATGTGGCGGATTACTACAAGCGTGTCCGCCGCACTCTGCGGCTAGCGGATTTCTGCACCTGCCCCACAGAGCCGCTGGCGACAGCCCTGCGGAGGCATGGCAGACCCGTGCTGGTGATCCCAAATGGATTTGACGCCGGGAGCCTCTCCACCAGTTCCAAAGCCGCGGCTGCCCGGCTCGCACAGCCTGATGACGGCCGCATCCGCCTAGGCTACGCGAGCGGTTCCCGCACCCACCAGCGCGACTTCGCCCGCGCCGTGGGGGCCATCGCACGCATCCTGCGAGAACACCCCGAATGTCTGCTGGTACTCTTCCGTTTGCCGGCGACAGCAGGTCATACCCCATACCTTTTGCCCGACGAATTTCCCGAACTCGCCGGGTTGGCGCACCAGATCGAATGGCGCGACATCGTACCGCTCGGAATGCTTTCCTTCGAGTTGGCACGCTTTGACGTGAATCTTGCCCCGCTGGAAACCGGCAACCCTTTCTGCGAAGCAAAGAGCGAACTCAAATATTTCGAGGCCGCGCTCGTGAATGTGCCCACCGTCGCATCTCCGACGACCCCATTCGCATCCGCAATTCGCGATGGCGTGACCGGCTTCCTCGCAGCAGACGAATCCGGCTGGTATGCCGCACTGAAGCGCCTCGTCACCGATCCCATCCTCCGCGCATCCATCGCACAAAACGCCCATTGGGATGTCCTGTGGCGCTACGGGCCGGAACGCCGCGCAGAGCTTGCCGACCTCCTGCTGGAACAAATATTGGGGAAACCAAGGAATGCAGCGCGCCTTTTTGAGCTCGAAGTCCGGCGCAAATCGGCCGCGAGACGACCGTTTCCAGATATTCCCGCATTTGACCTCGTGATGGAAAAGGGCGTCCGAGGGCAGTGCGAAGCAGCCGTCATTGTACCGCTCTACAACTACGCGCACTATGTGGAGGAGGCGCTGGATTCTGTCCGGGCGCAGACCCTCAAAGGCATCGAGCTCATCGTGGTGGATGACTGCTCGACAGATGACTCGCTCGCAGTGGTGAAGCGGTGGATCGAACAAAAAGGCAGTGAACTCGCCTATGTTGCGCTTTACCGGAATCAACAGAACTCCGGTCTCGCCGCCTCTCGTAACGTCGGCTTTGCAGCCACTCACGCCGCCTACATCATGCCTCTCGATGCGGACAATATTCTGCAACCTCAGTGCATCATGCGATGCCTCGAAGAGATCAAAAGGAGTGGAGCCACATTCGTCTATCCCACGATTCGAAAATTTGGGGATGAGGAAGGTGTGATTGGTGCCAGTTTCTGGCACCCTGCGAGATTTGTCGGCGGCAACTACATCGATGCCATGGCACTCCTACGCCGCAGCGCATGGGCCGCCGTGGGCGGCTATCGCCGCATGAAAGTGATGGGCTGGGAAGACTTTGAACTTTGGTGCCGTTTCGTCGAAGAAGGCTTCTGGGGCATATGGGTGCAGGAAGACTTGGCGCTCTACCGAGTACACGGCTCCTCGATGATCCAAACCGCGAGAAACCTCGGCGAAATACGCTCCAAGCTCGTGGAGGAAATTCATGAGCTGCATCCTTGGCTCGACGCCACGGCAGTCGCTGGAACTTGGGGCGATTTTTCCGAGGATGACGACGACGATTTGGAAGATACCGTCCCCGCCAAACCCAAGAAACCTCGGCCTCACACGCAGCAGCGGCTGGCGGAACTGATCGGGATCCTGCGATGCCCTGTGAGCAAGCAAAGCCTGCGCATGGAGTCCGCCGATTCCCTGATCACCGAGGACGGCTCGCACCGGTGGCCCCTGGTGGCTTGGAGACCGGTTTTCTTTGGCACGCTCGCAGACGCGCGCATTTTCCCGGACAGCCACATGAGCAACCCGGTCCCCGCCGTCGCGCGCGAAATCATCGAGAACTCCTCGGGGCTGGTCCTGAACCTCAGCGCCGGCGGCTCCCAGGCCTGGCACCCGAACCTCGTCGAGCTGGAGACCGCCGTCTTCCGCAACACCGATGTCGTCGGTGACAGCCACTCCCTTCCTTTTGCAGACGGCGTGTTTGAGGCCGTCCTCGCCATCAATGCCTTTGAGCACTACCGCGAACCCCTCAAGGTCGTCTCAGAAATCCTCCGCGTCCTCAAACCGGGGGGCAGGGTTTTCATCCACACCGCTTTCATGCAGCCCCTGCATGAGCCGCCTTGGCATTTTTACAACTGCACACGCTACGGCCTCGAACAGTGGTTCGCTGGGTTTGCCTCCCTCGACATCACCGTCAGCCCAAACTTCAACCCCATCTACTCCCTCGCCTGGCAATGCTCGGAGTTCCTCCGAATCATCGGCGACGAACTCGGCGAGGCCTCCGCAAACCGCACCCGCACACTCACCGTCGATCAGCTCAGCAGCTTCTGGCGCGATGAAAAAATCCGCAGCGACAATACCTGGGACGACTTCCTCTCACTCCCCCAACCCGCACAGGAACGCCTCGCCGCCGGCTTCCAACTCCTCGCCCAGAAACCGACTCTCGGGTGAGAGATAATCAGGCCGAGTCAGCGTGATGTGAGGGACAACGCCATCTGGAGGGAATTTTTCTCCCTCTCGAAAGCTGCCCAAAAATCCCTCGCCGCTGGCTTTGACCTCATCGCACGGATGCCGTGATGCCGCTATGGGCAGCTAAGAGCGGCTCAAAGTCCGGGAATGGCAGCCTTTATGGCCTTCAGTCGGGTCATGGTGTCCGGGACGTTACCATACTTCTCCTGACACTTCTTCGCGGCATGCCGGGCCTTGTCGAGATCGCCCATGTGTACCCCGTAAAGGACCACGAGCCCCACTTCGATCATTCCCAGTGTCCACCCTTTGTAACGCCCCATTCCGACTGAGCTGAATCGCGCAAGAAAACTCAGGTAGGGAGCCTCCATGTCAGCCGGGCTAATGTTTGCGCGCAGACATTTCTGCAGCAAGTCCGCCGGAATCGGCCTCTTCAGGCGGTAAACCATGGAGCTGAACATCGTGTAGTCGATCCATTCGAAGTAGTCCGCCAGCAACTCCATCGTAATGCCAACCCAAGTGTGATACTCCTGCACTTGGTCCTGTTGGATGAGGATTCCTGTCTCGGGAATCAGCGCGGCGACCCAGTTGAGGAGGATATGATCGTTTAATTCCCACGACTTGGAGATATCCGAGAAGAGGATTTCGATCGGCCCGCTCTTCCATGGCATCTTGAGGAGGTCGCCCTCATGGATGGTGATATAGTCGGCGACCGGCGCGACGACAGCCTCGTACGCAAACCGGATACTGTCGCCAGCATTCACATGTTTCCCGGCGATATTGCCGCGGTCGAGGTAGTTATGCGCGCTGTATTCATCGATGATGAACATGTCAAAGGCGTCGATGACGGGCGACTTGCCGTAGTCGCGATCCTTGAGCCCGTAGCCCAAGGAGAGGGACGAAGTCCCGAGGAACGCCCCGCCATCCACAATCCTGCCAGCCCCAGAGTAGTAATCGCGAGCCAGAGTATAAAGCATTCTCCGCTCATCGAAGTGAATCATCCCGACTCCGGTTGAAACCTCTTGCGGCAAATCCACTGAGTACCACGGCAGGCGGCGCAGGGATTCGATTCTTCGATTCGCGTTCATTGGAGGCTCCATGATGATCATTTTCACTGCCCCTTGTGATGCGCGTGTGTCAAGCCGTTCGTTAAGCACCAAAGGATTCCTCATATTCGCCGGTTAGTTTTTGGCGCGGTATGCTGTTTGATCCGTGCCACGAAATTCCCAACTGCAAATTCCGATGAAAACTCCCCCGTTCGTATTCGCCCTGCTGCTCGCCCTGCTCGCTACAGTCAGCGCGGCGGAACGGAAGCCCAATATCCTCCTCATTTACTCGGACGATCATGGCTGGGCAGACTTGGGCGCGCAGGGGGTGAATGCGGAAATCCGCACACCGAATCTCGATCAGCTCACGCGTGACGGCGTGCGTTTTGCCCGTGGATATGTGAGTGCGCCGCAGTGTGTGCCTTCGCGCGCGGGAGTGATCACGGGGCGGTATCAGCAGCGCTTCGGTGTGGAGGACAACACAAAGGGGCCGCTGCCGCTGGAGGAATTGACCATCGCCGAGCGATTGAAACCTGCGGGCTACGCCACCGGCATGGTCGGCAAGTGGCATCTCGACATCGGAGCGAAAGCCGCTGGCCAAGGCCGCACGATGCGCGTGATCCCCGAGCACATGCCGCACAAACAGGGCTTCGACGAATACTGGCGCGGCGAGATGCGGCAGTTCTTCGCGTCGCATGATTTGAAGGGAAAGCCTTTCGCCGATGCACCGCACCTCGTGACGGACACGCGCTTCCGCGTCGTCGTGCAGACGGAGGCTGCGCTTTCATTTCTCGATCGTCGCGCCGCGAAGCCGGAGCAGCCATGGTTCCTCTATCTTGCGTGGTATGCGCCGCATGTGCCGCTGGAGTCACCCGAGCCCTGGTTTTCCAAGACGCCGGAAAATCTCCCGCTGCCACGCCGCCAGGCGCTGGCGATGATCGCGGGCATGGATGACGGCCTCGGTCGCATTCGCGCGAAGCTGCGCGAGATGGGCGTGGAAAGGGACACGCTCATCTTTTTCATCAGCGACAACGGCGCGCCGCTCGGCAACGCGTGGAACGGCTCGCTGAATCTCCCGATGATCGGGCAGAAGGGAATGCTGAGCGAAGGCGGCATTCGCACACCATTCGTCGCGGCGTGGCCGGGCACTCTGCCCGCTGGCGCGACCTACGATCAGCCGGTGATCAATCTCGATGTCGCCGCCACCGCAGTCGCGCTCGCCGGGCAGCCGCACGACGACAAGCTCGACGGCGTGAACCTCATTCCATTTGTCACTGGCGAGAAAAAGGGCGCACCGCATGAGTCGCTCTTCTGGCGTTGGGGCTCGCAGGCCGCGGTGCTGGAGATGCCCTACAAATTGATCGCGCTCGGAGATCGCGAGCGGCTGCTCTTCGACATCACGAAGCCCGACGGCGAAAACATCGCGCGCAATCTTATCAAACAGCACCCCGACATCGCCGCGCGCCTCGAAACGAAACTGAAGTCGTGGGCCGCGACTCTGAAGCCGCCCGGCCTGCCGACGACGTTCGACGAACATCACGAGGGACTTTTCGCCGAGCACGATCTCATCCCGAAAGTCGAAGCCACTCTGAAGGCGCGCAAGAAAGGTGAGCCCGAGGGCAGCGTGCAGGGCTGGCTCGCACGCAACGGCACGCTCGCTGTGAAAGACGGCGGGCTCGCAATCACACACGATACCGCTGCCACAAAGAACGCGCGCGCTTTCCTCACGCACGCCGCGCTCGACATCCCCGGCCCGGTGACTGCGACGCTGCGCGTGCGCGCAAAGCAGGGCGGCAAAGCCACGATGACGTGGCGCACGAAGACGGAGAAGGATTTCGCCGAGGCGAATGTCGCGACCTTCGACTGGCCCGCATCCACGGAATGGCGCGAGGTGAAAGTCGAGCTGCCCGTGAAGGGTCGCCTGCAGCACTTGCGCATCACACCGGCGAAGGAATGCGAGGAACTCGCCGTGCAATCGCTCACATTCACACCGGCGAACGGGCAGCCGGCCATTTTCGATTTTTCCAAACCACACACGCCATGAAGCTCACGCTGCCACTCCTCGCGCTACTCTTAGCAGTCGCGCTGCGCGCCGAAGCGCTCGCCGTTGAAAAGCCCAACATCATCTTCGTCCTCAGCGACGATCTCGCGCAGGGCGATGTCGGCTGCTACGGGCAGAAGCTCATCCAGACGCCGGTCCTCGATCGCATGGCGCGCGAAGGCACTCGCACGACGCAGGCGTATTGCGGCACCACGGTCTGCGCGCCGTCGCGCACCTCGCTGCTGATCGGGCAGCACACCGGCCACTCGCCGATTCGCGCCAATCGCGAGATCGGCAAGGAGGGGCAGATGCCGCTGCCGGCGGGCACGTTCACCGTCGCGCAGCTTTTGAAAAGCGCGGGCTACGCGACGGGCTGCATGGGCAAGTGGGGCATGGGGATGTTCGACACGACGGGCAGTCCGCTGAAGCTCGGGTTCGATCACTTTTTCGGCTACAATTGCCAGCGCCACGCGCACTCGTATTTCCCGACGTTCCTCTACAACGACGACAAGCGCTTCGAGCTGCCGGGCAACGACGGCAACGAGAAAGTGGAGGGCAAGGGTGCCATCTACGCGCAGGATCTGATCGCGGATGAGACGCTGAAATTCGTGCGCGAAAACAAGGCGCGTCCGTTCTTCCTCTACTACTCGATCACGCTCCCGCACGGCACGTTTCAGATCAACGACCAGGGCATCTACAAGGACAGGCCGTGGAGCGAGCAGGAGAAAAATTACGCCGCGATGGTCACGCGCCTCGACACCGATGTGGGCCGCATCCTCGCGCTGCTGAAGGAGCTCAAGCTCGACGAGAAGACGCTCGTGATCGTGACCGGCGACAACGGCTCGTCCTTCCCGCCGAACTCCGCGCTCGGCAAACGCTTCGACCAGGCCGCGAACGGACTGCGCGGCTTCAAGCGCGAACTCTACGAGGGCGGCCTGCGCAATGCCGGCCTCATCCGCTGGCCCGGCACCGTCCCCGCGGGCCGCGTGAGCGACGAGCCGTGGGCGTTCTGGGATTTCCTGCCGACCTGCGCCGAACTTACTGGCGCGAAAATCCCCGCCAGTGCGCGCATTGACGGCCTCTCGCTTGTGCCATTCCTCAAAGGCGGCCCCGCACCGAAGCGCGAATACTTTTACTGGGAACTGCACGAAGGCGCATCACTGCAAGCCGTGCGTTGGGCCGATTGGAAAGCCGTCCGCAACGGCCCGTCGAAGCCCATCGAAATCTACGATCTCACGACCGACTCCGCCGAATCCAAGAACCTCGCTGCGGAAAAGCCGGACCTTGTCACGAAGGCCGAGTCACTCATGAAGTCCGCGCACACCGACGATCCGAACTGGCCGATGCGCGACGCCAAACCGAAGGCGGCAAAGAACACAGCGAAGTAGTCCACTCAGCGTCGCTAGCATCCCATTAGTCACCGAACCCCATCCCTCATGCGCCTCCTCGATTCACTCTTCCGCCATGCGTCGAAACTTTTGCTGCGTGCGATCACGTTTTCAGTCATCGCGCGCTTGACGCTCACCACCTGCGTCGCCGCTGATGCACCGAAGAGACCTAACGTCGTCCTCATTTTCATAGACGACATGGGCTATGGCGACATCGGGCCATTTGGCTCGACGAAGAACCGCACGCCGAATCTGGATCGCATGGCGAAGGAGGGCATGAAGCTCACTTCGTTTTACGCCGCGCCAGTGTGCTCGGTGTCGCGCGCGCAGGTGATCACGGGGTGCTACGGGCAGCGCGTGTCGCTGCCGGGAGTGCTTTTTCCTGGTTCGCCGACGGGGATTTCGAGCAAGGAGCACACGGTCGCGGAACTCATGCGCGCGCAGGGATACGCGACGATGTGCATCGGGAAGTGGCACCTCGGCGACCAGCCCGTTTTCCTGCCGACGCGGCACGGGTTCGATCATTATTTTGGCATCCCGTATTCAAACGACATGCTGAAGGCGCAGAAGGTGAACGGCGTGCGCGTCGTCCCGCTCGTGCGCGATGAAAAGGTGCAGGAGTTGCTGACGGACGATGACGAGGACGGCATCACCGCGCGCTATACGGACGAGGCGGTGAAATTCATCGCGGAGAACAAGACGAAGCCGTTCTTCCTCTACTTGCCGCACAATGCGGTGCATACGCCGATTCATCCTGGAGCGAAATTCCGCGGCAAGTCGCAGAACGGGCGCTTCGGTGATTGGGTGGAGGAAGTGGACTGGAGCGTGGGCCGCGTGCTCGACACGTTGCGCGAACTCAAGCTCTCGGAAAACACGCTGGTGATGTTTTCCAGCGACAACGGCCCGTGGCTCACCAAGGGCACCGACGGCGGCACTGCGGGCCCGCTCCGCGGTGGCAAAGGCAGCACGTGGGAAGGCGGCGTGCGCGAGCCCACGCTCGCATGGTGGCCGGGAAAGATTGCGGCCGGCAGCGTGTGTGATGCGATCTCCGGCAACATCGATTTCCTGCCGACCTTCGTGAAACTCGGCGGCGGCACGGTGCCGACGGACAACAAGATTGATGGCAAGGACATCCTGCCGCTGCTGCTCGGCACGACGAAGGAATCGCCGCACGAGGCGCGCTACTATTACTCCAGCTACAAGCTGCAAGCCGTGCGCGTCGGCCCGTGGAAACTCGCCATCGCCGCGCAGAGCGAGGGCATGGGCAAGGCTGGCGCTGCGGTTCCCGCGTCGCTCGACAAGCCGCGGCTCTACAATCTCGACAAGGAAATCGGTGAACAGACGGACGTGGCCGCAGCGAATCCCGAAGTCGTCGCGCGACTACGGGCGCTTGCGGTGAAAATGGCTGCCGAACTCGGTGACGGAAAACCCGGCCCCGAAGTCCGCGAGCCAGGTAAGGTGGAAAATCCAGTGACTCTTTACCCCACCGAGGACGGCGCGAAAAAAGGCGCGCCCAAAAAGAACGCAAAGACGGCGGTGCCCGAAAGCACACCCGGCGCTTCGCTTGAAAATCTGAAGCTCGGTGACTCCCTCAGTGGCGCACAGGCTCCGCAGGTCGCGGGCAGACCGATCGCCATTTCTTGCGAAGTAGAGACGCAGGCGCGCGACGGCGTGATCATCGCGCACGGCGGCGCAGGCCTCGGCTACACGCTCTACCTCAAGGACGGTCATGCGGTTTTCGCGCTTCGGCGCTCGAAGGACGGCGTCACGCGCATCACCTCACCCGCGATGATCGGCGCGAAGACGACCATCGAGGCACGCATCGCCGCCGACGGCACGATGTCGCTCACACAGGATGGGAAGCCGGTGGGGACCGGAAAGGCTACCGGACTGCTGGAACGTCAGCCTGCGGAATCTTTTTGCGTCGGCCACGATGACAAGGTGACTGTGGACGACTACGACGGCAAAACGCCCTTCAAAGGTGTCATCCGCAATTTGAAAATCAGCGTGACGTCGCCGGCTCCACGCTGAAACTCCTCATTCCGCCCAACCCCAACTTTTCCAAACCCACAACCCATGCACCTCTCCACATTTACCCGCCTATTCCTCGGCCTCAGCGTCGTCGCCACATTGCACGCAGTCGCGGATGCACAGGCTCCGGAAAAAGCTCCGAAAGAAAAACCGAAACGCCAAGCCGAAGTCGGCCCGGCCATCGGTGAGAACAAGGCCACGCCGATCGAGCGCATCAAGGTCGCGAAGGACTTCAAGGTCGAGCTGCTCTACTCGGTGCCGGGAGTCGAGCAGGGCTCGTGGGTGAATCTCTGCGCGGATGACAAGGGGCGCATCCTCGCGAGCGATCAATACGGCGGGCTGTATCGCTTCGCGCCGCCCGCGCCGGGGCAGCCGCTCGATCCGAAAAATATCGAGAAGCTCGCGACGGACATCCGCGCGGTGAACGGCATGGCGTTCGCATTCGGCGCGCTCTACGTCGGCGTGAACGACTACGAGAACAAGATCCCGAGCGGCCTTTACCGCATCACGTCGAGCAAGGGCGACGACTCGCTCGACAAAGTGGAACTTCTGCGCGCGATGGATGCGAAGGGCGATCACGGCGTGCATGCCGTCGTCCCGACGCCGGACGGCAAGGCGCTCTATCTCATCTGCGGCAACGGCACGAAGGCCACCGAGACCGTGGCGAATTCGCAGGTACCCGCGGTGTGGGGCGAGGATCATCTGCTGCCGCGCCTGCCCGATGGCCGCGGCTTCATGCGCGATGTGATGGGCCCCGGCGGAAAAATCTACCGCGTGTCGCCGGATGGGAAAAACTTCGAGCTGTTCGCGACGGGCTTCCGCAACATCTTCGACGCGGCGGTGAACCGCGACGGCGAGCTGTTCACCTACGACGCGGACATGGAGTATGACTTCAACACCTCGTGGTATCGCCCCACGCGCATCTGCCACGTCGTGAGCGGCTCGGAGTTCGGCTGGCGCAACGGCGCGGGCAAGCGGCCTGAATTTTACCCGGACAATCTGCCGCCGGTGCTCAATATCGGCCCCGGCTCGCCCACCGGCGTGACCTTCGGCTACGGCGCAAAATTTCCCGCGAAATATCAGGAGGCGCTGTTCTCGCTCGATTGGAGCTGGGGCAAAATGTATGCGATCCACCTCACGCCCGACGGTGCGACTTACAAGGCGGTGAGGGAGGAATTCGTGAGCGGAATGCCGCTGCCGCTCACCGATGCGATCATCCACCCGCAGGACGGTGCGATGTATTTCACCATCGGCGGACGCCGCGTGCAGTCGGGGCTGTATCGTGTGACCTACACGGGGAGTGAGGACACAACGGTGAAATTGTTGCCATCAGCAAACGCTGAGTCCGTGATTGCTGGAGCGCCCGCTCGTTTGCGTCATCAGCTCGAAGCCTTCCACGGCAAGCAGGATCCGAAGGCCGTCGAGACCGCGTGGCCGCATCTCGCTGACAAGGATCGCAACATCCGCTGGGCCGCGCGCACGGCCATCGAGCATCAACCCTTCGCCACCTGGGCCGACAAGGCGCTGGCCAGCAAGTTCCCCGAGGCGCTGATGGCCCTCGCCCGTGCTGCCGGTGTCTGCCCGCAACATCGTAAGCCCGACACTGCTCCTGTGGATACCACCATGCGGGGCAAGCTGCTCGATGCGCTGCTGAACCTACCCATCACAAGGCTCACGGACGACGCTCAACTCACCGCGCTCCGCACGATCGAGATCGTGCTGAACCGCTTTGACGGCTGCGACGAGGCCACGCGCCAGCAGCTCATCGCGAAGCTCGATCCGCTTTTCCCCGCGAAGGGCTTCGACGAAAACTGGCTGCTCTGCGAGACGCTCGCGTATCTGCAAAGCCCCACGCTCGCCTCGAAAGGCATGAAGCTCCTCGCCGACGCCGCCACGCAGGAGGAGCAGATCGAGTACGCCCGCAGCCTCCGCGCAGTGAAAACCGGCTGGACGAAAGAGACTCGCACCGCGCAGCTCGAGTGGTTTTTGAAAGCCGCAAACTTCAAGGGCGGCGCGAGCTTCGAGAAGTTCATCGAGTTCATCCGCACCGATGCGCTCGCGACTTTCACCGACGCCGAGAAGACGCAGCTCGCCGCGCTCATTGCAAAAGCACCCGAGCACAAAACCGCCATCGAAGCACTCGGCGCGATGTTTGCCGGCCGCACGCCGACGAACTGGACGCTCGAAGAACTCAGCGCCGCGACGAAGACCGGGATGAAAGGCCGCAGCTTCGACAATGGCCGCAAGATGTTCGGCGCCGCCGCATGCTTCACCTGCCACCGCTACGGCAACGAGGGCGGCATGACCGGCCCCGACCTCACGCAGGCCGGCGGCCGCTACAGCCCGAGCGACCTGCTCGATAACATCATCAACCCGAGCAAGGTCATCAACGAGCAGTTCGTCCCGAGCGTGGTGACGAAGAACGACGGCACGCAGGTCATCGGCACCATCGTGAACCTCAATGGCGACAACGTGATGATCTGCACCGATCCCTCGCAGCCGAACCAGCAGACCGCTGTGGACCGCAAGCTCGTGAAGAGCATCGAGCCGAGCAAGATTTCGCCGATGCCGCCGATGCTGCTCACGATGCTGAAGAAGGAAGAAATCCTCGACCTCGTCGCGTACGTGCTGAGCGGCGGCGACCGGGCGAACGCGATGTTTAAGTAGGCGTTGGCAGCAGCCCCGCGGTCGTGCTCTCTGGAGCACGCTTGAAAGCCGAACGGCACCTCTGGCGGAAAAGCGCTCGTCGTGTATGCTGCGTGTCCTTTTCCATGACCACACGCGCCAAGACCTCACCCGCCCAGAAGGCGGTCCGCCACATTCCGAAGGTCGGAATGATCTCACTCGGCTGCGCGAAGAACCTCGTGGATGCGGAGATCATGCTCGGCGACGTGCTCGCGCACGGGATGCAAATCACGAACGACGCGGATCAGGCGGATGTGCTCATTGTGAACACCTGCGCGTTCATTGATTCCGCGAAGGAGGAAAGCATTGAGGCGATCCTCGACGCGCATCAGGCGAAGGGGCTGAAGCGGAAACGCGCGGGGCAAAAGCTGATCGTCGCGGGCTGCATGAGCCAGCGGTTCAGCAATGATCTCGCGGGGGAATTCAAGGGCGAGGTGGATGCGTTCATCGGGCTCGATCAGGTGAAGGATGTCGGCGGGATCATTGAGCAAGTGCTTGGGCGCGATGCGGGGAAAAGTGCTCAGTCCTCAGTGCCCAGTGCTCAGAAAAAGAGCGGCGTACCAGTCACCAGTCACCAGTCACCAGTCACCAACGCAAACGTCCTCCTCGACGAAGAGTGGCAGCCGCTGAACCTCGTCTCGCGCAAGCCGACCTACATTCCCGACTGGGACACGCCGCGCGTGCGGCTCACGCCGGCGCACACGGCGTACACGAAAATCGCCGAGGGGTGCAATCACCCGTGCAGCTTCTGCGTCATCCCGCAGATGCGCGGGCGGCACCGTTCGCGCACCATCGAGAGTGTCGTCGCCGAAGTGCGCGGGCTCGTCGCGGAGGGCGTGAAGGAGATCAATTTGATCAGCCAGGACACGACGTATTACGGCATGGACCTGTGGGAGGAAAAGGCGGGGCCGCGGCAGAAGGTGGACCCTTCGCGCGGCGTCACGCTCGTGCATTTGCTGCATGAGCTGGACAAGATTCCGGGCGAGTTCTGGATCCGCCTGCTCTACACGCACCCCGCGCATTGGAGCGACGAACTCATCGCGTGCATCGCCGCGTGCAAACACGTCGCGCGCTACGTGGACATGCCGCTGCAACACATCCACCCGCGCATGCTCGAAATCATGAAGCGCGAGACGAGCAGCGAGCACATCGAGAATCTCATCACGCGCATCCGCGCCGGCATCCCCGGCATCGCGATTCGCACGACGTTCATCGTCGGCTTCCCCGGCGAGACGGAGGAGGAATTCGAATACCTCCTCGACTTCATCGCGCGCACGCGGTTCGAGCGCCTCGGCGTCTTCACCTACTCGCAGGAGGAAGGTTCGCGCGCCGCGAAAATGGAAGGTCAGCTCCCGGCGAAGGTGAAGCAGGCGCGCTTCAAGAAGGCGATGAAGCTCCAGCAGAAAATCGCGTCCGAGATCAGCCGCGCGCAAATCGGGAAGACGATCCGCGCTCTCACGGACCAGCCCCTCATCGCCCGCGGCGAGACCGACGCGCCGGACATTGACGGCCGCATCCTGCTGAAAAAGCCCGCGCCCGTCGGAGAATTCGTGAACGTCCGCATCACCGGCACGCAGGTGTATGACCTCGTGGGTGAGGTGGTGTGAATGCTATTTCAGCGCGGTCAAAGTGAACGTCATGAAAACAATTCTGAGCATCATCTTCGCCGCAAATTTCATCCTCGGATCCCCAGCGAGGGCTCAGGATTTGGATCCGTCCGTCACGGCTGAAGAACGCATGGTGGGAAAGGATCCCAAGAAACGGTATTTCTTGATTCACCATCAGACGCCGGCGTCGGAAACACCGAAAGAGTACGCCTTACTCCTCGTGTTACCCGGCGGGTCGGGCGGTGCGGATTTCCTGCCATTCTGCGCCAACGTCATCACGGCCCAAGGCACTCCGAAGGACTTCATCGTGGCGGAACTGGTGGCGCCGGTCTGGGGCAAGCAGGATGCGTCCAGCACCGTCTGGCCGAGCAAGTCGTTTCCAGTGAAGGATGCGAAATTCAATACCGAGGCCTTTGTGGATGCAGTGATTGGTGACGTCGGTAAGAGCTACAAGATTCATGATGGGTGGGTTTTTACGCTCGGCTGGTCGTCGAGCGGCCACGTCCTGTTCAATACGTCTTTTGAAAACCCGAAAATCCGCGGCTCATTCGTCGCCATGTCGCGGTTTCAGCCCCTGTGGTTCGCACATCCGCGCAATGCCAAAGGCAAACGCTATTACTTTTGGCACTCGCCGGAAGATGCGGTTTGTCCTTACGCGGAGTCGGAGTTCGCGGCGGCGTTCCTCACCAAGCTCGGAGCCTCGACCGTCCTCAGAAGCTACAAAGGCGGGCATGGCTGGGCACCGTTCACATTTTTCGCGGATCGCATGAAGGAGGGGATGGAATGGTTCCGCGCGAGCGAGGTGGATGCGCCGAGAATTCAGGCGAAGATTAGTGAAGCGAAGGCGGGCAACTGAGTCCGCGTATTTGCCTGCATTGACCGGCTGCGTCGCCTCTGCTTGACGCCCACGGAAACCGCCTTCATCCAAGACGCGACGCCATGAAGCTCCCGAACGCCGAACAAGCCATCGTGGACATCGCGAAGCTCCGCGATTACTCGCTTGATGCCGCGCACGAGGAAGGCAAGCACAAGGCCCGCGTCTTCACAGCGGCACTCGGGATCGATCAGGACGATGCGGACTGGCTTCGCACGATGCTTCTGGCGGCCTCCCTCTGCCACGATTGCGTGCCGGGCAGAAACACCCCGTTTGGACAACGGTATGTCTTGGATTTTCCGCTCACCAAAGGTCCGCACGAAGCACGGGTACGAAGCGTCTGGAATGTGCGGCCCGGTGAAACTGCGCCTCGCCTCATCACCTGTTACGTGCTATGAAATTCATCATGCGAAACGAACCTGTGAAACTTCTGGATGTGGTGGCACTGCTCGTGGACAAACCGGCAGATGGCCTGGTGAGCGGCCATGTGGGAACTGTCGTCGAGGTGTTTTCACCAAACGATTTTGAAGTCGAGTTCCTTGACCCGGGAGGCCGCACATTTGCGCTCACGGAGATCAAGCGGGATGAGTTGCTGGTCTTGAAGCACGAGCCGGTCGCCGCCTGAGACGCGGAAGATGAACCCGATCAAAGAGCATGACCGCGTGGTGCTGACGACCGATCTTCCTGCCGAAAAACTCGAAGCGGGAGATGTCGGCACGGTGGTGCATATCCATAAGGACGGAGCCGCCTACGAGGTGGAATTCATGACTCTGGACGGACACACGGTGGCCGTCGCGACGGTCGAAAGCTCGCAACTGCGGCCAGTTTCCTCTCGCGACATCTCGCATGTGCGGGAACTGACGGCAGCGTGAACCCGCGATGACGATCACGAGACAGACAGTTGCCGACAAGATCGCGGCATATCTCCACCACGAGATCACGCTGGCCGAACTCGTGAACTGGGCCGAGCAGGCGATGATGGAGGGTGAATTTGCCGAACGCCCCATGGAGGCACTTCGCACCGTCGTCAGCCGTCTCGGTCTGGCCGATGCGGGCGGCTTTGGGCTGGCGTGGGAGGATTGCGAGCAGCTCCTCGACCGGCTCGGCTATGCCGCCCACGTGGATGTGGTGGCGGCGTGAGCTTCACGCTGCGGTGACTTTTTCCACCGAGCCACGCCCCTTGTAGGCTACGGCGAACAGGATGAAGACGGCGGCGACCGAGATAGAAAGGCCGCCCCAGAATTGCGGCCAGTGCGTGGTCTTTAACTCGACGCTGATGCTGAACAGCCAGCCGGAAATCGGATCGAGGAAGATCGGCAACTGTGTGGTCTTTGGCTCGGTGCTCGCGCGGAACCACCAGCCGCAGCCGAGGTAGCCGAGGGTGTTGCCGAAGCCGGAATACATGAGGATGAAGAGCGCCTGTGCACGCGCGCGCCAGCGGGCCTCGATGCGCTGTTCGAGGTAGATTTGCACGGTGATGAAGAAGAGCGCGAAGGCGAAGCCGTGCATGGTGATGCCGGCGAGGAGGGGCCATTTCCCATCGAATGCGCAGAGTGCGTAGCGCAGCACTCCGAAGCCGATGCCGGTGAGAAAAATCGGCTTCAGCCGCCAGCGCGTGAGCACTCCGGCGAGGCTGAACATGGCGATGACTTCGGTAACCTGGCCGAGTGTCATCCACGCGGTGGTGTGCGTGAGGCCGACCTGCGCGAGGTGCGTGGGCGAGTAGGGGTAGTAGGCGGCGAGCGGGATATTGTAGAGCGCGGCGGCGATGAAGACGACGCGGTGGTCGCGATTGCGAAGGAGCGAAAGGGCGTCGAGGCCGAGGCGCTGTTTCCAGGTGAGGCGCTCCGCAGGCGCGGCGGGCGGGACGGCGGGCAGGGTGAAAGCGAACGCCAGCACGAGCATCCACGCGACGGTGCCGCAGTAGCCGGCGAGCGCGGTGCGGTCGGCATTCAGCGCGGAGACGATGATGCAGCCGAGCACCCAGCCGACGGTGGCCATCGCGCGGATGGGGCCGAACTGCCGCCGCGCATCGCCGAGTCGCGAGAAGACGATCGTGGTCGAGATGCTCCAAGTGGGCGTGGAAAAAAGCGCGTGAAGCTGGATGAGCGCGAGCACGGCGAGCGGAGGCGCGTGGAATTTGATCGCGGTGCTCGCGGCGAACATCGCGCAACCGGTGGCAAGCGCGAGCCAGCGGAACAACTTCACGGGTGCCATGCGCTGGTCGGCAATCGCGCCGAAGATGAGCGGCGAGATGAATGCCGCGATGCCGCTGGTGGCAAAGGCGAGCGCCTTCACGCTGACGGCTGCGCCGAGGATGTGGACGTCGGTGTAGCCATTCCCATCGAGCACGGAGCCGAGCGGCACGAACCACATGCCCATCGCCATCCCGTGGATGAAGAAGAGTGCGATGAGTTCGGCGTACTCGCGCCACCATTTCGATTCTTGCACCGGCGAAGGGACGCACGGAGCGGCGGGGGATGGCAAGCGTGACAACGCAGAATGCGCTGCGGCAAGCGGAAGCGTGCAGTTGGAACCGCGAAGGGCGCGAAGAAAAACAGGGCTCACAATCACATTCGCAATAATCAGGACAGACTTTGATCCGACATTTGTGACGGCAGCTTGCGCCACTTCGCCCTTCGCGACCTTAGCGGTTCCATGTGAGCAGGGTCACCGGGAAAGGGAACTTTCCGGAACCACTGACTTCTGACTTCACACGCGGCGCGGCAAGGCGCACAAGTCGCGGGTCTTTGATGAAAGTTTCCGACCTGAGAGGCATACTCACCTACGTCCCGCGATTCCGGGAAAAAATCTTCGTGATCGCAGTGGATGGCGAGATCGCGGCGTCGCCGAATTTTGGCAACATCCTGCTCGATCTCGCCGTGCTGCGCTCGCTGAGCGTGAAGGTGATCGTGGTGCATGGGGCGGCCTTCCAAATCGAAAAGCTCGCGACGGCGCGCGGCGTGAAGACGAGCAACAGCGACGGCACGGGCATCACGGATGAAGCGACGCTGCAGGTCTCGCTCGATGCGGCGACGACGCTCATGAACGAAATCATGCAGGGCCTCACCAGCGTCGATCTGCGGGCGGCATATGCGAATGTGGTCATCGCTCACCCGGCGGGAATTCTGGGCGGCGTGGATTTTCTGCATACGGGAAAAGTCGAGCGCGTGGACACGAAGCTCCTCCACCTTTTGCTGAACGAAGGCGTGATCCCCGTCGTGCCGCCGATCGGATTCGACGGGGAAGGGCGAACGTTCCGCGTGAACAGCGACGCCATCGCGGTGGAAATCGCGGAGGCGCTGCAGGCCATGAAGATCATTTACCTCGGCGCGCGCGACGCGGTCATGGCGAATGGCGAACTCGTTCGCCAGCTCAGCATTTCCGAGGCCGAGGACCTTGTGAAGAAACGCCGCGGCCAAGTGGACGTGATCTCACTTTCCAAGCTCGAACACGGCGCGCGCGCGTGCCGCAACGGGATTCCCCGCGTGCATCTTCTGAATGGCAACGTGGACGAAGCGCTGCTCGCCGAGGTGTTCAGCCCCGAGGGCGTGGGCACGATGATTTACAGCAACGACTACCAGCAGATCCGGCGCGTTTTCAAAAAGGACGTGCGGGCGCTGCTCATCCTCATCCGCTCGTCGGTCGAGCACGCGGAACTTGTGAAGCGCACGCGCGCCGATCTGATCGCGCAGCTCGATGACTATTGGGTACTGGAGATCGATCGCCAACTCGTCGCGTGCGTCGCCGTGCATCACTACCCCGAGGCGCTGAAATCCGAACTCGCCTGCCTCTACGTCGCGAAGAGCCACGAAGGCCAGGGCTACGGGCGCAAGCTCATGGCATTTGCCGAGCAACTCGCAGCGCAACGCGGCTCGAAGCACATCTTCGCGCTCTCGACGCAGGCATTTAATTATTTCCAGCAAAAGGGCGGCTACACCGAGGTGTCACCCGACGAACTTCCGCCCGAGCGCCGGAAAAAATACGACACGAGCGGGCGCAATTCCAAGGTGCTGCAAAGGGCGATCGCCGCCGCAGTCGTCGATCCTTCGCGGGCATGATGGCGCTGCGTAGGGTAGCTCTCCAGAGCTGCGCCGGCGGGGTGAAAGGATGGAGTGTGGGAGTGTTGCGGGCACATCCGGCGCTTGGCGATTTCCCTGCTCCGTCCCGCCACCTTTCCAACCCGCCGCGCAGCTCTGGAGAGCTACGCTACAACTGAGCACTCCACACCGCCGCCCATCTTCCACCCAATGACCACTGCCCTCCTCCTCGATGCCGTCGTCATCGCCGCCTACTTCGCGCTCGTCATCGGGATTGGGCTTTGGATGAGCCGTGGGGAAAAATCCGTCGAGGGCTTCGCGCTGGGCAATCGGCAGATCGCGTGGTGGGCCGTGCTCGCCAGCATCCTTGCGGCGGAGATCTCCGCAGGCACTTTTTTCGGCACACCGGGCGAAGGATTCGCGCTGCGGGATTTCACCTACATCCAGCTCATCATCGGGTATCTGCTTGCGCGGGTGATCGTGAGCGCGGTCTTCATCCCGGCATTTTACCGGCACAATGTGGTGAGCATTTACGAGTTTCTGGAGACGCGCTTCGGGCCGCAGACCCGGCGTGCGGCGTCGGCGGTATTCCTCGTCACGCGCCTGCTCGCGAGCGGCGCACGGCTGTGGGTGCCCACGGTCGTGCTCGTGATGATCTGGAATCTCGCACATCCCCACGATGCGGCGTCGCCGGTGCGGGAATTCTGGATCACCGGCGGGGCGCTGGTCTTCGTCGCGGTGGCCACGGCAATTTATACGACCATCGGCGGCATCCGCGCGGTGATCTGGACGGACGTGCTGCAGATCGTCGTGCTCATTTGCGCGCTCGCCTTTTCGCTGCATCACCTCATCGGCGGAGTCGGCGGATGGGATGCCGCATCGCCGCACCTTTTCGGCGCGAAAATCTTCGACACCGGCACGCAGGTGGGCCTCGGATTCTGGGGAAATGTGAAGCACGTTCTGGAGCAGGAATACACGCTGTGGGCCGCATTCCTCGGCTCCACATTTGTGACCCTTGCGACGCACGGCACCGACCAGGACATGGTGCAGCGGATGCTCACGGCGAAGAACAAAAACCAGAGTGCATTCGCGACGATCGTGAGCGGGCTCGTGGATATTCCGATTCAGATTTGCGTGCTCAGCATCGGCATCCTGCTCGCCGTGTACTATGGAGGCACGACGGACCCCACCATTCCGCGCAATGCGGCAGGCGCGGTCATCGCAAACAAGGCCTTCCCGCATTTCATCCTCACCGCGATGCCCGGCGGACTGCGCGGCCTCGTGCTCGCGGGCGTGCTCGCCACGACGATGGGCTCGCTGAGCACCGCGCTGAATTCCCTCGCGACCTCCTACGTCCGAGACTTCCACTTCCGGTGGTTCGGCGAGCCGAATACCGACGCCGGCCGCATCCGCGTGTTCCGATTCGGCACACTGCTCTTCGCACTGCTGCTTATCTCGGTCGGGCTGGCGACGGCGTGGGTCACGGCGATGAATCCGAAGCTGCGCATCATCCCGATCATCCTCGGCATCTTCGGCTACACGTACGGTTCGCTGCTCGGTATCTTTCTCGTCGGCCTCTTCACCCGTAGCCGCGGCAGCGAGACGGGAAACCGGATCGCGATGGCCGCAGGCTTCCTCGCCGTGATGTATCTGAGCGGGCTCGACGGCGCGGTCGCCGCGCTGTTCGGAGGAAAGGGGCTGCCACGTCCGGAAGGGATGCCGACACTCGAGTTCCCCTGGTGGATTTTCTTCGGCACGCTCGTCACATTCTCCATCGCGCTCTGCTTCCGCACCAAAAACAGCACCGCCCTGGAAGCCCGATGAATACAAGCTTCCAGAGCCATGCTGTATTTTCAGCACTTCGCGCTTGCCTTGGAACCCGCATGAATACGTCTTCTTTACGTCACAATCAGGCTGCGCCCCTGCGAACTTCCGGCGAATCGGGCACAGCAAGACTTTTCTGCGTAAAAATGTTCGCCATTTTCGCGGAAAAATCTTGGCAGAAGTGAGCATGGTTTTCAGACTCCGACCGCACCTGCGGACGAGAGCGAGCGCGGTGTGAATAACTTGTGAGTAACTTCATCATTTTCAGCCCAAAAAATTCCGTAACGACTTCGTCACTGAAAGTCGGAGGAGAACAGTGCTGGAAAAAAGCAAACATCAGCGTTCCACGTCACCCGCAACTGGAAATCGCTCCCCATAAGCGACTTGCGGACTCGAAATGCAATTCTGTTTCATTTTTCGTGGAACAGAAAACCGCGGCAAACTCGTCGCAATCGGTGACATTTGCGCTGCCAACTGCAGCAATTCTCTAAATATTCGGACCTCTGACTGCCTGTGGATAAAAAGCCTGACCTTACCCTACTCAAGTCCCTCTGGGATAAGATTTCCGACGCGCTCCGTTCGGAAGTAACCGGTGATATTTTCGACCGTTGGTTTAAGGCCGTGGAGCCTGTCGAAATCACCGGCCAGCACCTCACCCTGAAGGTGCCGAATGACATCTATCGCTACTGGATCGAGGACAACTACCTCGATTCCCTGCGGGCGGCGATCCTGCTCGTGGTGAAAGGTGTGCTGGAAGTCCGCTTCGTGTGCGACGGCGTCGCCGCAATGCCCGAGCCGGAGGTTCGCCGCGAGAAGCAACGCGCGGACGTCAGCGAGGTGGAAACCGAGGAAAAGGCGTTGGCGAATGGGATGAATCCGAACAATACGTTCGAGACATTCGTGGTCGGCATGAACAATCAGTTCGCGCACGCTGCGTGCGTGGCCGTCGGGCAGACGCCGGGCAAGGTTTACAACCCGCTCTTCTTCTACGGCGGCGTGGGTCTCGGAAAGACGCACCTGATGCAGGCAATCGGCCAGCATGTGCTAGCGACGCGGAAAGGCGCGAAGGTCGCCTACGTCACGAGCGAGAAATTCACGAATGAATTCATCGACGCGATTCAGAACGGCACGATCGTGAAATTCCGAAAGCGCTACCGGCAAGTGGACGTGCTGCTCATCGACGACATCCAGTTCCTCGCCGGCAAGGAGCGCTCGCAGGAGGAATTCTTTCACACGTTCAACGCACTCTTCGACGGTCACAAGCAGATCGTCCTGAGTTCCGACCGACCGCCTTCGGAAATCGGCAACCTCGAACCGCGTCTTGTCTCGCGCTTCGAGTGCGGCATGACCGCCGAGCTGCAGATGCCCGATGTGGAGACGCGCACCGCGATTTTGCAAAAGAAGGCTGCCACGCTCGGCGTGAAGATTGATCAGGAGCTGATCGACTTCCTCGCACAGCGAATCCGGACGAACATCCGCCGCCTCGAAGGCGCGCTCATGCGTGTGGCTTCATTCATCTCACTCAGCGGCGGCGCCCCGTCGCCTGACCGTGTCGAGATCCTGCTGAAGGACCTGCTTCAGGAAGAGGCACGCCGCAGCGTGAGCATCGAGAACATCCAGAAGCGCGTGGCCGAGCACTTCGACGTGCGCTTTGCGGACATGACGAGCAAGCGCCGACCGAAGAACATCGCCTTCCCGCGGCAGATCGCGATGTTCATCGCGCGCGAACTCACGAAGTCCTCGCTGATGGAAATCGGGGACGCATTCGGCGGACGCGACCACGGCACCGTGCTGCACGCGCACCGGGTCGTGAAGGACCGCATCACCACCGACGAGAAAATCCGGCAGGTCGTGAAGTTCCTTCAGGATCAGCTCCAGCGCTGAGCATTCGGCTCGGTCACTTCGGCCCGCGCAAGTGCGCGAAACGCACGGCCCATTCCTCGGGCAACCGCAGCGGTTTTCCAGCGGGCATCTGCACCAGCGCGAGACTTTGGCGGCAGGTCACCATCAGCGTGTCGTCCGCCGGTCGCACGACTTCGAATTCGCACCAGAACCGCGCGCGCTCCACGCGTTCCATCCGGCCGCGGATGAGCAGCCGGTCGCTCAGCTTTGCCGGGCGCCGATATTCCGCCTCGGTGCGCAGCAGCACCGGGTAGATCCCCTTCCCCGCCAGTTCCACCATGCCGAGGCCGATCTGCTCGGCGAGCATCGTGCGCGCGGTCTCGATCATGCGCAGATACGCGAGATTGTGGACCACGCCGCCGCAGTCCGTATCGAAAAACATGACCTGCTGCTCGATTTCGATCGTAGGTGTCTCGGGCGCGCAAGGCTCTGCGATGGGTTCGTTCACAGCGCCAAGAAAACCGCGCATTCGTGCGCGTGAACAGCCATTTTCCTTGCGCCGGCAGGATGCTGCGTTCGCGGATTTGGCCCGAGTTTTTGTTTCCCTAGCGCACGATTCGCGCTACATGCCTCCCGCTTTCCTGCCTGCGGGCGAGGACACCGCAAACCAAATTTTTTCCCATGGCCAAATACATCGAAATGCCGAAGCTCGCCGACACCATGACCGAGGGCACCCTCGTGAAATGGCGCGTAAAGGAGGGCGACAAGGTCGCTACTGGCGACATCCTCGCCGAGATCGAGACCGACAAAGCGACGATGGAGATGGAGGCATTCGACGACGGCATCATCCACAAGCTGATCGTCGCCGCCGGACAGAAAGTCCCCTGCGGCACTCCCATCGCGCTGCTGCTCGGGAAAAATGAGCAGCCACCTGCCGATGGTGCCATGCCCGCGCTCACCGCGAAGCCTGCCGCGGCAGCCAGCAGCGCCGCGCCCGCATCGGCCGGCACCGCGACGGCTGTCGCTCCTGCGATTGGATCGCGCGCCGCGACCTCGACTTCCGGCTCACGCGTGAAGGCCTCGCCGCTCGCTAAGAAGATCGCCGCATCGCAAGGCGTGAATCTTTCCGCCCTGCGTGGCAGCGGCCCCGGAGGACGCATCCTCGCACGCGACGTCGAGAACGCGCCTGCGACACCTGCAGGCGGCGGCTCCAGCGTCCCGGTCGTCCCGGCAATGCCAGCAGGCCCCGGCGACACCGTCATCCCGCTCAGCGGCATGCGGCGCATCATCGCCGAGCGTCTGCTCTCCAGCAAGACGCACCTCCCGCATTTCTACCTCACGATCGAAGTGGATACCGCGCCGCTGATGAAAATGCGCGCTGAAGCGAACGTCGCAGCCGAAGCCTCCGGCGCAGCGAAGCTCACCGTGAACGACTTTGTGCTGAAGGCCGTCGTCACCGCCGCGCAGAAAGTGCCGCAGGTGAATGCGAGTTTCGCAGGAGACTCCATCATCCAGTACGGGTCGGTGAATCTCTGCGTTGCCGTCGCCGTCGAGGAAGGGCTCGTCACACCCGTCATCCGCGATGCGCAGAAAAAGTCGCTGCGCGAAATCAGCGAAGCCGTGAAGGACCTCGCCGGTCGCGCACGCAGCAAAAAACTGAAGCCCGACGAATACGCCGGCGGCACCATCACCGTCTCGAATCTCGGCGCGTATGGCATCGACCAGTTCAACGCGATCATCAATCCGCCCCAGGCGCTCATCCTCGCCATCGGAGCGATCGTGAAAAAGCCCGTCGTCGGCCCTGGAGACACCATCGTCGTCGGCCAGCGCATGAACATCACGCTCAGTTCCGACCACCGCGTCGTGGACGGTGCAGTCGGCGCGAACTACCTCGGCGAACTCAAGAAGCTCCTCGAGTCGCCGGCGCTGATGCTGATGTAGAAATGTAGCGCCGACGACCCGTCGGCACGGCGGTGAGATGCAGAAAAGTTGTCCGAGCCTCGCGATCCGGGCGCTTCGTGATTCTTCATCCTTGCACCTGTTCGCGCTCAAAATGCCGACGGGGTGTCGGCGCTACATTTTTTTGCCCACGCCTTCCGCAGCCAGTTGCCTCGAGTGATTTTTCCGTCGGCCTTCGGAAGCTCGGAGCCGTCGATGCCGAGCTTCACCGCGAGGGCGATCCATTTTCCCGCGAGTGCATCATCGAGCACGCGGTCGAGTTCCGCAGCGTGATTTGGGAATGCCTCATAGTATTGCCCGTGGAGATTTTTTCCGCGCTGGCCGGGCTTTGCCGGCATCGGCGCGAGACCGTGCAGTCCGCCGACCGTCCCCCACCATTGCACCATCGCAAAATCCGCGTGCACCGGCGGCACGTCGCTCACGTAAATCGTCGCCGCACCCGTCGCATGCAGACGGGCCTGCAACTCTGGCACTCGCACGCGCTGCACCGTTGTATGCCCAAAATGCGCCAAATGCGCCGCGTGCCCCGAAGCCTCGCCGAGCGACATCCAAATCGGCTCCAGCCGCAACGCGCAGAAGCCGACGTGCGAGGCACTCACCGGCCCCGGCGCGAGCAGGTTCTCGACGACTTTCGGCACCAGCACACCGTACGGGATTTGGTATGGTGACACCTGTTTGTAAAATTCGCCCGTGTGCTTCCCTCCGAAGCGCGAGCCCTCGTGCGAAGTTCCGTGGCAATTCGGACCGTAGTCACCCATCGCGATTGCATCGGTGCGCAGCACAGCGCGCGCATCATCCTGGGCGTGGTCGGTATCCTTCTCAGTGAAGATATACGAGCCTTCCATCCGCCGCGCCTCGCGCACGTAGAGCTGCGGCGGGAGGTGCGCGTTGTCGTCGTATTCGTCGCGGCACCAGCCCCACGAGCGCGCCTCGTCGCGGAGCTTCGCGGGCACGGCTTCGTCGTTTTGCAAAAAGTAGAGCAGGCCCACATCCCAGCGCAGGTGTTCGTCGAAGACACGCTGCCGCGCCTGCGCGAGTCCGGTCGGTGAGAACGGCACCTCGGGTTTCACCGCCGGTTCCGGCGCGCTGCGCACCGCGGCGCCTCCGCCGCCGTCGGGCCATTCGAGATTTTCGCCGGGGAGCGAGAGCCGCACGATGCCGCTGGAGACATCATTCAGATCGTATTTTCCATTCGGCAGCGGCGGCGTCTGCGCTTTGAAAAGGCAGCCGCTCGGGTATCCGAAAATCGTTTTCAGTTTCCCGCTTTTGAACAGCGGCAGCACGCCTTCGAAGTCCTCGCGCTGATAGCCTTTCGGTTTTTTCGGCATCACACGATTTGCAGGATCCTGAGTTGCAGTGAGACGGAAATTGTATGCCTGCACCTGAGCATCCGCTTGCTCCGGCGCGAGCGATTCACCGAACTCCTCACGTCCCTCGCGCCCGACGCGATACGGCACTTTCGCAGCGGCGATGAGGTCACCCTCGTAGGTCGCATCGATATAGAAATCCGCCGTCACGGTGAGCGTCGTACGCCCGTCGTTCTCGACCAGCGCGATGAGGCCGATCGAGCTTCCTGTCGCATCGCCCGAGAGTCGCGCACCGAAGACGCGGCGGTTTTTCCACAGCGTGATATTCGGCTGCGCGGCGATCATTTTCTCGAAGACCGCGAGGTTCACTTTTGGCTCTGCAAAGACGCCGTGCCAGCAGTCGCTCGCCTGCTGCGAGTCCGCGCCGAATGTGTCCCGGTAGTGCTGCTCGACGCGCTGCGTGAATTTCAGATACGCGCCAGTCAGCCCTTCTCGCGTACGGAAATCAGTGTGCGAAAGCCCGCACGTGATCATGCCGCCGATACGATCCGTCGGCTCGATGAGTAGAACTTTTTCGCCATCCTCTGCTGCGGCAATAGCCGCAGCGATGCCCGCAGGCGTCGCACCATACACGATGACATTTGGATCCTGCGCGTGGAGAATCGTGGCAACAAGCAGCAGCAAGACGGGGATACGGAACATGCGCCGCGTGGTATGGGCAGAGTATGCCGCTGGCAAGGGCGGACCGAAGCGTGGCCCGCCGCCGCATGAAATCTCTCACGGGTATTCGCGGCTCTGGCGCCGCGTGATGTCTTCCCGTGCGGCTCCCCTCCGATGACTACTGCAGCACTCGCTCGCGGGGGATGCCGTAGAGCTCGAAGGTCCGCAAAATCGTATCCTCGATGAGGTTATTCGGGCAACTCGCGCCGGCGGTGATGCCTATCGTGGCAGGCGACGCGGGCAGCCATCCCCCGGTCGTCTTTTCGTGGCTGGCGTGCTGATCAAAGTGAACGATGTGGTCGGGCGATTCGAGCTTGCCGGCGTTCCGAATGAAATACGTGGGCAGCAGCGCCTCGCCCATCTCGGCAAGATGCGAAGTATTCGAGCTGTTGTAGCCGCCGATGACGAGCAGCAGATCCATTTTTTTCTGAAGCATGTCCTTTAGTGCGTCCTGCCTCTCCTGCGTCGCGCCGCAGATGGTGTCGAAGAAGCGGTAATTTTCCTTCACGCCCGTGTCTCCGTCACGGTCGCGGACGGCGGCCATGATGCGCTTCTGCACTTCCTCGGTCTCGCCGCGCATCATCGTGGTCTGGTTTGCGACGCCGACGCGGCGCAGATGTTTATCGGGATCAAAGCCAGGGCTGTAGGCGCCATCGAAACGCTTCAGGAATGCCGCACGGTCGCCACCTTTGCGGATGTAGTCGCAGACGAAATCGGTGTCATCGAGCGAGAGTACGACGAGGTAGTGGCCCTTGCTCTCATGCACCGCGCGGCTCGCGGTGGCACGGGTCTCTTCGTGTGAAGCCTTGCCGTGGATGATGCTCGTCATGTCCTCGGCGGCGTTTTGTTTCACGCGTTTCCAGACGCTCATCACGTCGCCACAGGTCGTGTCCACGATCTGCACGCCGCGTTCCTTCAGGCGCGCGAGCGTGGTCACGCTGGTGCCGAATGCGGGGACGATCACCACATCCTCAGGGCCGATGTCGTCCACGTTTGCCTCGCCCTTCGCATCGAGGATGTTCACCACGCCCATGTCGGCGATCTGGCGGTTCACCTCGGGGTTGTGGATGATTTCCCCGAGGATGAAGACGCGCTTATCCGCAAAAACTTTCCGCGCCGCATACGCGAGATCGATCGCACGCTCGACGCCGTAGCAGAAGCCGAACTGTTTCGCGAGATGGACGGTCACGCCGTCCACCGTGAGCGTGCCGCCGCTGGCGCGGATGCGCTCGACGACCGCGCTGCGATAGTGCGACTCGACCTGCGACTGCACGGCGGCCATGACATCTGGTGTGCGAAGGTTGACGCGTTTGGCGGGTGCGGGCACTGGCGCTGGTGTGGTCGTGGACATTGTTGGAAAAGGGTAGCGTTGGTTTTGAAAAAGGAAAGGCGTCCGCAACACAAGGTCGCGGACGCCTTTGGAAACTAAGTTCTAAAACAGGCTAGTTGTTGAGGAGCAGCGGGCCGGCGGGGTCCTTAAACCACGCCTGCGACAGCATGTAGGAACGCGGCGGATCGGGGTCGCGCGACTGGTCGAGCTTGCGGACCGAGTGGCCGTAGGTGGAATCTTCAGGCTGCGATGAAGAGATATCTACCGGCGTGCCGATGCGGACCAGCGCATAGAACCGGGCGGCTGCTTCGCGGTGCATGCGGATGCAGCCATGCGTGCGCGGGCGTGGGTGGACGAAACCTTCGTGGAAGCCATAGGCGGACTTCCATGAGCACCAGTAAGCCATGGGATAGCCGGCATCGGGCTCGCTCGCACGGCGCTTTTCCTTGATCTTCTCGATGATGGTGTAGCGGCCGGAACCAGTGGCTCCATTGGCTCCGACGCAGCCTTGGACGGCCATGAGCATGCGGTCGCCTTCCATCACATAGATATTCTGTGTGGAAGTGGAGACCTTGACCCGGACGGCCGCGGGATTGCGCGGTGCGAGGGCTTTGACGGAATAGGAGCCGCCGATCTGGTTGCCCGCACATCCCGAGAGGATGGCGAGCCCGGTGAGGGCGAGGAATGTTTTGAGAAGGTGTTTCATCAGTTGCGAAGAGAGTCGGTTCGGGCGCCGATGTCAAACCCGCTCGACGATGCAGACTCTGCTCGCAATTGGTCGAATGCCTCCCATCCATTTGCATAAAACGGATACTCCACCTCGGCATCCCGCGGCCGGTAGCGGAAGTGCTTGTAGGGCCAAAGCCACAGATGCGGGTTTGCCCGGATGATCGGTTCGTAGAAATCCCAGCAGAGCTGCGCAATGGAAGCGGGCGTGGCATTTTCCGGAATATCCAGCGGCGGATAGGCCTGAAGCAGCGCCCCGCCGTCCGGCTGCGGGATGCAAATGGCCGGGCAGACGTACGCATTCCCACGCAGCGCGAGCACGCCATGCAGCACGCTCACGCACATCTCCAGCGAGAAGGCCCGGATCACTGCACTGGCCTGGCTCGGTGCCACCGTGAGATCCGCGAGAAATGCAACCGTGCCGTGGCGCTTCACCTGGCGCAGCATCCGCAGCATGGATTTTTCCTGCGGGATGATGGTCTGCCCATTCACTTCTCGGAGGGATTTGAAAAGGTCATCCAGCCCCGGGTTCTTGAAAGTCTCGGCGACCGCGATGCACGGCATCCTGTCCCATGACGAGGCGAGCGAAGCCCATTCCCAATTTCCAAAATGCAGCGTGAGCAGCACCGCGCCGCGCTCCTCGCGATCCAGCCGTTCGCGCAGATATTCCCATCCCTTCGAGCGCAGCCAGTGCCGGTTCTGCGGGCGGACGAGCGCGGGCGACCAGAAAAGATCCACCATCGTGCGGGCGAAATTCCGGTAGCTGGCCTCGACGATCTCGCTCCGCCGCGCGTCCGTGAGCGAAGCCCCGAGCGCGCACCGCACATTCGCCATCGCCACCCCGCGCCCCCGGCGATCGAGCATGAATGCGACCCTGCCGATGCCATTTGCCAGGTGAATGCAGCTCTGCCGGGTGAGATGAGGAACCCACCACGCGAGCAGACGGCAGAGGGCAGACTCAAAATGGTGGCGGATTTTTTTCCAGGAAAACATGCGTGGTCTCGGATGGAGAGATCAGCGCCTGGCACCCGTCCGGCCAATCTTAATCCCAATCGTGATCTTCATTTTACTCTGCAAACGGAATGCGCGGCGGTTTCACAGGGCTGGGATTAAGAATAGGAATTAGGATGAAGAGGTGCGGCGCAGTGCGGCGGTGACTTTCTGCTCACACTCGCGGAGAACTGAATACTGATTTACTGAGAACTGAGAACTGAGAACTGCACCATGGACTCCGCCCACATCCTCGCCATCGCCCGACGCATCCTCGCGCAACCCACCGCACCTTTTCATGAGGACGCCGTGCGACGCGAAATCCGCGCGCTGCTCACGGACTGCCCGCACGTCACGCTCACCGAGGATCGCTTCGGCAACCTCCTCGCGCACTACCGGCGTGGGAAAAATGCCGCCCGCCTTGCCTTCGCGGCGCACATGGATCATCCGGCGTACGTCGGGCGCGAGTTTCTCGGCGGCGTGCCCGATCGCTACCTGAAGAAGAAACCTGCCACGCGGAAGTTCGGCGCATTCCGCATGTGGGATCTCCCGGCGTGCGAAGTCCGCGCCGGGCGCATCCGCTCGCGTGCGTGCGACGATCTCATCGGCTGCACCGCCATCGTCGCGATGCTCCGCGAACTCGAACACACCGGCGCAGAGTGTAGCGCATGGGGGCTTTTCACGCGTGCGGAAGAGGTCGGCTTCGTCGGCGCAATCGAGCTGGCGAAAAGCAGCAAGCTTCCAAAATCCGTCACCATTGTCTCGCTGGAGACCAGCAGCGTGAAAGGCGGCCCGGTAAAAATCGGCGCGGGGCCGATCATCCGGGTCGGCGACCGCACGAGTGTCTTCGACTCCGCCGCCACCGCCATTTTGCAAGCCGCCGCAAAAGCCGCCGGCATCCCGCACCAGCGCGCGCTCATGCAGGGCGGCACGTGCGAAGCCACCGCCTACGCTCTCTACGGCTACCGCACCGCTGCGATGTGCGTCGCACTCGGCAACTACCACAACTGCGGCCCCGGCGACCGCATCGCGGCGGAATTTGTGAGCGTCGAAGACTCGCTCGGGATGGCCCGCCTTTGCGTCGCCGCAGCGACCGCCACGGACACCGACCCCCACCGTGACCTTCGCGCCAATCTGGAAAAACGCCTCGCCGACCACCGCCGTTTTTTCCGTAAGCTCGAAAAATAACTGCATGCCTATTCCGACCAGTTTTTGAACGACGGAGGACACCGAGTTCACAGAGCAGAAAAATTTCCCACCGTGATCTCCGTGTCCTCCTTGGTTTTCATTCGCTTTGCGGTCACCAGAGGGCAGACGCAGAAAATTTCCCTTGCGTTCCTTGAAATAAGGTCTCTACTCCACCTCGCAAGTTCAGAGCCCCTTTGGGCGTTGGTAGATTGCTAGTTGTGTTAGTAAAGCGGTGCAAATCGCGAGCTTCCAGTGGCAGTTTGAAATCCGATCATCGGAAACATCCCGCAGAAGACTCCGCAAATTGCAGAAACAAACACATGTCAAACAGCAAACTATACGTGGGCAATCTCTCCTTTGAGACCCTCGAAATCGAACTTGAAGACCTCTTCAAGCAAGCCGGAACCGTCACGGAAGCCGCCCTCATGCAAGATCGCATGACCGGTAAATCCCGCGGTTTCGCATTCGTCACCATGGGCACCGCCGATGAAGCCAAGAAGGCCATCGAGATGTTCAATGGCAAGCAGGTCGGCGGTCGCGCCCTCACAGTCAACGAAGCACGCCCGCGTGAAGCAGGCGGCGGCGGCGGTGGTGGTGGTGGTGGCGGACAGCGCCGCTCCTTCGGCGGCGGCGGTGGTGGTGGTGGTGGCGGCGGTGGCCGTCGCGATTACTAACGCTACTAAGCTGAGGCCCTTCTAGGGCCGACCAGAGGAATCCAAATTCCCACTTCAAAGACGCCCCGGTGTAAAAGCCGGGGCGTTTTTCTTTTTCGCAAGCAGTCCGGTGCGTTTCACCCAGAATTCATTACCGCCGGACACGGTGTGCAACGCGCAACCGGATCGTCACGCAAGCTGCCGCAGCCGCTGGCATTCTTCCCGCTCACTATGCCGATCCCCCGGGCCACACCAACCCGGCAATCGCCGCTTCGAAAACATGAAAAGACAGCTCAATCGCAAGATCAAATACGCGCTGCTCATCACGCCCGGCGTTATCGTCACGATGTGCGCCCTCGGCGTCATCGCCTACCAGCGCCGCGAGCGCCTGTTGACCGAGTCCCCATTTTTTCAAGAGCTGAACGCAGCGGAGCAGCATGGCGATTTTGCCTCCATCACGACGCGCCTTCTGGAAAAATCGCAGAAAGTCGGCAAGTCCGAAGCCCGACTCATCACCTTCTGGCTCCAAAAGAGGGGCGACGAAGGCAGGTTTCCCGCACTGTATCTGATCAGCCTATTCTACTCCAAACAGGGACGGATGTCGGAAGCGGCCAAATGGTACAGCGCAGCCGCACTCATCGGGCGGGTGGACGTCGCGCGTTCCGGCGACCCGACTGCGGGCGGTGCGTTGCACGTGATCGAGATGCAATTCAGTCCGATCAAGGACTATCTCACCAAGAACCAGGGCGAGAAGAAAAAGGGGATGCAGTGGGCTTTGGATCGGGAGGAAAAGATGAAAACGCGGGTCGTCGCGCCGTGGATCAGCGGCCATGGGATCAAGGCTTTTGAAGCGAACGGGCACGCATCCAATTCAGACCCGGAGCAGGCGCGCGCCACCATCCGCGCCGAATTTGAGAAAGCAATGTCAGCATCCTGACGGAGCGGCTTTGTGAAGTTTCACAAGCGGCACCAGTTCACGAACGTCTCCGTATAGCGCAGGCGTCTCACGTTCCTCCTCCTCCGCGGCCACCAGCGGCGGGCGCCCGTCGCCCAGCGGCCAGATGTGAAAACCGCCGGCACCACCCTCCAGATTCCACAGGCCCCATATCCCCTTCCCTTCCCGGAATCCGCGATAGTGCACATCGTGTGCACCGACATAGGTCTTCGTCCACTCACACTCGCCGGTATCCTCGTCATAGCCGCCAGCGATGACAAATGGGCCGACATTGTCGCAACCATCACCGGCCATCCGGGCATTCGAAAAAGTGAGCGACAGATCCATCCGGTGACGCTTGCCGCCGGACTTGTAGTTGTAAAAACCGATCCACGGACCGGATGGGAACTGCGCTTTGCTCATCGCGCGAACGCTAGCGCATTTCCAACGCGGTGCAAAAAATGTTCCGCACGATGGACACGCAGGCGCTTCTTTAAGCGCAGCGAATTGACTCCCATAATTTTTCCGCAGAACCTTCCACCAGAATCATGGCGCACCAACTTCCACCCCGCTCCATCCCATGATCGTCCCGCAATTCTGGGCCGAAGGCCGCGTGCAGATTCGGGAAAAGGGAAAGCAGATCACCGTGCGGCGCTTCGGGTGGTCGGACACCAGCGAAGCCGAGGCGCAGGCGAATGCGGATGCCCGCGCGCAGGATGCACTCGAGAGGCTTCTCTCCGGCGGAGATGTCCCGCGACGGGAACTCAAGCGCGGCTACAATGGCGCGGACGGCGTGCCGATTCGCGAGGAGATCATCGCACGGCACGGTGACACGATCATCACGCGGAATTCCTACGGTGCGCGATGCCTGAACACGCCGGACGTGCTCTTTGCCGACGTGGATTTCCAGCCTGCTTCCCAGCCCGTGCTGTCGTGCTTCCTCGCGCTGGTCCTCCTGATTCTCCTTGTGGTAGTCGGCTGGTCTCATCGTCCGTTCGGCACGGCGATTTTGTGGGCCGTCCTCACCTTCGTGATCGGCTCGATCGTCGCGAGAGTGATTCTCGCCGTCCGTTTAAAGATGAAAGACACTCCACTGGTGGCCGCACGCAAGCGCATCGAGCGCTTCCTCGCGAAGCACCCCGACTGGACATTGCGCATCTACCAGACGCCCGCCGGTCTCCGTGTGCTCGCCATGCACCGCACTTTCAGCCCGGGCGAACCGGACGTCGCAGCATTCTTCAGCGCGCTCGGCACCGATCCCGTCTATGTCCGCATGTGCATGAATCAGCAATGCTTCCGCGCCCGCTTGAGCGCAAAGCCGTGGCGCATCGGCGTCGGCGACCATCTCAGGCCGGGCGGCGTGTGGCCCGTCGCGCCCGAGCGACTGCCACTGCGTCAGGCATGGGTGGCAAAATACGAGGCCGCCGCGCAGGCATTCGCCGCGTGCACCCTGCTCGAAACTCTCGGCAACGGCACCACGCACCCGAAGGCCCGCGCCGTGCAGGAACTCCACGATCAACTCAGCCGCGCGACAGTCGGCCTTCCGATCGCGTAGCAAAAGGCGGCACACTCACTGCTCGATCATCGGGATCATGTCTGAACTCAAAGTCCGCAGCGTCGGAGGCTTCCTCCTCACGATCGGAATCGCCCCCACCTATTTCTTCGCCTACCTCCCGCATGAAGCCGCGAGGGCGCACCAATCCGGGGTGGAATTGTACATGAAGGCCGATTTTCTCATCCCGGTTTCGATCATGTTCGGCACATTCCTGCTCCTGTTCGGCAAGCGGGGAAAAGATTGGATCCAGATTGAGGCCGCAGGCCGGCAAAAGCTGACCGCCATCGGCTGGGGCTTCACGATCGCGTGTTTCATCACCGGCATCGCCTTGCACGAATGGCTGAAGAAATCCATCGAGGCGTTCGGATACCGCTTTTGACTCATTCCAACTGATTTGAAGACGGCCGCCTGCGGGCGGGGTCATTGATCTTTTTCATGCCTGCGGCTGTAATCCCCGCACATGAAACTGATCTCCTGGAATGTGAATGGCATCCGTGCGGCGCTGAAGAAAGGCTTCCTCGATTTCGTCGTCGCGGAGAAGGCGGACTTCGTGTGCGTGCAGGAGACGAAGGCTTCGCCGGATGTCGTCGAGGCGACGTGGCCCGATGGCTACGGAGCGCATTGGGATTGGGCGGAAAAGAAGGGCTACTCGGGCACGCTCACGCTCACGCGGCATCAGCCGCTCTCAGTGCGGCGCGGCATCGGCGCGGCGGAGCACGACCGCGAAGGGCGCGTGACGACGACGGAGTTCGCGGATTTTTTCCTCGTGAATGTCTATGTGCCGAATTCGCAGCGCGAGCTGACGCGACTGGACTACCGGCAGCAGTGGGACCGCGATTTTCTCAAATACCTGAAGTCGCTCGAACGCATGAAGCCGGTGATTTTCTGCGGCGACCTGAACGTCGCGCACACGGAGATCGATCTCGCGCGGCCAAAGGACAACGTGCGCAACCACGGCTTCACCATCGAGGAGCGCACGGGCTTCGGCGCGATGATCGAAGCGGGCTTCGTGGACACGTTCCGAGAATTCGAGAAGGGCGGCAGCCACTACACGTGGTGGAGCCAGATGAACAACGCGCGCTCGCGGAACATCGGCTGGCGCATTGACTACTTCCTCGCGTCGGCGGCGCTGCGCCCGCGGCTGAAGTCGGCGTGCATCTACCCGCACATCCTGGGCTCAGACCACTGCCCGGTGGGGCTGGAGCTGAAGAAAAAGTAGCGCCCGATATTTTTCGCCACGAATCCTAGCGACGCAGCGGTGTCTGCTGCACACTCCGCGCCGATGCCTTCGCGAGTGCTCATATTATTCGCCCATCCGGCGCTGCAAAAATCCCGCGTCCATCGTGTGCTGGCAAATGCTGCGACCGCACTCACCGGCGTGACTTTCCACGATCTCTACGAGCGGTATCCCGATTTTTTCATCGACGTGAAAGCCGAGCAGGCGCTGCTGCTGGAACACGATGCGGTCATTTTCCAGCATCCGTTCTACTGGTATTCCGCGCCGGCGCTCGTGAAGGAATGGCAGGACCACGTGCTGCAATACGGCTTCGCGTACGGCGAGGGCGGCACGGCGCTGCGCGGGAAAATCACGTTTTCAGTGCTCACGACAGGCGGCTCCGAGGAGTCCTACCGTGCGGATGCGGCGGACCGGTTCACCGTGCGGCAGCTCCTCGCGCCCTTCGAGCAGACCGCGCGACAGTGCGGGATGGACTACCTGCCGCCGTGCGTCTTCCACGGCACGGACGGGCTCGATGACGCCGGCCTCGCCGCAATCGCCAAGGAATACGTCCAGCTGATCTCCGCACTGCGCGACAGCACGCTCGATCGCGCCGCGGCGCGGAATGGCGAACGCCTGAACGCAGACCTCGCCCGCGTCATCACCAACGGGAGCCCGGCATGAACGACAGTTTCCTTTTTCAAGCCTTCATCTATCTGCTCGCCGCGGTGATCGCCGTGCCGATCGCGAAGCGCCTCGGCCTCGGCTCCGTGCTCGGCTACCTGCTCGCAGGCGTGGCCATCGGACCGTTCGCCCTCAATCTCGCGGGCGGCGCAAAGGACGTGATGCACTTTGCAGAGTTCGGCGTGGTGATGATGCTCTTCCTCATCGGCCTCGAACTGCGCCCGGCGCTGCTCTGGCGCATGCGCGGTCCGATCCTCGGAATGGGCGGCCTGCAAATGCTCGGCACCTCGGTCGCCGTGCTGGTGATCGCACTTGTCGCAGGCCGGCCATGGCGCGAATCGCTCGCCGTCGGGCTCATCGTCGCGATGTCTTCCACGGCGATCATCCTGCAATCGCTCGCGGAGAAAAATCTGCTCAAGACGCGCGGCGGTCAGTCGTGCTTTTCCGTGCTGCTCTTCCAGGACATCGCGGTGATTCCCCTGCTCGCACTGCTACCGCTGCTCGCGATGAACGGCGGCTCCACACAGGCCGCAGAGCACCTCACGAAGCCGCTCGCACACCTGCCACAGTGGGCGCAGGCCCTCGCGACATTCGGCGCCGTGGCCATCATCATTCTGGGCGGGCGCTTTCTGTTGCGACCCGTGTTTCGCTTCATCGCCGGAACGCGGCTGCGCGAGGCATTCACGGCGGCCACACTGCTGCTCGTCATCGGCATCGCGCTGCTCATGGAATTTGTCGGCCTCTCCGCCGCCCTCGGCACTTTCCTCGCTGGCGTCGTGCTCTCGGACAGCGAATACCGTCACGAGATCGAGACCGACCTTGAGCCGTTCAAGGGCCTGCTGCTCGGCCTGTTTTTTCTCTCGGTCGGAAGCGGCATTGATTTCGCACTCGTCGGCAAACACCCCGGCCTCGTCGCGCTGCTCGTCGCGGGGCTCGTGCTGGTAAAATTCGCAGTGCTCGTTCCAGTCGCGCGCATCTTCCGCAGCGACTGGGGCGAGAGCCTGCTCTTCGCGCTGGCGATGGCGCAGGGCGGCGAATTCTGCTTCGTGCTCTTCACATTCTCCGAGTCGCACGGCGTGCTCGGCCCGGAAGTGACAAAGCCGCTCACCGCCGCCGTCGCGCTCTCGATGGCCATCGCGCCGCTCCTTTTCCTGCTCTACGAAAAAGTGGTCGCGCCGCGGCTCGCCCGGAAGAAAAACACCCGCGAGCCGGACGAAATCGAGGACCACGATCATCCCGTGATCCTCGCCGGCTTCGGTCGCTTCGGCCACGTCATCGGCCGTCTCCTGCGCGCAAACGGCTTCGGCGTGACCGTGCTCGACAACGACGCCGAGCAGGTGGAACTGCTCGGGAAATTCGGCATGCAGAGCTTCTACGGCGACGCATCGCGGCTCGATCTCCTGCGCGCCGCTGGCGCGGAAAAGGCGCGGCTTTTCGTGCTCGCGATTGATGACGAGGAGCGCTCGCTCGACATCGTGCGGACCGTCCTGCACGAGTTCCCGCACCTGCGCATCCTCGCCCGCGCCGTGAGCCGCCAGCACGCTTACGAACTTTTCCGCCTCGGCGTACACGACGTCTACCGCGAGACGCTCGGCAGCGCGATCGAACTCGGTGTGACCGCCCTGCGCGCGCTCGGCATGCGCGGCGTGGACGCATTGCGAGCCACACGCATCTTCAAACAGCACGACGAAGCCGCGGTGCGCGACATGGCGGGCCTGGGGGAGATTGACAGCGCCTACGTCACGCGCGCCCGCCAGCACATCGAAAACCTCGAGCGCATCCTCCGCAGCGACCGCTTCGAGGCGAAGGACCCGACCGGCAACCAATGGTCGCCCGACTCACGGAAGGACGGCGAGTAGCGGCCCCGAGCGACGCAAAGGAAACGCCGACGCGCTGATTGTTTCCACCACTGATGATGCCCATCTTTTCTAAGAAAACTTTTCCATTCGCGACGCTGCTGCTCGCCGCTTCCGCAGGCTGCGCCAGCGCCGTCGATTTCTCGCACGACATCGTGCCGATCCTCCGTGAGCACTGCGCGGCGTGTCACACGGGGGACAAGAAGAAGGGCGGGCTCTCGATGAATTCGCGCTCGGACCTGATGGCGGGCGGGGAAAATGGGAAGGCGATCTTGGCGGGCAAGAGCGCGGAGAGCGCGATGATCAAAGCGATCCTCTCGACGGATCCCGACACGCAGATGCCGCCGCCGGATGCGAAGCAGAAGCGCGTGCCGGCGGAGAGGGTCGCGCTGCTGAAGGCATGGATTGATGCAGGCGTATCGTGGCAGGACGGGTTCACTTTCAAGAAGCCCGCCTACGAGCCGCCGCTGAAGCCGGGCAACGTCACGCTGCCAGCAGCGCAGGGCTCGCGGATGAATCCGCTCGACCGCATCCTCGACACGTATCTCGCGCAGCACGGAAAAGCGCAGCCGAAGCCGCTTGATGACTCGGCATTCGCGCGCCGCGTGCATCTCGATCTCGTCGGCCTGCTGCCGGAACCGGAGGCGCTCGCAAAGTTTCTCGCTGACACCGCACCGGACAAACGCGCGAAGCTCGTGCGCTCGCTGCTCGCACGCGACGTGGACTACGCGGAGCACTGGCTGACGTTTTGGAATGATCTTTTGCGGAACGACTATTCGCGCGTCGGATTCGGCCCCGGCACGGGTGCGCCGATCACGAAGTGGCTCTACGACGCGCTGCTGAACAACAAACACTACGACGTGATGGTGCGCGAACTCATCGCTCCGCCGACCGCGGACAGCGCGGGATTTTCCACCGGCCTCGCGTGGCGCGGCACGGTGAACGCGAGCCAGACACGCGAGGTGCAGTTCTCGCAGTCCATCTCGCAGGCGTTCCTCGGCATCAATATGAAGTGCGCGTCGTGCCACGACAGTTTCATTGATCGCTGGAAGCTCACCGACGCGTACGGCCTCGCCGCGATCTACGCGAATGCACCGCTGAACATCGCGCGCTGCGACAAGGAGACCGGCGCAGTCGCCAAGGCCGCGTGGCTTTTCCCCGAACTCGGCGAAGTGAACGCCGCAGCGCCGCAGCCCGAGCGCCTGAAGCAACTCGCCGCGCTGATGACGCATCCGGAGAACGGTCGCTTCACGCGCACGATCGTGAACCGCCTGTGGCACCGCCTCATGGGCCGCGGCATCGTGCATCCGGTGGATGCTATGCAGACCGAGCCGTGGAGCGCCGACCTGCTGGATTTTCTCGCCGCGGATTTTTTTGCGAACGGCTGCGATTTGAAAAAGACGCTGGAACTGATCTGCACGTCGCAAGCTTATCAGTCGCGCGCAGTCGTGCGGCAAAAGGACGACAACACGGGGGCGTTCACTTTCACCGGCCCGCGCGCGAAGCGGATGTCGGCGGAGCAATTTCTCGACGCCGTGTGGCAGCTCACGGGTTCCCCTCCGCTCGCGACCGATGCGCCCGTGCTGCGCGGCAGGCCCGACGCGGCGCTCGTGAAGAACACGACGCTGAACGCGCAATGGATTTGGGAAAGTGCGGGGCACGAAACCGAGGACGCTCCGACGCTGACGCAGAAAGTTGCCGAGACGCCGGTTGCTCCGCCAGCAAATGCAAAACCCGCGAACCCCGGCGCGAAGGCCGCCGCGCAACCACCGCAGAAAAAGGAGCGCACAAAGCTCGTGCTGCGGAAAACTTTCACGCTCGCGGATGCACCCGTGAAGGCGTTCGGCGTGCTCGGGCAGGACACGGCAGGCTCGCAGTTCCTCGTGAACGGCACCGCATTCCAGACCGACAAGCAGATCATCCGTTCACGCGGCGTGAGCGTTGTGGACTTCAAGGGCACACTGCGCAAGGGCGCGAACGAGATCGCGATGATGGTGGATCGCCCGCCGGTCGCGCAGCCCGCGCCCGGTGTGTTCTTCGAGGCGCACCTGCAGATGAAATCGGGCACGGAGACCATCGTCACCGATCAGTCGTGGGAATGGTCGCCGGAACTTCCCGATGTGAAGGGAAAGATCACCGGCCCCGAAGTGAAGAAAGCGAAGTGGCTTGCCGTCGCACCCGCGCCCGCCCAGCCGCGCCACACTACGATCCGCCCCACGATGATCGAGGCACTCGCGCATATCTCGACGCCGCCTCCGCCTGCGCGCGCATCGCTGATGAAGTGCGACCTCCTCCAGCGCTCGCTCGGTCGTCCGAATCGCGAGCAGATCGTGAGCACGCGCCCCGAGGACCTCACGACGCTGGAGGCGCTCGACCTCGCGAATGGCCCCGCACTCGCCGGAGCGCTGGCGAATGGTGCGACCAAGCTCCTCGCGCGGAAATGGGATTCGCCTGATGCGCTGGCGACTTGGCTCTACACGTTCGCCATCTCGCGTCCGCCATCGCAGCCGGAGATCGAAGGCGCGCGCGGATTCCTCGGTCCTACGCTGAACGAGGCGGGCGTGCAGGATTTGCTGTGGGCCGTGTGCATGTTGCCGGAATTCCAAATCATCCGATGAAACCAAATGCCATGATGATGCGCACCAATGCGGGGCCGACGATTCGTCGGCCCAAGGCGCCGTGTGCGCGCTTGCGATCGAAACGCACGCAAGTGATCGCCCGGGCGGGAAGCGGTGCTCTCGCCGTTTGTGCCGACGGGTCGTCGGCACTACATTTTCCCCGCCCATGAACCCTCTCCCGCTCGATCCTCAGAACACGCGCCGCGACTTTTTGAAGAAGCTCTCCGCGGCGAGCATCGCCGCGATGATGGCGCGCGAACCGCGCCTGCTCGCTGCCGATGGCGGGAAGCATCCGAAGCCGACCGCGGATTCGTGCATCCTGCTATGGATGGGCGGCGGCATGGCGGCGCCGGAGACGTTCGACCCGAAGGGCTACGAGCCCTACGAAGTCGGCAAGCCGGTCGCAAAAGTGCTGAGCACTTTCCCCGCGATCGATACCACGGCGGACGGCATCAAAATCTCCGCCGGTCTGCCGAACCTCGCGAAGGTGATGGACCGCGCGACGCTCATCCGCTCGCACGTCCTCGCGGACCTCGGAGCGATTCTGCATTCGCGGCACCAGTACCACTGGCACACGGGCTACGTGCCGCCGCAGACGGTCGCCGCGCCGCACATCGGCGCGTGGATGGCGCGCGTGCTCGGGCCGAGGAATCCGGTCATCCCCGCGTTTATCAATATCGGCCAGCGGCTCGAGGGTGTCGGCGAAAGTGAGGAGCTGAAGTCATTCACGACCGCAGGATTTTTCGGCGCGGAATTCGGACCGATGAATCTGCCATTTCCCGACGACGCATCGCGCGCGGTGCGCCCGCCGAAGGGCATGGAGGCGGGCCGTTTCGAGAACCGCTATCGCGCCTACCGCAAGCTGATCGATCAAAACCCGAATCGCGATTTTCTCAGCGACTACCAGCAGGAATCCATGCTGCGCTCGATGGACAACGCGCAGCGCCTGCTCGCGTCGAAGGAGCGCGACGCATTCGACATCACGCTCGAACCGAAGGAGAGCGCGGAGAGTTACGGCACGAGCCGATTCGGTCGCGGCTGCCTGCTCGCGCGACGGCTCGTCGAGTCGGGCGCGCGCTTCGTCGAGGTGACGACGGAATACGTGCCGTTCCTGAATTGGGACACGCACAACAACGGCCACGCGACGCTGGAGCGGATGCACAAGGAAATTGATGGACCGATCGCGCAGCTCATCCTCGACCTCGAATCGCGCGGCATGCTCGACCGCACGCTCGTGATCATCGCGAGTGAGTTTTCTCGCGACATGCTCGTCGAGGGAACCAAGGCCAACGTGCTCAAAGCTGGCGCGGACATGCCGAAAGGCGACACGATGACTGAACCGAAGCACTACGGCCTGCACCGGCATTTCACCGGCGGCTCGTCGGTCGTGATGTTTGGCGGCGGAATGAAGCGCGGCTTCCTTTTCGGCGAGACCGCGCCGGAGCGCCCGCTCGTGGCGATCAAGGATCCCGTCAGCATCAGCGAAATGCACGCGACGATTTTCAGCGCGATGGGCATCAGTCCGAAGACCGTCTTCGACATCGAGAACCGCCCCTTTTACGCGACGCAGGACGGGCTGGGAAAACCGGTGAAGGCGCTGTTCGCGTAGGCATTTGAGGCAGATCCGCCTCACAAAGCTTTGCAGTCGCTGGAAGACTTGCCCGGTCCGCTATCCGGCGCTGCAATCCGCACCACAAAAAATGCGCCTGCTCATCACATCGCTCATCCTCGCCGTCCTGCTGTGCATCCCGTTCGCGATCTGGGGCGGGGACTTCATGCGCTGGTTCACCGGGAATGCGGCGATCGAATGGATCCGTGGATGCGGAGCGTGGGGATGGCTCGCCGTCATCGCGCTACTCATCTCAGACCTTCTGCTGCCGATTCCCGCGACGCCGGTGATGTCCGCGGCGGGCTACATTTACGGAATGGGAATCGGCGGAGTGCTCAGCGCGACGGGCTCGTTTGCGGCAGGGATGGCGGGCTACTGGCTGTGCCGGAGCTTCGGGCGCGGAGTGGCGGTGAGGCTTGCGGGTGAGCGCGAATTGTCCGAGCACGAGACGCTCTTCCAGCGCAGCGGGCCATGGCTCGTCGCCATCTCGCGGTGGATGCCGCTGCTCCCTGAACTCGTCTCCTGCCTCGCAGGCCTCACGCGGATGCCTGCGCGCATCTTCGCCATGGCACTCGCGTGCGGGAGCGTGCCGATGGGATTTGTGTATGCCGCGATCGGTGCGACGGGTCATGAAAATCCGCAACTCGCGATCGGCCTCAGCGTCTTGGCACCGGTGATTCTATGGCTCATCCTCCGTCCGCTGGTCCGAACGCCGCCATTCAGCACCAAAATGTGACGCGGAGAGCGCAGCCGCACGCCGTCGCGCAGGCGGAGATGAACAACTGGCTGAACGAACCCGTGATGACGTTCCACCGCTTGATGCACTCGTCTATGCACTTCGGGAAAAAGCGGCCCTCTTCCGAGCGTCAGGAGACTCCTCTGCGCTCGCGTCGCATTGAACAAAAGTTACCGATCCTGCGTCTCAAAGCTGCACACTCAATACGGCGGCAGCGGTAAAATCCGCTGAAACCCGGCAATAAACCGGGTGGGGTTGGAATCCCCGGCCGCCGGCATTTTTCCTGGAATATGCAGGCCGCATCGGTTGGACAGTTGATACATTCTTCCAGTTGAAGCCGATGGTGTACGACGCGAACTTGGAGACACATGAGCATGCAGCGCTGCAAAAAATGCAAACACCGGACGTTCGACACCGCGGATCGGTGCCCCACGTGCGGCGTTCATTCGACCAAATGGTATGCCCGGGTCACGGGGCAAGCCCTGGTCGTGGCTCTGGCGGTCGCAGTTCTTATCTTCATTGTCCTTCGGGCTGCTGAGCCATCAATCGAGCCTTTCTCACTCGGGGAGTGAGGACCGGGAGGCGCACGCGCAAAACAGCCTAGCCCGGCCACTGCAGCATTTCGCCTTCAGTTGCGAAAGCGCCCCGCTATGCTGCGCCTCCGTGCCAATCTTCTCCGGCATCTTCCGCAATCTGATCTTCAAGCCCGTACTGCGGCCACTTTTCCGCGTGCTGACGGGGGCACTTGCCATTCCGGCGTTCCGGTTTGTGATGCGGCGTCTTCTCCGGAGGAGCGACCTCTCAAAGGAAATGGAGCGGGACTTGGAGATGTGGTTCCGCGGCGCAGTGATCCTGCTCGCGGCCACCGCAAATTTGGAGGACTTCCTCTTCGGCTGGCTCCCATGGCACAAAAGCGAAGACCCGTGGCTCACGATGCTTTTGCGACTGCTTCTTGCGGTCGGCGTGATCGAAAGCATGCCGGATCAGGATGTCTTTGGGATTCTCCATCACGGTCCACCGAAGGCGGACTTGCTAAGCCGGAACGGCTGGAGAGAAATTTGGCGACGAAAACGTGAGTTTCTCCGCGGCTTCGGTGTTCTGCACCTCAAGCGGTCATCGCCAGTGTTTGTCATCATGACGGTGATTTTTGGCAATGCCCCGGGCACACGGGAATTCGTCGTCGGCTGGGCATTCTACGGACTGGCGATCTTGCAGTATCTCATCATTGGCCTCGTCACCGAGAGGGATCGCATCATCGGCCTGCTACAGCAGTTTGACCGAAGCGCAGGCGAACTCCGCGACGAGATTGCAGCAACGCAGGAACCCGCACCGCCTGCAAAGCGGCAGGAAGAAAGCTAACGAGGGATGCCTAATGTAATATTAGGCCCACATTGCGGATGTTCCGACTAGCTACGGCGGCGGCGACGCAGCAATGTGACGGCCATGCAGCCAGCCGCGACCACCGTGGTGGCCGGCTCGGGAACCGCCACCGTCATGATGGCACTTGCCCCGCCTGTCCGGATTGCCTCGATCTGCCCGTCTGAGAGCGCCTCATCGAAGACGAAAGCGTTGTCGAGTGATCCTTGGAAGGAAGAGTCGAACGACGGATTCTTGCCGATCCAGAGCTGGGGGTATTCGATCGGGTCATCGTCCGTGGCGTCATTGGCTGTGAAGGACTGGCCATTCACGAAGAGCGTGACGGTATTCCCATCGTAACGCGCCGCCAGGAACGTGAATGCCGAACTTGCAGACACGCCACTCGCCAGCACACCGGTCGATCCACCGCCGAAGGCCGCATACGAATAGAGGGCCGGCCCGCCGCTGCCGAGGAGCCGACGGTCATCGATTCCGATCTGGCGGTCAAAATTCGCCGGGCTGTTGTCATCCGCCGACATGATCCCGGTCCGATTGGTCGTCTCGAGAGCGCTTACCCAGACACCCATGGTCAATGAGTGCATGAGCGAAGGGCTGACATTGATCGGCAACTGCAGTCGATTCGTGGAGCCGTTGAAAACCCCGGCCTGACCTTGCACGCCACTCGTATAGCCGCTGATGCTGCCGGAGACGGGGTTCTTGTTGTTGCCGGAGACGTCATTGGTCGTCCCGTTGAAATCATACAGCGCGATGAGTCCCGCCGAAGCCGTGCCGGAGGATAGCACCAGGGTCAGAGCCGCGGCAGAGGCGCAAAGGTTGCGCCGAATGGATTGAGGAAGCGCTGTCTGGAGAGTCATGTTGTAATTTCCATAAGCACAACGGGTGCCAATTCCGCGCTCGATCCCGTCATTGTCATACCCGTCGCCACGGCACGCATTTTCAATGTGAAACACCACCAGCCCACACACGGAACTCGGGCAACGGCGGAATGACCGCCCATGGGCAACGCAATCTCATGGGGAGCCTTCCGGACGAATGCGCATACTTCCCTGTCCGCCGCGACGCGGTCGAATCCTGCTGCCGACCGGGAAAATTCTGAGCGCCGTCAGTCAGCTCCAAGCCGGCATTGCCGGAAACAATCCCGTCATCGCACACCGGTGCTTCGCTCCCAAAGCGCGGGCGATTTTCCGGTCAGGACGCCGAGAACGGACTCCGCAACTCGGGATCCATCCGGTTGGTGCAGACGCGGATGGAATTCAGATGCGCCCATGCCTCCTGAATGGTCGCCTGCTGCCAGGTCACGTCCTGAGACCAGAAGCTGTTGCTCGCCTTCAGCCGCTGCACCAGCGATGCGTCGAATTTCCGCATGCGCGTCCCAGCCTGCTGCCAGAGCCGCGAGACGACCTTCTGCACCCTCACGTCCTGGCGGCCTCCGGAGAGCAAGTGCGTGTAGTAGCGCAGCGTGGCCGTGTAGGCTTGGTTCAGTGCGGTGATGGCGGGTCTGTCCATCAGCGTCTTGTCGCGCTTCGGGGCCTCGGACTCGGCATGTTCCTCCATCATTTGCCCGAGAGATTTTACGAGGGAAAGCCACTCGTTTTTCTGCGCCACCACCTTTGCTCGCCTTCTCTGTGGACGCTTTGAGCTTTGCTTCCGGTTGCGCTGCGACGGGGTGCTTTTCATGGTGCTCGATACGACAAAGGCGCCCGCCCGGATGTTCAAACGAACCTGCCGAAACCTCGCACGAAAAGCCCAGCGCCGACCTCGCCTTTGAATCCCAAATGCTCCGGGTGACAGGCCGCGGCTAGGCCACTGAAACCACCCGATAGCTCACGCTCGCCCTGCCTGTCCCGATCTCCACACGCTCGCCCTGCTTGCGCCCGATGAGTTGCTGACCCATGGGCGAATTCGGCGTGATCACGAGCACCTCGCGCCCTTCGCACGCGACCTCCGTCCCGCCCGCGCCGGGGCCCACGAAACAAGTCAGCCGTTCACCTTTCCGTTCCATCTCCACCAGTGCTCCGACATGGATCGGCTCCCCTCCGGAAAACTCCCGCACCACGAGCGCGCCAAATTGCTGCATCGCATGCATCACCTCCGCCGCCTGCCGCGACTGCCCCCGCGCGAGATACGAGGACTCCAGCCCGCGCGTGTCATACTTGTTCTCCGCCTTGCTCTGCTCGCTCGTCGCATCCGCATGCGCCGCACGGGCCGACTGCGCATAGCCTTCGAGTTCCCCGGTCAGCGCTTCGATGATTTTTGCAATGATGGCGTCCTTTTTCAAAGTGAGGACCGCAGCGTGGCGGCGCTCACGCTCTCACGCAACCGCCTTCGCAGGGATCACCTCCATGCGCTCCATTTCCTGCCCGCGCGCCTCCTCACGATTCCGGCCCGCGGATTTTCAGAAACGTCATCATCCGACCCTCACCCGGGATTGCCTCGCCGAAGCAAAGCTGCCATTCACCACGCCCCGCACGACGGACGGACGCGGTTCCCCACTGCAAAGGAGCTAAGTCGGCACGCGCGCGCGGGTTCATTTCGCACATCTTCCGAAACCCAACACAACCCATGAGACCCTTCCCATTCCTCGCCACTTCCATCGTCGCGTTCGTCGCGCCAGCCGTCTTTGTCGCGCCCGCTTTTGCACAGCAGAAGCTGGAGCTGAAAAAGGGCGACCACATTGCAATCGTCGGTAGCGGGCTGGCGGATCGGCAGCAGCATCACGGCTGGCTGGAGTCGCTGATTCACAAGGCGAATCCGGGGCTGGAGCTGACGGTGCGCAATCTTGGTTTTGCGGCGGATGAGGTGAATGTGCATCCGCGCTCGGATGAAGTGCCGAAGACGGAATCATTCCTGAACATGACGCCGGGGACGACGCGGGGCAATCTGGAGGGGAATCCGGATAGGCCATCGAAGGCTACGGAGTCGAATGTCGTCTATCACTGGGGTGCGGACTTTCATGCGAATGTGATCCTCGCGTATTGGGGCTTCAATGAGTCGTTCAAGGGCGAGGCGGGGCTGGCGGATTTCAAGAAGGCGCTCGAAGAGTATCTGAAGAAGCTCGCGACGGCGGACTACGGGAAAGGGAAGCCGCGCGTGGTGCTGCTTTCGCCGATTGCGCACGAGAATGTGAAGGACCCGACCAACTACCCGGATGGCTCGGCGAACAACAAGAACCTCGCGCTTTACACCGCGGCGATGGCAGAAGTGGCAAAGGCGAATGGCGTGCAGTTTGTGGATCTTTTCGCGGCTTCGCGGGCGGCTTACGCGCAGGCGGCGCGGCCGATGACGATCAATGGCATTCATCTCCTCGAGGACGGCGACCGGCAGCTCGCGACGGCGCAGTTCAAGGCCATCTTCGGCAAGGATGCGCCGAGCACGACGGACCCGGCGGTGGCGAAAATCCGCGAGGCGGTGCTGGAGAAGAATGTGCAGTGGCATCACCGCTATCGCACGGTGGATCAGTTCAATATTTTCGGCCAGCGCTCGCGCATCGCTTACGCGCATCCCGAAGACCCGAAGAACGCGCCGGACAATGCGACGATCATGGGTCAGGAACTCGCGCAGCGCGACGTGAAGGTGGCGAACCGCGACAAGGCGGTGTGGGCCGCGGCGCAGGGTAAAACATTTTCCGTGAAGGACGACAATCTGCCGAAGGTGGACGCGGTGCCGCCGAACCGCTACGGGCCGATCCCGGTCGAGAAAAAGGGCGAGTCTTCCGTGAACACTACCAACGCTAAGCCTTCACCGAAAGCACCGCTGCGCCCGTTCATCGAGAAGGGCGAGGACACGCTGAAATACATCAAGACGCCCGAGGGCACGAAGGTGGAGTTCATCGCGTCGGAAAAGGAATTCCCCGAGCTGATCAATCCCGTGCAGATGAATTTCGACGCGCGCGGCCGCCTGTGGGTCGCCGTGTGGCCGACCTATCCCGAGACGACGCCGACCACGAAGGTGTTCGACAAGCTGCTGGTCTTCGACATTGACCAGAAGACCGGGAAGTTCACGAAATGCACGACCTTCGCCGACGGGCTGAACTGCCCGACGGGCTTCCAGCTTTATAAGGATGGCGTGCTGGTGATGCAGTCGCCGGACATGTGGTTCCTGCGCGACACGAATGGCGACGGCAAGGCGGACTGGAAGGAGCGCATCGTGCATGGGCTCGACGCGGCGGACTCGCATCACGAGACAAACTCCATCTGCTACGAGCCGGGCGGCGCGGTGTATTTCAGCGACGGAGTTTTCCATCGGACGAATGTCGAGACGCTGAATGGCCCGGTGCGCAATGTGAACGGCGCGATCTACCGCTTCGAGCCGCGCACTTCGCGCTTCGACCGCTACGTGCCCTACGGCTTCGCAAATCCGCACGGGCGCGTGTTCGACTACTGGGGCAACGACATCGTCACCGACGCGACCGGTAATGCGAACTACTTCGGCCCGGCGTTCAGCGGGCATCTCGATGGCACATTCGCGCATCCGAGCATGAAGCAGTTCTGGAACCGCCCGTCGCGCCCGACTCCCGGCACGAACATTCTTTCGAGCGGCCACTTTCCTGACGACTGGCAGGGGCAGTTCCTGAACACGAATGTCATCGGCTTTCAGGGCATCTTCCGCGCGAAGATTTCCGAAGACGGGTCGGGCCTGAAGGGTGAGACGATCGAGCCGCTCGTCGAGGGACTCCTCGGCGACGACGAGCACGAGGGAAATCCGAACTTCCGCCCGAGCGGCATCGCCGTCGCGCCGGATGGCTCGCTGTATTTCATGGACTGGTCGCAGATGCTTATCGGTCATCTCCAGCATCATCTGCGCGACCCGAATCGCGACCATCAGTACGGCCGCATCTACCGCATCACGTATCCCTCGCGCCCGCTGCTGGTGCCGAAGAAGATCGCGGGCGAGAGCATCGAGAACCTCCTCGAAAACCTGAAGGCGCATGAGGATAACGTGCGCCAGCGCACGAAGGTCGAACTCGACACGCGCGACACGAAGCAGGTCATCGCCGCCGTGCAGAAGTGGGAGAGCGGGCTCGATAAGAAGGACAAGAATTACGAGCACAACCGCCTCGAGGCGCTGTGGGTCCACCAGTGGCACAACATTGTGAATCTCGATCTGCTGAACGCGGTGCTGAAGTCGCCCGAGCCGAAGGCCCGCGCGCAGGCCGTGCGCGTCGTCTGCTATTGGATGGACCGCGTGCCGAACGCGCTCGCGCTGCTCGAAGCCGCCATTAAGGACACCGCGCCCCGCGTGCGCCTCGAAGCGGTGCGTGCGCTCAGCTTTGTGCCGGGTCCGAATGCGCCGAAGGCATTCGAAATCGCGAAGCTCGTGATGGCGGAGAAGGACTACTACATCGACTACTGCTTCCGCGAGACGATGCGGCAATTCACCATCCTCCCTGAGACGAAGGATCTCGTCAGCAAGGACCCGCTGCTCGTCGCCCGCCTGCGCGCGAATCCCGAGGCCAAATACGGCCCGACGCGCAAGAAACTCACCGGGGCCGAGCAAAAGTCATATGACCTCGGCAAGGAAGTGTTCAATCGCGAGGCGCATTGCGTGACGTGCCATCAGCCCGACGGCAAAGGCGTGGAGAATACCTACCCGCCCATCGCGAAAAGCGAGTGGCTCAACGACGACGAGCGCATCATCAAGATCGTGCTCAAGGGCCTCTACGGTGAATTGAAATACGAGGGCAAGACCTACGGCCCCTCGAAGAACACGCCGCCGATGATCGGCTTTGGCCCGCTCTGCAATGACGACGAAATCGCTGCGGTGATTTCCTACGTGCGCCAGTCCTTTGGCAACGACCTTGACTTCATCAAAGTTGAGGACGTGAAGCGCATCCGCGAGCAGACGAAGGATCGCAACATCTTCTACATGGTGGAGGACATCCTGAAGGAGCACCCGCTCGTGCCGAAGAAGGCCGCTGAGAAAAAGCCGGACGCCGCCGACAAGCCCGCGGAGAAGAAGGCGGACGAGAAGAAACAGTAAGTAAACTCATTCACGCCGGGCGCGCAGCTTTCACGGCTGCGCGCCCGGTTCCGTTTTCAGACCTAATCAATACGCAATTTCCCGACTCCTACTCCCTCAGATGAAACGACCCACGCCCTCCCGCATCCTCGCGCTTGCCGCCTTTCTCGGCGCATCATTCACTTCCGTCGCCGCGCCCGAATGGATCTGGCTCTCGAAAGACGCGAAGCCGAATGAGAAGGTCACGCTGAAGAAGGAATTTGAAATCAAGGGTGAGGTGAAGTCCGCGTCGTTGCAGCTCACATGCGACAACGGTGCGACGGCGGTGCTGAATGGCCAAAAAGCGCTCGAAAATCCCGATTGGATGGAGCCGTCGAAAGGCGACGTGAAGGCGATGCTCAAGGCGGGCAAAAACGAATTGCGCCTCGATGCGCGCAACAAGGATGGCGGCGCAGCGGCAGTCGCCGTGCTGACCATCGAGACGGCGGACGGGCAGAAGGTGATCATCGAGACGCATGGCGACTGGCAGGCTGCGCCCGCGGGCAGCACGGATTTCAAGCCTGCGACCGTGATCGCAAAATACGGCGCGGGGCCGTGGGGCGACGCCTTGGCCCGGAACGACAAAGGCGGCAAAACCGCGAAGGGCGGAGGCAAGCGCAACATCGACAATGGCTCGGGAGCCGCGACGGATCCTTCGGAGATCCATGTGCCGCCAGGCTTCAAGGTGGAACTACTCTACACGGTGCCGAAGGCCGACCAGGGCTCGTGGGTTTCCATGACGGTGGACAAAAAGGGCCGCCTGCTTTGCGGTGATCAGTATGGCACGATTTACCGTCTCACGCCGCCGGCGATTGGCAGCAAGGATGCGACGAAGATTGAGAAGCTCGATGTGGCCATCGGTGGTGCGCACGGGCTGCTCTACGCGTTTGATTCGCTCTATGTGATGCTAAACGAAAAGGGCGCGGCGGAGGCGAAGGGCCTAGCCTCCGGCCTCTACCGGCTGAAGGACAAGGACGGCGATGACCACTTCGATTCGCCCGTGCTGCTCAGCGAATGCGTCGGCGGTGGCGAGCATGGCCCGCACTCGATGCAGCTCTCGCCGGATGGGAAATCGATCTTCTTCAACTGCGGCAACCACACGAAGCTGCCGGTGAATCTCGCCATTTCGCGCGCGAAGATGGGTTCGTGGGATGAGGATCATCTGCTGCCGCGCCTGTGGGACGGCAACGGCCACGCGCGCGGCATCACTGCGCCCGGCGGCTACATTTGCAAAACGGATCCCGATGGGAAAAAGGTCGAGCTGTTCTGCTCGGGCTTCCGCAATGAGTTCGACTTCGCATTCGATGCGAATGGCGAACTCTTCGCCTACGACGCGGACATGGAATGGGACATCGGCTCGCCGTGGTATCGGCCCACGCGCATCAATCACTGCGTGAGCGGCGGTGAATACGGCTGGCGCTCGGGCAGCGGAAAGTGGCCGTCATATTACGAGGACAGCCTGCCCGAAGCCGTGGACATCGGCCCCGGTTCGCCGACTGGCGTCGTGTTCGGCACCGGCGCGAAATTTCCCGAGAAGTATCAGCGCGCGCTCTATGGCAACGACTGGACCTACGGGACGATGTATGCGGTGCATTTCAAACCCGACGGTGCAGGCATGAAGGCGGTGAAGGAGGAATTTGTCTCTGCAAAGCCGCTGCCGCTCACGGATGTCGTCATCAACCCGAAGGACGGCGCGATGTATTTCGGCATCGGCGGGCGTCGCTCGCAAAGCGGCGTGTATCGCGTGACGTATGCCGGCAAGGAATCCACCGCGCCCGCGCCCGCCTACGCGCTGACGCCGGAGATGAAGCAGCGGCATGAGCTGGAAAAGCTGCACCTCGAAGGGACGGGCGCCGAGGCGATCGACAAGGCGTGGCCTTTTCTCGCGAGCAAGGATCACTATCTGCGCTTCGCCGCGCGCGTCGCCATCGAGCGGCAGCCGGTGAAGCTCTGGGCTGAGCGCGCGCTCGCAGAAAAAGATCCGCAGGGGATCATCGAGGCATCCATCGCGCTCGCTCGCGTGGGCCGCACGGGGAATCCAAACCCGCAGGAAAACGGCAAGCCAGCGCAGGGCACTTCGTCGGGTGCAGTCGGCGCTGCGAATGCCGAGGATGCGAAGCTGCTCGCGAAGATACTTGGAGCACTCGACCGTGTGCTCTTTCCGACGACGGGCGTCATGACCGAAACTGACAAAATGGCTTTCTTTAAGACGAGCGTGGATCGGCAGCTCCAACTTCTGCGAGCTTACCAGGTCGCATTTGCACGACTCGGCAAGCCCGACCCGGCGACGTGTGCAAAGGTCGCGTCGAATTTCGAACCGTACTATCCGAGCAAGGACGCGCTGGTGAACCGCGAGCTGTCGCAGCTCCTCATTTTCGCCGACTCGAAAAGCGTCGTCGGCAAGACACTCGCGCTCGTCGCCTCGGCGAAGGACGACGCCACCGCAATCGCCTCCGACGAATTGCTCGCGCGCAACCCCGGCTACGCCAAGGCCGCCGAGAGCGCGCACGCGAGCCGTCCAAATCTCCAGCAGATCGCGCTCATCACGTCGCTGCGCAATGCGCGCGCCGGGTGGACGCCTGCGCTGCGGAAGACGTATTTCTCGTGGTTCCAGCGCACAAGCGAGTGGCACGCCGGGAACAGCTTCCCGAAATTCATCGACCACATCCGCACCGAGGCGCTCGCGAATTTTGTGACCGACGCCGCGGAGCACACCGCACTCGACGAGCTCTCGAAAAAGAAACTGCCCGCCGCGCCCGCGAACATGGTGATGCCCAAGGGCCCCGGAAAAGCCTACACGACCGACGACGTCGTCGCGCTCACGCAGGGCGGGATGCACGGGCGGAATTTTGAGCAGGGCAAGGCCATGTTCAGCGCCACGCTCTGCGCGCGCTGCCATAAGTTTAACGGCGACGGCGGCAGCATCGGCCCCGACCTCACCGGCGCAGGCAACCGCTACACGATGCGAGACCTTGCCGAGAACATCATCGATCCCTCGAAGGTGATCAGCGACCAGTACGGCACCGAGGAGATCGAGCTGAAGGACGGCTCGTCCGTCGTGGGCCGGATGATCGTGGAGGAAAATGGAAAGCTCTTCCTGATGACGAGCCCGCTCGCGCCGGACGATCTCACCGCCGTGAATTCCGCCGACGTGAAAGGCCGCAAGCCCTTCAACGTTTCCATGATGCCGCCCGGCCTCATCAACACGCTGAACAAGGACGAACTGCTCGACCTCATCTCGTTCATGGTGAGCGGAGGGAATCCGAAGGATAAGGCGTTTCAGAAATAGCGCCGCCACTGGATCCCGAAGGAGCCACGAGACCCTGCGCATGAAAATCACCACCGCACTGCTGCTCGCCGCTATCGCCGCGCGGGCGGAGATTCCGTTTGAAAAGGACGACACGGTTCTTTTTTACGGCAACTCCATGGTGGAGCGGCTGCTCGAACACGGTGAACTGGAGGCGCTCGTGCAGCTCGCGCAGCCGGACAAGAATCTCCACTTCCGCAGCCTCGCTTGGACCGGCGACGAAGTGGGGAATCGCCTCCGCGCCGAGGGCTACGCGGCGCACATGAAGGAGCTGCTCACCGAATGGCCGGCGAAGGTCATCGTGATCGGCTACGGGATGAATGAGGCGTTTGCCGGCGCTGCGGGACTGCCCGTGTTTCGCAAACAGCTCGCGGGCTATCTCGATCAGCTCGCGCGCCTGCATCCAAGCGCGAAACTCGTGATTTTTTCGCCGACTGCGGTGGAGAAAAGCACGCTGGAACGCCAGCCCGACGTGGTGGCGCGCAATGCGGATGTCGCGCTGTATTCCGCCGCGCTCGCGGAAGCGGCGAAGGCCCGGGGTGCGGTGTTCGTGGATCTTTTCACGGCGAGCCGCGACGCGTTTGCCAAAAGCAAAACGCCGCTGACCTCAAACGGCATCCATCTGAATGCTGACGGCAGCCGAGCGATGGCGCGTGTGATCGCGAGCGCGCTCGTCGGCGAAGGCGCCGCGGCGAAAGTCAGCCCGGCGCGTGTCGCGGAGGTCGCGCCCGCGGCGGGACAGCTCGCGCACTTCGTCGAGGAGGTCGTGCGGCCGAAGAACGGCGTGCTTTACTACGGCGTACGCAAGCGGCCCGATGAGCGCGCGGCGGAGATCCCGCTCTACCTGCAGCGCATCGAAAAGGCGGATGCGCTCGTGCATGAGATCGTCGCGAAGCCGGGCGCGAAATTTTCCAGCTACTCGCCCATCGCGCTCCCGCCGCCGCCACCGTGGACGAAGCCCGGATCGCAGGGCGACTTGGGTGTGGTGCGCGATGCGGCGGAGGCGCAGGCGGAGTTCAAGGTCGCCGACGGCTACTCGGTGAACCTCTTCGCGTCGGACGAACAATTTCCCGAACTGCGTGCGCCGGTGCAGATCGCGTTCGATGCGCGCGGGCGGCTCTGGGTCGTCACGATGCCGAGCTTTCCGCACACGCTCCCCGGCCAGCCGCAGGAGGACAAAATCATCGTGCTCGAAGACACCGACCACGACGGCAAGGCGGACAAATGCACGACCTTCGCCGGCGGCCTCGATGCGCTCGATGGCATCGCTTTTTCCGAGCAGGGCGTCGTCGTCTCCGAGCAGCCGCGTCACTTTCTCATGCAGGATACGGACGGCGATGGCCGCGCCGACACGAAACGCGAGCTGCTGCGCGGCGTGGACGTGACGGACTCGCATCACGGCGGCATGATCGCCGCCGACCCGACGGGCGCGATTTGGTTTTGCGATGGCGTCTTTCACCGCTCGCAATTCGAGACGCCCTTCGGCGTTCACCGCTCGGTGGACTCGACGACGCTGCGTCACGATCTGCGCACGGGCCGCGTGGAGACCGAGTGGCAAAGCCTCACGCCGAATCCGTGGAAGATCACCTTCGACCGCTGGGGAAACGCATTCCAGCAGTATGGCGGTGGCCACTTGCTCGATGGCTTTGCGCTCACGTGGACGCCGCTCGGAGCCTATCACCCCTATGGCCTCGGGAATGTGGCGAACTACGGCAAGGGCAGCGGTGCCGCGAGCATCTCGAGCCCGAATTTTCCCGCCGAGTATCAGCAGGGCCTGGCTTCCGCCGCACTGCTCGGGAATCACGCGGTCTCGATCACAAAAGTGGACTTCGCCGAGGGCATGGCGCGCGGCTCGGGGCGGCTCGATCTCGTGTCGTCGCCGAATCCCGCATTCCGCCCGGCGGATGTCGCGTTCGGTTTCGACGGTGCTCTCTACGTCTCGGATTTCACGAGCACGATCATCGGCCACGCGCAGAATCCCATGCGCGACCCGCGCTGGAACCACACGAAGGGCCGCATCTGGCGCGTCGTGAAGACGGACGGGCCTGTGGTGAGAAACTGGCCGAAGATCGAAGGCGCGAGCGCTGCGGAACTCTGCACGCTGCTCGCGCATCCGCAGGACATCGTGCGCCAGCACGTCCGCATCGCGCTGCGGAAACTCGGAGCGCCCGGCCTCGCCGCCGTGGATGCGTGGCTCGCGAAACTTCCCTCCACAGCGCCGGAACGCGACCAGGCGACGCTCGAAGCGCTCTTCATCGCAGAGGGCCTCGGGGAGACACGACCGGCGCTGCTCGCGGCATTGTGCAAATCAGCCAAGCCGGAATACCGCGCCGCAGCGGTTCACGCCGCGCGGTTGAACGCGGATCGACTGCCGGATGTTGCGGGAATTTTGATGACGATGGCAGCCGACCCGCACCCGCGCGTCCGAATGGAAGTGATTGATGCCGTCGCGCATCTGCGCGTGCGCTTTCCTGCGGTCGAGCATGTAATCCACGGCGGCATCGCGGCGACCGAACCCGCCGTGAAGAAGATGCTCGCCGACCTCGCGCTCGGCACGAAGCCGCTCCTTTCCGCAAGCGTGCCCGTGCTCGAAATCGCGCCCGAAACGCGCATCACGCATTGGCTCGATGCGGGCGGCGGAGTGCAGCGCACCTTCGTGAAGGCGGACGCCGCGACCGCAGCGACGCTCGCGGTGAAATACAGCTTCCTCGATGTCGCGGTGAATGGCGTGCAGGTCTTCTCGTTCGACTCGCAGTGGAGCAGCGACCAGCAGGTGCCGGTCGAACTCACGCCGGGGCTCAACGTCATCGAAATCACCTTCCGCAAACTGAAGCGCGATCCGCCCGCCGTGCATCTGTTCGACGCGCTCGGCCAGCGACTGGTCGGCGTCGGCGTCCCCAGCGATCAGACCACGTTTGACACGTTGCGCAGCGAGCACGAAAAACTCGTTGCCGACCAGGGTGAGGCGCTGCGCGTGCAGGCCGCGCCGGAATTGCAGTTCGCACCGCGCGAACTCCGTGCGAAGGCGGGCGCGAAAGTGCGGCTCATTTTCGACAACCCGGATCTGATGGTGCACAACTTCGTGCTCTGCGCGCCGGGCTCCGAGGAGGAAATCGGCGCGCTCGCGGACAAGCTCGCCGCCGACCCGAATGGCATGGCGAAAAATTACGTCCCCGATTCGCCAAAAATCCTCCAGCACACCGGCCTCGTCATCCCGAGGGCACGCGCCGAACTCACCTTCACCGTGCCCAAGGAACCCGGACGCTACCCGTATCTCTGCACCTTCCCCGGCCACTGGCGTGTGATGAAGGGCGTGCTGATCGTGGAGGCACCGGCAGCCGCGAATGGCAAATGAGCAGGATGCGAAACTTCGCGAGCGAACCTCCGCCGTCCGTGAGATAGTCGAAAATATCCCGAGCGCACGCCCTTTGCCTCGCCTCGTTCGGGGTTATTTAAAATGTTTCCGCATCTTCAAATGAACATCCGTCCCATCCTCGCCGCCGCAATTCTCCCACTCGCTGCGCACGCGGCGGAGAAGGTTTCCTTCAACCGCGACATTCGGCCGATCCTTTCGGACATCTGCTTCACGTGCCACGGGCCGGATGTCTCGAAAATCAAAGGCGGGCTGCGACTCGACAACAAGGAGTCGGCGATGAAGGGCGGCGAGTCCGGCCCGGCGATCGTGCCGGGGAAGCCGGAGGAGAGCGAAGTTTACAAGCGGCTCATCACGCACGATGCGGACGATCTTATGCCGCCGAAGAAGAGCGGCAAGACGCTGAAGCCGGAGCAGGTCGAGACCTTCCGTCGCTGGATCGCGGAGGGCGCGGAGTATCAGGGGCACTGGTCTTTCATCAAACCGGAGCGACCTGCGGTGCCGGGGAAGAGCGCGAATCCCGTGGATGCCTTCGTGCTCGCGCGGCTTGAAAAGGAGAACCTCAAGCCGCAGCCCGAGGCGCCGAAGGAAACGCTCATCCGCCGCGTGACGCTCGACCTCACGGGCATCCCGCCGACTCCTGCGGAGGTGGACGCTTTCCTCGCGGACAAATCGCCGGACGCCTACGGGAAAGTCGTGGACCGCGTGCTCGCTTCGCCGCGCTACGGCGAGCACATGGCGGCGCGCTGGCTCGACATGGCGCGCTACGCGGACAGCAACGGCTTTCAGTCCGACACGCAGCGGCACATGTGGCGTTGGCGCGACTGGGTCATCGGGGCGTTCAATGCGAACAAGCCGTTCGATCAGTTCACCGTCGAGCAGCTCGCGGGCGATCTCATTCCGAATGCGGCGCGCGATCAGCTCGTGGCGACCGGTTTCAACCGCAACCACCGCCTGAATGGCGAGGGTGGGCGGATCGTCGAGGAGTGGTTTGCGGAGACGGTGATCGATCGCGTGGAGACGACCGGGCTCACCTGGATGGCGCTCACTTTCAACTGCTGCCGCTGTCACGATCACAAATACGATCCGATCTCGCAGAAGGAATTTTACCAGCTCTTCGCCTACTTCAATTCGAACAATGAGAACGGCGTGCTCGATGATTTCGGTGGCGCGGGGCGCACGCGGCGCGGGGGAAATTCGCGTCCGGTGCTGGCGCTGCCGTCGCCGGAGCAGGAGGCGCAGATCGCGAAGCTCTCCGCCGAACTGAAGGTCGCGGAGGCGAAGGTGGCCGCTGCGAACAAGGAACTCGCTGCGGCGCAGACCGCGTGGGAGCCGAAGTTCCGCGCGGAGATGCAGCGCGGGCTTCAGCCGTGGACGCTGCTCCAGCCGAAGGAGGTTCGCAGCGACGGCGGCGCGACTTTCACGAAGCAGGCCGACGGCTCGTATCTCGCGAGCGGGATCAATCCGCCGTTTGATCAATACCTCACCGTCGCGCCGATCGCGGCGGGCACTTTCAGCGGACTGCTGCTCGAAGTTTTCCCGGATGATTCGCTGCCGAACAAGAGCCTCGGTCGCAACTCGAACGGCAATTTTGTGCTCAGCGACGTCATCGTGGACATCAACGCGCCGGGCCTCGCGAAGCCGCTGAGCGCGACGTTCACGCGCGCGGAGGCGGACTACAACCAGAAGGGCTACGAGGTCGGGCTCATCGTGCAGGGTGCGCAGGACAAGCCGAAGCGCGGCAAAGCCGGGAAGAAGAGCCAGGGCTGGGCGATTGACGGCAACGACCCGACGAAACGCGACGCGCGCAAGGCGATGTTCATCACCGGCACGCCGCTCACGGTGCCGCCGAACGCGACGCTGAGCGTGACCCTGCGCCACGACTCGTATGCGAATCACAACATCGGACGCTTCCGCCTCTCGATGACTTCGCTGCCGCCCGCGACGGTGAAGCTCAACGGCGCGCAGGTGGCGCCGAGCATCGTCGCCGCGCTCAATGCGGACGCCGCGAAGCGCACGCCGGCGCAGCGCACGGAGCTGGCGAAATTTTTCCGCGAAAATGCGGACAACCCGGTGAAGCGCGCGGAGGCCGCCGTCGCCACCGCGAAAAAGGCGCTCGATGCCACGAATGGCGACGTGGAGAACACCATGGTGATGGAGGAAATCGCGCAGCCGCGCGAGGCGCGCATTTTGAAACGCGGCGAATACGACAAGCCCGGCGACGTGGTGCCGCGCGCGCTGCCGGCGGTGTTCCCGCCGCTGCCCGCGGGCGCGCCGAACAACCGACTCGGCTTCGCGAAGTGGCTTGTGAGCGGCGAGCATCCGCTGACCGCGCGCGTGTGGGTGAACCGCGAGTGGGAGCGCTTTTTCGGCACGGGCCTCGTGAAGACCTCGGAAAATCTCGGCTCGCAGGCCGAGTGGCCGAGCCATCCGGAACTGCTCGACTGGCTCGCGACGGAATTTGTGTGGCTGAAGTGGGACATGAAGGCGATGCAGAAGCTCATCGTCACGAGCGCGACGTACCGGCAGTCGTCGCGCGTGACGCCGGAACTGATCGCGAAGGATCCCGAGAATCGGCTGCTCGCGCGTGGGCCGCGGTTCCGACTCGGTGCGGAGTCGCTGCGCGATCAGGCGCTGGCGATCAGCGGATTACTCGTCGAGAAAATCGGCGGCCCGAGCGTGAAGCCCTACATGCCCGCCGCCGTGTGGGACGAGACGAGCGTCTATGGCGACATGCGGAACTACAAGGAGGACACCGGCGGCGATCTCTATCGCCGCACGCTCTACACGATTTGGAAACGCACCGCCGCGCCGCCGACGATGACGATGTTCGATTCGCCCTCGCGCGAAATCTGCACCGTGAAACGCTCGCGCACGAACACGCCGCTGCAGGCGCTCGCGCTGCTGAACGAGAGGACCTACATCGAAGCTGCGCGCGTCCTCGCGCAGCGCATGATCGCCGAGGGCGGCAGCACGCCCGAGCAGCGCATCGCATGGGCCTTCCGCCTCGCGACCTCGCGCACGCCCGGTCCGGACGAAGTGCAAGTGCTCGTCGCCGGTCTCGCAAAACGCACCGCGCGTTTCCAACAGTCCCCCGAGGAGGCGGCAAAAATCCTCGCCATCGGCGAATCGAAACCCGACGCGAAGCTCAGCCCCATCGAACTCGCCGCCTACACCGGCACGGCGAATGTGCTGCTGAATCTCGACGAGGTCGTGACGCGCGAGTAACCCGACGGCGGGTCAGGGCTTGAACCCGATGCGAGGCCTCGGCGGATCGGGCGGCGGATTGCGGAGAGGCTGCAATTCCTCCCAGATCACGCGCAGGGTGTGGTCGTGTTCCAGCAGCGTCCTGTCGATCTCGGCGAGCCGCTTGAGAATGTTGGCGTTGGCGGCAATCTGTTCCCTCATCTGGACGAATGCACGGATGACATAAACGCTCATCGCGACGGCTTGCTTGCTCTTGAGGACATTGGCCGCCTGGAGCGCGCCGTGCTCGGTGAAGGCGAAGGGGAGGTATTTCCGATGTCGGCCTCGGCCCGGCTTTAAGATCGCAATTTGCGATCTTAAAGAGTCGAACTCCTCCCGCGTGACTTGGAACATGAAGTCTGCGGGAAAGCGGTGGCGGTTGCGCTTGACGGCTTCGTTCAGGCGGGAAGCCGACACTCCGTAGATTGCTGCGAGATCCGAATCAAGCAGCGCGCGTTGGCCGCGGATTTCCCGAATTGGGATGTCGGTCGGGTTGAGCGGTCCGGTTCGGGAGGGCTTCTTCTTTTCCATGCGCGGCTTGGCTACACGGCTATCCGAGCACCTGCAACATTCCGCTGATTGTCGCCGCGAGCGGGTGCATTTTTCATCAAATGTCTCCTTGCGCTGGAGGTTTCACTTTGCCCCCTTGCGGACCGCCGCTCGGCTGTCACGAGCGGCAACATTTTCAAAATCCAATGATCCACACACGCCACGCCTCACTCCCGACTCTCGCACTGGCCGCTGCACTCGCGACGGTGCCCGCCTTTTCCAAACCGCCCGCGCCAGAATCCGTTCTTGCGGCTACGAAGTCCGCGCTGGTGCCGCCGCCTGCGCCGGTGCCTGCGCCGGTGCTGCCGAAGGATCAGGCGACTCCGCTGCTGAAGCAGACGCCGATGCTATCGCCGGCGGATGAGGTGAAGACGATCCATCTGCCCGACGGCTACCGGCTCGAACTCGTGCTGAGCGAGCCGGACATCAAGGAGCCGATGGCGATCGCGTTCGATGGCAACGGGCGGATGTATGTCGTCGAGATGCGGACTTACATGCAGGACATTGATGGCACGGGCGAACTCGATCCGAAGAGCCGCGTGTCGCGCCATGAGAGCACGAAGGGCGATGGCAAGTTCGACAAGCATACGGCTTTTGCCGACGGGCTCGTCGTGCCGCGCATGGTGCTGCCGCTGCAGGATTCGGTGCTCATCGGCGAGACGAACACGAATGACGTGAACGAATTCCGCGACAAGAATGGCGACGGAGTGTCGGATGAAAAGAAGCTGTTCTTCGAGGGCGGGCCGCGCGGCGGGAACATGGAGCATCAGCCGAGCGGGCTCGTGTGGGCGATGGATAATTGGATCTACACGACCTACAACGCGTACCGGCTACGGTGGAATCCGAAGGGCGCGACGCTGAAGGAACCGACGGCGCCGAATGGCGGGCAGTGGGGACTTTGCCAGGATGATTTTGGCAAGCCGTGGTTCTCGAATGCGGGGGGCGAAAAGGGCGTGTGGAATTTCCAGACGCACGTCGCGTATGGCGCGATCAATGTGCCGAGCCAGTGGGATGATTCGTGGATGACGGTGTGGCCGGCGGTCGGGATGTTCGACGTGCAGGGCGGCAAGGGACGGCATCGCGATGATGGGACGGTGAATCATTTCACGGCTTCGTGCGGGCAGGAGATTTTCCGCGGCGACCGCTTGCCTGCGGAATTGCGAGGGAATGTGTTTTTGCCCGAGCCGGTCGGACGGATGATCCGACGCGGTATCGTCGAGGTGAAGGACGGCATCACCACGCTGAAGAATCCGTATCCGCAGTCGGAATTCATCCGCAGCATAGACCCCAATTTCCGCCCCGTGGACATGAAGACGGGGCCGGACGGCTGCCTGTACATCGTGGATGCGTATCGCGGGATCATTCAGGAGGGGAATTGGGTGAAGGCCGGGTCATATCTGCGTCCGCAGGTGGAGCGGAGCGGCTTGCAGAACAACACGAACCACGGGCGCGTGTGGCGGCTTGTGCATAAGGATTTCACGCCCGGACCGCAGCCGAAGATGCTCGACGAAAAATCCGCGCAGCTCGTGGCACACCTCGAACATCCGAATGGTTTCTGGCGCGACACTGCGCAGAAATTGCTCGTCGTGCGGCAGGACATGTCGGTCGTGCCCGCGCTGCAAACGATGGCGCGCACGAGCAAGAACCCGCTCGCGCGGATGCACGCGATGTGGACGCTCGAAGGACTCGGTGCGCTCGACGCGTCGCTCGCGCGAGAGAAGCTGAAGGACGCAGATCCACGCGTGCGGGAGAATGCCATCCGCGCGACGGAGTCGGTGATCAAGGCGGGCGACAAGACGCTGGTGGCGGACATTTCCGCGCTGGCGACGGACAAGGATCCGAACGTCGTGCTTCAGGTGATCGCCACGGCGAAGGCGCAGAATTTTTCTGAATGGGAAAAGCTCGCGCAGCTCGTGATCACGGGGAGCAAATCGCAGGGCGTGCAGGAAATCGGCAAGGCGCTCATCACGTCGTCGAAGGGGCCGGACACGAATGTTTTCAGCAAGGATGAGATCGTCGTGCTGAAAAAGGGCGAGGCGATTTTCAAGGAGCTGTGCTTCGCGTGCCACGGCTTCGATGGCAAAGGCATGCCGATGCAGGGGCAGGCCGCGGGCGTGACGATGGCACCGCCTTTTGTCGGATCGAAAACCGTGTCGGGGCATCGTGACGGCCCGGTGCTCGCGCTGCTGCACGGGCTCACCGGCCCCGTGAATGGCAAAACCTACGAGGCGCAGATGGTCTCGATGGCGGGGAATTCCGATGAATGGATCGCGTCGGTCGCGAGCTACGTGCGGAACAGCTTCGGCAACAGCGGCGCATTTGTGACACCGGAGGAAGTGAAGCGCCTGCGCGCGGCGACGAAGGATCGCACGCAGCCGTGGACGCAGACGGAACTCCTCGACGCGCTGCCGAAGCCGCTCGGTGACTCGAAGCAATGGAAGCTCACCGCGAGCGTGAATCCCGCAGGCTGCAGCGCCGTCGTGGACGGTGACGCGAAATCGCGCTGGGACACGAAGGCGTCGCAGACGCCGGGGCAGTGGTTTGAGATCGAGCTTCCCGCGGAGACGGAAGTCGCCGGACTCCGGCTCGACGCGGCGAAGTCCGGCAATGACTTCCCGCGCGGCTACAAGGTCGAGCTGAGCAACGATGGCAAGACGTGGGGCAAGCCGGTGGCCGAAGGAAAAGGCAGCGGGCCAATCACGGACATCCCGTTTGCGCCGGCGAAGGCGAAGTTCATCCGCATCACGCAGACCGGATCGGTGAACGGGAAGTTCTGGAGCATCCACGAACTGGCGGTGCTGAAGTCGGGCGGGAAGTTCTGACCCGACCGTCATCTGGTTTGCTGGGAATTCGCGTCGCAAAGGGCGCGGTTCGGGCTATTACTTTGGTGACGGAGCCGCTTTTCGGCCCCGCACCACATCCCCGCAGCCATGAAACGACTCATCCTTTCCACCTCGATCGCAGCCTGCACCGTCCTCGCCTGGACCGCCACCGCATCCGGCGCGAAGGGTGACAGGAAAAAGCAGGACGCTCCAGCCGTGCAGGCGGTGAAGCCAGCGAACGACACGCAGCCGCTGCAGGCGGAGCTGCCTTCGCCGTGGCGGACGTGGAGCGATGCGCAGGGGAGCAGGCTGGAGGCGCAATTTTGCTCGCTCTACGGGAACATCCTCACGGTGCAGTCGCACGAGGGGAAGACGTCGCAGATGTATCTGATGAATCTCGTACCGGCGGACCGGGCGTTCGCGCAGGACTATGCGAAGCGGCTGCGCGCGCGGTCGTTTGCGGACGACTACGTGAAGAAGGCGGCGTATCAGATTGACTACCTCATCGGCTCGACGCTCGTGAGCCAGAAGCCGCCGCAGAAGTTCAACGCGCCGGCGACGGACGAGCAGTTCGTGCGGCGCATTTACCTCGATGCGGTGGGGCGCGTGCCGACGGCGGACGAGTCATCGGAATTTCTCGGGGACAAGGCGCAGGACAAGCGGGCGAAGCTGATCGATCGGCTGCTCTACTCGCCCGGCTACACGATGCAGATGTATAATTGGATGGGTGACATGCTGCGCGTGAAGGACACGTTCGGGAAGGGCGTGCCGGCGTTCACCTTTGAGGACTGGCTGAAGGATCAGCTCCACGCGGATCGCACGTGGGATTCGCTCGTGCGCGACATGCTCACGGCGGACGGCAAGCTGTGCGACAACGGCGCGGTCGGCTTCCTCGCCTACGACGCGCAGATGCCGCTCGACGGCGTGTCGAACCTGCTCACGACTTTTCTCGGCGCAAATGTGGCGTGCGCGCAGTGCCACGATCACCCGCTCGCGGACTGGAAGCAGCGCGATTTTTACCAGATGGCGGCGTTCTTCGGCGCGAGCGATGGGCTCGACGAGAAGGCGCTCAATGCGAGCAAGAAGCTTGCGAAAGGCAAGAATGCGGTGGCCGGCCTGAACAAAGGCATGGTGCAGAAAATCGCGAGCGCGAATGCCTACCGCCTCGAGGACACGACGAAGCAGAGCCTCACCTTCCCGAAGGACTACAAATATCACGACGTGAAGGCCAGCGCGCCCGTCACGCCCACGCTCATCTCGTGGAGCAAGACGGACGCGAAGACTCCGCTGTATCGCAGCGTGAACACGACGAATCCGGTGCAGCTTCGCGTCGAGTTTGCAAAATGGATGACGGCTCCCGAGAACCCGCGCTTCGCCGCGAACATCGCGAACCGCGTTTGGAAAAAGGTCTTCGGCCTCGCGGTGCAGGAGCCGGTGTCGGACATTGACGACACGAGCAAGGCGAGCAACCCCGCGCTGCTTGCGCACCTCGCGACGGTCATCAAGGCCGGGCGTTTCGACCTGCGCGAATTCCAGCGCGTGCTGTTCAATTCGCAGACCTACCAGCGCGCCGCCAGCTCGACGCCTGACCTTGAGAAAGGCCCATATCTTTTCCCCGGCCCGCTCGTGCGCCGCATGACCGCCGAGCAGGTGTGGGACAGCCTCATCGTCCTCAGCGTGGGTGCTGATGTGGACAACATCACCCTGCGCCGCGGCGACGACGAGAAGCTGATGTCGCTGCCTGGCAACGCGATGACGGCGGAGAATTTCAAATATGTGATCGAGCGCATGGGAGCCACGCGCGCGACCATGGGCGGCGGGAAAAAAGGCGGCGGCGGATCGGAGAAGGGCCTCATCGCCGAGTATCAGGGCGGCAAGCCTCCGCAGCGCCACGGCATGATCCTCGCCCGCGCGAGCGAGTTGCCGCAGCCAGCGTCTGAGACGCATTTCCTCCGCCTCTTCGGCCAGAGCGACCGGCTCGTGTCGGATTCGAGCACGACGGACGGCACCGTGCCGCAGGCGCTCATGCTCATGAATGGCGGCGCCGGACAGCTCATCACCGACACCGCGTGCGCCGCGGTGACCGCCGCCGACAAGGCAGGCTCCGCGGAGGAAAAGGTGGACCACCTCTACCTCTCATTCCTCGCTCGCAAGCCGACCGCCGAGGAACGCCCCGTGGCCACGCAGGCGCTCACCACCGGCCTCGGCATCAGCGACGTCGCGTGGGCGCTCGTGAACACGCGCGAGTTTCTCTTCATCCAATAAATCAACGACTCCTCCGCCATGAACAACGACCTCCTCCGCGATCCCATCGAGCGCCGCTCCTTCGTCGAGCGCTGCGCACGCTACGCATTCGGCCTCACCGTGCTGCCGGCATTCATCGGCCGGCTTTCCGCCGCCGAGAAAACCGCGGCAGTCTCCGCGGCCGCGCGTGGAGCGGGCTTCGGCAAAGCGAAGCGCGTCATCTTCCTCGAACTGCAGGGCGGGCTCAGCCACATTGACTCGTTCGATCCGAAGACCGGCGACATCAAGGGTCCCGGCAATCCGATTTCGACGAAGGCGGATTTTCAGCTCACCGAGTACCTGCCCGAGACCGCGAAGATCGCGGACAAAATCACCGTCATCCGCTCGATGAGCGCGAAGGTCGGCGTGCACGCCCAGGCGCAGTATCTCATGCGCACCGGCTATGAAAAACGCGGCACGATCGTGCATCCGATGCTCGGCGCGTGGGCGCAGCATTACCTCGGTGCAAGCAGCAAGACGCTGCCCTCGACCGTCTGCGTGAACCGCCCCGCCAACCACGGCAACGGCTACTTTCCCGCGGGATTTTCCCCACTGCCGATCCTCGATCCGGATCAGGGACTCACAAACTCCAGCGCGCAGGTCTCCGCCGACGTTCACCAGAAGCGCATCGGCCTCCTCGAACATCTCGACTCCACCTTTGGCAAAAAGATGGCCGATGAAAATGTGAAGGCCTACGGCGACTTCTACGACTCCACGCTGCAACTCATGAAGAGCAGCGACCTCAAGGCATTCAGCATCGCCGATGAGCCTGCCGCGATGCGCGACAAATACGGTCGCAACAAGTTTGGTCAGGGCTGCCTGCTTGCGCGCCGGCTCGTCGAGAGCGGCGTGCGTTTTGTCGAAGTGCAGAGCGGCGGCTGGGACATGCACAAGCAGCTCGCCGACAGCATGGAGGATCGCGGCGGTGACTTTGACCGCGCCTTTGCCGCGCTCGTGAGCGATCTGGAATCACGCGGCCTGCTCGATTCCACGCTCGTCTGCGTGACCACGGAATTCGGCCGCAAGCCGCAGTTCGACGGCGGCGGACGCGGGCATCATCCTCTCGTCTTCAGCACCGCCCTCGCAGGCGGCGGCGTGAAGCGCGGCTATGTCCACGGCGCGAGCGACGCGAAGGGCTACGAGCCGGAGAAGGATGCGATGTCCGTCGGCTCATTCCACGCTACGATCGCATGGGCCGCCGGCCTGCCGATCGAGGAGGAAATTCAGACCCCGAGCGGTCGCCCAATGTCTGTCGGCAACAAGGGGAAGCCGGCGATGTCGGTCTTTGCGTAGCCGACGACGGAAGAAGGCGGGCTTGCAGTGAAATGTAGCCTAGCTCTCCAGAGCTGCGCGGAAGCGCGCGTCGTGCGGCGCAGTTCTGGAGAACTACGCTACGAACGGCCTGAATCCAGTCATCGGAGGCCACCGGATTTTCTTTTGCCCAACGACATGCCCCGCTGCACGGTAGTCCAAGTCACTCCACGACGATGAACTGCAACGACCCCGCATTTTTCTCCCTCAACGCAGCCCAGCGCATGGCGGTCTCGCGCCGCACCTTTCTGAAGCAATCCGCAGGCGGTATCGGACTCACCGCGCTCGGCTCGCTGCTCAGCCCATCGCTGATGGCGGCGGCGAAGCCGGAGTTCCCGAATTTTGCGCCGAAGGCGAAGCGCATCATCTATCTCTTCCAGTCGGGCGCTCCGTCGCAGATGGATCTCTTCGACCCGAAGCCGCAGCTTGAGAAGAAGCGCGGCGAGGACTTGCCGGAATCCATCCGCAAGGGGCAGCGCCTGACGACGATGACGAGCGGGCAGAAAAAGTTTCCCGTCGCTCCGAGCATTTTCAAATTTGCGCAGCACGGGAAAAGCGGCGCGTGGCTGAGCGAACTGATGCCGCACATGGCGAAAGTGAGCGATGAGCTGTGCATCGTGCGCTCGCTTTTCACCGAGGCGATCAACCATGACCCGGCGATCACTTTTTGCCAGACGGGCTCGCAACTCGCGGGGCGCCCGAGCATCGGCTCGTGGGTCGGCTACGGGCTCGGCAGCGAGAACAAGGACCTGCCCGCGTATGTCGTGCTCACGTCCTTCGGCACGGGGCGCAAGGATGACCAGCCGCTCTACGACCGGCTGTGGAGCGCGGGCTTCCTGCCATCGCAATATCAGGGCGTGAAATTCCGCAACAAAGGCGACCCGGTGCTCTATCTTTCCAATCCTCCCGGCATGGACCGCGAGTCGCGCCGCGAGACGCTCGACGAACTCTCCGCACTGAACGGCAAACATTTCGACACGCTCGGCGATCCGGAAATCCAGACGCGCATCGCGCAATACGAGATGGCCTTTCGCATGCAGACGAGCGTGCCCGACCTCACGGACATCTCGAAGGAGCCGCAGCACGTCCTCGACATGTACGGCCCCGAGGTGAAGACGCCCGGCACCTACGCGTCGAACTGCCTGCTCGCCCGCCGCCTCGCGGAGCGCGACGTGCGCTTCGTGCAGCTCTTCCACATGGGCTGGGATCACCACGGCGGCCTGCCGAATGCGATCAAGGGCCAGTGCCGCGACACCGACCAGCCGACTGCCGCACTGCTCACCGATCTCAAGCAGCGCGGCCTGCTCGACGACACGCTCATCGTGTGGGGCGGCGAATTCGGCCGCACGGTCTATTCGCAAGGCACACTCACCGAGACGAACTACGGTCGCGACCACCACCCGCGCTGCTTCACCGTGCTGCTCGCCGGCGCAGGCGTGCGCAAAGGCCAGACTTACGGCGAGACCGACGAATACAGCTACAACATCGTCCGCGACCCCGTGCATGTGCATGACCTCAACGCGACGATCCTGCACCTCATGGGCACCGATCACACGAAGCTCACCTACCGTTATCAGGGCCGCGACTTCCGCCTCACGGACATCCACGGCGAGATCGTGAAGCCGCTGCTGGCGTAGGTGGAACGGGCACTCCACTGAGGACTCAGAGCGCTCGCGCCATCAGGTAGTCGTCCATCACGAAACCGCCGCCGATGTCGAACACGGCCTCCTCTTCAATGTGGAAGCCGGCCTTGAGATACGCGCTGATCGCACGCTCGTTGCGCTTGTTCACTTGCAGCCACATCGCTGGTGCGCCGAGAGCGCGAGCTTGAGTGGAAATGTGATCGAGCATCGCGCGTCCGAAGCCGCAGCGCTGGTGCTGCGGCAACACATAGAGCTTGCTGATTTTCACGCGGCCATCGTCCTCGCGCTGCCATGAGAGATAGCCAACTGGCTCGCCGGCCAACTCGCCAATTTCCCATGGCACGCGTGCAATGAGCTGCCGGCGGATTTCCTCCTCGCTGTACATCCAGCCGAGCATGAATTCGATCTGCTCCTCTGCGATGATGCCGCGATAGCACTCGCGCCAGATGCGCTGCGCGAGATCGCGGAGCACCGGGATGTCGGCTTCGGTGGCGGGGCGGATTTGCATGGCGTGGCAGGATGAGCGGCACGATATGCGGAATCCAAGCCTGTTAAATCGGCGTATCGCACATGCGCAAACACGCAGAGAAAACCTTTGCCACAGTTATTACGCTCACGTATCAATCGCAACTCCCACCTTTCACACACCCATCGCCATGAGCACCGTCCCGCATCTTCCCGTCCTCCGTCTCGGCCGCAGCTACGAGAGCCTCGACAAACTCGAAATCAAGGACCACCGCACCGGCGACGTAAAGGCGGTCGTTTCCACGATCAATGCGGGCATCTTGCGCAAGGACTTCCGCAAGCTCGGCGAGGCGCGGGCGGCGCTGAAAAAATTTACCGTCGCGGAACTCATCGCGATGAGTGCGAAGGCGGGCGAGTTTTTCCTGAACGGCACGCTGCCGCTCGGCGACAAGGGGCACACGCAAAGCGCCGACGAATACGTGGCGACGCTCAGCGCCACGAGCGGGCTGCCGCATGTGATGGTTCGGCGGAACATGACGAAGATTCACTATGCGCTCACGCATCTCGATGTGATCCTGAACGGTCTCTCGCGCGGCCTGGACATGACGATCATCGACACAGGCTTCGGCGAACAGTTCGGCACGAAGCTTTCGTTTTTCCCGTCGTGCGAGGCGCTCGGGCTCGTGATGCCGAGCAATTCACCCGCGGTGAATTCGCTCTGGCTCCCGGCCATCGCGCTGAAGACGCCAGTCGTGATCAAGCCGGGTCGCGAAGAGCCTTGGACGCCGTTCCGGCTCATCCAGGCATTCATCGCGGCGGGCGTGCCGTCTGAGGCGTTCGGCTTTTATCCGACGGACCACGAGGGTGCCGGTGAGATTCTGAAGAACTGCGGACGCGCGCTCATCTTCGGCGACAAGAACACGATGGCGCAGTATGCGAACAATCCGGCGATCCAGTTGCACGGACCGGGCTGGAGCAAATTCATCATCGGCGACGACTGCATCGAGAACTGGCGCGAATACATCGACGTAATCGCCGGCGCGATCAGCGACAACGGAGGCCGCTCGTGCATCAACGCGAGCGCTGTCGTAGTGCCAAAATACGCGGCGGAGATCGCCAATGCGCTGGCCCAAAAACTCGGCCCGATCCAGCCGACGAAGAACGACGATCCGAACGCGCGGCTCTCCGGATTTGCGAATATCAAGATGGCCGACTTCATCGACGCGCAGATCGAGGACGGCCTGAAGACGCCCGGCGCGACGGACGCGACGGCGAAATACCGTGGCGGCCCGCGCAAGGTCGAGTTTGAGGGCGGCGTGTATCTGCGCCCGACGATCGTGCATTGCGAGAGCTTCGCGCATCCGCTGTCGAACAAGGAATTCCTCTGCCCTTATGCGAGCGTGGTGCAGTGCCCGCAGTCCGAGATGCTGGGAAAAATCGGCTACTCGCTCGCAGTGTCGGCGATCACGAAGGACGCGAAATTCATCGGTGAGCTGGAGGCGTTCGGAGAGATCGATCGTCTGAACATCGGGCCGATCTCGACGATGGCCATCTCGTGGGATCAGCCGCACGAGGGGAACATGTTCGAGTTCCTCTGGAAGCGCCGGTCGATCGAGCGGGCTTGGTAGTTAGCTATTTTTTCATCGCAGGAGTCCGCTCAGTGCCGGACTAACGCGCTGAAGCGAGATTCTTGTCAATCCGCAGGGGTTCCGCTATCTGGCACATATGTGGTGGTTCCTTCCAATATTGTCCGTCGCGCTGCCAGCGGAATTACGTCCCGAACTGAAACCGGAGACGTCGGACTACCTAATCTCGATCGGTGTGTTCGTTCTCGTCGCGATATTGCCACACTGCATCGCCGGAAAAATTCTCGCTGGTGAAAAAGCGGGTATTTCGAAGGCGGTGCTTGCGGTCTTTTTGCAGATTTTCCTCGGTATTGCTCTTTTGGTAATTCTGATTTGGGTATGCATCCTTTGCGGGGCATCGCTGACAGCCGCGCCGTGGTTGTCTGGCGCTGCCACGATCTTGCTCCTGGGGCTTTTGATGGCCGGAATCTATGATTTCGGGATTTCAAAAGGGATTGTGTACAATTTGTCCACGTTGCTGACGATGTTCTGCATCCTCAAGGTGCTTGTGATCTTCATTGATCCTCTGCCCTTGAGGAAAGTGACCACTGCACTTGCCCTGAAGGTGGGCCAAAACTTTATGGAAGTCGTCAATGAGCGACACCCGAAGTCCACGCCTGAAAAGACAGGTGCAATATTTGCCAGCGTGGCCGAAGTACAGAAGGCGGCGGTGAAAAAATATCCGGCGCTCGGGGTGGCCGGGTCACCTTTCAACAGGCGTTTTCTCGAAATTCACCGCCTGATGCAAACCCAGCAGCCGGCAAAACTGCTGACCACGAACTGGCCGATGGAGATCGCGGATCTAGTCGCCGCTGAGCCCGGCATGAAGTAGTGCTCCAGTGCGTTTGCGCCAAATGATTCCGGCGGATCATTTCACGATCAGATGAACGGCCTCCGCATAACGCCCATCTTGAGGATCAAGAATTGCATCGGCGGCGAAGTTGCCTGCTGTTACCGCAATGTTAGCAACTCCCTGACCCATGCACTCACTCAACGACCTCGCAGACAGCTATCGTATCAACAAGGGCGGCAAATTCCGGCTGAAGGACTTCGATCCGCGCGACACGGGAAAAATCAAATCACCCGAGAAGGCGACTGAGTTGCTCCAGCGGAGCGTGCAACTGATGGGCGAGCTTCAGGAGAAGCTGTATGCGCAGGATCGGTGGTCGCTGCTGCTGATTTTTCAGGCGATGGATGCGGCGGGGAAGGACGGCACGATCAAGCATGTGATGTCGGGAGTGAATCCGCAGGGCTGCCAAGTCACGAGCTTCAAGGCACCGAGCGACACGGAGCTGGATCATGATTTTCTCTGGCGCACGACATGTGCGCTGCCGGAGCGCGGACGCATCGGGATCTTCAACCGCTCCTACTACGAGGAGGTGCTCGTGGTGCGTGTGCATCCGGAATTTCTCGCGGGGCAGAAACTGGCCCCAAGGCTGGTGGGCAAGCACATTTGGAAAGAACGATTTGAGGACATCCGGAATCTCGAGAGCTATATGGGGCGCAACGGGACGATCACGCGGAAGTTCTTTCTGCACGTCTCAAAGGAAGAGCAGCGGAAGCGATTCCTCGCGCGACTGGACGAGCCGAAGAAGAATTGGAAATTCTCCACCAACGACGTGAAGGAGCGCGCGCACTGGGACGAATACATGGACGCTTACGAGGACATGATCCGGCACACTGCGACGACGGATTCGCCGTGGTATGTGGTGCCGGCGGACAACAAGTGGTTCACACGAATCGTCGTCGCGCAGGCAATCATCGAGGCACTGCAGTCGCTCGACCTTCAATTTCCAAAAGTCAGCAAGGCAAAGCTCAAGGATCTCGCAGCAGCAAAGAGCGCGCTGCTCAACGAGAAGTAGCCGCGCTTAGCTCCAGCGCTCGACTGCGCGTCCAAATCGAGCTAACCGACGCTCATGCGATTTCTCTGCCTGCCCGTTCTCCTCGCTCTGACAATGGCATCGCCCGCCAAGTCCCGAACGGATTCGCGGGAGATCGCAGCGGTCTCCGGACGGATGCAGGATTTCGTGAACCGGAAGGTGATCGCGGGATCGGTGACGCTAGTCACCCAGCACGGGAAGACCGTCCATCTCGCAGCAACCGGAAGCGCGGACATCGCGGCGGGGCGCGCGATGAGGACGGATGATCTTTTCTGGATCGCCTCGATGACGAAGCCGATGACCGCCGTCTGCGTGATGATGCTCGCCGAGCAGGGCAAACTGTCGGTGGACGATCCGGTGGAGAGGTTCATCCCGGAATTCCGGGAACTCCGACTCGGCGGCGCGAGGCCGCCGCGACCTGTCACGATTCGCGACTTGCTCACGCACACGGGTGGACTCGGTGACGCGACGATCCCGCCAAAGGCTTCGCTCGCCGAGCGAGTCGCCTCATATGCCCACGCGCCGATGAGATTCGCGCCGGGATCGAGGTGGGATTATTGCAATGGCGGCTTCAATACGATCGGTCGCATCATTGAGGTGGTGAGCGGAAAATCTTATGACTCCTTTCTGCGGCAGCGGCTGCTCTCACCTCTCGGCATGAGCGACACGACTTTCTGGCCCCCGCCTCGACGCGTCGCAAAATCATACCGTCCCGGTGGCGGCGGACTGGATGAAACCTCCGTCTATGCGAGGCCCGGCGATATCAGCGATCGCTCGCGTCCAGCCCTCGCGGCGGGCGGACTTTTTTCCACGGCTTCGGACGTCGCGCGATTTTACCAGATGATCCTGAACGGCGGCTCACTCGGATCGCGGAGAATCCTGAGCGCTCAGTCCGTGAAGCTGATGACCTCGGTGCAGACCGGCGGAATCAGGACGGGATTTGTGGAAGGCATGAGCTGGGGCCTCGGCTTTCAGATCGTGCGATCGCCGCAGGGTGCGACTGCGGCGCTCTCACCGGGATCGTTCGGCCATGGCGGATCGTTTGCCACACAGAGTTGGGCGGACCCGAGGCGGGGTGCGGTGTATGTGCTGATGATCCAGCGCGCGGGTTATGCGAATCCCGACGGAGCCGAACCGCGGAAGGTCTTCCAGGACACAGCGGCGGCAGCGCTGAGGTGATGCGCCGCCGAGGGGTGCATTGAAGAGGCGGGCAAGCGCCATTTTGGGACCACAAGCGCACATTCCGAAGGAGCCCGAAATCGAGCGACGGGCGGCACGAACCTTGCGTCTGAAGAGGTCAGCCCAAATTCGCAAACAAGCCAGCCACAGCCCTACGGTATGATTTCCAAAAGCGTTCTTCTCGTCATCGACGACAAACTTCTCATGAAGCTGTATCAGGAGAAGATTGAGGAAAATGGCTTCATCGTCCTGCCCGCGCGGGATCTTGCAAAAGCCGCACGCATCGTGGCGGAAAGGAAGCCGGACCTTGTGCTTCTCGATTTGGTCTTCCGGGAAGGCGACCCCTATGAGTTTCTGTACGCGCTTCGTTCAGACACATCGAACGAACTGCTGCCTGTTTTCATTCTGCCGCAAAGCCTGAATCAGGCGGGCCACAAGGCAGTGCAACTCGGCGCGACACGGGCCATCACTCCCAGCGCGGACCCACTCCCGTCGATCATCGATGCCATCCGCACCACCTTCGGAATGTCGTCCCTCGGCACCGCCGCGAATACGCCGCTTTTTAGGCCCGACGATTTTTGGATCGAGGCGATCTTTGCCAATGTAGTGGATAGCATCAATCGGATGCGGCATTGCCTGCCGGGCGTCACCGCGACTCCGCCAGAGCTGCCTGCGCTGCACGACCTGTGGAATCTCGGCCACGCCTTCGCACAAAAGACCGCACTGCTCCCATACAAACCTTTTGCGCAGATCGCAGCTTCGCTCGACCTGCTCTTGCATGACCTCAATCAAACGCCCGAGCAGCTCAATCCATCCACCGTCCGCACCGTCGGCCAGGCGCTCGACTTTCTCGCCACCATCTCGAAACCCGAATGCCTCTCGCGTCTCACCGACCCCGCCGATTCATCGCTCCTCGTCGTGGATGACGAGGCAGGCGCACGGGAATTCATCACCTCCGCGCTGCAGCTCGCGGGGTTGAAAAATGAGTGCGCAGATTCACCCGAGCACGCGATCGAGGAGCTGAACCGCAAAAAGGCCAGCGTCGTCTTCCTCGATGTCGGACTGCCGGGCATGAACGGATTCGAGCTCTGCACGAAGGTGCGTGCCATCAAGAACTACAAGAACACGCCCATCGTCTTTCTCACCGGCATGGCCACTTTTCAGAACAAGGCGAAGGCCAGCCTCAGCGGCGGAAATGACTTCGTCGGCAAGCCATTCAATCTCCCGGAACTCGGTGTGAAAGCCCTCATGTGGCTCTGCCGCGACCAGCTCGAAATGTGCTGAGCCGCGCGGCATTCCAGAGATGACTTTTGCGCGCAGCCGCGCAATCTTCGCGCCCATGTTTCGACTCCTTCTTGCTTCCCTTTTCTCGGTCCTTTTTCTCGCTGGCTGCGGCGGCAGCGGCCACCACGGGAGCCACGGGCGCTACGGCTATAACTACATCCCCGGCAAAACTGCCACGATCGAAGGCGGGCGCGCGGTAGCCCCTGCTTCCGCGCCGCATCAGGTGAAGGCCGCCATCGAGGCCGGCAACCGCATCGCAGGCCTGCCATACGGCTTCGGCAGCGGCCACACCCGCGAGCTTTGCAGTGCCTACGACTGCTCAGGCGCAGCATCGTGGGTCCTCTGCGAAGCTGGCCTGCTCGACGAGCCGACCACCTCCCGCGCATTCCGCAACTACGGCTCGCACGGCCAAGGCCGCTGGATCACCGTCTATGCACGCGACGGCCACGTCTTCCTCAGCGTGGCAGGGCTGCGATTCGACACTGGCTACGGCGGCGGCGACGGCCCTCGCTGGTCAACGCGCGGGAGGCCGCTGAATGGCGCAGTCGTCCGCCATCCGCACGGCCTGTAGCCGCAGAGTGGATCAAAGCTGGGTGCCTTCGAGGAAAGGCTGCCCCGCGAAAAAACGCGCGATGTTTTCCGACGTCACGCGCGCAATCTCCGTCAGCGCCTCATTCGTGAGGAAAGCCTGATGCGCGGTGATGAGCACATTGGGGAAGACGAGCAACCGCGACAGCTCGTCATCCTGCAGCACGAGACCGGAGAGATCCTCAAAAAAGATCCCCTCCTCCTCCTCATAGACATCGAGCGCGACGCCTCCGAGGTGGCCGGCCTTCAGTGCATCGATCACCGCACTCGTGTCGATCAACTTGCCCCGGCTCGTATTCACGAGATGCGCGCCAGGCTTCATCCGCCCGATGGATTTTTCATTCATCAGGTAATGGGTTTGCGGCGTAAGCGGGAGGTGAAGCGAGACCACGTCGCTGTGCTCCAGCAGATCGTGGAAATCCGTGTACGTCACACCGCGTTTCTCCGCCCACTCCGCGGAAGGAAACGGATCAAACGCCAGCACCCGCGTGCCGAATCCCTTGAAAATCTCTGCGGTAATTCTGCCGATGCGCCCGGTCCCGACGATTCCCACCGTCTTCCCGTGAAGATCGAATCCCACCAGCCCGCCGAGTGAAAAATTCAGATCGCGCACACGGTTGTATGAGCGGTGTATTTTCCGGTTCAGCGTGAGCAGCAGCGCGACCGTGTGCTCCGCGACCGCATGCGGCGAATACGCAGGCACGCGCACCACCGGGATGCCATGCTCTTTCGCGGCTGCGAGATCCACATTGTTGAAGCCCGCGCAGCGCAAGCCGATCAGCTTCACGCCGCTCGCTGCAAGCGCGGCGATGCAGCCCCGGTCCAGTCGGTCATTCACAAAGACGCACACGACATCCGCGCCCTTCGCCACCGCGACCGTCTCCAAGCTCAGACGGAATTCGTGGAACTGCAGCACCAGCTCCCCAGCACCGGGCGCGCTCTCGAAATATTTCCGGTCATACGGCTTCGTGTCGAAAAATGCGGCTTTGATCATTGTAATTTGAGGATGCCGGAAGGCGGAGCCGATCTGCCACCAGATGATGGCTTCAGATCGCCGATGCGCTTCTTCGCATCGTCGGAGAGCGCCTGCGTCGCGGCGAGCCAGCGTGCTGCTCCGGCTTCGTCCGTGCGTTTCCATTGCTGATACACATTGCGCACGGCGTTCTCGCGCTTGTTGTTGTCGCCCACCGTAGCGGCCCAGCTCGCCGCGCCCTCGGGATCGCGCTGCGTCACGGTGTTTGCAAATGCCATCACCGCGGAATCGCGCCCGCCGCCAGCAGGAAGTTTTTCGAGCCACGCAGCGGCGCGCGCCACATCGCTCTGCGCCATTGCCTGCACGACCTGCGGATACGCCGCATCGCGTGCAGCCGGATCCGCGAGTCGCGCCACCCATTTGGTCGCCGCATCGGGATCCTGCTTCGCCCATGCCCCGGCGATTTGTCCGGCGGCACGAGTCTGCGCATCTCCAGGTGCGAGCGTGCCGACAAGCTCAGCCGCCTGCGCGGGATCGCTATTCGCAAAGCCGCTGATCGCGCTCGCGAGGAACGCCTGCTTTGGCTCACCGTCCGGCTGAGATTTTGCCCATGTGAGCGCGCTCTGCGGATCCTGCTGCGCCCAGTTGGAAATCGCCATCGCACGATCAGTCGTCTTCATGTCTGGCGACTTCATCATCCAGTCGAGCGCCTCGCGCGGACGGTTCTGAATCCACGCATTGACAGCATCGTTCGTGGCGTATCTGCGCGCATCACCTGCCGGAAGATTTTTGTCGAGAAATGCGAGCGCCTCTTCCGGTGATTCGCGCGCCCAGTTGCGCACCGCATTCCGGATCACGTCGTCGCGATTGCTGCCGATGGGCAGCTTGGTTGCGATTTCCGAAGCCGCCTTCGGGTTCTGCCACGCGAGCTGATTTGCCACCTGCTGCATCGCCTCATTGCGCGCCTGACCCTCGGGGATTTTTTCGAGCAATTGCTTGAACTGGTCCTCATCCTTCTGCGCTACGTGCTGCATGATGTTCGCATACGCCTGCGTGCGCGAATCACCCGCGGGCATTTTTTCCGCCACCGCCATTGCCGCCTCCGGGTCCGTGTCCGACCAGCGGCCCAGCGCATTCGAGATGGCGCGGTTGCGCGTACCAAGTTCCGGCACCTGTTTCAGCCATTCCAGCGCCGCCTGCGGATCCTTCTCCGCCCACCGGCTCGCCACTGAAGTGATCGCCTGCTGCCGCCCCTCCCCCATCGGCAACGCCAGCGCCTGTACCGAAGCCATCTGCGGATCGCGCCCGCCCCAGTCGGCAAAAATCTGCCGGTAAATGTCCTGCGAACGCATCTCTGGCGGCAGCGACTTCACCCACGCCAGCGCCGCACTTGCATCCTCCTGCACCATGCCCGATGCCACGCCCGCGATCGCCACCTGCTGCTCCTTGCCCGGAGACAGCGCCAACGCCCAAGCCTTCGCACCCGCACCATCCTTGCGCGCCCACTGGGCCGCCGATGAGGAAATCGCGTAGTCCTTTTCCCAGCGATTGAGGGACTTCATCGTGAGCGCGTACGTCGTAGCCGCCTGCGGGTCAAATTCCGCCCAACGCGCCACGATCGCCGGGATGACACTGCCCCACTCGTTGCCCGGGCGCTTCTTCGCGAGATCGAGCGCCGCCTGGATGTCCTCCGGCCCGATCTTGTCCACGGCGGAAAAAATCGCGCGGAATTTCCGCATGTCATTCGGCTGCTGAATCGCAGCGAGCAGCGAGGAAAGCACACGGCCACGCCGCTCCTCGGGCGTGCCGGCGTCCCGACTTTCACGAAGGCCCGCGGCACCCGCGGAATCCTCCATTTTCCCGTGCCGCGCGGAGGAAGATGACGCCGCACCTTCTCCCACTCGCCCCGCCGACTTCTCCGTAGCCGGGCCCGAGCCCATGAAAAATCCCGCGCTCCACGCGGCGAGGGCGACCGCAACGAAAAGGAGAATTTTCACAGGGGGCTTCATGGGAGTAATTTCCGCAGAGCATCAGGCTTCAGTCGCGCCGCTCAAGCGCGAACATCCGCACAAAACCCGAGACAACCCGGCACCGACCCCAATCTATTTCGCCGCCGGACGGAGAGTGATCGCGTGATCGTCTGCGGCCACTTCAAGACCGGCGAGACCGGCGATATAGCGGAGGGCTTCGGTGAGCGGGATGTTTGCGAGGCTGAGTGTGATCCTGGGATCCTTGCCTTCGGCGGCAGGCATGAGGATGAGGTTCACACCCCGCTTTTCCGGATCGAGATCCTTCGACTTCTCGCGAAGAAAATCGATCGTCTGGGAAAGCGTCGCTGCGTTTAGATCGATCTTCGGGAAGACAATCGCGGCTGCTTTCCTGAGCGCAGCGCCCACGGGCTTTGCCGGAGCGGGGGCCGTTGCACCTGCTGGTTTTCCGGCGCCTGCTTTCGCGGCGGTCCCCGCCGGCTGGATGACGTAGGCGAACTCCTCCTTCATCACCTCGCACTTTGCAATTACGGCAACGTAACGGAGCACTTCCGGGAGCGGGACATCAGACAGGCTCAGCGAAATCCTTGTGTCGGCAAACTTGTCCGCATTCCTGAGCACGATGTTTACACCCTCGCCCTTCGGATCGAGTTGCTTGCCCTTCGTGATCAGAAACTCCACGCACTCGCGCACCGTCGCGTCATGGAAATCAATCTTCGGAAAAAGCCACCGTGTATTTGTGTTCGTTTGGATCAGGGTGAGGCCTCCGAGGAGTTTCTCGATTCGAGCCAACTGCGCCTCCGTATTTTTGACGACTAGCGTGCCCTTCATTGGAAAGTAGAACGCGATCGCCCCGCGGGGAAAAGCAATGCCGTAATGAATGAGGAAATCCTTCGTGGCTGATCTGTCAGCGCCGCCCTCCAGCTTGGTTGCAGGTAATTTTTTTTGAAGTTCCGGCGACACCTTCCATTCCCTCACGTATAATTCAGCCAGATCATTCGGCGTGACCTCCACGGCGGCAGCGGTGACGACGCCCTCTGCGGTCTCGTTTTTGACGCTGCCCTTCGCGCTGACCGTTCCGGTCTTTTTGTCGAGCGTGATGGAGTCAGATTGAATCTCGAGAGGCGCGAGCGCGTTCCCATTACCCGATTTTCCGGCCGCGCCAGCAGGCGCAACGCCACCCTTTGCGGAAGTCACGGACGGCGATCCTCCGGGTGCAGATGCGTTGATGTTGCCTTCTCTGAATCCGATTTCACCGACCTCTGTTTCCTTTTGCAGAATGACCTTGGTTTCGCGAAAACTACGCCCCACCCGGACGGACTTCACGGCGAAGCCCTCGGCACCGGGTTCATGGCCGATGAATGGTTTCATCGGTTGGTCGTCGCCGACGCGCTGGATGACCACGAAATCCTTCCCATCCACTTTGCTCACGGCTCGCAGGTAGAGGTTCTGAAACGGATTGATGGCAACCGCCCCGGCCTTCACGCCGCCCGCGGGCGGGGCATCGGGAGCCGCGCCAGCATCGGATTTCTTCGGCGTGACCTTCGCCGCATCGGCGGTGATGACGGCATCCGCTGTCTCGAACTCTACATTGCCTTTGAACTCGGATGTCCCGGTTTTTTTGTCGAATGTCGCGGAGTCGGATTCAATTTTGAGAGGTGCGGGCGCACCTGCCGGGATAGGAGCTTCGCCCGGCTTCACGATACTGGCGGTGACCAGCACGATGAGCCTTCGCTTGATGTGCTGCTCGGTTTTGCGCACGCGACCGGTTTTCGGATTCCTGTCCTCCACCATCTGAACGTCCTCCCGATCCATGCCTCCGAGCACGATCGTCTGCCCCGGCCACACGGTCGCTTCCGTGGTGATCTTGCGCGTGTGAAAAATGGGCTGCCAGACGGCATCTTTGGGCAATGCTTTCGTGTCCGGCAGGGCAAACAGCCGACCGCTGCGCGGCGTCGAAGCATCGGGTTTCACGATTGTGCCGCGTGCGGGTTTCCGATCACCGGAGCCGTCGGCATTTTTTCCGGCGGCATTTTCCCCGGCTACGTTGAAAGGCATGTATCCATCGAACTCCACGATCTGCGGTGTCATCGCGAGAGTGATGGTCCCGTCGGCGTTCGCCTCCGGCGTCACCTCGAACATCACACCGAGGTCCCGGCTTTCAAATGCCGTGGGCGTCAGCTTCCCGGTCTTCGCGTCCTTGTCCCATTCCGACGGGTATTTGAACTCGCGCACCACCTCGATCAGCGCGGTCTGTTTCGAGTGCGTCGTGACGCGCGGCGCGGAGAGAAGATCCACGCCTTTCTTGCCATCCAGCGCCTTAATCGCCGCACCCATCGCCTCGGGCGTCAGCCCAGCGGAGCTGGTGCCGCCCGGCTTCGGGGCAGGCAGCTTCAGGACATCCAGCAGGTCTGCGCGCTCGCCGGAGATCTCAATGAATTTCGCCGAAATCTCCACCTGCGTACGCGGCGTGAGTGGATCGCCGGCGGCGAAGGCGCTGCCCTTCGGCGTCGAGTTCGCTCCCTTTGTCGGCGCTGCCTGCGCGGAATGCAGAATCAAACATGCCTGGCTCGTCGTGAGTTCGACGGACCTCTTGTCCGCCCACGATCCGTCGGCCTGCTGGACGCCGAGCAGGTATTCGCGAATGCCCTCGCGCCAGCGCTTCGCGGCATCGCCGGGAACAGTGCGCATGGCCTGCGCCGCATAGTAATTCCCGTGGATGAAAAACGTGCCGTCCGCCGGCAAATCGCCCGGCTTCGGAAGAAACTTCAGGACGTAATCCGTCGCCTTCGCCACGTCCGGCTGGCTTTGTGCATCGGCAAATTTGAGGGCTGCCGCCGAGGCTGCGAGCGCGGCGGCCGACCGCGGGAATGCACTTTTTCCTCCCGCCAGAATGTAGTGGAAGCCTCCGTCCGCATCCTGGCATCGCTTCAGGTAGCCGGCGGCTTTGTTGATGACTGCCTCCGGCACATCCACGCCGGCATCGCGCGCCGCGACAAGTGCCAGCACCTGGCATGAAGTCATCGAGGAATCTCCGCCCGGCTGCGCTTCCGGCTGGGGTTGGTAACGCCAGCCACCCTCGGCATTCTGACTCTGCTGGATCACCGCGACGGCCTTCGTCACGGATTCCTTTGCACCCGGCAGTGCTTTGCCCGCCCGCATCGCTTCCGCGAGGAAGAGCGTCGCAAATCCGTGGTCATACATCGTTCCCTTCGCGTGAAAATATCCGTCGGCCTGCTGGCTCTGGAGCACATATTTCATCGCGCGCTCAAAGGCACCGGCGTGCGCGCCATCGGCCATCATCGCCAGCCCCGCGAGGCTCGTCACTCCGACACTGCCTTGGAAACTTCCCCGGCCCACCGATCCGTCCGGATTCTGCCCTGCTTCGAGGAAAGCCAGCCCGCGCTTCACCGCGTCCGCAGCCTTGTCTTCCTTCGCCCCGCCCACCTGCGCGACCGCGCAAATCGCAAGCATCGTCACGGCAAACGCCGCGCCGGTGAACGCCCCGCGGACGACCCGCGGGCTGCGGTTGCGCGTGGCATCCATGATCGCGACGATGCGCGTCTCGATCGTGGAGGGCTGTGCCATCGCCAGTGCGTGACGCGAGGAAAAGTGATCGCCCTGCATGGAGCGCACGACATCCACGAGATGGCCCGCGTAGTCCTCGGCGCATGCGCCGGAATTCAGCACCCCGTCATCGCACGCCTGCTCCTGCGCGAGACGCATCCGCCGCGCGGCGAGCCAGACGAGCGGATTCAGCCAGTGGAGCGCGCAGACGATGTCGGCAAGCAGACGCGTCGCGCAGTCGCGGCGACGGATGTGCTCGAGTTCGTGGCGCAAGGCCGAGCAGATGAGATCGTCGCTCCATCCCTCGGCCTCGACCGGGAGCAACACGACGGGCCGCAAGACGCCGGTGGCCAGCGGCACGCGGCACAGGGCGGACTCGCGGATTCCAGTACGAACGCCCGCAGTCTCCACTGCTTCACGCGCCATTACGCCGAGACGGTGACTTTCGATCGCGCAACTCCGCCGCACCGCAAAGCGCAGCCTCAGGGAAATGAGCCCGCGGCGTGCGAGCAAGAGCGCGGCCCCCGCGAGCCACACCGCGACCGCGACGGTCTTCCACGGAATCACGAGCGGCTTCCGTGGTGAGGAGGCCGGTCTCTTTGCCAAAGGTGCGGCGATCTCCCCCGGCGACGCACCGGCCTTCTCCGCCGGCGTTCGTGTCATCTCCGTGAGCGGGACCCGCACTACCACCGCGGGCAGCGACTCTCCCCTCTCCGGAGCGTAGGCCCAGAGCGGAGGCATGAGCTTTGTGAGCGGCAGCAGCAGCGCCCCGAAAGTCGCAGCGATGACGGCATGCCGATTGGCTGCGGATGACTTTCGCATCGCCGCCAGCAACGCGAGGCCGGTGACAGTGAGGGCCGCACTCTTCACGAGGAGTTCAAGCAGCAGGGTAAAATGGGATTCGAGGTTCATGGGGTCATTTGGTTTTGGCTTTCCGGATGATGGCTTCGATGCGTTTCAGATCGGCGGCCGGGAGTTTGCCATCGGCGCTGTCCACGAGCGCGGCGACGGCATCGGCGAACGATCCCTCGAAGAACGTCTTCACCACGCGCTTCAGCGCCGACTTGCTCTCGGCGGCGCGTGTGCGAGTGGGCGCATACACAAAGCGCAGGCCGTCCTCGCGGTGCTTCAGGTGGCCCTTCTCCTCGAGGATGCGCAGCAGCGTGCGCACGGTGGAATAGCTCGGTTGGTCGGGCAGCGCGGCGTTCACCTCCGCAGCGGTGGCCTCGCCGCGGGTGAAGATGATGTCCATGATTTGCCGCTCGCGACGGCTGAGGTGGTGGGTGTCGGCTGGCATGTTAAATTTTTAACACCATGTGCGGCGGCGGGTCAACAGAAAGGTGCGAAATTTTTAACATACGCGTCCGCCTCCCCGCTCCACCCGTGAATCGCATGGCAAAATTCAGCCGGAGCGTTTCAAGTTATTCCGCAGCCGGCTTGACCGGACGAACATCTGGTGGTGCTGAGGGCCAACGGCTCGTTTCCATGCCAGCCTGGGGCAACGCCCCAGGGATCGGGTCACCACAATCAACGAGAGCTGAAAGCCCGACCTATCCGGCGACGCGGGTGATGGCACGGGCTTTCAGCCCTTTGTCTTTCCCCGCCCGGTCACCTGGGGCGATGCCCCAGGCTGGAATGGATTGCGCCGTTGGCGCACAGGATCCCTCCTCCTCCCGGCGTCCTTCGCAGCTTCGTCGAGCTTCCGGTTGCGCTGGTCGGGGATCCCATCCGCCGCCTTCTGCAGCACCGCGCAAAGTAGTCCCGCGCTTTAGCGCATCACGGCGTGAATCTGTGAAGGGCGCACAGATTGCCCGAAGATCCTGCGAGCGACGCGCCGTGAAGCGAGCTGAAGCTCGGGACTACTTTTCTGCGGGCGCGGTCTCGATGCGTGGGAAGAGCGGGACGGGTTTGCCGAGGACATGGCCATCCGGCAGCCCGCCCCACTGCGCGTCTGCGAGGCGGAAGCGCGAGTCCTTGCCGGCTTCTTCGAGCTTCCAAGCGAGCTGATCAAAAATCCCATGCGCCGCATACGGCAGCACCGGGGAAATCAGGATGGCGATTATGCGGAGAGATTCGGCGAGCGCATACAGCACAGCATTCAGATGTTCCGTCTGCGTCGGATCCTTAGCCAGTTTCCACGGAGCACTTTTCTCAATAAACCCGTTGCAGAACACGGCAAACGCAACCGTCACTTTAATCATTCCATCCACATTTGTTCCGGGCTCGCTAAACTCCCGGGTCGTGCGTCCGTCTGGCAGTTCACTGGCGGTGATGTGCTTGTCTGGTCCGTAGTTCACCAGCGCTGCTTCTGCAGCAGACTGCACATCATTGATCAAGTGTTGTGATTTATCAGACACTTTGGCCGACACATACTTCGCGGCCATGTTCAGCGAGCGGTTCAGCAAGTTACCGAGCGAGTTTGCAAGGTCGGTGTTGTAGCAGATGACAAGGCGACTTTCGTCGAAGTCCGAATCACGCCCCGTCGTGATGTCACTCATGAGGTAGTAGCGCAGGGCTTCGGGGCCGTATTTGTCGGCGAGGGCGTCCGGGTCAACGACGTTGCCGAGGCTCTTGCTCATCTTCGCGCCGGCGATGTTCCACCAGCCGTGGACGAGCAGCGTGGGCATCTCGGCGTCGCTGAAGCCGAGCGCCTTCAGCATCACCGGCCAATAGACGCCGTGCGCGGGAATCATGATGTCCTTGCCGATGACGTGCAGCGGGGGCCACAGGGTGGCAAAGGATGAAGGACGAGGGATGACGGATGAAGTGGGATCGCTGCCTTCATCCTTCATCCTTCCGCCTTCACACTTCCAATCCGGGTCGTGGCCGGGGACGAAGGTGATGTAGTTCACCAGCGCGTCGAACCACACGTAGGTGACGAAGCCCGCGCCGAAGCTTTCCGGGAACGGGATGCCCCACTTCAGCCGCGACGCGGGGCGCGAGATGCAGAGGTCGCCCTCGAGCTTGGCCACGGCGTTGCTCAGTTCGGCGACGCGGAAGTCGGGGACGACGAACGGATTTCCGTCCGCGCTGCGCTTGGCGATGAAGTCGAGCAGCCACTGCTTCGGGTCGAAGCCGGGCAGGCCGGTGGCCGGGTCCTGCCCCGGCGCGGCTGGCGCCTGCATGAGGCGGAAGTAGAAATTTTCCTCCTCGCGCTCCTCGACCGGCTGCCACTCGGGGCCGAATTCGCCATCGGCACCGCGCTCCTTGTCGGTGAGAAATTGCTCCTGCCGCACGCTGTAAAATCCGCGCTGCGTCTTCTTGTAAATCCAGCGGCTCTCGCCGGTCGCGGGGTCTTTTTCGTCCCAGAGTTTCTGCAAATTGGCGCGCACGCATTCCTTGTGCAGCGTGTCGGTGGTCGCGGCCCATGCGTCGTATTTCACGTCGAGCTTTTCCCACAGCGCGGTGAATTTTTTCGTGATGCCATCCACGTATTCCTGCGGTTCGATGCCCGCCTTTTCCGCGCTCTGCTGCACCTTTTGCCCATGCTGATCCACGCCGGTGAGGTAGAAAACGTCCTCGCCTTTCAGCCGATGATAACGCGCGAGCACGTCGGCGAGCACCTTTTCGTAGGCGTGGCCGATGTGCGGCGCGCCGTTGGTGTAATCAATCGCGGTGGTGATGAAGAATGGCTTCGGCATGGAACGGCGCACGATGCGGGAAGCGGGCGAAGTTGGCAACACGTAGCCACCGACGGCAGGAAGCGGGCACGATGGATGACGGGGGCGGAACGGCTAACCGCTGGACGGCGGTGCGCGAAATGTAGTGCCGACGACTCGTCGGCAACCGGTGAGTGAAGCAAGAAGGATCGTCGGTTGGTCGGAGCGCGCAGTGATTTTTGGAGGCCGATCTTTCCTGTACGGTTTGGGCCGACGAGTCGTCGGCCCCACATTGGTCAGCCTCCTTTCGCATGCGGCTGCAAATATGCGCGCCCTTTCGGCAAGCGTTTGCGTATCGTGCGCGCTCCAATGCCGCCTTTCATCCGCATCTTCTGGTGGAATGTCGCCCGCTATGTGCGGCGGCATCGCGTGCTCGCGCTATTCAATGTGCTGAGCATCGCGCTGGGCATCGCGGTGTATCTTGCGATCCGCATCGCGAATGAAAGTGCGACGCGGGCATTCACGGGCGCGGTGGATCTCGTCGCGGGAAAGGCGCATCTCGAAATTCGCGGTGACGTGGATGAAAAGCTCTGGCCGCAAGTGGAGCGCACGCCGGGTGTGGCGGCGGTGACGGGTGTGCTCGAAACGATTGCGTCACTGCCGGATTGGCCGGGCGAATACCTGCGGCTCACCGGCGTGGATGTGATCAGCGGGGCGAAGTTCCGGACGTTTGAGCTGCGCGCGGACGCGAGGAAATTTGACATCGGGCGCTGGATGGGCACGCCGGGCGGCGTGGCGGTGACGCGGGAATTTGCGACGCATCGCAGCCTGCACGAGGGCTCGGAAATGCGCGCGATCGTGGACAGTCGCACGGTCACGCTGAAGGTGCTCGCGATCCTCGACGGCGGCGAGGTGCCGGTGGCCGATTCGCGTTTTGCGGTCATGGACATCGGCTGGGCGCAGGAGCTTCTCGTCCGCACGGGGCACGTGACTTCGCTGCAAGTGCTGCTGAGCGAGCCGCTGAAAATCTCCGAGGCCGTGGAGCGATTGTCGCATCTCGCGCCGGGGCTGAGCATCGGTCCGCCGCGGCAGCGCAGCGAGCAAATGTCGAAGATGATCGCGGCATTTCAACTGAACCTTTCCGCGCTCAGCATGGTCTCGCTGCTCGTCGGCGTGTTCCTCATTCACAACACCGTGTGGACCTCCGTCGCGCGGCGGCGCACGCAGATCGGCGTGATGCGCGCGATCGGTCTCCCGGCATGGCGTGTGCGCGCGATTTTCCTCGGCGAAGCGCTGCTCTACGCGGTGCCCGGTGTGCTGCTCGGCACGGCGGGCGGCGTGCTGCTCGCGCAGAAACTCACGGGCGCGGTGCAGCAGACGGTGACCTCGCTTTACGCGCTCGTGAATGTGGACCGGCTGTGGCTGGACTGGCGGCAGTTTGCGGTCGCGGCGGGCTTTGGGATCGCGTCGGCGATCGTCGGAGCATGGGGGCCGGCGGCGGATGCGTCGCGGGTGGACCCGGTTTCTGCGCTGCGGCGCGGCGTGGAAAAACGGCGCGAGGGTGAAGAGGCGCGCGGCTGGTGGATCTGGGGCCTCGCGGCATGTGGTGCGGCGCTGCTTTGCGCGTGGCGTTCGCTGACGGCGGGGCCGCCGTGGCTTGCATTCGGCGCGGCGCTGCTCGTGCTCGTGGCGGCGTCGCTCTTTGCTCCGATGACGCTCACGGGCGCGGCGGAAATCTCGCGGCTTTGGGTGAAGGTCGCGGCATCAACCGGCGGCGTGACGAGCCGGGCCGAGGGCATCCTGATCCTCGCCGCGCGTCGGCTCACGCGCGGGCTGCGGCGGAATGCCATCACGGTCGCGGCGCTCGCGGCGGCGGTGGCGATGTATGTGGCGCTGGTGGTGATGACGCATTCATTCCGCCAGTCGCTCGGCGCATGGATCGGCAAGGGAATCATCGCGGATCTTTTTGTCACCCCCACGGCGAACGAGACGCTCGGGATGAACACTTTTCTCCGGAACTCCGCGGTGGACTGGCTGCGTGCGAGGCCCGAGGTCGCGAGTGCGGAAACCTTTCGCGAAATGGCCATTCAGGTGAACGGCGGCGTGGCGTCGCTCGCCGTGCTCGACGGTGTGTTCCGCGACAATCTCACTTTCGTGCAAGGCGACGCGCGCGCCGCGATGACCCGTGTCTTTGCCGGAGAGGCCGTCGTGGTGACGGAACCATTCGCTCGGAAATTCCGCGTGAAGGCCGGCGAAAAACTGCGGCTGCAAACCCCGCGTGGCACGATGGAGACGGAGATCGCGGGAGTGTATTCGGACTACAGCCGCGATCAGGGGGCGGTCGTGATGGGGCGCGCGCTATTCCGGAAACATTGGGACGACGAACGCGTGATGTCGGCGGCGGTGTATCTGCGGCCGGGCACGGATGTGGTCGCGTTTGAGAATGCGTTCCGCGCGGAGTTTGCGGACGCCGGCGAGATCTCACTGAGCACGACGCGCGCGCTGCGGACGAGGATTCTGCGGGTGTTCGATCAGACGTTCGCCGTCACGCACGTCCTGCGCACCGTGGCGATGATTGTCGCGATCGCGGGTGTCTTTCTCACCATGACGACGCTCGTGACGGAGCGCCGCCGGGAACTCGCACTCATGCGTGCGCTCGGCGCCACGCCCGGCTGGGTGCGCGGGCTCGTGCTCTCGGAAGCCGGACTGCTGGCGCTGCTCGCGGCGCTGCTCGGCATGGAGGCCGGAGTGCCGCTCGCGATGGTGCTCACGTGGGTTGTGAACCCGGCGTTCTTCGGCTGGACGATCCATCTCGACATTCCGTGGGGCGCACTCGCGTGGACACCCGCATGGATCGTGGCGGCTGCACTTGCCGCAGCGTGGTGGCCCGCGCGGCTGGCGCAGCGCGAAGAAATCGCGGAGACTCTGCACGAAGAATGAAGCAGAACGTCCAACGTCCAACGCTCAACGCTCAACGTCCAAAGCACGCGCCGGTCGCGCGTCGAACCATTGGACGTTGGATGTTGGACGTTGGACGTTGGACGTTTCTTCTCATCCTCGCTGCATCGCTGGGCGCGCAGGAATGGAATCGTGCGGAGCCGGGGTGGAAATTCGAGTGGCCGCGCGACCACGCGGCGCATCCGGATTTCAAGACGGAGTGGTGGTATTTCACCGGCAATCTGCGCGCGGCGGACGGCCGGCGTTTCGGATATCAGGTCACATTTTTCCGCCAGGGAATCCGTGGACCGGGCGCGCGGGAGGTGGCGCGGTCGCGATTTGTCGTGAACGATTTGAAGTTCGGCCACTTCACGATCACGGATGTGAAGGCGGGCGAATTCCATTTTTCACAGCAGCTCATGCGCGGTGCATTCGGCGAGGCGGGCTTCGGGGATTTGCAGAAAAAGGAGCGGCTCGCGTGGCTCGGGGATTGGTCGCTCGCACTCGAAGATGATGGCGCGATGCAACTGCGCGCGAGCGACGGCGCGCGAGCGCTCGAACTGCATCTGGAAAGCACGAAGCCGTGGACGCTGCACGGCGACGCCGGGCTGAGCACGAAGGCCGATGTGCCGGGGCACGCGTCGCAATATTACTCCGGCACGCGGATGCGTTCGCGCGGGACTTTGCAGATGGCAGGGCAGCAAATCCCGGTCGAGGGTGAGAGCTGGTTTGACCACGAATGGGCGACGAACCAACTCGCGCCGGGGCAGTCAGGCTGGGACTGGTTCAGCGTGCAGCTCGACGATGGGACGGAGCTGATGATCTACCGCTTGCGCAAAAAGGACGGCTCGGTGGATGGCGCGTCGTCGGGGTCGTTCATCGCAAAGGACAGCAGTGTGCGACATCTGCGGCTCGACGAATTACGAATGACGCCGGTGAAGTTTTGGCAGAGCACGAAGACGCGCGCGAAGTATCCGATCGGCTGGCGCGTCGAGGTGCCGACGCTCGCGATCGATCTCGAAATCACCACGCCCGTCGAGTCGCAGGAACTCGCGCTCACGCCCGTCGCGTATTGGGAAGGGATGATTGACGTACGCGGCAAACGCGAGGGCCGCGCGTTGAACGGCCACGGCTATCTCGAACTCACCGGCTACGCGGGTGACGTCGTGGGACTTTCCGCGCCGGAGTAGCCGGCATAGTAGGCGAGGTTTTCAACCTCGCTCGGGCGGGCGCAGCGAGGCGGCGCGGCTCGTAGGCGTGCGGCGGGAGCCCACGCCCGCACTCTCCCGAGCGCGCCTACGCTCCGCGCCATCCCGCCGCGCGAGGTTGAAAACCTCGCCTACTTTGCGCGCTTGTCTCCGTGCCGCGGCTGCCTTTGTATCTCCGCCTCACAAATGGAACCTACCGCAGACATCGCACTCATCGGACTGGCCGTCATGGGCCAGAACCTCATCCTCAATATGAACGACCACGGCTACACCGTCGTCGCTTACAATCGCACCACCGAGAAAGTGGATCACTTTCTCGCCAACGAGGCCAAGGGCACGAAGGTGCAGGGCGCGCATTCCATCGCCGAGATGGTGTCGAAGCTGAAGCGTCCGCGCCGCGTGATGATGCTGGTGAAGGCGGGCAAGCCGGTGGACGAATTCATCGAGCAGATCATCCCGCACCTCGAGGCGGGCGACATCATCATTGATGGCGGCAATTCACTCTTCGACGACACGGCGCGGCGTGTGAAACTTTGCGAAAGCAAGGGGCTACTCTACGTCGGCACCGGCGTGAGCGGTGGCGAGGAAGGCGCACGTCGCGGCCCGAGCATCATGCCCGGCGGATCGCCGGCGGCGTGGCCGTTCGTGAAGGACATTTTCCAGGCAATCTCCGCGAAGGTGGACGACGGCGCACCGTGCTGCGACTGGGTCGGCGAAGGCGGCGCGGGCCACTACGTGAAGATGGTCCACAACGGGATCGAATACGGCGACATGCAGCTCATCTGCGAGGCGTACAACATCATGAAAAACGGCCTCGGCATGTCCGCGGATGAGATGCACGAGGTGCTCGCAGAATGGAACAAAGGCGAACTCGACAGCTACCTCATCGAGATCTCGCGCGACATTCTCGCGAAGAAGGACGAGGACGGCTCGCCGCTCGTGGACAAGATTCTCGACACCGCTGGCCAGAAGGGCACGGGCAAGTGGACGGTGATCAATTCGCAGGAACTCGGCATCCCGATCACGCTCATGGCGGAGGCGGTCTATTCGCGCTGCGTGTCGGCGCTGAAGGATGAGCGCGTGAAAGCGGCGAAGAAGCTCAAGGGCCCGAGTCCCTCGCTCAAGGCCATCGCTTCGAATCCGGAGAAGAAGAAGGCATTCATCGAGGACATCCGCCTCGCACTTTACGCGTCGAAAATCGTCAGCTACGCGCAGGGCTACATGCTCATGCGCTCGGCGGCGGCGGAGTACAAGTGGAATCTGAACTACGGCGGCATCGCGCTGATGTGGCGCGGCGGTTGCATCATCCGCTCGCGTTTCCTCGGCAAGATCAAGGAGGCCTACGACAAAAATGCGAAGCTCTCGAATCTGCTGCTCGATGATTTTTTCCGCGGCGAAATCAAGAAGTCGCAGAAGGGCTGGCGCAACATCGTCGCCACGGCGGCGAAGAAGGGCATCCCGGTGCCCGCCTTCAGCACCGCGCTCGCATTCTTCGATCAGTACCGCAGCGCAGTCCTGCCCGCGAACCTGCTTCAGGCGCAGCGCGACTACTTCGGCGCGCACACCTACGAGCGCGTGGACAAACCGCGCGGCGAATTCTTCCACACAAACTGGACCGGCCGCGGCGGCGACGTATCCAGCAGCACCTACACGGTGTAGTCCAGTCTGACTGATTCCCAAAAGCCGGGAGGTGTTCGCACCTCCCGGCTTTTTTTTGCAGGGAAGCGGCGGCAATAGCCGATCGGAAGAGCGGCATCATTCCATTGCCAGCACACCATGTGGATTGCGGTCAATGGCTCTATTGCTGGCGAGGCGCTTTTGCCTTTTGCTTCGCGGCCAACTTGCGAAAGCTTTGGGGAGAATTCTTCCACCTCAAAAATGAGCACCTCATCTTCCGTCCCAAAACTCATCTTCGACTGCCATCTCGATATTTCGATGAACGCGATGGAGTTCAACCGCGACCAGCGCTGGTCGATGGAAAAGATCCGCCGCAGCGAACTTGGTGATTCATTCATCACGCCAGCAGGAGAGCGGCAGCGCGCGCGCAACACTGTCTGTTTCCCCGAGCTGCGGCGCGGCCGAATCGGCATCATCGTCGCAACACAGATCGCGCGTTACTCGCCGCGTTTTCACAACCTCCCTGGCTGGCGCAGCCCCGAGCAGGCATGGGCGCACACGCAGGCACAGCTCGCCTACTATCGTGCGATGGAGGACTGCGGCGAGATGCTCCAGCTTCGCACTTGGAAGGATGTTGAAAAACACGCGGCGAAGTGGATCGCTGCTACGGAGGAAGAAGCGGCAGCTTTGCCCATCGGCTATTTGCTCAGCCTTGAAGGTGCGGATTCTATCCTGAGCTGGCGCCACCTTGAAAAATCCCGCGCGGACGGGCTCATTGCACTCGGTCCGGTGCACTACGGACCTGGCATCTATGGCTGTGGCACGGATGACGAAGGTCCGCTGACGCGGCGAGGCCGCGAACTACTGCAGGAAATGGAGCGCCTCGGAATCATCCTCGATGTCACGCATCTCTGCGATGAATCGATGCGCGACGCGCTTGATCATTTCAGCGGCCCAGTCTGGGCGAGCCATCACAACTGCCGTGCGCTTGCGAATTGGAACCGCCAGCTCTCCGACGAGCAAATCAAGGAACTCGTGCAGCGCGGCGCGGTCATCGGCATGGCCTTCGATGCAATCATGATGGTCCACGGCTGGCATCACAAAGTCTCGAAACCGCAGGATTTCGACCTGCGCATCGAGAAAATCTGCGAGCACATCGACCACATCTGCCAGTTGTCGGGCAACGCCGGCCACGTCGGCATCGGCACGGATCTCGACGGCGGCTATGGCACCGAGCAGACACCCCTCGATCTCAACAGCATCGCCGACCTCACAAAGCTCGACGGCCTGCTATCCGCCCGCGGCTACAGTGCCGAGGATGTTGCCAGCATTTTCCAAGGTAACTTCCTTCGATTCCTCCGGCAGCACTTGAAGTAGGCAGGCGCTCCGAAACTCACGCAAGCAGACCCTTCACCAGGTTCCCGTACACGTCTGTGAGGCGGTAGCGGCGGCCTGGTAATTTGTAAGTGAGGCGCTCGTGGTCTATCCCGAGCAAGTGCAGCATCGTGGTGTGAAAGTCGTGAATGTGGACGCCGTCGCTCACGACGTTGCAGCCGAATTCATCCGTCTCGACGAACGTCGTGCATGCATTCACGCCGCAGCGTGGCACTTCCTCAACTGCACCAAACTCAGCCTCCTCCGCAGGTTCGTGCACCTCCAAATCGAGCGAATCTCCGCATCCTACAACTTCAACCACATTTCTTCCCTCTCCTGGCAGGCCCGCGAATTGCTCCCAGACATCCATTCTAAATGCGACCGTGCCGCCACCCAGCGCATCCCACAGCTACCCGTCAAAAAAACTCTCAGCCTTTCGAGGCAACGAAATAAAACGCTAAAGAACGCCTGAGCGCCAGTTTTGAACTCCTAGCAAAAAAGCTAGACCCCTTAAATATTTTGACACTCTGAAAAACACACTCCAGAAGCCCCGCTTTTTTCAGAGAATATGGCATTTCGGAGGACTGGAAAGCGGTGAACCTTTTTCAAAGTAGATTTCAAAACCTGATTATCCTCCGAATTGGCCCCATTTTTCACGATTTTACGTACTATTAACAGTCTCTGGAGAAGATCAGCGATTCGCAAATTGACTCAGCACATATCGACCCTTACTCATATCTCATGAAAACGAAATTTCTACGTCTTCACTTTTTCATCATCTTTGCGGCAGTGCTTGTCGGCGGGCAATCCTTCGCCGCGATTTTTACTGTCACGAATACGTCAGGTGACGCGGCAGTGCCAGGATCGCTTCCGTATGTGCTCTTTCAGACATATTGGAACAGCCCAGGCCAAGACACTATTCGATTTGCCATCCCGGGAGCCGGCCCCCATGTCATCACACTGACCACGCCGCTCGCCCTAGGTGACAGTAGCAGCCTCTTAGCCGGGGTGGATGTCAACGGCACAACACAGGCCGGCTATGCAGGCAGCCCCTTGATTTACATCAACGCCAATGGCCAGGATGTGGCATTCAATGTTCCGCCTGACAGCAAGAATTCGGCGCTACAGGGGCTGTGCATCTACAATTTCAAAATCGTTGGCATCGCGATTCTAAGCGGAGCAAACAACAACTGGATTCAGAACAACTGGGTTGGATTCGTTCCATCCGGCGCAGGCTACGCCACGACCACCTCAAACGGGGCAGCATACGCGTACTGCATCGGCATAGGGATTTCGGGTCCCAGCAATGTCATCAGTGGAAACACGATTTCCGGGGTTTACAACGGAATCACAATGGGATCGGACCCCGTTCTCGCTCCGAGCTCAAGCTACTATCTGAGCTACGGAAACTGGCTCGGATACAACAAGGTGGGCACCGACCCGACAGGGCACAGCAAAATCGGCAATACATCCGACGGAATTTTCCTCGGTGACGGCTCCACAAATAACTTCATTGCCGGCAACAACGTGTCCTGCCACGCATCGTCCGGAATCGAGATATTGGGCCGCACAGGCTGGGCCAACTACATATATGGAAACTTTGCAGGCGTCGGGGTGAGCGGCGAAAATCTTGGGAATGGCGAGCTCGGCATTCTGGTCTCGAATGCCAGCGAATACAATTACATAGGGAACTACGGAGTGAATTACGTGTATTACAATGGACTGGGTGGCATCGTCCTGGGTCTTAATGACGCCGCGGCAGGCACCGTCGGCGCAGCCTATGTGAACTATGTTTACTACAATAGCATCTACGGAAACAACAAACCGGACTACAGCCAGGGCGTGGGTGTCTCCATAACCGGCGGCTCGCAGTACAACACAGTTCAAGCCAATGTGATCGGCGGCCAAATCCAGCATGGTGTCATTGTTAGCAAAGCTTACTACAATAGCATCTCCTACAATTCCCTTGGAATCAGCGGAGGTGACTACGGCTTCGGAGTTTTCCTGCAATCTACCTACTACAATTGGATTGTCGGGAATTCGTATGGCTACAACTACCTTGGCACTGTTGGAAAACAGGTTTCCACAGGGGACGTGGTTCAGTAGGGTTCCATAGTTTCTGAAACGCTCCACGGGCGTCTCGGATGATTTTCAACAACGATGTTACGACACTGCCTCCGGTGGCTGCCTGTCATTGCGCTTTTGGCCGCAGGAGTCTGGTGGCTTGCAATCCCGAAGCACGACGCTGTGGGCGGCCATGCTTCAGGACGAGGCCGAACCTCAACCACTGATGCGGCCCAAACCGGACCTGGCTCAACCCTTTCACCGGATATGGTCCGGGATCAGGAGCCGGTGGATATTCCCGAGCTGATTCCAGAATTGCCTGCCCCGAATATCCCGCCGCCGCCGCGTGATTTTGTACAAAACGAACTCCTCGCGGACCCTGCCTTTCGGGAACGGCTTTTGGGTGGCATCCGCAAGCAACGCCGTGGTGAGATTGCCGAGTTCCACAAATCCTGGCTGGATATTCAGGGCCTCGCTGAAAAGGAGAGGCAGTTGCTTGTCGATCAGTTGCTGGATTTCGAAATGCGGCATGCTGAAAAAATGATGCCTATCAGCAAAGCGGGGGCATACCCATCGCCGCCTTTGATGAATGAGCTGGCCGCGGACCGCCGAGAATTCATCGCCAGGCTGCGGCACCTCTTCACTGAGAAAGTTGCCGCCAGCTACGATGCAAATTTTCCAGGCCCCGGCTGGAAACCGGAAGCGGGAAAATAGTACAATTTGGCAGGAACTGGAGGAGGATCTCGGGGATTTCTGCCTCAGATTCACCCACGACCGGGTCGTGCTACACTGATATGCAATGAACAGTTCTTCAGGCGAGTAGCCCCTTCACCAGCTTGCCGTGCACGTCCGTGAGGCGGTAGCGGCGGCCTTGGAATTTGTAGGTGAGCCGCTCGTGATCAATGCCAAGCAGGTGCAGCATCGTCGTGTGGAAATCGTGGATGTGGACGCCGTCGCTCACGACATTGTAGCCGAATTCGTCCGTCTCGCCGAACACCGAGCCCGCCTTGATCCCGCCGCCCGCCATCCACGCGGTGAAGCAACGCGGGTGATGATCGCGCCCGAAGTTCGCCGAGATTTTTCCCTGGCAATAATTTGTGCGGCCAAATTCGCCGCCCCACACGACGAGTGTATCCTCGAGCAGGCCGCGCGCTTTCAGATCGCTCACGAGCGCCGCGGCGGGCTGATCGGTTTCCTTGCAAAGCTTTGGCAGCGCGCCGGGCAGGCCGCTGTGGTGATCCCAGTCCTGATGATAGAGCTGGATGAAGCGCACGCCGCGCTCCGCGAGCCGCCGGGCCTGCAGGCAATTCGCGGCGAAAGTTCCGGGCGTCTTCACATCCGGACCGTAGGAGTCGAGCGTCGCCTGCGACTCATTCGAGATATCCGTCACGTCCGGGATGCTCGTCTGCATGCGGAACGCCATCTCGTAGTTTTCCACGCGGCTCTGGATTTCCACATCGGGCGTGCCGGTGAACTGGTGCTCATGCAATTCACGCAGGCGATCGAGCATCATGCGTCGGCTGTCCGCATTCACGCCGTCGGGATTTCCGAGATAGAGCACCGGATCCTTCGCCGCGCGGAACTGCACGCCCTGGTGCCGCGTCGGCAGAAACCCACTGCCCCAAAGGTGCGAGCCGAGCGGCTGCCCGCCCTTACCCTTCGTGATCATTACGACGAACGACGGCAGGTTCGCATTCTCCTGCCCGAGCCCGTAGCTCAGCCACGCGCCGATGCTCGGCCTGCCCGCGATCTGCGTCCCGGTCTGCATGAAAGTCACGCCCGGCCCGTGGTTGATCGCCTCGGTGAACATCGAGCGCACGAAGCACGCATCATCCGCGATGCGCGCCGTGTGCGGCAGCAGTTCGCTCACCCACGCGCCTCCCTTGCCGTGCTGCGCAAATTTGAACGGCGATCCGACAAGCGGGATGGACGACTGGTTGCCCGACATCCCCGTGAGCCGCTGCCCGCCGCGCACGGAATCGGGCAACTGCTCGCCGTGGCGCTTGTTCAGCAGCGGCTTGTGGTCGAACAGATCGAGCTGCGAAGGCCCGCCCGACATGAAGAGGTAAATCACGCGCTTCGCCTTCGGCGCAAAGTGCGGCCTGCCGAGCGCGCCTGTGTCGAGTGCCGGCGCAGCGTGCGCGGACGTCGAGAGCATGTCTGCGAGCGCCATTCCGCCGAGTCCCATGCCGAAGCGGTTCAGAAAATGGCGACGATTGATTGCGAGTGGGAGCGAGTCGTTCATGTCTTATCGGTCTCAGCGTTTCACGACGCACGCATCGTGGTTCAAAAGCGCCTGCGCGAGCACCGCGGCAGCAGCGGCTTCGGGCGCAGGGATCGCAGCGTCGCGCTTTGCATTGCCGGTCTTCAGCAGCTTGTCCGCATCGGTCGGTGACTGGCGGAAGTGCGCGAGCTGTTCGTTGTAAAGTCGCGTCGTGATTTCGATCTCGCGCGCGTCGGGCTTGCGGCTGAGACAGCGCAGGAAGCCCTGCTCGATCATCGCGCGCACATCGCCCTTCGCGTCCTGGTGCAGCTTCTCACCGAGCACGCGCGCGGCTTCGACGTATTGCACGCCGTTCAGGAGGATGAATGCCTGCAGCGGCGAGTCCGTGCGCTCGCGCTTCGCGGTGCAGACGGCGCGGCGCGGCGCATCGAACGCGGCCATCGCGGGCGGTGCGCTCGTGCGGCGCCAGTTGGTATAGACGCTGCGGCGATACACGCCGTCGCCGCCGCTCGCGTTCGCAGGCTTGAAGCCCTCGCTCAGTTCGTAGGGGTTCACCGGCGGACCGCCGACGCGCTCGACGAGCAGCCCGGCGGACGCGAGCGCGTTGTCGCGCACCATTTCCGCCGCGAGGCGAATGCGCGGGCCGCGAGCCAGCCACTCGTTCTCGGGATCATCGGCCATAGTTTTTGCGTCGGCGACGCTGCGCTGGCGATACGTGCGGCTCATCACGATGGATTTCACGAGCGCCTTCACATCCCAGCCGCTCGCGATGAATCGCGCCGCGAGCCAGTCGAGCACTTCGGGGTAAAGTGGCCGCGCCCCCTGGCTGCCGAAATCCTCCGTCGTCTTCACGAGCCCGCGGCCCCAGATGCTCTGCCAGATGCGGTTCGCCGTGACACGCGCGGTGAGCGGGTGCTGCGGGTCGGTGAGCCACTGCGCGAGGCCGAGCCGGTTCTTCGGCGCATTGGCGGGAAATGGCGCGAGCCAGGCGGGAACGACGGCGGGCGCTTCCTCGCGCCGCTGGTTGTATTCGCCGCGGAAAAGCACGTAGGCCTTCTTCGGTTCGGCCAGTTCGCGCATCACCATGATTTCCTTCTGCCCGGTCGCAAACTTCACCGCCTCGCCGCGCGCGGTCGCGAGTCCGTCGAGCTGCTTCTTCCAATCGGCATCCCTCGTCGCAAGGAAGTAGTCGAGCAGCACGCCGCGCTCGGACTCGCTGAGCGATGCGGTGTCTTTCGCGAGCACCGTCTTTGCCGCATCGGGCTTGAAAGTCGCGAGCGCCTCAATCGGCGTGAGTGTGCGTGTGAAGACACGGAAGTCGTCCATCGCGCCGCCCTTGAAGCCACGATCGCGGAAGCGCTCGGCCAGCGAAATATTGTCGCCACCGCCGCCGGTGATCTCCCGCGTGAGACTGTCCTTCACCACTTCGATTGCCGCAGGCGCGCCATTTACAAACATCCGCAGCCCCGCCGCGCGCCCGCTGCCGTCGTTCGTCACGACGACGTGCGTCCACTCGTTGATCGCGAGCGGCTGCTGCGCGCGGATCGAGATCGCATCGCCGGGCCAGAAGTGGATGAGCGACCACTTCAGCCTGCCGTCCTCGATGAGCAATTCGTAGCCGCGGCTCGCCGCATCAGTCCACGCCTTCGAGCGATGGAACACGACCGCGCGTTCCTTCCGGTCCGGCGTCTTCATCCAAAGCGACACGCTGAACGGCTCGCTGCTGCGGAAATTCCCAATCGGCAAATCCACCGCATCATCGCCGGAGAATTGCACCGCCTGCCCGTTCACGCCCGGCACCAGCTTGTTCTCGCCCTTCAGCGTCGCGGGCTTTTTCGCGTCCAGCGCGTTGGCGAGTTTGCCTTTGTCGAGCGTGTCGAAAGTGAAGCGCCCGATCTCGCCGGGCATCGCCACTTCGGCCGGACGCGACTTCAGCCATTCGGCAAATGCCCCGCGCTTCGACTCACGCAAGGCCGCCGCCTTTTTCTCCTCCGCGGCGACCGCGCGCTGCAGCGACCCCAGCTTTCCTTTCGCCGCCGCATCGAGCAGCGGCATCGCGGGCGTCGGCATGCTCTGCGTGAAGAACGAATACAGCCCGGCCTCGTCGATGTTCCCGAGCATCGCGAAGAGCCCGTAGTAATCCTTCTGCGTGATCGGATCGTATTTGTGATCGTGGCAGCGCGAACACTCAAAGGTGAGCCCGAGGAACGCCGTCGCCACCGTCTGCACGCGGTCGGCCACATACTCCACGCGGTATTCCTCCTCCACGCTCCCGCCCTCGCTCTCCTGCTGATGCAGCCGGTTGAACGCCGTCGCCAAAATCTGATCGTCCGTCGCATTCGGCAGCAGATCGCCCGCAAGCTGCCAGGTGATGAACTGATCGAACGGCAGGTTCCCGTTGAACGCGCGGATGACCCAGTCGCGCCACGGCCACATCTCGCGCTCGCGGTCCACCTGGAAGCCGTAGCTGTCCGCATAGCGCGCGATGTCGAGCCAGTCCACCGCCATGCGCTCGCCGAAGCGCGGCGATGCGAGCAGCCGATCAACGAGCCGATCATACGCACCGGGCGCAGTGTCCTTTTCAAAAGCCGCGATCTCCTCCGGCGTCGGCGGCAGCCCCGTGATGTCGAAGCTCACGCGGCGGACGAGCGTGTTGCGATCCGCCTCGGGCTGAGGCTTGAGCCCGCGCTTTTCCAGCGAACTGGAAACGATGCCGTCCATCGCCAGCTCATCGCCGGGCTTCACCGCCGCGACCGGCTTCAGCGGGATGAACGCCCAGTGCGGCTCATACTCCGCCCCTTCCGCGATCCAGCGCTTCAGCAGTTCAGCTTCGGCGGGTGTAAAATCATCCAGCTTCGACTTCGCCGGCGGCATGTGATCGTCGGGATCCGTGGTCCCGATGCGCTTCATGATTTCGCTCTCCTCCGGCTTGCCGGGGACGATGGCCTTCGCTTTCACCGCCACGTCGCGATCGTCAAGCCGCAGGTCGGCCTTGCGGTTTTTAGGATCCGGTCCGTGGCAGAAGAAGCACTTGTCCGAAAGCAGCGGGCGGATGTCGCGGTTGAAGCCCAGCTTTTCCGCCGCATTCGTCAGCCCCGCAAAAGTGAAAGCCAGCGCGGCGGCGAGCAGCGTGCGTGGTATTTTGAGACGGGGAGTCGGAATCGGTTCGCGCATTTTTTTCGATGCGAAGCGCCTGCGCGCCCCGCACCGGATTCATTCGCATACGCCGCCGTGCTTAGAAAGCTTCTCCGTACCGTGCCGTGCCATCTGCTTCACTGTTCCCAGTGCCGGCGGCGGGAAGCAGGCAATCATGTCGGTCGCAATCAGGCGGGCGATCTATCTTGCCGCAGGCTGCGACCCGCAGCGGAAGCCCGCTTGTTTTCCGTGCGGATCTCATTGCCATCTGAACATGACCGTCTCGCTGAGCGCCCACTTTGATGGAAAAAGCATCGTGCTCGATGAAGATTATTTGCTGCCCCCGCAGGCGAAGCTTCTCGTCACGGTCCTCGATGATGCCAGCTAAAGTGAGCGGCACGCCGAGCGCCGAGCGTGGAGCGCCCGCAGTCAGCAGGCCATGTCCCGCGTGTTCGGCGACGACGAGCCTGAGTATTCCGCCGCCGACGCCATCCCGTGAAGCCCGGCGACATCGTGCCTGCACCGCTGCCGCAGGCGGATGGCCAAATGAAGCTGCGGCACGCCGTGGTTCTCGATCGCCTTCCGCCTTTCCACGATGCGCTGGCCTGCGGCATCAGCACCCAGCTCCGCCAGGCCGTGCCCGGCTTCGATGAATTCATGCAGCCGGAGGACGACGACTTTCGCCACAGCGGTCTCAAAGCCGAGTCCGTCATCCGCCTCGGCTACGTCACCGTGCTCATGCCTGGCGACGTGATCTGTACTATCGGCAGGATCTTGCCTGCGCGGCTGAAGCGCCTCCTCGCCCGGCTCGGCGATCATTTCACCGGGCTGGCATCGCAGATTCCGTAACGCGTCGGAACCGCGTGACCGATGCGCGGCGAGGCGCCTCCCGCCCGTCTCACTGCCTTCCGCCTCACTCCTCCAGCGTCCGCAGGAATTCCCACAGCCGCATCTCCAACCCATGCGCGAGTCGCCCCGCGAGGTGCAGCGTGGGGATGGCCTCGCCGTGCTCGATGTCCCCGATCATGTCGCGCGAAACGCCCATGCGCTTCTCCAGCGCATAGCGGCTCATCCCCGCATTCTCGCGCTCCTGCCGGAGCCGCCGCGGGAGTTTTCTGCAAATACGCTCGGCGTAGTCGTAGGAGGCTGGCATGGGGGGAAGTGCGCGCGGCGCTCAGCGCGCCGCGGGCGCGGCGGAAGGCGCGGGCTCCAGCACGCAACGGAAGCCGTAGCTAGAATGGCGATTCGCAGGCGTGACGTGATAGCGATTCGACGACAGCAGAGCATTGCGGTCACTGCCATTCCACGACGCGCCGCGAAGCACACGGTCCTTCTGGTCTTTGTCGAACCAGTCGCCGCACCACTGCCACACATTGCCGCCCATATCGAAGAGGCCGAATCGATTCGCCGCATGGCTCCCGACCGGCGAGGTAGAGGCATACCCATCGTGATAGCTATCAATCACACTTTTGACGTAGGTGAATTTTCCCGCCGCCAGCAGGGGCTGCAATTCCTCGCTCGCGTAATTGCCCGTCTTCTCCGGCGGCGGCCATTGCGTGCCCCATGGAAACGTGTCCGCGAGCTTCTGGGCCTTCTCGCCCGGCAGCTTCGCCGCGTCCTCCCGCTCGCCGATGCCCACCGCGCAGCTCCACTCGTGGTCGTTCGGCAGCCGGTAGCTTTCATTCGCCGCAAGCCGGCCCGCCTTGCGCTCCCGCTCCGTGAGCCACGCGCAGAAGGCGGTCGCATCCTCCCAGCTCACGTTCACCGCCGGATGCGTCGGGCCTTGCTCGAAGCCCGCCTCCGGCCACTCGCGTTTGGTCTCCTTGGCAGACACCTCGTAGTCCTGCACCCGCGTGTCCCACACGCTGAAGAGCACGCGCTGGCCACTGGTCGGCCCGCCGATGATCGGCACGGGGACGAACTTCATCCCGAGTGAATTCACAAACGGCGCGTCCTTCGTCGCGGCGGCGGGGGTGGTGTCGCCACGCAGCACCTTCGCGTCGCCATCGAAGACGCGGAGCGTCCATGATGAATAAGCGCTGGCGCCGTTGATGGCGAACAGGGCCGGGATCCACTGGCCGGGGAAATCCGGATGAGCCTCCGTCGTCTTGCCGAGCCGTGCGAGGTTCCCGCGCCACTGGCCGACGGGCTGGCCATTGATCAAAGTGGTAAGGGTGCCATCCCCGCCCCCAGCGCCCAGTTTCACCCGCACCGCGAGTTTCCAAGGCGGTGCGGCGGCGTCCTTCGGCCAGGTTGCCAGATTCTGCGTCTTGCGATTCTCATCCGCCCGAAGCTCGACCAACTGGCCGGGCACGAAGCTGATGGTCGCCTGGTTCGTCGCCGTGATCGGGATGTCGAAGACGGCGGGCGATGCCTGCTCCCGCGGCAGCCCCACCTCGATCTCGTAGTCGCGAAGATCATTGAGCGCGACGGGCGCGCTGATCTTGCCAGGCCGGCGATCCGAATACGCAAAGGCGAGGAGGCCGCCGCTTTTCGTCCACTCGTTTGCCCCGGCGGAGCCCTGGGCTTTGAGTCGGTCCCGTTGCGGATCGACGAGGGCGAGGAGGTCGATGGTCTGCCGCGCGACGGGCCCGGCGGGCAAAGTAGTCGAGGGCTTCAGCCCGTCTGAACGCTCGGATGTGGCTGACGGTTCTGCGCGCTGAAGCGCGGGACTACTTTGCGCCTTCGCGGTGCGCCCGGCTTCGGCGAGTTGCGGTTCCTTTTTGCCGAAGGCAAACCACAGCACGATGCCGAGGATGGCGGCGGCGGTGATGCCTGCCAAAAGAGGCGCTTTGGATTTTGCCCTGGGCTTTGCCTTGTGCTGCATCGGCGTGGTGCGGATGCGGTCCACGTCGGTCTTCATCTCGCTGGCGTGCTGGTAGCGGCGGTCGGGGGCCTGTTGCAGGGCCTTGAGGACGACGCCGTCGAGGCGGACATCCACCTGCACGCGGTGCGAGGGCGGGTCGAAGGCGCCGCCGGGGCGCTGGCCACAGAGCATTTCGTAGAGCATCACGCCGAGGGCGTAGATGTCGGCGCGCTGGTCGGAGTGGCCCTCGTGCTGCTCGGGGGCCATGTAGGCGGCGGTGCCCATGATGACGTTCGAGGCGGTGAGCATGGCGGTCTCCTCCTTCACCGGGCGGGCGAGGCCGAAGTCGGCGAGCTTCGCGCGGCTCTGGGTGTTGACGAGGATGTTGCCGGGCTTGATGTCGCGATGGATGACGCCTTTCTCGTGCGCGTAATGCAGGGCGTCGCAAATCTGGGAGATGAGTTCGAGGGCCTGCGCGGGGTTCACGCCGCCGGGCGCGTGGAGGATGCGGTGGAGGTCGGTGCCGTCCACGAATTCCATGACGAAATAGAGGTGCCCCGCACTGGTCTGGCCGAAGTCATACACGGTGACGATGCCGGGGTGCTGGAGCTTCGCGAGCGTGCGCGCCTCGCGCTGGAAGCGGGCGACGAATTGCGGGTCGGCGGCCATCTCGGCGGGGAGGAGCTTGATGGCGACGGGGCGGTCGAGCGCGGCCTGCCGGCCCTTGTACACCGCGCCCATGCCGCCCGCGCCGAGCAGGGATTCGATGTGGTACTGCGGGAGCAGCGCGGCGAGTTCCTCGGGCTCGGGCGGCGTCCATGCGCCCGCGCCGTGCGAGGGCTGGACGGTATTGAGGCCGCGGGCGAGGAGTTCGCCGGCGTCGAGTTCGCCGAGGCCGCCGATGGGAGGTTGCGGTGGCGGGATGGGAAGGGTCGGGTCGTCGGAGTTCATTGGTGTGTCGGCCTCGCGTGACAGCGAAGCTTCTACCTGAATGCTTCGGGAATGGGGAGCGCGGGTTTCAAAGAATCAGGGATATTTTTCGGCGGGCGGTGGCTCGCCCACGGCAATCACAACAAAGCAAAAGAAGCCGCAGGACATTCAACGCCCAACGCCCAACGCCCAACGCCCAAGGGCTGAATCGTTGCTCTCTTTGGATGTTGGGCGTTGGGCGTTGGGCGTTGGGCGTTGGGCGTTGGGCTTTGGGCTTTGGGCGTTGGGCGTTGATTCCGCGGACGCCGGAGGCATCCTGGAAATTAGCCGGTGACTTCAGTCACCGGATCGCGTGGAAAAAAAGAATGCGTCCCGGCAGGGACGCCGGAAGAATCCCCCCATGCCCTCCACCCATCTCGCCCTGCATTACCATCTCGTCTTCAGCACCAAGAACCGCGAGCCGTGGTTCCTGCCGGGCTTGCGCCCGCGTTTGCATGAATACCTCGGCGGTGTCGTGCGTGCCGAAGGCGGGGTCGCGCATGCCGTCGGTGGCACGGGCGATCATGTGCATGTCTTTGCAGGTTTGCGCGCCACGCATTGCCTGGCCGATGTGATGCAGCGCGTGAAGGGCGTGTCGTCAAAATGGGTGCATGACGAATTGCGGATCGCGGGATTCGCGTGGCAGGAAGGCTATGGCGGATTCACCGTCAGCGCGTCCCATTTGGAAAGGGTGCGATCCTATGTGCTCCGGCAGGAGGAGCATCACCGGGTGAAAACGTATCAGGAGGAATATGTGGAAATGCTGAAGCGCGGGCTGGTGGAATATGATGAGAAATACCTTTGGTGAACGGCGCGTCTCCGGCGTCCCTGCCGGGACGCATTCCATTTTCCCCCCGTGATCCGGTGACTGAAGTCACCGGCTAATTTCCGTGATGCCTCCGGCATCAAGGCGTCAGGCCGCTCCTCTTCTTCTTAATTTTCTTCTTAATCCTAATCCTAATCTTAATCTTAATCCTCCGCCTTTCCGAAAAGCGCCGGCACTATTCGGTCACGGACTGGGAAGAGGATTAAGATTAGGATTAAGAATAAGATTAAGAGGACGTGCGTGCTGGCGGCCCGGCGTTCACACGCACGTGAGCAACTCACCCAGCTCGCCCTTGATGTCCTCGGAGGTCGGCTCGTCGAGGGTCATGGCGACCTGTTCAAGGAGCAGTTCGCGCCAGCGCTGGCGGAGGCGGAAGACCTGCGTCTTCAGCGTGCCGACGGGCGTGCCGGACTCGGCGGCGATCTCCTCGTAGCGCTTCTCCGGGTCGGGGCCGAAGCCGAGGAAAGGGCGCAGCATCTCGAACTGCGCGGCCTTGCCCCCGGCGGTGAATTCCTCGCGCAAAAGCTGGAGCGAAAACTCGAGCACGGTGAGCGCCCAGCGGCGTTGGAAGAGGCGGTCGGGCGTGAGATCGTCCACGGGCTCTGCGGCGTAGGCGTGCTCGGCCCAGTCGGGACTGAAGCTCACGATCACGGCGGCGCCGCGCTTTTGCGCCATTGCGCGATGATGCTCGGTGACGAGGAAACGGCGGAGGCAGGTGAGGAGGAAATTGCGCAGCTTGCCCTTGTCCGGATCGGCGGCGGAGAAGATTTCCTTTTCGAGCAGCCGCGCGAAGAAACCCTGTGTGAGATCCTCGGCGTCGTGCGCGCCTTTGCCCGAGCGGCGGATGAAGGCATACACGGGATACCAGTACGCTTCGCACAGGCTGGAGAGCGCCTGCGCCGCCGCGGCCGCGCCGCCGGTCGCGGCCTGGCGGACGAGCGTCCAGCGGGTGGTGTGAAAGGAGCGGGGGGCGATGGGTGCTTTCATGGCTTCACCCTTACATTCGGGATTCGATGCGCGCGGTTTCAAAAAATTGAATGACCGCGCAAGGAAAGCCGCGCGCTACAGCAGCTCCTCGACCCAGGCGAATTCGCGCGAGATGCTTTTTACGACATCGGTCGGGCGGATGTCGGCGGGCAGAACGTCGAACGTGTAGGTCTCGATCTCCACGTGGCTCGTCGCGCCTTGCCGCAGCTCGCGGAAAAAATCCGGGCTCAGGGTGGATGCGGTGCTGGCGAGCGGGCCGTTGCCTTGGAAAAAGAGAGGGACGTGGAAATGCACGCGCGTCTCCTCGATGCCGAAATGATCCGCGCCGTCCGCCAGCGCGAGCGGGAGGTCGGTCCACGAGCGGATTTCGCCTGAGACGATGCGGGACTTCACCTGATGAAGATAGACACCCTCGGCGTACGGGCGCAGGGCATTCCAGCAGTCGTCGGTGCCGGCGGTCATCAACGCGGCACTGAGCTGCACTTTGGAAATGCGGATACCTTCGCTGCGGTAGGTGCGCAGCGCTTCGAGCGGGTCCTCGAATTGCAGCGCGACGTGGCAGGTGTCGAAGCACACGCCGATGTGCCGGTGCATAATCTCGCCAGCTTCCCCAGCATCGCAGCCGCGGATTTTCCGGACCATGTCCGCGCCGTGGGTCCACAGCATGCCTTTGAAAAACGCGACGGTCTCCGCGGTCGTTTCGAGGAAGCACGATGGCTCGGGCTCGAGGCCGAGGTGAATTTCCCGGCCGGTGTCCTCCTGCAACGCGGCGAGGTAGGCGGCGACCACGCCGAGATTTCCGGCCATCGTGGCGGCGTCCTCGGCGCTGGTGATCCATTCCTTAAATGAGCCGGGCACGGTGCTGATCGATCCATCCACGCCCTCGGGCAGCCAGCCGGCGAGGATGTCCGCGACCTGCATCGTGTAGTCGCGCCGCGCGGCGGAACGCCAGTCGGGCGCATAGACGTTTTCCTTCACAGGCCCAGCGTGGAATTTGCCATACGGAAATGCGTTCACCGAGAACGGATACATCTGGTGCTCGGCAAAAAGATCGAGCGCCTCATTCCGCAGCGCGGAGTCGCCCGCGAGGTCGGCGGCGGCCTGCGCGCTGAGCCGCAGACCGAGGCCGAACCAGCCTTCCGGCGCGACGAACTGCTTCACCCGCACCGCGTGCTCACGGATGGCCGCGAGGTTCTCCGCCCAGGTTTCGCCGGGGTGAATATTCAGACAGTAGGTGAGGTGGAGCGGCGGCTGATGCTGGAGGATCATGTCGTGCGGAGGGGCTAACTAAGCAGGCTTCAAGCCGTGCAGACAGCGTTCCATGAGCGGCAGATCGATTTCGTGCATCTCAAAGCGCGCGCCGATTCCCTGCGGGAAAGTGACGCACAGCTCCCCGCCGAGATGTTCGCGGAAATCGCGGAGGCCCGCGAAAATCTCCAGCCGTCCCGCGGCGTCGCGCGCGAATGCCTCCTCGTGCCAAAGCGGAAATCCGCTGAGCCGCAGCCCGCTCTCGATGGCCGCAAACTCGTCCGCCGAAATCCAGCCCTTCTCCTTTGCGTAGCTCGAATCGAGCAGCACGCCGAATGCGACCGCTTCGCCGTGGCTCACGCGAAAGCCAGACATGAGTTCCAGCTTGTGCGCCGACCAGTGGCCGAAATCGAGCGGGCGTGCGCGGCCGTACTCGAACGGGTCGCCGTTGCTGCGGATGTGTTCGAGGTGTTCGTCGGCACACTGGAAGACGAGATGCTCCATCGCGGCGATGTCGCGCGCGGGAAATTTTTCCGCGTTCGCCACGAGCCAGCCGAAGAATTCGCGGTCGCGGATGATCGCGACTTTCCACGCCTCGGCGACGCCGCACAGCCAGTCGCGCTGCGGGAGCGAGACGAGAAAATCGAAATCATTCAGCACGGCGAACGGCGGTGCGAAGGTGCCGACGGCATTTTTTCCGCCCATGAAATTCACGCCGTTCTTCACGCCGACACCGGCGTCATTTTGCCCGAGCACCGTCGTGGGCACGCGAATCTGCCGCAGTCCGCGATGCACGAGCGCGGTAGCGAGGCCGACGGCATCCATGACTGCGCCGCCGCCGACGATGATGATGAACGACTGCCGATCCATGTGCGTCTCCAGCATCAGCCGCATGAAGCCCTCGACGAGCGCGAAGTCGTTCTTGATCGCCTCGCCGCCGGGCACGATGCGCGGCGCGGTCGCGAGTTCGATCTGCGCGGTGTGCGCGGCAAAGTAGGCCTCGATTTCGCGCACGAGATTCGGCTGCGCGGTGGCGACGTGCGAATCCACGAAGACCAGCGCGCGATGGCGGCGCTCCTCTCCGAGCCGGCGCATCGTGTCGGCGAGCACGCGATTTTCCGCGTGGAAAAGTCCGTGCGTGAACGTCACCGGAAACTCCCAAGTGACATTGACGCGCTGCTCGATCGTCCTCGTCACACCGCTCACTCGCGCGCCTCCATCCACGACTGCACGAAGCGCGCGAGGTCGAGCTGCGTCACGGGGAGCTGCGGGATTTTCAGCGATGAAGCCCACGCGACTTCCTGGCCGGTGCGGTTGCTGCCGTGCGTGCCGCGGATTTTTTTGGTGTCGAAACTCACGCTGCCCGGCGGCCATCCGAAATAAAGTTCGCACGGGTCGTAGCCGGGCTTGTTGTGGATGTCCACGTGACTCGCGTAGTCGGGCGCCTCGTCGCGATCCGTGAACCACGGATAGGCAAACCACGCGCTCTCCGCGGCGGTGATGACGAGATCGCCGCTGCGCCGGTGCGCGATGCCGTGCTTTTCCTGCGCGGCCTTGTCCCACACTTCCGCGACGCCCGGCAGCGTGCGCAGTGCTTCGGCAGCCGCGATTTTCGAAGCCTCATCGCGGCAATATACATGCGCAAAACCGTGGTCGCAGACGGCGAACGCGCGGCTCGTGAAAAAATCCGTGTACGCCATTTCCTGGATCGTGCGCGTGCCGAAAAGTCCGGCTTCGCGCAGGCGGCGGTTTGGAAAAATCGCGCCGTCATGCACCTGCTCGATCGCGTAGTCGCCGAAAACGAGCCAGTCGTAGCCGCACTCGGCGGCCTTGGCTTCGAGGCGTTCGAGGTAGCCGAGCAAAATATTCAGCGCGGCGTCCGCCTCGCGGCTCACGGGGCCGTAGCGCTGGAGGTCGTAGTCGAGATGCGGGATGTAGGTGAGCAGCAGGTCGGGCGCGACGTCCGGCATTTCCATCACCGCGCAAGTCGCGTCCACGATCCAGTCGGAGGACTTGTGGTTCGCGAGCGGGCCCCAGTAGTTCATGAGGTTGAAAGGGCGTCCGATTTTTTCCGTGAGCCGCGCCTCGAGCGACGCGGGCTGCGTGTAGCATGCCTGGATCATGCCACCGCTGTGCTTGTGTATCGGCGCGGGCGTGACGACGAGATCCGCAGCCTCCCCCATGCTCTGCTGCCAAAACATCATGCCGACTTTTTTCCCGCGTGCGCGGAAATCATCCCAGATGCGCGGGCCTTCCACGAGCGTCGCGCTCTGCTCCCAGAAGAGCACTTTCCGCAGATCGGAAAAGAAGAGGCCGTTCGCGACGAGGCCGTTTTGCGAGGGCGTGGTGCCCGTGCGGAATGCGGCCTGCACCGGGCACGTCACCGCAGGAAAAATGCTCTGCACGGGGCGGAACTCGGGCAGATGCGACACGAGATTCCAACCGAGGGCAGCAACATCAACAACGAGCAGCTTACGTTTGGCCGGCATGGAGAGGCGATAAAGAGAATCAGCTTCGCCGGAAAAAGCTAGGTCGGAGCGTGGGCGCGCCCGAATCAACGCAGACGCTTGCGATCATTCCTTGCCGACCGGCTCCGGGATGGGTTCCGCCGGTTTCCTGGCGGGCTGAACTGGCTGCGATGTTTTCGCGGCACGCTTGCTCTGCCACAGGGCTTTGATTTCCATCCACAGCCAGCGGCGGATGCCGCTGAAAAGGAGGCGCCCGCTTTGCTTCGGCTCGTGCGTGAAGCCGGGGATGAGCAGCCGCCACCCGGCGTTGCGCGCACCGTACGTGCCGGCGGTCTGACGCTTGCGGGCGATTGCCACGAGGCGGCGATTGTAGAAGGCGATGAATTTTGACGCCATGCGTCCCCCAAACCCGTCGAACGGGAACGCGCCGAACTGCGTCGCGGGGTCCGAATAGACCTGCTTCACCGGGCCGAGGTGATACGTGGCGACATCCATGAGCAGCGCCGCGGCCATCAGTTCGGCATCGCCGATGTAGTGGTATTTGTCGCGGTAGATGCAGTCGAACCAGCTCTGGAAACAGAACGCAAAGCGGCGATTGTAGTCGCGCACATCCACGGATTTTCCTGCGCAGGCATCGGCCACCATGTTTGCGACCGATTGCGCGCTGAAGGCACAGAAATCGAGGCCCGGGCTGTAGAGAGGATCGATGAAACCTGCGGCATCGCCCACGCATGCCCAGCCGTCGCACATCACCTGAGTGACGCGGTATGCGAGCTGCGAAAATGCACGCTGGTCACCTTCGATCGCCTCTGCATCGCTGAGAATCTCCCGACCCACCGGGTGCTGCACGCAGTGCGCGAGGATGCGTTCGCCGATCGTCCCACCCTCTGGCGGCGTGAAGAGCCGCTCATCATAGACGAGACCCACGCTGATATCGCCGCCTTTCAGCGGGATGATCCAGACCCACCAGCCGGGACCGCAAAGGTGGTTCGTCGCCCAGCCGCGTGCGGCGACCGTGGCGCTGGACCACTTCGGAAATTTCTCGCGCAGCTCCATGCCGTCCCAGTCCTTCACGCCGGTGAAGCGCGCCCATAGCGAATTCACCGGATGCTCTGGCATCGCCTGCATGTAGCCACGTTTCCGAGCGATGATGGCCGCGCGCCCGCTCGCATCCACGATCCAGCGGCAGAGCACCTGCCGTGTCTCGCCTTCCTCGATGAGATCGATCAGGTTGCTGCCCGCACCGCCAAGATCGATTTTCACGACCTTCGCCGGGCGCATCAGCTCGCAGCCCGCAGCGACGGCGAGGGAAAGCACATGCTCGTCGAGCGTCGAGCGATCGACTTGGAAACCCGGCATCCGAGAATTGAACCGAGCGCCTAATTCCACGCACTCGTCGAAGGGTTCAGCCTCCGTCCGCGCGAACCACATGCGCAGCCCCTGCTTCGCGAGCTGATGATGGCCAAGATAGTTCGTGAGCCCCAGCACGCGCGTCATGAAGCACGAGCTGACCTCCGTCGTGCTCTCGCCCACCTTGCGGTCAAAGGCCTCCGTCTTCTCGATGATCAGCACGCGCAACTCCGGGTTGCGCCTCTTCAGGAGCAGCCCAGTGGCCGCGCCCGAAAACGCGCCGCCGATGATCACCACGTCGAAGCTCAGATGCATTATTGCGAACCATAGCGAAACAGCGCGCCGAATCCAGCGGCGTGAGTGCAGAATTTTAACGCGGCGAAAAAAGTGGTTGCCTGTCAGCAGGGAGGCCGATACTTTCTGCGCCCAATTCTTTGGGGCCTTAGCTCAATTGGTTAGAGCGCTACCCTGTCACGGTAGAGGTTGCGGGTTCGAGCCCCGTAGGTCCCGCCATTGTTCCCTTGAGAGGTGTGCCGCGTTTTGATTTCCGGGACTGCCGCAATTTCTCCAGCGCCAAATAGACGACCGGCGTGGTGAGCAGGGTGAGCACCTGCGAGACGATGAGGCCGCCGATGACTGCGATGCCGAGCGGCTGGCGCAATTCCGAACCGGCACCGTGGCCGAGGGCAAGCGGGATGGCGCCGAAGAGTGCGGCGAGCGTGGTCATCATGATCGGGCGGAAGCGGATGATGCAGGCCTTGAAGATCGCATCGCGCGGGCTCATGCCTTCGTTCCGCTGCGCATCCAGGGCAAAGTCGATCATCATGATCGCATTTTTTTTCACGATGCCCATGAGCAGGATGATCCCGATGAAGGAGACCAGCGAGAGATCCCTGCCGGTGAGCATGAGCGCGAGCAGCGCACCGACGCCTGCCGAGGGCAGGGTGGAGATGATCGTGAGCGGATGGATGAGGCTTTCGTAAAGGATGCCGAGGACGATGTACACGGCGAGCAGCGCCGCGAGGAGGAGCAGCGGCAGGCTCTTCAGTGATGCCTGAAAGACCTGTGCGGTCCCTTGAAAACTGCCGGTGATGCTTGCAGGCATTTTCAGTTCCCGGGTGGTCTCCTCGACGAGCTCGGTCGCGCGTCCGAGCGCGACGCCGGGTGCGAGATTGAATGAAAATGTGACGGCTGGAAACTGACCCTGATGGTTGACGGAGAGCGACGCATTGCTCGTCTCGAATTTCGCCACGCTCGCGAGCGGCACCTGGACGCCCGTGCTCGAGCGGACGAAGATTTTGTGCAACGAGGATGGATCGAGCTGATATTGCGGATCGGCTTCGAGGACGACGTGATGCTGGTTGTAGCGCCGGTAAATCGTGGACACCTGGCGCTGCCCGAATGCGTCGTAGAGCGTGTTGTCGATCGCCGCCGGTGACACGCCGAGCCGCGCGGCTGCATCGCGATCCACGGTGACGGTGCTTTGCAGTCCGCGCATCTGCAGGTCGTTGGAGAGGTCCTTGAGTTCCGGGAGTTCACCGAGTTTTGCCATGACCTTCGGCACCCAGCGGTTGAGCTCGTCGAGATCACCGCTTTGCAGCGAATACTGAAACTGCGCACGACTGGTCCTGCCGCCGACGCGGATGTCCTGCATCGCCTGCATCACCAGCGTGATTCCCTCCACGGAGGACGCCTTTTTCCGGATGCGCGCGATGATTTCCTCGCCGCGTGCGTCGCGCTGGGCACGCGGTTTCAGTGCGATGAAAAGACGCGCGGTGTTGACGCTGGAACTCCCGAAGCCGCCTCCGATGAAGGAGCCCACCGTGGCCACGGCAGGGTCTTCGAGCACGATTTCCACGACACGCTTCTGGAGCTTTTCCATCGCGGGGAATGAGATGTCCTGCGAGGCCTCGGTGGTGCCGGAAAGCATCCCCGTGTCCTGCTGCGGGAAGAACCCCTTTTCCACGAAGACATACAGCGCGGCCGTGGCGACCACGGTGAGCAGCGCGACGAAGAGTGTGACCTTCTGCCATCGCAGCACCCATCGCAGTGCGCGCTCGTACAGGCCGAGCATCCAGTCGAATGCAGCCTCGCATGCGCGATACACGGGGCCGGGTGCCCTTTGCTCGGATTCCGGCTTCAGCAGTCGCGAGCACATCATCGGCGTAAGTGTCAGCGAGATCACTCCGGACACGAGGATGGCGATGCTCAAGGTCACGGAGAATTCGTGGAAGAGCCGCCCGATGAGGCCGCCCATGAAGAGCAGCGGGATGAAAACTGCGACGAGCGAGAGGCTCATCGAGATCACGGTGAAGCCGATCTGCCTCGCGCCCCTGAGCCCGGCCACCATCGCGCTGTCGCCCTTCTCCATGAAGCGAAAGACGTTCTCGATCACGACGATCGCGTCGTCCACGACGAAGCCGACGGAAATCGTCACGGCCATCAGCGACAGATTATCCAGCGAGTAGCCGAGCAGATACATCACGCCAAATGTGCCGGCAAGGGCCAGCGGCACGCTCACGCTCGCGATGAAAGTCGGCCAGAAGCGGCGCAGAAAAAGGAAGATGACCAGCACCACCAGCGCGATGCTCAGAAGCAGCGAATACTGCACGTCCTCGACGGATGCGCGGATGGTGACGGTGCGGTCGCTGAGCACTTCCAGCTTCAGGCTCGGCGGGAGCCAGAGCTCAGTCTGCGGAAGCGCAGCACGGATCCGATCCACGGTCTCGATCACGTTTGCGTCGGCCTGTTTGTAAACGATGAGCAGCACAGCGGGCTTCATCCCGTTCCAGCCGCCGAGCCGCGTATTTTCCACGCCTTCGACGACATTCGCAATCGAGCTGAGCGGAATCGGCGTGCCATTCTTTTGCATGAAGACGAGATCCTTGTAGTCATCCGCGCGCAGGAGTTGGTCGTTGCTGTAAATCGCGTAGGACGCCTCTTCACCGTCCACGCTGCCCTTCGGCTTGTTGACATTGACCTGATTCAGAAATGCACGGACGTCTTCCAGGCTCGAACCGATGGAGGCAATCGCGGCGGGATTCACCTGCACGCGCACCGCGGATTTTGCACCGCCGCTGATCACCACCTGGCTCACGCCCTCCACCTGACTGAGTCGCTGGCCGACGATCTCATCCGCGGCCTCGAAGACCTCCGTCACGGGGCGGGAAGACGAAGTCATCGCGAGCACCATGATCGGCGCATCGGCCGGATTCACTTTTCGGTAAGTGGGAGGCGCGGGCAAATTTGCCGGGAGATCGCTGGAGGCGGCATTGATCGCGGCCTGCACGTCGCGCGCAGCGGCATCGACCTTGCGATTGAGATCAAATTGAACGTTGATCGAAGTCCCGCCCAGCGTGCTCACCGAGGTGATTTCGGAAACGCCGGCAATCTGGCTCAGGTGGCGTTCGAGCGGCGCGGCGAGGGACGAGGCGACAGTCTGCGGATCCGCGCCGGGGAGTGATGCGTTCACGGAGACCATCGCGAAGTCCACGCGAGGGATCGGCGCGACCGGCAGCAGATGGTACGCGACGATGCCGAGGAGAAAGAGCCCGATGGCCAGCAGGGTCGTGCCGACCGGGCGCTTGATGAATGGCTCGCAGACGTTCACGGCGCTTCGGCTCCGACCGACACGGGATTTGTGCGCGCAGGCTCGGTCTCATCTCCGGGCAAAGAGTCACCGCTCCCCTTGCGCCGAAGCCGCCGGCCCAGCCGATCGAGATAAAGGTAGATGACCGGCGTGGTGTAGAGCGTGAGAAATTGCGAGACGAGCAGGCCGCCCACGATCGCGATGCCCATCGGTTTGCGCAGCTCTGAGCCGGTGCCATTTTGAAACGCCAGCGGCAGAGCGCCGAAGAGCGCCGCGAACGTGGTCATCATGATCGGACGGAATCGCAGCAGGCACGCCTGATAGATGGACTGCTCCGGCGGCATCCCTTCGTTGCGTTCGGCATCGAGCGCAAAATCGATCATCATGATTGCGTTTTTTTTCACGATGCCGATCAGCAGAATGATGCCGATGAGCGCGATGAGCGACATCTCCGTCCGGCACACGATGAGCGCGAGGAGCGCACCGACGCCAGCGGAGGGCAGGCTCGACAGGATGGTGATCGGGTGGATGTAGCTTTCGTAAAGAACGCCGAGGACGATGTAGATCACGATCACGGCCGCGAGGATCAGGAACGGCTCGCTCTCGAGCGAGGAGCGGAATTCGGCGGCGCTTCCGGAGAAAGTCGTGGCCACGGTTTCCGGCAGCCCGATCTCCTGCTGCGCGCGCTGGATCGCAGGGACTGCGTCGCCGAGCGATTTTCCCGGAGCGAGATTGAAGGACAGCGTGACTGCGGGGAACTGCCCCTGATGGTTGATCGAGAGTGGCGCCGTCACCGTGTCGAGTTTTGCAAATGCGCTGAGAGGCACCGTCTGGCCGGTCGTTGAACGGACGTAGATTTTGCGCAGCGCCTCCGGTGTGAGTTGGAAATTCGGCTGCACCTCGAGGATCACGCGGTACTGATTGAGCTGCGTGAAAATGATGGAGACCTGGCGCTGGCCGAATGCGTCGTAGAGCGTGTCATCCACGGCCTGCATGAGCACATTGAAACGCGACGCGAGCTCGCGATCGACGTTCACGCGGAGCTGAAGCCCGCCGGACTGCTGGTCGCTCGCGACGTCGGCCAGCTCCGGCAGGCTGCGGAGTTTTGCAAGCAGCTCCGGCGCCCAGTCGGTGAGCTCCGTCTCGTCGGCGTCCTGCAGCGTGTATTGGAACTGCGTGCGGCTCACGCGGCTGTCGATCTGCACGTCCTGCACCGACTGCATGAAAAGTGAGATGCCCTCGGTATTCCTGGTCGCCTCGCGGATGCGATCAATGATCTGGCTGGCGTTCAGCTTTCGCTCCTCGCGTGGCTTCAGCGCGATGAGAAGGCGTCCGGTATTCACCGTGGCGTTGATCGTGCCGGAGCCGACCACCGAGGTGACACTCGCCACATCCGGATCGCGCTGCACGATTTCGGTCATCGCACGCTGGCGCTCGATCATCGCCTTGTAAGAGATGGATTGCGCGGAATCGGTGACGCCGACGATGAGTCCCGTGTCCTGCTGCGGCAGGAGGCCCTTTGGCACGATGATGTAGAGCCAGACGGTGAGGACGAGCGTCGCGACTGCGACCATGAGTGTGAAAAACTGGTGCCGCATGACCCACTTCAAACCTGCCTCGTAAGCCGCGAGCATCGAGTCGAACATCCGCTCGGTCCACAGGTAGAAGCGGCCGTGCTTCTCACCGGTCTCCGGCTTCAGCAGCCGTGCACACATCATCGGCGTGAGCGTGAGCGACACGACGGCGGAGACGGCGACTGCCACGCTGAGGGTGATCGCAAATTCGCGGAACAGCCGCCCGACGATTCCAGTCATGAAGAGCAACGGGATGAAGACGGCGATGAGCGAAACGCTGAGCGAGATGACAGTGAAGCCGATCTGCTTCGCGCCCTTCAATGCGGCGTTCATCGGCGTCTCCCCCTTCTCGATGAAGCGCACGATGTTCTCGATCATCACGATCGCATCATCCACGACGAAGCCCGTGGCGATCGTCAGGGCCATGAGTGAAAGATTGTCCAGCGTGAAGCCCGCCAGCTTCATCACGCCGAATGTGCCGATGATTGAAAGCGGCAGCGCGATCGCCGGGATCATCGTGGCCCAGAATTTTCGCAGGAAGACGAAGATCACCATCACGACGAGCGCGATCGTGAGCAGGAGGGTGAACTGCACGTCGCTCACCGATGCGCGGATCGTCGCTGTCCTGTCCGTGAGAATTTCCAGCTTCACCGCCTTCGGCAGCGAATCGCGCAGCTTCGGCAGCATCGCCTTGATGCGATCGGCCGTCTCGATGATGTTCGCGCCGGGCTGGCGCTGGATGTCGAGGATCACTGCCGGCTTCGAGCCGACCCATGCGGCGAGGCGGACGTTTTCGACGTTGTCCACGACCTCGCCGAGATCGGCGAGGCGAACGGGCGCACCATTGCGATACGCCACGATGATTGCGGCGTATTCCGCGGCGGTCTGGAGCTGGTCATTTGCGCCAATCGCGTATGACTGGCGCGCGCCGTCGAAGCTGCCCTTCGGCGCATTGATGCTGTTTTGCATCAGCGAAGTGCGGATGTCTTCCAGGCCCAGCCCCAGGGACGAGAGCGCGGCGGGATTGATGCGCACTCGCACCGCGGGCTTTTGGTTTCCCTCGATGGTCACGAGGCCGACGCCGGTGACCTCGCTCAGCTTCTGCGCGAGCACTGTGTCTGCAAAGTCGTTCACTTTTTCCAGCGGGAGCGAATCCGAGGTGAGCGAAAGCGTGATGATCGCCGTGTCCGCCGGATTGACTTTCGAATAGACAGGCGGCCCCGGCATGTCCTTCGGAAGCACGCCGCCGGCTGCATTCATCGCGGCCTGCACGTCCTGCGCCGCGGAATCAATGTCGCGATCAAGGGCGAACTGCAGCGTGATCTGCGCGTTTCCAAACGAGCTGATCGAGTTCATCGAAGTGAGCCCGCTGATCTGGCCGAACTGCCGCTCCAGTGGCGTGGTCACGGAGGATGCCATCACATCGGGACTCGCTCCGGGATACTGTGCAGTGACCTGGATCGTGGGAAAATCCACCGGCGGCAGCGCGGAGACGGGCAGCAAGTAGTAACCGAGCATGCCCATGAGCACGACTGCGGCCATCAGGAGCGTCGTGGCAACCGGCCTGCGGATGAAGATTTCGGAGACGTTCAAGCCGGTGGTGCGCAGTGTGCGCCTTGGTTACTTTTTGACGATGCCGGGCTTCTGCTTGGAACCGGGTGCGCCGCCTTTTGCCGGCGACTCCGGAATCCTCACCTTCGAGCCGGGCTGCAATTTGTACTGGCCGTCCACCACCACGCGTTCGCCCGCCTGCAGTCCGCTTTCGATGAGCGCCTCGCCCTGTTCGATTCGCGCCACTGTCACGGGCCGCATCTCGACGGTGAGATCGCTTTTGATGACAAATGCGTATGCGCCATCCGGTCCGCGCTGGACGACTGAGGCCGGGACGACGAGGCCCTGCTTGCGCACCGCGAGGAGCAGCCGCGCGTTCACAAACTGCCCCGGCCACAATTGGAGATCCTTGTTCGGGAACGTCGCCTTCAGGACAATGGTGCCTGTGGTCGTGTCGATCTGGTTGTCGATGACGGTGAGCTTTCCGGAGTCCAGCACCGTCCTGTTGTCGCGATCCACGGCCATCACTTCGAGTTGCTCACCCTTGCTTTCCTGCCGATGGATTTCGCCGAGATTCTGCGCAGGCAGGGTGAATGCGAGCGTGATGGGCTGGAGCTGGGTGATGACCACGAGCCCGCGGGCATCCGTCGCGTGGACCACATTGCCCTGATCCACGACCCGGATGCCGGTGCGCCCCGCGATGGGCGAGATCACCGTGGTGTAGTCGAGCTGCACCCTGGTGGTTTGAATCGCGGCTTCGTCTGCCTTCACCGCCGCTTCGAGCTGCGCGACGAGTGCTTTCTGGGTCTCGTATTGCTGCGGCGATATCACTTTTTTGACGATCAATTCCGCGTTCCGCTCAAGATCGAGCACCGCGTTCTTGAGCAACGCCTCATCCTGCCCCCTCTTCGCCTGAGCCTGATCAAACTGGGCCCGAAACGGCGCATCATCGATCTGCGCGAGCACATCGCCGGCCTTCACATCCTGCCCCTCCGTGAAGCTCACCTTTTTCAGCTCACCGTCCACACGCGCACGCACCGTCACGGTATTCAGCGCCTGCACCGTTCCGAGGCCATCGAGGAAAATGGGCACATCCTTCTGCACCACAGTGCCAGCGACGATCGGCACGGGGAATTGCTTGGCGGCATCCGGACCGCCTTTCACAGGACCTTGTGTCCGCATCCCGCGGATGCCGTATGCGGTCAGCGCGGCGAGAAACAGGAGCACGAGGGCATTCCGGATCCAGTGGCTCCGGCTCCGCGAGTCCTGTTCCGCGCCTTGAAGCGCCGCCGCCGGACCATCGGATGCGGATTCTGGCTTCTTTTGGGAATCTGGCATGGGATCGATTACCTGCGGCATTGATGATTGAATACGGAGGGCAGCGATAAGTTGCGGGTATTGTAATTCCCCAGCTTCGCCAAACCGAAGGGAAAAGCTTCAATCCCCTCAGCACACTCTCGACCGGGTGAAGGCAGTGCGCAAAAAAAGACCGGCACCGCAAACGGGTGCCGGTCTTCGAAATTGCGGAAGCGATTCCGCGTGCGGCCTACTTTTTCTTCTTCGGCTCGCCAGCAGGCTTCTCAGCCTTCGGGCCGAACTTCGTGATCTTCACGACTTCATAGGCATGCTCGGCCGTCTTCTTGCGGAGGCCGGCCACCCACTCACCGACCTTGATGTCGCCGAACTTGGCATCGGCTCCAGCGTTCTTGATCTCAGTGGTTGCGGTGACGGTATTGACTGACTTCCCGCCGTCCTTGTTGACCTGCGTGATCGTCTTGGCCTTGGCGTCGATTTCATCGGCGCGGACATACATCGGGATGGTGTCCTTCTTGGGCTTGGCGGCTTCGACAGCGGCCTTTGGCTTTTCAGCAGCGGTCTTGGCGGTTTCGGTCGCGGCATTTGCCTTGTCAGTCACGGCGGATTTCGCCTTTTCAACCGCGGCAGTCGCGGGATCTTCCGGGATAGTCGGCTTCTTCTTTGCCTGGGCGAATGCGGAATTATCGCCGAGGATGAATGCGCCGACGATGGTGAGGGTAAACAGCAGTTTTTTCATGTTGGTTTGGTCTGATTTTTTTGTTTTAGGGCCGATCAAGTCCGCTGGGGCGGAACCGTCGCACCCTTAGCCTCCCAATAGGCAGGAATGAACGCGCCCCGTCAAGCCGCGTCTCGGATACGTCACATCTGCAAAATCCACGAACGCGAATCCTGATTGAGGGCGCAGGCCCGGATGCCCAGTCTGACCCTATGAAATCATTCCCCGGATTCGCCCTTTTGATCGGCCTGCTGTGCATGCACATCCATCTCCCGCACATGCGGGCAGAGGAGGGTGCCGCGCAAATCCGCACAATCTCGGACATCGCATACAAGAGGGGCGATTCGCTCAGCGAATATGAAACGCAGCGCTGCAAGCTGGACATCTATCTTCCCCCGAACGGGAAAAATTTTGCCTCCCTCGTGTGGTTTCACGGCGGTGCCCTGAAGAACGGCAGCAAAGGCGGCACCGATGACAAGGACAAGACTCCGGCCATCGCACGCGCGCTCGCAAGCGGTGGCATCGCCGTGCTCGCCGTGAACTATCGCCTCAGCCCGAAGGTGACCTTTCCCGCATATCTCGAAGACGCCGCCGCCTCGGTCGCATGGGTGCGCGCACACATCGCGGAGCACGGCGGCGATCCGGCGAAAGTCTTCGTCAGCGGTCATTCCGCAGGTGGCTGGATCGCACTCATGCTCGCGATGGATGCACGCTGGCTGAAGCCGCACGGCCTCACGCCGGATTCCTTCGCAGGCTACGTCCCGCTGAGTGCACAGACGATGACGCACTACACCGTCCGCGAGGAGCGCGGCATCGGGAAAGAGACCATCATCGCCGACGAGGCCGCGCCCGTTTACTATTGCCGCAAGGACACGCCGCAAATGCTCGTCCTCGCAGCGGATCACGACATGGCCGCACGCTCGGAGGAGAACGAATACTTTGTCGCCGCGCTGAAGGGCACGGGCAACAAGCACGTCCACTTCCACCAGATCGCGGACCGCACCCATGGCACGATCGCGCACAATATCATCAATCCCGGCGACGTCGTACGTCAGGCAATCCTCGATTTCATCGCGGATACCGTCCCGACGGCCGCACGCTGACTTCCAAATTCTGAGTGAATTGACGCGAGACCGTTTGCGTCCACATTTGGCCATCCTCATGAAACGGCTCCCTATCCTCATCGCCGCAGCGCTGCTCGTTGTGTCGGCCTCCGCGGACGACCGCATTCGTGACGTGCAATCCGTGCTCAAGAACCAGGGCTTTTACTACGGCGAAATCACAGGAACCGAAACCCCAGAGACCGGGGCTGCGGTCCGGCGCTATCAGATTCGGAATGGCATCACCGTCACCGGCAAGCTGAATTCGGAGACGCTCGCCGCTCTCGGATTTGAGAAAAAGAAACCCACGCCCGAGTATCCTGTGCAGCCCGCGCCAGCTCAGGATGCGCCCGTGCCGAAAGCACAGCCAGCGATGCCAAAACCTGCCGAGCCGATCGCGCCTTTGAAGGAACGCATCCCGCCTCCACAGGAAGAAATCGTGGAGCCCGAGCAACCTCCACCCCGGCGCGTAATCCGAAGCGACGTCTCCGTCGTCGAGCCTCCGGCCCCCGTTCCTGCGCCGGTATTCACGCCATTCTCGACGATGTTTCGCGACACGCCGTATGCGACCGAGACGCGCGAGTTGCAGATGAACATCGTCCGCCGCGCGCAATCGTTCCTCTCTGCAAAGCGAATCTACGGCGGTCCGATCGATGGCCTCGCGGCGGCGTCCACGAGCGAGGCGATTTTCATTTTTCAGGAAAGGAACGCGCTGCGCCGGACGGGCCGGCTCGACGCCGATACACTCGCTGAAATGAAACTGCTGCCTCATCCCATTCGTGGCGGCACGCTGCTGAAGCCGTTCTACAATCCGAACCGCCAGCGCGACCGCTCCGTGCAGTCCGAGTAACGCACCGCCTTAGCCGTCCGCTATTTTTTCTCAGGAAATGCCGCGCTCTGCAGCTCCGCCCACACGCTGCCCACCTGCACCTCGGCGGAGATCTTGAGCAACAGCCGATCCTTATCGTCGGACACCCACGCCGTCGCCTTCTTAAATTTTTTGTGCGGCACCAGGACATAGTCGTCTCCGATACCGCTGAGCTGCACGTCGCACCGGATCGTGTCCCATTCGCGACCCGCCACCTTCAGCCGCTCGCGACCCGTGACCGTCGCCGTGGCGAGATACGGCGCGCTGCCCGGATACACGCAGAGCTTCACCGAATCACCCTGCGCGAGCGCCTGACTGCGGATGAAAAGCACCGCGCTGTTCAGATCGTGGACGTGCGGGAAACGGAACTGCCGCACCAAGTTTGAGCCGGGCTCAGGCGGCTCCTGTGTGCGGCGCTGCAGCGGACCTTCGGGGAGAAAATCGACGACCGTTGTGACCACTTTTTTTTTATACTCCTCGGTCTGCGTCAGCTTCACAGGACGGAAAGTCGCGGGCTCACACGAGGATGTCGCCTTTGCATCCATCTTCCACATCGTGCGCACAACGCCAGTCGTCCTCGCGGAAAAATCGAGCACACAGCGACCCTCGGGCGACAGCGTCGCACTCACGTCCGCCTCCGCCGCAGTGATGCCGCTCCAGCCAAATGCATAGCGAAAAACTCCAGGCCTCAGCGTCGCAAACGTGCCCGGCTTTTTCCAAATCTCCTCGCGCCAATCCTTCTTGCTGACAGCCACCGGCTTCAGCACGACATCGGCCAGCGAAGGGATCGACGCACCCGCGGCACCGACTCGACTGCCCGCCTTTGCGCGAGGCAGGAGAAAACCCACGGACGACGCCGGCACCCAGCCCCGCTGCCCACCCGGTAGCCTGCAATACATCCACCCGCCGGATTCGCCAAGCACGCGCACCTGACTCCCGCCGGGCAGCGATTCACCGGGCTTCGAATGTTCCGCAGGCTCCGGATGCACCGCCGTGCTATCCGCGATGACGATTGCGATCGAACCGCGTTCGCTTGTCATCCAATGCACCGCGCCGCCATAGCCCGCCGCGACCAACACGCCGAGCACCGATCCCCAGAACGCCATACCGTATCTTTTCCGCCACGCGAGTGAAGCCGCTGCCAGTGTGAAAAACCACGCCGCACCGAGCGCGACCGAGGTCGCCGTGCCGGGCGCAAACCATGTGAGCGCCTTTTCCCACCACGGTTGGTCGAGCAGACGTGCGCCGGATTTTTCACGGGCGAGCCGGAGATTTGCCACGGCATCCGGCTGGCGCGGCTCCAGCACGAGCGCGCGTTCATAGCTCAGCGCGGCAGGGCCGAGCTTGCCGAGCCGGAAGCACGTGTTGCCGAGATTGTAGAGGGTGCTCGCATGCAGCTCCGAAGCCAGCGAGCGCTCGTAGGAACGAAGTGCGGATGCAAAATCGCCTTCGGCGTAGGCGCGGTTCGCAATCGCAAAATCCCCATCCGGCCCCGCGACAGCGCGCACGCAGGAAATTCCCGCCACGGCGATGCACAGCGCCGCGATCCGTACCGTGCGCCTCATTTTCTCGGGCTCCTTTCAAAGTCAGAAACTGCGGCCAGCACTCGGTCGCGTTCGGTATCGCTGATGCGATCTGAACCACGCGCACCGGCATAAAGAAGCTCAGTCCTCGCGCTGAAAATTTCGCACAGTGCCTTCTCGGTTTCCGCATCCAGCTTCCGCGATCCAAGCAGCGCGGTTTCCTCATCCTCCACTTGCACACCACTCGACTCGATCTGAGCATGCAGCCGCATCGCCTTCACGGCGGCATCGAGCACTTCCGCGCGTCCCTCTGCGCTCTTCACCTGAGAGAGCAACGCCGAGCGCTCACGCTTCAAGTTCGCGAGCCGTGCGATTTTTCCATCACTGCGCCGACGATGCCATGCGACCAGCGCAAAGGCGATCGGCACCGGCGCAAACAGCACCGCGAAAAAAGCCGCGGGTGCGAAAGACGGGCCCAACGCCACGCTCGCCCTGCCGATGTCCGGCAAGTTCGCGAGGATGTCCTGCACCGCAGGCACCTTCGATTCCGCTTTCGGCGGCTCTGGATTTTTTGCGGTTTCAGGCACGGGCGCCGGGACCACGACTGCGGGCGCTCCTTCGACAATCAGCGGCGCAGCGTTGTTCTTCAGCGTCACATACTTTGCCGACTCGGGATCGAAAAAGCTGAACGCAAAGATGGGCATCGTCGTCTTGTTCACCGTCGGCGTGACGGGCAGTTCAAACGTCTTCACGCCCTCGTTGCCCATGCTGTCGCTGCCATTAAATTCCTGCTTCGCCGAATACGTTGTCCAACCTTCCGGCTCCGCAAGCTGCGGCTGGCCGATGCGATCAAAGTTTCCGCTGCCCCTGATGCTGAGCTTCATGCTCACCGGCTCGCCGACTTTCACACGACCCGGCGTACCCGTAGCATTGAATTCAAACTTCCCAATCGCACCGGAAAAATCCTTCGGCCTTCCCGCGACCGGCAGCGGCTTCACTTCGATGTCCAGCGCCGGCGCGTTGACGCTCATTTCCTGCGCGGACCGAAAACCCTGCGCGAAGATGTCGAAACGCTGCTGGCTGCGGGAAGGCTTCGACACGACGAGATTCACAGGCACTGGCCCGAGGGTGATTTTACCAGCCTTCCCCGGCGTGATGACTGTACTGAACGTGACGAGATGGTAGGTCTTTCCCGAGAGGACCGTGTTGCGTTCCGATGGTTTTTCAAAAGGCCGCATCGTGAATCCATCGCCGCTCAGCGTGGGCGGTCCGCGCAATTCCCAGCGCGCCGAGGCATCGAGGTAGAGACGCACTTCCAGAGGCGCGACTTCTCCGACGTAGAACGCCTGTTTCGGCAAGACCACTTTTGCAAATGCGAGGTCGCCCGCTTCTTTCATGGTCTCGCCGGGCGTGACGGTGAGGGTCGCCGGCAACGTCTTCATCACCTTCCCGCCGATGCGCATTTCCATAGCCGGTATGGTGAATTTTCCCTCGCGTTTCGGCACCAATGAATAAGTCAGAATCAAACGGTTCGACACATTGCCGTTAATGAAACTCATCTGCCGGTTCACGTTTGGACCGCGGACTTCGATGCCATCCACACTCGGGGCGGGCGGTTGATCCGCGAGCTCACCCTCAATGGTCAGTTCATACTCCACCGCCTCGCCCACGCCTGCCGAATTCGAGGAAAGTGCCCCACGCACTCTCGGCTCCGCACCGGCCACCCATAGCGGCAGCAGCAGCGCGAGAAGCACTGAGAAGCGGATTTTCAATCGGAGAAAAATGCGGCGCGGCATCATGCGGGCTACCAGTTTTTGAAAGGCTTGTTCGGGTTCTTCTGCGGCTCCGTCTTAGGATCGATGAGGCGCACCCGCCGGTCCACGCGCTTCAGCGCTTCCAAAATTTGCACGGCGTCCTTCTCTGTCATCCGGCCCTCTTGGGCGGCCTGCGCTGCTTCCGCTGCCTCGGTGGCTGGATCCTGCTTGTTCGGATCCTGCTCGGCGGGATTCGCGGCCTTCACCTCGCCGGTCTTCTGCTTGTCGTCACCTTCATCCTTCGGCTGCGGCTGCGGCTTGTCGCCTTGCTTGTCATCAGGGTTTTCCTGCTGGCCATCCTTCTTTTCACCGGTGCTATTTTTCCCGTCCTGCTTGTCGCCATCCTGTTTTTGCTGCGAGGAATCCTTTTTGTCCTGACCCTCCTTTTGCTGGTCTTCCTTGCCGCCGTCTTTTGATTTGTCCTTCTGTTTGTCGTCCTTCTGGTCCTTGCCATCGCCGTCCTTTTTCGACGCGTCAGGCTGCTGCTTCTGCTGGTCATTCTTCCCGTCCTTGTCTTCCTGTGAAGAGTCCTGCTTGTCCTTTTTTTGGTCGTCCTTTTTGTCGTCTTTTTTCTGATCCTGCTCCTCCTTCTTTTCCTGCTGTTCCTCTTTTTCAAGGTCGGCGATCAGCTTCGCCACGAGGTCGCGGTTGTGCTTTGCGTCCTCGTGCTTCGAGTCGGATTTCAGCACCTCGTCGTATTGCTTCACGGCATCCTTCAGGTCGCCGAGCTTGTCCTCCTTTTTCTCATGCTTCACTCCGCGTCGCGCGAGTGTGTTTGCAAGATTGTAGGCCGCGCGGTCCTTCAGTTCGGGCGTCGCAGTGCCGAGCGCACGGCTGAACGCCTCCGCCGCACGTGCATAGTCCCCGAGTTCATAAGCCGCGCTGCCCGCATTGAAATGCAACTCGGCGATGTCCCGCGTCTTCAGTTCGCCGTCAAATTCCCCGAGCGAACCCTGGTAATCCTTCGCCTCATATTTCTCGATTCCCGCCTGCCGTGCATCCGCAGGCGCGGCAAAAAGCACCAGCGTCGCGGCGATCTTCAGCGCCTGCGCCACCTTCCCCTTTGCCTGCCTGCGTCGCTCACCGAGGAGCAATCCCGCAACCATGCACGCCAGCGCAGCGCCGAGGGGCCACTGGAAGCGCTCGACGGGCACCTTCGTAAATCGTGATTCGGTTTCTTGTTCTTTCATTTTGCCGAGGCCGTCGCGGACGATCTGCTTCATTTCCGCCGGGCCGTTTCGGAGCAGAACGTAGAAGCCCCCGCCCGCTTCCGCAACTTCCCGCATCCGCTTCTCGTCGAGCTTCGACTTCACATACTGGCCCTGATCGTCCCTCAGGAATTCCGTGCCGCCGCCCCTGCCATCGCTCACCGGAATCAGCGAGCCATCCGGCGAACCGAGACCGACGGTGAAAATATGGAAGCGCTCCTTACTCTCGCGTGCGGACACGACCGCGTCCGCCTCCAGCTCCTCGCCATCGGAAAAGAGGATCAGCGCGCGGCTCTCGCCTTCACCTTTGCCAAACGCCTCATCCGCCGCCTTGATTGCATCGGAGAGATTCGTCCCACCGCGCGGGATGATGTCCGTATCGAGCTCCTGCAAAGTCTCACGCACCGCGCCGAAATCCGACGTGAGCGGCGCCTGCAAAAATGACGATCCGGCGAATGCCAGCAGCCCCACACGATCGCCTTCGAGCTGATTCAGCAAATCCTCCGCCGCGAGCTTTGCGCGGGTGAGGCGGTTCGGCTGAAGGTCCGTCGCCAGCATGGATTTTGAAGTATCAATCGCGATGATGACGTCGCGCCCGCTCTGCCTTTTCTGCTCCCAGGTGAAGCCCCATTGCGGTCGCGCCAGCGCCGCGATGCTCAGCGCGATCCCGAGCAGCAGCAGTGCAAATCCCGTCCGCCTTCGCGCGACGCTCACGCTGCCCGCCAGTCGCGGCTGCAGCCTCGCTGCGATGAGCCGGTCGAGCGCGATGCGGCGCTTTTTCTCCGCATGAAAAATCAGCACGGCGAGAAAAGGCACGGCTGCGAGTGCCCAGAGAAAATGCGGGTGCGCGAAGTGCAGTTCGTTCATGGCACAGTCCTCCAAAGTGTCTGCGAAAGCAGCGCGTGCAGCGCCGCGAGCGCCGCGCCCGCACCGATGAACCACTCGAAGATGTCCTTCCAGTCCGTCTTCCGCTTCAGCTTCACCTCCGTCTTCTCCAGCTTGTCGATTTCTGAGAAAATGTTGTTCAGCGAATTCGTATCCATCGCGACGAAGAATTTCCCGCCGCCGATTTCCGCGACTTTCCGGAGCTGCCCCTCGTCCACGCTTACTTGGATGTTTCGATACACCTTATTCCCGAAAAAATCGCGGCCTGCGGGATATGGCGCGATGCCGTTCGTGCCCGCGGCGATGGTGTAAATTTTCACACCGAGCGTCTTCGCCGCCTCCGCCGCAGTCGCCGGCGGGATGGTGGTGATGTTCTCGTCACCATCCGTCAGCAGCACGATGATTTTGCTCTTCGACTGCTTGCCCTTCAGCCGATTCGCCGCGCTCGCCAGTGCCGAGCCGATCGAGGTGCCGTCTTCCACGAGGCCGATGCGCAGGCGCTCCAGATTTTTCAAAAGCCAGTCGTGATCGAGCGTGAGCGGGCTCACGAGATAAGGCCGCCCAGCAAATGCGATGATGCCGATGCGATCGTTCGGGCGTCCTTCGATGAAACGCTTCGTCACGTCCTTCACGACCTCGATGCGGCTCGCGCGATCGTTCCCAAGTTTGAAATCCTCCGCGAGCATCGAGCTGGAAACATCGAGCTCCAGGACGATGTCCACGCCGCTCGACTCGATCGTGTCCTGCGTTTTTCCAAGCCGCGGCCGCGCGAGAGCGATGACGAGACATGCGAGCGCCGCACAAAAAACAAACGCACCCGGCCCGCCCGCACCCGCCTTGCGCACACTGGCGAAACCACGCAGCGGCGCGACGTGCGAAAACCGGATTGCCGGCGCAGGGCCCCGACCTGCCTGCAGCCACGCCACGAGAGGGACGATGAGCAGCGCGAGCAGCCACCACGGTTGAGCAAAGCTGAAGGCGTCGAACTTCATGGCCGCGCACCCTGCACAAATGCTGCCGCCGCGCTGAGCAGCTCGCCATTTTCCTCACCGTGCGCCTCGACCCGCGCGAATTTCAGCATGTCGCAGCGCTCCAGAAAAGTCGCGAGCAGCTTCTTGTCTTCCGGCGAAAATCGCGGCGAGTCGGCGATGCTCGCGAGGAATTCCGGCGAAGTTTGCGCCGTCACCGGGAGATTGTAGTGCCGGCTCACATAGGTGCGCAGCACGTCGGATACGCGGATGCTGAACGCATACGGATCGAGCTCGCGAATGTGTACGCGCAATTCCTCCAGCTCACGCAGCGCAATCTGGCGCGCAGTCGGCGGTGGTGTCTTCGGCCTGCGACGCGCAAGCCACACGATGAGCCAGATGAGCAGCGCGAGCACGATCGCCGCGCCGATGCCAATCGCCCACCACACCCACGGTGGCCAAGGCACATCCACCGGCGGCGCGATGCCACGCAAATCGGCGAGTGGATCGGGCGCGGCACCCGGCGCAGGCGCGGGTGCGGGCGGTGGTGCGGATTGGATGGCGGCGAGGATCATGCCATCGAAAGTCGGTGTTCGCGCGTGCTGAAAAAGCGGCGCAGCGCGGGCACGTAGTCCTGGTTGGTCTGCAAGCCGATCGTGTCGATGCCAAAGCGCCGGAAGCCGGATGGCAAATCCTCGTGCCAGCCGCCGACCTCGCTCGCGTATCGGACGCGTGTTCGGCGATCGGATGTATTCACGAGCAGCCGCTCCCCGGTCTCCGCATCCTCGATGACGATCTTTCCCACGTCGGGAAGTTCGAGTTCACGCGGGTCGGCGATCGGCATCGCGACGAGGTCGTGACGGCGCGCGGTGACGCGCAGTTGTTTCGCATAGTCCGGTGCCTGGAAGTCTGAGAGCATGAGCACGACGGCGCGGCGGCTCGTGACGCGGTTGAGGAATTCCAGCGCGCCCGCGAGGTCGGTGCCACGCCCCTTGGGCTCGAAGAAAAGGATCTCGCGGATGATGCGCAGCGAATGCGAGCGGCCCTTCGCCGGCGGGATGAACAGCTCGACGTGATCGGAAAACAGGATGCAGCCGACCTTGTCGTTGTTCTTGATCGCGCTGAACGCGAACACGCACGCGACCTCCGCGGCGAGTTCGCGCTTGCTGAGATGCACGCTGCCGAATTCGCCCGACGCGCTCACGTCCACGACGAGCATCACCGTCAGCTCGCGCTCCTCGGTGAATTTCTTGATGAACGCATCGCCCATGCGCGCCGTGACGTTCCAGTCAATCGCCCGCACATCGTCCCCCGGCTGATACTCGCGCACCTCCTCAAAGTTCATCCCGCGCCCTTTGAACGCCGAGCGATACTGCCCTGAGAAAGCAGTCTGCACGAGGCCACGAGTTTTCAGCTCGATATGGCGGATTTTTTTAAGGATGTCGCGGGCGGCTTCCAAGGCGTTGTGACTGGTGACTGGTGAGAAGTGACTGGTGCTCTTATCCGAAGGTCTGTCGTGAATTCGGATGCTATTCTTTAACTGTGGGTTTTACGGGGATGGTTCGATAGTCGGTGGCTGGTGCAAATTTGCAGAAGTCATCGGCGCGATCGATCATCCGGCTCAGCTTGCCACCGATCTTTTGGTATTCGCTGTCGAGCGCACGAAAATCAGCGGCAGTGATGTATTCGCACCGCAAAGAGTGGGCGAGCCACGACTGGGTTTCATTCGCTTCGCCAAGTGCTTCATCGAGGTTGTTCACGAACACCGCGCGGTAGCGCCGTCGTCCCCACGCCTCGGCGATCATCGCGGTGACAGCGCGACCAGAGCGTCGCACTTGGTCAGTAAGCGAGTAGCGCTCCTCTTTTGGAAACGCCTTCGAGAAACGAAAAATCTCCTGCGCAGCCGTGAACGCAATTTTCCAGACCTCCAGATCACGGAATGTTTTCGCAGTCGCCATACCAGTCACTTTTCACCAGTCACCAGTCACAACGCCCTACGGCACCGGCAGCGTGGCGAAGACCTTCTCCACGATCTTTTCGCTCGTGAGGTTTTCGGCCTCGGCTTCGTAGGTGATCGCGACGCGGTGGCGGAGGACGTCGAGGCCGATGCTTTTCACATCCTGCGGCGTCACGTAGCCGCGGCCGCTGAGGAATGCGCGCGCCTTCGCCGCGAGCGTGAGGGCGATGGTCGCGCGCGGGCTCGCGCCCCAGCGGATGAGGCCGGCGAGCTGCAGCTTGTAGGCGGCGGGCTCGCGCGTGGCGAAGACGATGTCCACGATGTAGTCCTTCACGCGGTCGTCCACGTAGATGCTGTTCACGAGTTCGCGCGCGCGGATGATTTGGTCGGGGTCCACGACGGCGTTCACGTTCAGCTTCGGCGCGCTCGTGCCCATGAGATCCAGGATTTGCCGCTCCTCGATTTTGCTCGGGTAGGTGATGCTGAGCTTCAGCATGAAGCGGTCGAGCTGCGCCTCGGGCAGCGTGTAGGTGCCCTCCTGTTCGAGCGGATTTTGCGTCGCGAGGACGAGGAAAGGATCGGGCAATTTGAAGGTCTGATCGCCGATCGTGACCTGCCGTTCCTGCATCGCCTCGAGCAGCGCGCTCTGCACTTTCGCGGGCGCGCGGTTGATTTCGTCGGCGAGGATGAGGTTGCTGAAAATGGGGCCCTGCTTCGTGGTGAAAACGCCTTCGCGCGGATTGTAAACAAGCGTGCCGATGAGATCCGCCGGCAGCAGATCGGGCGTGAACTGGATGCGGCGGAAGCCCGTCTTGATCGCCGCGGCGAGCGTCTTCACGGCGAGCGTCTTCGCGAGACCGGGTACGCCTTCGAGCAGGACGTGCCCATTCGTGAGCAGCCCGACGAGGAGGCCGTCCACGAGGTATTTCTGCCCGACGACGACGCGCCCGACTTCCTCCTGCAGGGCGGCGACCCAAGTGCTTTGTTCTTTGACGCGATCGGTGATTTCCTGAGTGCTGGTCATGTGTTGCGCGATGAGTGGCGTTGCGGGAGAGGCAGTTTGTCTAAACGGAAAATGTGGCGCGAGGAAGTGTGTTCATGAAAATGACGCGGAAGTGGACGCCGAAAACAACGAGCCGCGTTTACCATGAGCAATGGAGCCAATGCCGAGCAGCCGGGTTCCTTCCTGCTTGGGAAAACGCTTGCCCCGCGGGCGGTTTGATTATTTCTCCCCATAAAATGAACACCATCAAGACCCAACTCCCCGCATTCGCGAAGCAGATCACGAAAGGAATGAAAACTTTCATTCTTGGAATGGTCGCCATTCTGGCCTCCTCCTCTGCGGCGCGTGCGGCTGACAGCACATGGCTTCTTGGGGATAATGGAAAAATCGCCGTGAGCACCCACGAACACCGGGCCGGGGCCGGCCGCGCGACGAGCGTCACCCTCATTTACGGGGTGCATCTTCTCGTGGGTGAACTGAAGGACACCGATTCCGGACCGATCACACTCAGGGAGATTTCCGACGGGGAAGAAGACAAGGCGAACAATTTCAAGGGCCAGATCACGGTGGATTACGAAAGAACGCGGGTGACGCTGGCCGGAAATCTCGACCTGGGGGCGGGGCCGCAAAAGATCAATTTCCGGATCGGTTGCAAGGAGATGGGCCGCCTGTAACTTTGGCCAGTGAGGGAATGGCGTTCACGGCTTGCCGAGCGCTTCCTTCGCCGCGCGGTTCCCGCTGTCGATCGCGCCGCACATGAAGCCCGAAAATTTTTCACTCGTGTGCTCTCCGGCGAAGAGCAGCCGGCCCTCGAGTTCGGGCGTCGCGCAGTGCGCCATGAGCCCGGTGACCTGCCCCACCAGCGGGCACGTGTAGGAGCCGCGCATGAACTCGGCCGTCGGCCAATGCATCATCACCTGCCGGCCGAGATACGCCGCTTCTGCGCCGGGAAAAATTTTGTCCAGCTCCCGCAGCGTCGTCGCAAAGCGCGCACTCGGCGCGGCCTTCACGCCGGTTGTGCCTCCGAGAAAATTCGTCAAAATCCCCACCGGCCCCGCCTGCGCGCGGCTGCATTCCCAGCACGTCTGGAAGCTCTGATCGGTGTACGTGCTCCCGTTGTTCACCGGTTTCGCCGTGCGCCAGATCCGGTTTTTGAAAGCGATCATCACCTTGGTATTTGTGCCGTAGCCGAGTTCCTCGATCGCCCTGCGCTTGCCCTCGCTCAGCCCGAGCGCCGCGATGCCCGCGACCCGACCGCCGCGCAGCATCGTGAAAGGCAGCGCGCAGATCACTTTGGAAAACACGAATTCCCGCGTGCCCTCCGGCGTGGCGAAAGTGAGCCGCACGCTGCCTCCCGTTTCCGCCGCGATGGCGGTGAGCCGGTGCTGCGTGCGGATCTTCACCCGGCGCGCGATGGCCACGGTGAGCGCCTCGATCAGCCGCGAATTTCCACCGGCCACGCGCTTCGATTCATCGCTCGTGCCGAACAGCTCGAACCCATTCTTCGTGTCGGGCGAGAGCAGGCTGATGAGGTTCAGCGCCGATTGCTCCCTCGTCGCTCGACCGTATTCGATTTCGTACGCCACATCGAGCATGCGCAGCACCCACGGCTTCACCGTCGCGCGGAAGGATCGCAGGTAATCGCGCAGCCTCATGTGATCGAAATGCCGCGCCTTTGCCGTGTACTTTTTTCCCGCGTCCTCAAGTCCCTGAGCATCCCGCGCGAGCCCCTTGGCGAGCGGGGCAAAGGCGGGGATCAGGTCCGCTTCGGTGCGGATTTTTCCGTCGAAAAAATAGTACTCCACGCCGTGGTCGCCGCGCTTGAGTTCCTGGATTTTCACGCCGAGTTCCCCCGCGAGATCGAGCAGAGGAGTGTGGTTTGAATCCACCAGTTCCCCGCCCAGCTCGCAGAACATCGGCTTTCCATCGTTCAGCTCCGGTGCGATGAAACGATCCAGCGTGAAGATGCGCCCACCGATGCGATTGCTGCCTTCGAAAATCACGGCCTGCGCGCCGCCTTGTACGAGCCGCAGCGCTGCCGTGAGTCCCGCCGCGCCCGCGCCGAGGATTGCCACGGGAGCCTTCGGCACGCGGGCGTCCGCGGTGTCCGCAGCGAGCAGCGTCGCGGCCGCCGCGACCGCGGATGCGCCGAGGAAATCCCGGCGGCTCATGCCCTCCGCCCGCGGCGCGGCGCGGCGCAGCAGGCCGATCAATTTTCGGAGCAACGGAGTGTGGGGAGTCATGCCGGAGCCCGCAGCGAAACAAATCGCCCCGCGAAATCCAATCCCGTGTTCTGCGTCGCCGGGACGCCGCGCCCAGGGTCCGCGCATCGCGCGGGCGAAAACGAACCCTGGCGCATGAGCGAGATCGCCTCGTGGATTCGGGAAAGTGACGAGCCGCTGTTCGCACGCTTTCACCGGCGGCATCCGGGGATCTGCATTGCGAATGCGCGGCGCGGCGCGGTGGATCTCGCCGCGGCGCACGGCGTGATGATCACCGGCGGCACGGACATCTCGGCCGAATTTCACGCCGAGCGTCCGAGCGACGCCTCACTGATCCGTGATCCGCAGCCCGCGCGCGACGCGTGGGAATTTGCCGCCGTGCGATTTGCCGTCGAGCACGGGCTGCCGATCTTCTGCATCTGCAAAGGCATGCAGATCCTGAACGTCGCGCTCGGCGGTACGCTGAATCTCGACATTCCCGGACACAATCTGCCGGAAATGAAAACCGCCGACGTGCAGCCGCTGCGCCACGCGGCGGGCGCGCGGCATCGTTTTGAACGCGTGAACAGCTCGCATCATCAGGCGCTCGATCGCGTGGCCGATGCGCTCGAAGTCGAGGCGTGGCACGCGGGCGACGGCATCGTCGAGCAGGTGCGCGTTCGCGATCATCCGTGGTCGCTCGGCGTGCAATACCATCCCGAACGCGGTGCCGGGTACGAGAGCTTGTTCGAGGATTTTTTCGCGCAGCTCGGCCGCTGAGGCGGGACGGGTTCCCTTTGCAAAATGGCGCGGACGTCCGCGGTCCCACGCAAGCTGGTGGAGCGCGCGCCCCGGCGCGCGTTCACTTCACGTGCTGGAGGAGAAAATCCACGATGGGTTTCGGATCCTTGAGCGAGTGCGGGTGATGGTTCACTCCGGGCTTCACGATGACCTCGATCGTGCCGCCCGCGGCGCGGAATTTCTCCGCGAAGGGCTTCGTGTTTTCCCCGAGAGGCACGACATCATCCGCATCGCCGACGACCGCGATGATCGGGATGCGCGCCTTCGCGAGCGCCTCGGCATGGTCGAGCGGATTGCCCGCAAAGTTCTTCGCCGTCTCCTCGGTGAGCCCGTAAAGATCGAGCGCCTGTTTCCAGCACGTCGCGCTGCCCTTGCCCTTGCCTTTGCCGCCCGGCCACGAGCGGAGATCGAGCACCGGCGCATCGAGGTAAAGTGCCGCCGTCTTGCCGGGATGGGTGGCGGCAAAATTCACCGCGTAAAGTCCGCCGCGGCTGAAGCCTTCGAGCACGGCGCGCGGCGAGAGTCCGAATTCGCGGACGACGTGCGCGTGGAATTTTTCCATGAGCGCGACGGACTTCGGGTCGCCGTACATGTCGCTCACTTTAAAGTACGCGACGTGCCAGCCGGCGGCGAGCAGCGCGAGATCGCCCTGCGGCTCATGGCCGAAGAATTCCGTGCGCCAGATCCACGGCTTGCCGGGCGCGGCGTTCGCGGGTTGCACGAGAAGGCCGGCGTGATCGGCGACGGTGAAGTCGAACTTGTCGAAGCCGTTCCATTTCGAGACGGCAGGCGTTTCGGCGCGGGCGACGAGAGTGAGGACGAGGAGGACGAGGAGGTTTCGCATCGAGAAAAATCAGATCAGCGTCACGCTTCGCGCGGATTTTCGAGCGTGGCGATTTTTGCCATGACCTGCTCGCTGAGGCGCTGGAAGACGAGGCGCGGATCGCCCGCGACGTCGTCGGCGGTGAAGCGCATCGGCTCGCCGACGACGACGGTCACGGGCGTCATGCGCGGGAATTTTGCGCCGCGCGGAAAGGCGTCGAACGCACCGAAGATGCGCATCGGCACGACGGGCGCGAGGGTCTTCGCGATGATGAAACCGGCGCCGGCGCGCGCGGGCTGCAGCTTGCCGTCGCGTGAGCGCGTGCCCTCGGGAAACACGACGGTGCAGCCGCCGGTGCGGAGCACGCGGATGACGGCTTTCAGCGCGGCGACATCCGAGCCGTCGCGGTCCACGCCGATGACATTCAGCCGGCGGATGATCGGCCCGGCGACGGGGATGTCGAAGAGCGTTTTGCGCGCGAGGTAGGAGACTTCGCGGCGGCAACTGATCCCTGCGAACGGCGGGTCGAGGAAGCTCTGGTGATTCATCGCGAGGAGCGC
>JBBRPQ010000003.1:0-141949 GCA_038227825.1 Chthoniobacterales bacterium
ACTCGGCAGCCCCTTTTTTGTTTTTGGGATTGGTTGGGTGTTTAGATGTGGTTCATGAAATCGGCGGTAGCAGTATGAGGCGAACGCTGGAAAAAAGCGCCGGTTCGGGCGCAGATTTAGAAACAGGCCACAACCCAATTCCAGCTACAGGAGTGGATATTTCGCGTCCGAAACTGAACACAGAACCCCGGACGGAAGGCCGACTTGGTTGCGGCTGGTCAATTCGACCGACATCAAAATCCGGCGGCACGTGAAAATCAAAGCGGAAGCAAATCCGCTCGATCCGCAGTGGCGCGGCTACTTTGAAGACCGTGCGTTCTTCAAGTGGTATGGAGTCCATCGTCAGGTGGCCGGAATGGAAACCTTCAAGTGAACCGGTCCCGCTCTGGAGCGGGGCTTCGCAACAGCTTGAGCCGGATGAAGGGAAAACTTTCACGTCCGCCCCTTAAGGGAAGGAGCGCCAGCAATGGCGCTCCCTTACCGGAGTCTCATTGACAAGACCGATCCGGCGATCAACGAGATCGAAATCAAACAGATCGAGAAAAGTGTGCTGCCCGTGTAGCAGCGCGAAGAAATGGTACAGAGGCAAGACGGCCAAGTTCTCGTGCTGATGCTTGTGATTCGTTTCCCGTAATTGTCGCGAACCAGATTTGGCCCTACGCAGCCTTCGATTTGCGCTTGGCCTTCTTCCACGCACCCTCGGCGGCAATTCGCTCTTCGGCATTGCGAAAGAGGCTCCAATAGCGTTCCGCGTCCTTTCGGGAAACGACCTGGCGGTAGTGCTTGAATAAAACTGAGGGCGTTTGTTGCCCCATTTGTAGTTGAGTCAGAGGCGCGCTATCGAACTTCGCGAGGTGATAACTTGCGAAGCTGTGACGAAGCCCATTGTCCGGCCAGTCGTCCAATTCCATCAAATCGCAAAGCTCATTCCTGCGGCGGCGAAATCCAGTTGGGACGATCGGACCGCTTTCCTTCAAGTGAGGGCGAAGCCACGCCGCGAGCACGGGTAAAATATCCACGTTTCGCGGCAGCGTGATTCGCTTCACCACCTCGGGTCCGAGCACGATGTGCCCGTCTTCCATTTTCACAGCAGTCCATTCGAGTCGCAGCAGCTCGCAAATGCGAAGGCCGGCAAACAGGCCCAGGGCCACGACCGGGAGCATTTCCAGCTCTGAATGTTTGTCTGCGACTTCCAAGAGGCGTTTCGCTTGCTCAACGGTGAAGATTGGCGGGGTCTTCGTCCGCACCGTCGGACGTGGAATTTTCGAGACCGGGTTCGTCGGGCAAAGCTCCTTACCCACCGCGTACTCGAAGAACATCGAGAGGTCGCGGATGTAGTTGCGACGATTCAGCGGCTGCCAATTCTTTTCTGCCAACCATCCCTCGATGTCCTTCCGAAAGATGCTGTTGACCGTCCGCTCCGGAAACTCCCTCCAAAACACACGCAACGCCGTACGCTGATTCTTGATGTAGTTCGGATCGGCATTGTTCCGCAGCTTTTCGTCGAGGTATTCGTTTGCAGCCTGTTCAACCGTCTTCTTGCCGCCAGCCGGCACCGCGTATTGGAGGTAAAAATCGGTGGCCATCGTCAGCGTCGCACCTGCTTTTTCCAGCCGCTTGATACACTCCTGAGCCTCGACGCGACCCCTGTCTGAAATACTGAATCCAGCCGTCCCCTGATTTTCCTTTAGCGTTTTTACCTTCTCGGCAAACGTCTCTGCCTCGGGGGCAGTGTGAAAGTGCCTACGGGTCCTTTTCCCATTCTCAGAATACGAAACCACGAACATGAGTCGGTCATGCACCCGATGTCGCTTGTAGGGCAGGTTCTTTCGCGCGGTCCTTTTCATAACGCGGGAGATTCTGCCACAAATGTCAACAGAGTGTCAACAGTAGTCTATTAACAGAGGAAAGCACAAGACTCGAAATCGAGAGTAGGGTCAAACCTACCGTGGGTTCGAATCCCACCCCTTCCGCCACTCCCGAAGGCTCTACAGTTGAGCCGATAAGGGTTTTTGATAGAAAGTAAAAACCTGCAATGCACGCGTGAACTAGGATGAGGAGCGAGACGGAACAACTAGCCGGCCAAATTCCAATCCAGCTGTCGCTGGAATGAGCCTCACTCGGTTTTGCGGACACGCGATGGGGTAGTGGAAAAGTGGCCATCATGCAGATTTAAAATGAGCCTTCATCTTCCATTGCAAGGTGCCGAGAAACCGGCATAGATAGATCCGAAATTTACAAGGAGCTCAAAATGGCAAAAGGAAACAACAGTCACAAAAAAGAAACGAAGAAGCCGAAAAAGGAAAAGCCGAAAGCTCCTCCCGCGACTCGTCGCGGTGCCTGATTTCGAGGGCCAACAATAGTAGTGCGATGGGCTGGAGAGCCCCGTGAGCACCCTAGAACCGCACGTCCTGCTGCGTATTCGCCACTGCATTTGCCGATGGCTCTGTCGTCGCCATGGGTCCCGGCCTTGGGTTCATGCGCTGAGAGACATCTTCTGCGCGCTGGATTTCCCCGCTCCTGTTCACAGATGCACGTACCACCCAGCTCACTGTGCATACGAATACCACCAAGACAAGAAACTGGATTCCGATCAGAAGCGGGCTCCTGTCGTTCTTACGACCACAACGGGGACATACCATCGTGGATTTCGCAAAAAATTCAGTGCATTGCCGACACTGCACAAAATTTTTGCGGTGCGACTGAACTACACCCGCTCCGTGTGATGAACCTTGGGAAAATGCATCCAACATTTCCCAAGATATAGGGATTCGACACAATGAATGCCACTGAATTCACTGTTATCTAGGAGTGGCCACAAATTTGTGACCTTAGTGTGCAATTGCCGCTTTTCCGTCACACGGCAGCAGTGGCGATGGCTCTCAAGATTTCGCTTCCGACGCATCGACATCCCTGCCACAGACGCATCCTGTGCCAATGACCCATGACATCCATTATACCTGCCAGCGATGCACGAATTGCTGCCGCTGGCCTGGCGTCGTGCGAGTCGGGCAGGATGAGGTCACGTCGATCGCGGCATCCGTGCGGATGACCGAGGATGATTTCATCGCAAAGCACACCCGACTGCGTCCGGATCGGTTGGGACTTTCACTTTTGGAAATGGCGGACGGATCGTGCGAGTGGCTCGATGGTCGCAACTGCCGTTTGCAAAATGTGAAGCCCGCACAATGCCGCGCATTTCCGAATGAGTGGAATTTTCCAGGCTGGAGGGAAAAGTGCGAGGCTGTGCCATCGCTGATCCCCCACTCTCCCTGAACTCGAATGGGCGGACGTTGCGCCTACTTTTGGTCGAGCCAGCCTTTGCGCCGATAAATCTGCCAGCCGATGGATTCGTGAATCCAGATGCCGAAACGCTCAAAGCCGTGCCACGTCGGGATTCCGATGCCGTATGATGGCGGCGAGGAAATGCCGGCCACGATGAACCCGCACGGCGCTGGGACGACATCGAAACCGGCAGCACGGTAGACCGCGACGGAACGAGTCATGTGGTTTGCGGAGGTCACCAGAAGGATCTTTTTCCATCCGCGCTGCTTCGCAAGCGGCACGAGCCTTTGCGCCTCATCGTGCGTATCGACTGCGGCACCGAGGCTGACGATGGCCCACGACATCGGCGGCTTCCAATCACCGATGCGGGCACGAATAAGATCACTCTCGATTTTCTCCACGTCATCCACACGCACCACTCCGCCACCCACGATCATCGCAGGCGCGAGGCCCCACCTCATCAGTTCCAGTCCTGTGAGAATGCGGTCGCCCGCCTTCGTCATTCGCACTCCACCGACATCGTTTCGGGAAGGTTCCGCGCCGCCTCCGAGCACGACCACGGCATCGCATTTCGGAAGCTCGACCAGTTTCACGTTGATCCAAGGGCGCTCCAGTCGCAGGAGAAACCAAGAGGCAAAGTCCGTTCCGCCGACCAGCGTAAGGAGTAGGGTCAGCAGTGCGCACACGGCGCACGGGAGCATCTGCTGCCGGCGTCGGAGCAGCAGCGTGAGAAAGATCAGCCCCAGCCAAAGCAGGCCAAGGGGCTCAATGAGCCGGAGTGCGGTTCGCAGGAAAAAATCAGCCATCGCAGTCTGCCCTTTCAGCCGGAACTCAGACGCGCCGCACCAGTAGGGTGGTCATTCCCGTTTCAGCCAGCCGATCTGAATGAGGACATCGGCGTATTCCGAGCGCTTCGACTCCGGCCAGATATATGCGGCACTGCGCAGCCACTCATCCCATTTTCCAATGTCGCCCTTTTGCCGAGCCCATGCAGCATTCGCATATTGATAGGCGGGCGTCTGCGACGGGAACGGGATTTTCCCCATCCACTCTTTTGCATGGTCGAAATCGTTCTCGAGGAGATACGTCAGGAACACTCGGTAGATCACCAATTCCTCCGTGGAATCCCCTCCCTTCACCGTCGCGAGAAGCTTCACCCAGAGACCGCGTGCCTCGGCATATTTCCCTTGGAGAAATGGAATCTCGCAGATGTTGAACTTCGCCGGGAAGAATGCCGGATCGAGCTTCAGTGCATCGGAGCATTGCTTGTAGCCATTCTCGAAATCACGTTGTTCGATGGCGGCAGCGCCGCGGATATTCAGAGACCATGCGGTGGGCGGCAGCACCTCGTCCGCGCGCGCCACATAATCGAGGGCGCCTTTGAAATCGCGCAACTGAAACCGCCTCATCGACTCGCTGAGCAGGAAAATGTAACGGCTCGGCAGTGTCGCGAATTTCTGCGCTGAGCCGGAATTTGAAAGCTCGGACAGCGCCCCTTTCGGCTCGCTCGCAGCAGGTGACTTTTCCAAGGCACCGGGCTTTCCTTCGGGCTTCGATGCAGCTCCACTCTGCGCGGAGGCAATCGCAATGAGCGCGGCAAAAATGAGTGGCGTGACTAAAAATGCTGGGCGCATGGGCAAACCCATAAGTCAGAAATGCCGATTTGGCGAGTTCCCAATCGGCTCGCGAAATCCATCGCGCGAGGAAATCGCGAGATCACGCGTCCTTGCGGATTTTTCCACCCCAGGAAAGAATCCTCGCCTTCGCTCCGGCAGCCTCCGCCTCCGGGATCTGGTGGTTTTTCACGTAGCAAATGCTCAGGCTGCTCCAGGCGAGCTGATCATTCGGACGGAGCACCGTATTTTTCAGTGCCGCCGGAATCGCCTCGGAATGCCGACCGAGCTTCATCAGCGCCATCGCGAGGGCGTGCCACCCGTCGGCAAAATCCGAATCGAGCTCCGTGCATTTGCGGTATTTCTCCACCGCAACATCAAGCTCGCCCAAAGCGAGGTCGCCATTCGCATCATCGAAAAGCGATTCTAGTTCGGGCGTCATGCGAAACGCGGGATTTGCCTCAGAGCTGCTTCGCCTGCTTGAGTCCCGCGGCATCGCGGCGATCCGCGAGCCATGCCTGAAATGCGACCATCTGGCGTTCGCTTTGCATGCGCTGCGTGATTTGCACCGTTTCTTCCGCCATTCCCTTTTCATCCACGGCGGGACGTTGATCGACATGCACGACGAGCGCAGCTCCCGCACTCGGAACGACCTCGCCGACCTGTCCCGGCGCAAGCTTGCTGGCGGCGGCCTGAACAATCTCGGCGTAAGGCGTACCCTGCGGCACGCGCTGCATCATCGAGAAGGCAGGGAACGCCACGGCTTTCACGCCGAGTTCCTGCGCGGTCTCGGAAAACGACTTCGCATCCTTGCGGGCATCGGCAAGTTTTCCGCGAATCTCGCGCGCCTTAGCCATCATGGCCTCGTCGGCCTTCTCGCCGATGAGTTCCTCTTCGAGCTTCTTGCGGACTTGGTCGAGCGGCAGCGTTTCGGGCGTCTGGATTTCCTTGAAGGCCAGCACGTAGGTTCCCTTCGCGAGGGCGACGTGTGCGCTGTATGGGTTTTCCTTCGTGAGCGCAAAGGCAGCTTCTGCAGCGGCAGGAGCGCCTTCGAGCTCGGCGGGCGGCGCATCTTCGGCAAAGAACTGCGCCGTCTCTCCAACGTTCGCGCCGGCCTGCTTTGCCGCCTCGTCGAAATTCGCACCCGGCTTCCGCAGCGACGTCACAAAATCGTACGCGGTATTCGCGAGCCTCTGCAGTTCCTCGGTCTTCTTTGCCTCCTCCATCGGCTTGCCGTCCGGAGTCGGTGCGAGCGTGAACGCGGCGAAGCGCACCTTCCGCTTTTCAGGGGACTTCAGGATCTCCTTCTTGTCCTCGTAGCGCTTTTTGATTTCGTCCTCGCTCACCTTTTGCGCTGCGCGGAAATCCGCAGACTTCAGCACGACATACGACGCCTCAGTGGTGAGGCGCGAGCGGATGAACTCGGCCTTGATCTCCGAGGGCACGGGCGGAATCGTCGAGGCAAGCAGTGCGGCGATCTTGCGCGCCTTCACCTCGGACGCGATGAAGAGTTCGATCTGCGTCTTGTTGAAGCCTTCCGGGTTCAGAAGCTGTTGCGCGACGATCTCGAAACGGTTGCTGTCGAACTTCCCGTCCTGGCCCATGAATGCACGCGTCTGACCAAGTTGCTCTTCGATTTCCGCCTGCGATGCAGTGATGCCGAGCGCCGCAGCTTCCCCCTCGAAAAGCAGCGAATTCTCAACACCCTCAGGCGTGATTTTCCCCATGAATGAACCGGGATCCATGAGCTGTGCGTAGGCATTGCCGAGGCGCGCATGAATGCCGAGCACGCGGCCTTCGTGGTGCCACGTTTCCTGACTCACTGGTTTGCCGCGGAGGATCACGGCGGGACCGCTTTGCCCCCCTTTGCCGTACATGCTCGGCCCCCATCCGGCGAAGGCGACGATGATGAGCACAGTGAAAATCACCATGAGCGGCTGACTGAATTTGCGGAGGGTATTGACCATTGTTTTTGAAAAAGCTGCGGAAGTGTGTTGCCTCGTCGCGGCGGAGATGCGTAGCTTTTGCATCACATTCCCCCGCCAGAAGACAAAGCCCATGAAGCTAAGTTTCCCGATCACACCGCTGCAACTCCTTTCTGCGATCTTCATCGCAAGCGCCTCGCTCATCACTCCGCAAACTGCCTCCGCCCAGGCGGGCGCGGGCACGGATTACGTCATTTTGAAAGCAGTCGGCGCGAATGCCCAACCCCAGAAGCTATCGAACGTGCTCATCGTCGGCGTACGCGGCACGAAGGTCGCGATCAAGAATGCCCAAGGCGAAATCAGCTACGACCTCGCGCAGTTCCAAGAGGTAGGAAAAGTCGCGCCGCCGGAGGTTGGGCAGGGACGGGTTGCCATCGAGGCAGGCGATCTTGAAAAGGCGCTGACGCTTTTCAAGGGAGTGGCGGACCGATACAAGGGATTGCCCACACCTTGGGCGACGGATGCCACAGCGATGCTGGGAAACATCTACGTGAATCTCGGCAAATTTCCGGAGGCAGAGGCAGCATTCAATGATTTCCAAAAAACCTACCCGGCAGCCGGCTCCGTCACAGCAGCCGTGGGCAAGGCGCGAATCGCAGCAGAGCGCGGAAATTTTGCCGATGCCAAGAGCGTCGTGGAACCAATCCTGAAGGAGGCCCTCACTAAAAAAAATGTCTCACGCACGGATAGCCAGCTCTTCGGGCAAGCCTATTACATCCTCGGAAAAGTGGCTGAGGGAGAAGGAAAACTTCCCGAAGCGATGGAAAATTATTGCCGCACTGTCGCAATCTTCTATCAGGAGCGGTCCGTAGTGAGCGAAGCGGAGAAACGCATTGACGCCCTCCGTAAGAAAGGCATTACGACACCGTAACAACCCCCCTCCTGCAGAACTGCCAATTTTAACCACCCATGCTTAAGAACCAACTCCGCCGTTCACTCCCATTCATCCTCACTCCACTGCTCGCGCTGCTCACTTCGGCGAATGCATCCGCAAATGAGGACAGCATCATCAAGCAAATCATTCACGGCGGACCGATGGTGGTTTTCGTGTGGATCTGTCTGCTCGCGACCTCGGTGATCATGGTGACTTTCATCATCCAGCTCGCGATCTCCATGCGGAAGCCGAACCTCGCTCCTGCGCCCCTCGTGGACAGCCTGCGCCAGCTCATCAGCTCGGGGAACTATCAGGAAGCTTGGGAGACCTGCAACGCGAACAAGAACTACCTCGCAAACGTCCTCAAGGCCGGCCTCAGCCGCCTCGGTCGCGGCAAGGAAGCAGTCGAAGGAGCCCTCGCTGAACACGGCCTCCGCGAAGCAACGCTGCTCCGCACGCGCAACAGCTACCTCTCCGTCATCGGCGTCGTCTCACCAATGATCGGACTGCTCGGCACCGTCATCGGAATGATGGGTGCGTTCTCAGTCCTCGGTGCCTCCGGCATGGGAAATCCCAAAGAACTCGCCGGTAAAATCTCCGAAGTGCTCCTCGCCACCGCGAGCGGTCTCTTCATCGCGATCCCCGCATTCGTCGCATACTACATTTTCCGCAACATGTCGCAGGCATCCATCGTCTATGCGGACGATATCGTGAACAGCCTTGTCACTGACATGCCGTATGACGAACTCGCAGGAATGCAGGTCGGCGAAAATTTTGCCGCCGCAGGCGTACCCCAAATGGCGCGGGCCGTCGGGATCACAACTTCAACGGTAGCAGCAGCCGCGAGTTGCCCTGTCTGTGCCGGCAATGTCACCGTCGGCCAGTCCCCTTGCCCGCACTGCGGCTCGGTCCTTAGCTGGTAATTTCCGATGGCCCACCTGACACACGCACAGCAGGCACGCGCCGCCACGCGCATGATGCCAGAGGAGGATCCGGAGTTCCAAATCGCTCCGATGATCGACATTCTCCTCGTGCTGCTTGTCTTCTTCATGTCCATCGCCACCGAGCAGGTCATGCAGGTGAACAAGGAAGTCATCCTCCCGATGGCCAAGGAAGCCAAGGAACCCGGACCTGACGAGAAGGGCAAAAGTGAACTGATGCTCAACCTCACGTGGTCTGACATCGGCAACAACGGCTCCATCATCGTGGATGACAAAGTCGTGGACGCCGGTGCCCTGCAGGATCTCATCCGCAGGAAAAAGGAAATCAGCAAGGATCTCCGCGTCATCATCCGCGCAGATAAGCGCGCGAAATACGCATACGTCCGCTCCATCATGGTCGCCATGGGAGCCGCCGGAGTGCCGAACGTCACGTTCAGCGCCGTCGATAAGGAGATGGAAAAACCCTAACCCCAAACTTGAAAGGAACACACTGATATGGCCGGAGGCGGAGGTGGAGAAAGCGGAGATTTTGGATTTCAAATCGCACCCATGGTGGACGTGGTGTTCGTGCTGCTGCTGTTTTTCATGGCTTGTGCCGGACAGAACATCAAAGAGGGATTCTTTCAGATCGGCCTGCCTAGTGGCGCTACCGGCGGATCGGACAAGGTCAGCACTCCCATTGTCGTGGACGTGGACGCGCTAGGAAACGTCTTCGTGAATGGCGACCCGAAATCCGGAGGCCCCAAGGATCGCGACTTGAAGCAGCTCGAAGAGTTTCTCAAAGGCGCGATGAAAAGCTCGCCTGAAGATCCTGTGATCATCCGGCCCAACATGGAGGCCCGCCATGAGCGCGTCGTCGATGTCCTCAACGCATGCCGTCTCGCACGCGTGCAGAAATTGACCTTCGGCTAGTCGAGTGACCCTCGGTTCACTCGCCGATGCTTTGGTTTCCCCGGCGCCCGAGGCGATTCACGCGCAACGCTGAGCGGTGAACACATCCACTTTTTCGATCGGCGGCGATCTGCCCGTCCACCGTATCGGCTATGGTGCCATGCGACTCTGCGGACAGCCGGGGAATTTCGGCCCCTTCGCCGACTGGCTTGCCGGTGAGAAACTGCTGCGGCGCGCCGTCGCAATTGGCGTGAATTTCTTCGACACAGCCGAAGCTTACGGACCCGGCAACAACGAGGAACTCATCGCATCTGCGCTGCATCCGTATCACGAAGGAGTCGTCATCACGACCAAGGGCGGCGTCACCAAAACCTCCCCGACAAATGTCTTTCCTGACGGGCGTCCGGAAAATCTTCGCCGTGCGTGTGAAGCCAGCCTCCACCGCCTCGGCGTGCAGCGGATCGATCTCTATCAGTTGCACCGACCCGACCCAAAAGTGCCTTTCGCCGATTCGGTCGGAACACTCGCAACGCTTCGGGCTGAGGGAAAAATCCGCCACGTCGGACTTTCGAACGTCAGCGTCGCGCACATCGAGGAGGCATTGAGCATCGTGGCTATCGCCTCCGTGCAAAACCGCTACAACCTGCGCGAACGCGGCGCAGACGACGTATTGGCATTCTGCGAGCAACACGGCATCGCTTTCCTCCCCTACGGACCGCTCGGCGCACAACCCTTCGAGCGGGGCGCACCACTTGGATCGGGCGAAGGCCCCCTCGCAGCGATCGCCACACGCCTCGGCGCGACATCCGCACAGGTCGCACTTGCGTGGCTATTGCGACGTTCGCCAAACATCATCGTGATTCCGGGCACGACGATGATTTCCCATCTCGAAGAAAATGCGGCTGCTGCCGAAGTGGAACTCAGCGACGCAGATCTCACCGCGATCGCCGCGTTGAAAACGGAGTGACTCACACGGGCGTTTCCCTACCCTCCGCGCGCATGTCACCCGAACAACGCCTCGCCGAACTCCACCTCGAACTCCCGCCAGCGCCGAAACCCGTCGCTGTTTACAAGCCGCTGGTCATCGCAGGAAACATGGCCTACGTCTCAGGACACGGACCGCTGCGAACCGACAAGACGCTGATCACCGGTGTCGTCGGTCGAGACCTCACCCTCGATGAGGGCAAAGCCGCCGCCCGCCAGGTCGGCCTCGCGATTCTCGCCACATTGCGCTCGGAACTCGGCAGCCTCGATCGCGTCGCCCGGCTCATCAAAGTCTTGGGCATGGTGAACACCGCGCCCGATTTTTATGACCACCCGAAAGTCATCAACGGCTGCTCGGAACTCTTCGCGGAAATCTGGGGAACAGAGAACGGCGTCGGCGCGCGCAGTGCGGTCGGAATGGGCCCGCTGCCCGGCAATATTGCAGTGGAAATCGAGGCAATCTTCGAGCTTCGCTGAACCGCAAACAATGAACATCAGCGGAAGCAATTTGGATTCCGCCATTCAAAAGCCAGCACTCAACACACAGCATTTCCCCACGCAATGACCACCCAGGACTGGACACTCATCACACTCGCGCTTGCCTCTGTCGTTCTGCTCGTCGTGCTCGTCACGCGGCTGAAGGTGAATGCCTTCCTTGCTCTCGCGCTCGCGTCACTCGTCGTCGGTGCCGGCGCGGTCATGATGGGATTCAAGACAAAAGGGGCCGCGGAGCCGCTCAGCATGTTTGCCGTCGTCGAGATTTTCGGCACTGGACTCGGCAAAACGCTCGGCAGCATCGCGGCACTGATCGGCCTCGGCACCATGCTTGGGAAACTGCTCGCAGAGAGCGGCGGCGCCGAGATCATCGCACGGCGATTTACCGCGATATTCGGACCGAAACGCGTCGTCTGGTGCGTGATGGCACTCGCAGTGGTCATCGGTCTGCCGACATGGATGGCCGTCGGCCTGGTGCTGCTGCTTCCCGTGCTCATCACCCTCACCCACGAGTCGAAACAGCCCTTCCTCACTCTCGCGATCCCGCTCATCTCCTGCCTCAGCGTGATGCATGGGCTCATGCCTCCTCATCCGGGGCCTGTCGCCGCCATGGCAGCATTTCGCGCCGCAAACTTTGATCCGAACATGGGGAAAGTGCTCGCGTGGGGCTTCCTCATCGGCCTGCCGACAGCGATCGTAGCCGGCCCCATTTTTGCCCGCCGCGCCGCGCGTCTCGTGCAAGCCGATGCACCTCCGATGCCCTCACTCGCCAGTCGCGAAGGCATCACGGCTCCGGGATTCGGACTCACCCTTTTCACGATCCTGCTGCCGGTGATGCTCATGCTGATCGATACGGTTGCAAGACTTTGCATTTCCTCGGATGCCGCGCTGCGCACTGAGTTTCAGACGACGCTGCTCAAATCAGCAAGCTTCATAGGCCACAGCACCGTCGCGCTTCTTGCATCCGTGCTGTTTGCATCATGGTCGTTCGGAACACGCTGCGGGTACACCTCGGCACAGGTTCTGAAATTCACCGAGCAAAGCATCGCATCCGTCGGACTCACGCTGCTGGTCGTCGGCGGTGGCGGAGGCTTCGCAGCAGTCCTGCGCGACGCAGGAGTGGCGGATGCAATGGGAGCACTCGCGACAAAACTCGGCCTGCCCGTGCTCATCTACGGTTGGCTCATCGCTGCGTTTATCCGTGTCGCGGCGGGCAGCGCGACAGTCAGCATCATGACCTCGGCCGGCCTCGTCGCGCCAGTGATGCACCTTTATCCAGGCACCAATGTGGAACTGCTCATCATCGCCATCGGCTGCGGCTCGCTCTTCCTCTCACATCTTAACGACGGCGGATTCTGGATCGTGAAGGACTCACTCGGGCTCAGCGTGAGTCAGACGCTCCGCACTTGGACAATCACCGAGACTCTCATCGGAGTCTGCGGCCTCATCATCACGCTCGGAGTCCACGCCGTGTGGCGTGCGTTCCAGCACTGAGTTTTTCTGCGTCAGATCGTCTGCGCGAGGAAACCGCCGTCCACGACGAGATCCGTGCCGGTGACGAAGCTCGAAGCCTTGTGAGCCGCGAGAAATACCGCCGCACCGATCAGTTCGTGGCTTTCGCCAAAGCGTTTCATCGGCGTGTGGCCCCATATGGCCTGCGTGCGCGGCGTCGGCGATCCGTCCTCATTAAAGAGCAGTTTCTTGTTCTGCTCCGCGGGAAAAAACCCCGGTGTAATCGAATTCACTCGCACGCCCTTCGTCGCCCACTCGCGCGCGAGGAACATCGTGAGGCTCAGCACCGCAGCCTTGCTCGCGGAGTAAGCGACCACACGCGAGAGCGGAATGCGCGCACTGGCGCTCGCGATATTGATGATGCTGCCACGCCCCCGCTCACACATCGCGGGGCCGAATTCCTGACTCGGCAGCAGCACCCCGCCGACCACATTCATGTCAAAATTCGCGTGCCAGTCGTCGATGGTGATCGCCTCGATCGGCCGGTCAGGCGTGACCGTGACCTTGGGATCATTTCCACCCGCCGCATTCACGAGAATCGTCGGCACTCCGAGCACCTCAGCCACCGCCTGATGCGCTTCGTGCAGACTCCCCTTGTCCATCGCATCCGCCGCAAAAAAATCCGCAGTCCCGCCAGCCGCGCGAATCGCTTTCACGCGGGCCTGACCACGTTCCGCATTACGCCCGAGCACTGCGATTTTCGCGCCCGCCGCTGCGAGACCGTCGGCAAGTGCGCCACCGAGGACACCGGTCGCGCCAATGACGACAGCGACTTCATTCGTGAGATCAAACAGGGAATTGCTCATGCGCAGAGCACACCCGAGCGAAGGCGGGTTTGGCAAAGACAAACTGATCGCGTGGCGAAAAACCGCCTTACGCGCTCGCCTTAGGATAGGTCCCGAGGATCTTTACCAGCGTGCAATGCTTGCTGAGTTCCTCGATGGCTTCCTTCATGGGCGCCTGCTCCGCGTGACCTTCGGCGTCCACGAAGAAGAAATACTCCCACGCCTTGCGCTTGCTCGGTCGGCTCTCGATTTTGCTCATCGAGATGTGCAGGCGATTGAAAGGCTCCAGCGCGCGGAAAAGTGCGCCGGGCTCGTCGCGGATGCAGAACATCATTGATGTGCGATCCTCCCCCGTAGGCGGCGGCGCGACAGGGCCGATGACGAGGAAGCGCGTCGTGTTGTTTGGATTGTCCTGCACGCTCAGCTCGAGAATTGGCAGGCCATGAGCCTCCGCGGCCATGCGTCCGACGAGCGCGCCCGCCTCCGGCTGCTGCGAGGCCAACTCCGCAGCGCGCGGCGTACTGCCGACCTCGATGAGTTCGACATTCGGCATCGTGCGCTGGAGCCATTGGCGACATTGGCCAAAGACCTGCGGATGCGAGTAGAGCTTTTTGATCGTCTCCTTCGCGCAATTCGATGCGAGGTGGTTTTCGATCTTCATCAGGATCTGCGCGCAGATGCGCAGTTCGCTTTCCATGAAGACATCGAGCGTGTGGTTCACCGCGCCCTCGGTGCTGTTCTCGATCGGCACCACCCCGTAGTCGGCACGGCCGCGTGCGACCGCATCGAAGACATCCGCGATCGTGACTTGTGGCACATAGTCCACACTTGAGCCGAAGCGGCTCCGCGCGGCCTGATGCGTGTTGGTCGAAGGCGGGCCAAAATACGCAATCGTAAGATCCTTCTCCAGCGCCAGCGCCGCCGACATGATCTCGCGGTAAATCGCGCGGATGCTTTTTTCCGGCAGGCGGCTGTTGAGCTCACGGGCCTTCGCCGCCAGGGCACGCAACACCTGTTCCTCGCGCTCCGGGGCGTAAATGGGCTGACCCTTCGCCTTTTTCACCACGCCCACCTCATGCACGAGGTCTGCACGGTCGTTCAGCAGACGAATGATCTGCTCGTCCACGGTGTCAATTTTTCTGCGAATTTCGGGAAGGTCCATGTGCGATCAGTTTTCGGGATGCGGTGTTGCGTCGCCCGGTTCGACTTCGGCGGTCTCGGCCTGCAATTCGGCAATCGGCACCTCCTCCGCCACGTCCTCGGCGGCAGGCTGCTCGTGCGCTTCCTCCGAGTGGACCAGCGCGGGCTCTTCAGTCGCCTCCGGAGTCGCAGTTGCCTCCGCCGCAGCCTTCGCGGTCACGGGTTTTTCCTCGGTGACGATCTCCGCCTTTGGCAGATTCACGCGGCGCAGTTCGTCCGCATTCGGGAGCTCATCCACATTCTTGAGGCCGAAGTGCTGGAGAAAATATTCCGTCGTCGCGTAGAGCAACGGACGGCCCGGCACCTCTGCGCGGCCCACGATTTTTACGAGACTGCGATCGAGCAGCACCTGCATCACGCCATCCACGGCGACACCGCGTACGGCTTCCATGTCAGCACGGGTCACCGGCTGGCGATAGGCGATGATGGCGAGTGTCTCGAGCGCTGGACCACTGAGGCGCGTCGGCTTTGCCTCGGGGTAAAGTTGCTGCACGAACTCAGCGGCATCCCGCACCGTCGCGAGGGACCAACCGCTGATCTGCTCGGTGATCTGAAATGCGCGCCCCTGCTCCGTATATTCGGCCTTCAGTTCCTCGATGGCCGCAGCCACATCGGCCTCCTTCACTTCGCTCATCGGTTGCAAAGTCAGGATCTCCGTCTCGACGGCTGCCCCACGGATGGCCTTCGCGATTTCCTCCAGCGTGATCGGCTTCGGCGAAGCGAACACAAGGGCCTCCACGGCATATTTGATAGTCGGCGTCATCGAGTGTGGGACAGGTTAGACGCGGCTGAGTTCAATTTCACCGAAGGCTTCCGATTGCACGCAACGAAGCTGCTTGAGCCGGATGAGTTCGAGGAGTGCGAGGAAAGTGATCACCACTTCGCCACGCGATGCGGCATCGGTGAAAAGCTCGGTGAACTTCAGAGCGACACCAGGCACCACGATTTTCAAAATGAGATCAATCTTGTCGGAAACGGTGAAGTTCTCCTCGAAGATTTCGCGCAGGTCCTCCTTCTTGCTCTCGATGCGCTTGAGGATTTTGTTGAAGGCATTGATGAGGTCAAAAACCGACACCTCTCCGAGCGGACGCTCCGCTTCCTGCGGCCCATCGACCACACGCGGGAAGACGCCTTCGCGCGCCACTTCCCGATCATGGAGATGCCCGGCGGCTTCCTTGAATTTCTTGTATTCGAGGAGCTGCCTCACGAGTTCCCAGCGCGGATCCTCTTCCTCGGCATCCTCCTCCGGCGGCTGCACGCTCACGGGCAGCAGCGAGCGGCTCTTGATGTAGATGAGGTTCGCCGCCATCACCACGAACTCGCCCGCCACATCGAGATCGAGCATCTTGAACATATCCATGAAGTCGAGATACTGCTTCGTGATGTGCCCGATCGGGATGTCGTGGATGTCTATTTCATCGCGCTTGATGAGATAGAGGAGCAAATCCAACGGCCCCTCGAAGACTTCGAGTTTCACTTTGTATTCCTGCGACATGAGGGCGCGGAGGCTAGCGGACGGACTTCCGATGGGAAGAAAAACGTGGTGCGTCCGGTGAAATCGGAACGACGCGACTCACCTTGGGAATCCGCCAGCCTTGGCCTTGCCCCCCCCTTTCCGGTGAAACGCATCAGCCATGGCAGCCCCTCAGACGGAGGAAACCTGAGTCTGGCCCGCGAAAACTCCGCTCCCCACGCCCCCATCGCCAGTTGCGACGGCGGCGGACCCGATGCCGACTGCGGCAATGCCGATCCCGCCAGCGGGATCCCCGCTGACGCCGGCGGTATCGCGAGGAACGCCCGCCTGCACGGCAGTGCCCTGCGCGGCCACGATGGCGAGCATGGAACTACGCGCGCCTTCCCCCCACCCCGCTTGCAGGAGCACGATGAACAACCATTACTGGAGGGACCGGGGACATCGGCATGGATGAAAACTAAAGGCCGCCAATGGAGTCAAACATTTTCTCACGGAAAACCGGGTTCACTATCGGGACACAGGGATGACTAATGGATTATTCCGCAGCGTGCGGGCCGACATGCGCAGAGAGTGCGCGTTCGCAGAGTCATCTTGCGCATTTCCATCCCGAGCCCGCCCGCTAGTTTGCGAATTGCCCATGGCGCTTTCCATTTCATGGAAGGACCGCATTCTGGGTGCTGGGACTTGGCGTACGCAGTGGCGAGCTGAATGCCTCCACGATACTGATTCCAAATTCCTCCGTCTATAATCGGCGCGTGGCCCCGGCCTCGGCTCCCACTCAATATATCAAGCGCATACAGACGACAGCAGCGATCCGTGTCTTTGCCGGACTCACGCCGGGGCAGATCGATGCGGTGGATGCAAATGTGGCGGGCAGCGCCGGCCCCGGCGACTGGAGCGACGCAGCACGGCTCATGGCGGTGTGAGGAAACCCGCACCCCTCCCCTTGGATGCTGACTTAGAGCATGTTGAAAGAGTCCCGGATGAGTCTCACGCAAAGTCGCAAAGCCGCAAAGATTCCTTCGTGAAAGCCTCCTCCTTTGCGGCTTTGCGGCTTTGCGTGAGCCACTTCTTCAACATGCTCTTAGCCCAGGCTCCAAACATATCTAGTCAAGGCGCGTCGGCAAAAGTCGGCGTGCCTTTTTGCTGCGCATTACGCTTCCATACCGGGGGAATCCGTAGGAAAGTCATCGGGCTGCCTTTCTCCCGCTCCCCATCCGCCGACTGCCATGAAAAAGGATATTTTCTCCGTGAAACAAATCGCCGCGTATCACCGCGACGGGTTCCTGATTGCGCGCCGTTTTTTTGACAAGGAGACGATCGGGCTGCTCAGCCGGACGGCGCATGAGGACCGGGAGTTGGACCGGCATTCGTTCAGCCGGGACGATGGGACGGGGGCGCGGGTGCGTCTGTCACTTTGGAATCAGCCGGGCGATGGGATCTACGGGATGTTTGCGCGGTGCCGGAAGATGGTGGATGCGGTGGAGCAGTTGCTCGGGGATGAGGCGTATCACTATCACTCCAAGATGATCATGAAGGATGCGAAGGTGGGTGGTGCGTGGGCGTGGCATCAGGACTACGGCTACTGGTATGAAAACGGGGTGCTGACGCCGAATCTGTGCAGCGTGTCCATCGCGGTGGATGCGGCGACGCGGGAGAATGGATGCATGCAGGTGCTGAAGGGTTCGCATCGCATGGGGCGTGTGGAGCATGTGCTCTCGGGGGAGCAGGCGGGCGCGGATATGGAGCGGGTGCGGGAGGCGATGAAGCGCTACGAGCTGGTGAATTGCGTGATGAAGCCGGGCGATGCGCTCTTCTTTCACTCGAATCTGCTGCACGCCTCGGCGAAGAATGAATCCGACAAGCCGCGATGGTCGATGATCTGCTGCTACAATGCGCGGAGCAACGATCCCTACAAGGAGGGCCAGCATCCGCGCTACACGCCGCTGAAGAAGGTGCCGGATGCGATGATCCGGAAGGTGGGCGCAGGGCGATTTGCGGATACGGGGGCGAATGTGGCGTTCCTCGATGTGAAGAAGGACTCGAGCGCTCGGAGGCTAAGGAAGAAGGCCAAGGCATGAGCGCCGCAAAAAAATCCCCGCCCATGAAACGCACCACTCCCCTCGCCTACTTGCTCCTCGTGCTCGCGTGCGCGGTTCCTGCAGCGCACGCGGCGGATGAACCGGCGAAGCCCGGGCTTCCTGCGGCGGAGGCACCGAAGCCCGCGGCTGGCGCGGCGAAGAATCGGGTGCGGGTGCCGATGAATGAGCCGCTTTTCATCCCGGATGTTCCGGATGTGCAGCAGCTCCAGCTCCAGCTCAATGACGTGCAGGCAACCATCGCGGGAACCGTCGCCAAGGCGAAAATGGCACAACCGCAGGGGCAGGCACCGCCGGTGATCCTTTTGCCTGGCATCCCATACCTTCCGCTGCCGAATCCTCTCGCAAAATGGGACACGAAACCCGGCTACCTCGGGGTCGTGCTGGAAACCGATGCGGAGGCACCAGCCGAGGAGGAGCCGGCAAGGAGGGATGCGCCGAAGAAGATCGCGGGAGTGGGCATCAGCAGCGTCCTGGATGATTCGCCGGCGGCAAAGGCGGGACTGAAGGAAGGCGACCGCGTGCTGACCTTGGAAGGCAAGGAGGCGAAGAACTCAGCGCATCTGCGGGAGATGATCCGAGGGCTGAAGCCAGCGCAGGAGGTAAAGCTAACCGTGCGCCGCGAAGGAAAGGAGATGGAGCTCAAGGCCAAGCTCGCCGCCGCACCGGCGCAGCTCGCTGGCGCACAGATGCTGAATCTGGGCGGCAACCTCTTTTTCAGGGGAATGAATGCCGGAGGGAATGAACCGCAGGCAGTGCCCGGAGTGGTGACTTTCCGGAGCACGACTTCTTCGACGCGCAGTTCCAGCAATGCGCAGGGCGCGTCTGCGGACAAGGACTCGGTGACGCTGCGAGACGGCAACCGCTTCCTCGGAAAGATCCGCGCGATCGATCCAGCCAAGGGACTCATCCTGCAGCGCGAAGGACAGGCGGAACTGGAATTGATCGAGGAGGAAATCAGCGCGCTCACTTTTGCGGAGCCAAAGAAAACCGACGGTGCACCGAAGTCGGCAAATGCCTTGGCAATGCCAAAAATCGTGCTGCAACTCCGAGACGGAAGCATCCTCTACGGCGACGCCCTGACGATGGAGAAAGGCATGCTGAGGATCATTTTGCCGGGAGGACAGGGCATCGAAATCCCGAGGGAACATGCACAGTCCGCCACGCTCTCGGATGGCGATTCCGCACAGATCTACGAAGGACCGACAGCGATGACAGGCTGGACCAGCGGGCGCTACAATACGGCGCAATGGGAATACAGGGACGGCGTGCTCCGCTCCACGACCAGCGGCCCGATCGGGCGGAATCTCGGGCGACTCCCGGACCCGATTGATATGTCGTTCGACGTGAATTACCCGCGGCAGATGCAGCACATCAGCGTGCAGCTTTTTTCCACAAATGTGAACGAGTCCGGCGTCGGCGGACTTTCGCTGAACTTCAGCCCGGACCAAATCTATGGCAGCCACTACGACGGGACGCGGTCGAACCAGTACAGAGAAAATCTGGAGCAAAAGGCACCGCGGGAGTTTTCATCGAAGCTGGAAAAAATCCGCTACCGCATCCTCGTGGATCGCGTGAACGGCAAGCTGCTCATCTACGTGAATGGTGAGAAGCGCGCAGACTGGAGGCTTTCCAAGGTGAAGCCCGCGGACCTCGGAAAATGCGGCGGCGCATTCAGCATCACGCCGAACGCCACGATGTCCGACGTGGCCTTCCAGCTCAGCAATGTGCGCATCCTGCCATGGGACGGAAAGGAGCCTGCCAAAGGCGCGGAACCACCGGCGGGCAAGGGCGACCAGATCCTCACGAGCGAGGGTCTCTCCAAAGGCGGGACGATTGAGCGGATCACTGACAGCGAAGTCTTTCTCGCCAATCCGGCGGGGACCGCGCCGAGGGAAAAGACGGTCTTCCTGCGTTTTGCAGAACCCGCTGAGCCAAAGGAAATCTCCACGGCCATCGCACTGGCAAAGCTCAGGAATGGCAGTGAGATCAGCGCGGCAAAAGTGACCGGCACGGGCGGAACGCTCACGGTCACGACACGTTCGGGACCGCAAGTCACGCTGCCCTTCGGAGAGCTGCGGTCAGTGGATTTTCTGCCGCGCGCAGGGCAGGCCGGGGTCGTGCAAAACAGCCTCGACCTCCTCACACTCAATGACGGCAGCCAGATCGCAGGCCGTGCGATTCTTCCATTCGCCGATGCCAGGGTGAGCTGGAATATTTCGGCATCAAAGGTGCCGCTGGAATTTGCGTTGGAGAAAGTCGCTGGCGTCCTTTTCCGCGGCAAGGACGCCGAGCGAAAGGCTGTGCCGCTGAAAGGCGACAGCGCGATTCGCCTCGGAAATGGCGACTGGCTGCCAGGCGACATTGTCTCGATCAGCGGCACGCGACTGGTGATGAAGACGGATGTCGCGCCGGAATTCAGCGTGCCACTCTCGGGGATCCGCGCCGTCTATCTGAATGCCAGCGCCGCGGCGACCGTGGCCGACGGTGCGACCGGACCGGAGCTTTGGAACGAAGGCTGGAATCCAAACCGATCGAGTGGCGTGAGGCAGATCACGGATGAATCGACTAAAAGCGAACGGTCGTGGAGATACTTCGACGGCGGCTACACGGTCATGGGTGTGCCGCGCAACGGTCAGCAGACGATCTCCCGGCGGTGGCCCGCGTACGGCGGCGCATATGCGATCAATTTCGAGTCCTTCACTCCGGGCCGCACGACGTATTTCAACGCGCAAATTTACAACGCAAAGGATGAGCGCACATTCTCCGTCCAGGCGAGCGGCACGCGCCTGTACATCTATTACAATCCCACTTCCTCACGTCGGAACCGCATCGGGATGGCCGCGCCAAAGCAGCTTCAGATAGAAAACAAGGCTGAAGGCGGCAGTGCCCGTGTGTCGCTGGTGTTTGACCGGCCGGGAAAGACCTTCCGCATCATCATCGGCGAAAAGGAGGTCGGGAAGATTCCGTTCAAGGAAGAGGACGCGAAGGACGCGCTCGATGCCTGTGGGATGACGCTCACCACGTCCTACTACAGTTCCTCCAATAGCAATCACAGCCGCATCGAGCACCTGTGGTTTGCACCTTGGAATCCGCCGGCTGCGAACACTTCCACCGGAACGGCAAAGCCAGTGGACAAGCCTCCGGAGAAGGAAGGCACCGCTGCGCCGGATACAGAGATGAAGGCGGATTCCGCACCCGTCATCCATCTCTCGAATGGCGACGATTTCCCCGGCACGATCGACAAAATCACCCCTGAGCTTGTGACCGTGAATTCCGACGCCGGGCCGCTCGAATTCCCGGTGAAGCGCATCGCGTGGATTCATTTCCCAAACTGCTCCGAGCCCATTGCCGACCACTATCCACGCCTGCGATTCCACGATCGGGGCGTGCTTTCCATGAACGATCTCCACATCACCGCCGACCGCGTGCAGTGCAGGACACTCGGCGGCCAGGCGCTCGATTTCCCACTCAGCATCGTGAAGGAAATCGTCTGGCGTCCCATCGCCGACAAATAGCCCGGCACACGCCAAGAAGCGCATTGTTCGCCGCCGCACCCGCCCGTTAGCATCGGCGGCATGACACAGACACTCCTCGGAAAAACCGCCCTCATCACCGGAGCCAGCAAGGGACTCGGCAAGGCGATGGCCCTCGCACTTTCACAAGCCGGCGCAGCCATCGCACTCGTCTCGCGCGACGAGGCTAGGCTGAACGAAGTCGCCGCCGAGATTCGCAGCGGCGGCGGAAAGGCGGAAGTCTTCGCTGCCGATGTTTCCGACGAGACGCAGGTCGCGAAGGTGCGCGACACCGTCGCCGCGAAGTTCGGCGGCGCGCTGCATATCCTCATCAACAACGCCGGCATCAACATCCGCAAGCCGATCACCGACTTCACGCTAGCCGAGTGGAACAGCGTGCTCACCACGAATCTCACCAGCGTCTTCCTCATGTGCCGCGCCTTCGTGCCCCTGATGACGGGCCGCAGCTACGGCCGCATCATCAATATGACCTCGATGATGTCGCACATCTCCCTCCCCGGCCGCACCGCCTACTCCGCGAGTAAGACCGCCCTGCTCGGCTTCAACCGCGCCCTCGCGCTCGAGCTGGCTGCGGACAAAATCACCGTCAACGGCATCAGCCCCGGCGTGTGCGACACGGAGATCAACACGCCCCTCATGCAAAACCCCGAGCTGCGCGCGCAATTCCTCGCGAAGATCCCCGTCGGCCGCTTCGGCGAGCCCGCCGAGATCGCCAAGCTCGCCCTCTACCTCTGCTCCGAGGACTCCGGCTTCATCACCGGCACGGATGTCATCATCGATGGCGGCTGGATTGCGCAGTGAAGCGGGCAGTCATCGCCAAAACAGGGTGGCCGTTAGTAATCGTAGGGTTTGAATTCCCGTTTCATTGAACTTGAGAAGCCGAACCACAAACCGACGACGACGGACCACGAGAAGAGAATCGTATATATTGTGCTTGTGCTTGGCCCTTCACTAGTGGCCCAAGAAAAAATGGCCATCGGCGCCGGATTGCAAACCCATGAGAGCAAGTGAAGCAACTGATCTTCTAAAAGCCTAAAATCAAAAGCCGTATATAGCAGCCCGGTCCCCGCCGCTTGCGCGATTATAGCGACGAAGAAGGCCTTCTTCGAAAACTTCTTGCCGTGGGTATCCTCAGTTGCCGTCATGAGTGGAGCCTTCGTCCTTTCCGCAGTAAAAGGATGCCCGCCTCCTGCCGTCGGCGGCTACTGGAGGCGGACGATACCCGTCCCTTTCTCGATCCGCCCGATGGTGCGGGCCTTGAGCTTTTTCGCGACGGCTGCTGCGTCCTTCGGCGAGACGATGATGGTCATGCCGATGCCCATGTTGAAGACCTGATACATCTCGGTGTGGTCCACTTTTCCGCCGCGCTCGATGTGCTGGAAGATGGCGGGCACCTTCCAACTGGCGGTGGCGATGACGGCGTCGCAGTTCTTCGGGAGGACGCGGGGCATATTGTCCACGAGGCCGCCGCCGGTGATGTGGGCGAGGCCCTTTACCAAGCCGGAAGTTGGAAGTCGGAAGTCGGAAGTGTTCTGCTTCTTTCCGCCTTCCGCCTTCCCGCTTCCGACTTCGAGCGAAGCGAGCAGCGGCTGGTAGTTGCGGTGAACGCGCAGCAATTCGTCGGCGAGCGTGCCCTTCACGCCTTCGAGCTTGCTGGTGAGTTTGAGGCCCATTTGTTCAAAGAGGACTTTGCGCGCGAGCGTGTAGCCGTTCGTGTGGAGGCCGTTTGATTCCATGCCGAGGACGATGTCGCCGGGGCGGATGCGGGAGCCGTCGAGCAGCTTCGGGCGGTCCACGACACCGACAATGGTGCCGGCGAGGTCGTATTCGCCGGGCTGATACATGCCGGGCATCTGCGCGGTCTCGCCGCCGACGATGGCGCAGCCGGCGGCCTTGCACGCCTTGGCAAAGCCTTTGAGCAACTGCGTGAAGACGGCGGGTTCGAGTTTTTCCGCGCCGATGTAGTCGAGGAAGAAGAGCGGGCGCGCGCCGATGACGGCGATGTCGTTCACGCAGTGGTTCACGAGGTCCTGGCCCATGGTGTCGTGGCGGCCGGTCATGAAGGCGAGCTTGAGCTTCGTGCCCACGCCATCCACGGAGGAGACGAGCACGGGGTCGCGCATCCCGCGGAAATCCGGACGGAAAAGCCCGCCGAATCCGCCGATGCGCCCGAGGACTTCAGGCCCGTGCGTGCCCTTCACAAGCGCCTGGATGCCACTCTTGACGCGGTTGCCGAGGTCCACATCCACGCCGGCGGCGGCGTAGGCCTTCTTTTGGGATTTCGGATTTCGGATTTCGGATTTTTGGACATTGGGAAAGTTGGGATGCTGTTGTGAAAGTGAGTAGTCTCGCTTGGCTGGATAGTAATTGGAAATCGGTTTGTCGCCTGAAGGGCGAAAGGAAATTAGCCGGTGGTCGAGCGAGCACCGCGAGCGAAAACCACCGGATCACGGAAGAAAAATGAATCGCACCCCGGCAGGGTGCGCGGAAATTCGCGCCATGCCCTCGACCCATCTCAGCCTTCACTACCATCTCGTCTTTTCCACGAAGGATCGCTGCGCGGTCATCGTCCCCGAGTGGCGCGAGCGTCTGCACGCCTACATGGGCGGCATCCTGAACAACTTGGGCGCATTTCCCCAGGCCATCGGCGGCGTAGTGGATCATGTGCATCTGCTCGTCGGGCTGAAGGCGACGCATTGCCTCGCGGATGTGATGCGCGACCTGAAGCGCGGCTCGTCGGAATGGGTGCATGATAAGATCGGCGAACGTGCGTTTGCGTGGCAGGAGGGCTACGGTGCGTTCACGGTGAGTGCGAATGTGCGCGATGGCGTGCGGCTCTATATCGCGCGGCAGGAGGAGCACCACCGCACGCTGACGTTCCGCGAGGAGTATCTCGAATTCCTCCATCGCGGCGGAGTGGAATTCGATGGTCGGTTTGTGGACTGAGCCGCCGGTTCCCGCGCCCCTGCCGGGGCGCATGGCTTTTGTGGGGACGCGATCCGGTGGTGTTCGCTCGCTACGCTCGCTCGACCACCGGCTAATTTCCTTTGGCCCTCCGGGCCACGAAACATTCACGATGCTAGTGCTCACAGTAAGACGTTTTTGCATCTGGTGAGACGACGTCGGAAATAGAGGACTGCGGCTGCGATGCAGATGGCAATCTCGAACAAAAATGACCAGTGGAATACAAAACTCCACACCCACCAACTGCGTGTCGCCGGAACCGTGACGAGATAAAAGTTCTGATCGTTGAACGGGTAGAGCCAGCAGATGCCAGCAAACGGAGTATCCAGAATCAAATGCAGGAAAACTCCACCGATGAATGAAGCGGCACCCAGAGCGAAATGCCTCTTGCGGACGAGCGCCCCTGCGAGTGTCGAGACGGCAAGGACGGCGAGCCAGAAGATCGGCAAATGGGTCCAATAGTGATGGTGATGATGGAGTCCGTGGTCGATGAGGTAGAAATACAACATGTCCAAGTCGGGGAAGACGCTCCCGATCAGGAATGCGACCAACCGCCCCTTCCCCTGCTCTGGAACGACCCGGTCCGTGAGCATGCAGCCGCAGATGTAACCAGCAGGCAGGTGGGCGATGAACATCCGAACGGCAGCTAGCGAACGCCCAACATTTGCCTACTTCAATTTCCCAAAAAGCTCCGTTTGCGGGCTGGCTTCGGGGGCGAGGCTTTTGCGCTCTTTGCCCATGACGAACTTGCCGGCCCCTTCGGGAATTTGCACGGGGTAGTTGCCGTCGAAGCACGCGAGGCAGAAGTTATTCGCGGGTCGGCCGGTGGCTTTGATCATGCCGGGGACGCTGAGGTAGCCGATGCTGTCGGCTCCGAGGTAGCCGGCGATGGCTTCGGGGGTGTGCTGGTTGGCGATGAGTTTTTTCGGGTCGGGGAAATCAATACCGTAGTGGCAGGCGTGCCGGTGCGGGGGGCAGCTCACGCGGAGGTGGACTTCCTTTGCGCCGCATTCGCGGAGGCTCTTCACGCGCGACATGGCGGTGGTGCCGCGCACGATACTGTCATCCACGACGACGACACGCTTTCCGTCCACCATCTCGCGGATGAGGTTGAGCTTCACGCGGACATTGAAGTCGCGGATGAGCTGCGAGGGCTGGAGGAAGGTGCGACCGATGTAGTGATTGCGGACGAAGGCCTGCTCGAAGGGAATCATCATGTGTTCCGCGAAGCCGAACGCGGCGTAGTTCCCGCTGTCGGGCACGGGGATGACGATGTCGGCCTCGACGGGTGTCTCGATGGCGAGCTGGCGTCCCATCTCGGTGCGGACGCGCGCGACATTCACGCCGGAGATGATCGAGTCGGGCCGCGCAAAATAGACGTACTCGAACATGCAGAACGCGGGCTGCACGTCGTCGAACGGTCGCTCACTGCGGATGCCATTTTCACCGATGATGACGACCTCGCCGGGAGCAATGTCGCGGATGAACTCGGCCTCGATGAGATCGAATGCACACGTCTCGCTCGCGAGGACGTAGCCGCCGTCCTTCAGCTTTCCGAGTGAGAGCGGGCGGAAGCCGTGCGGGTCGCGGATGCCGATGATTTCCGTCTCGGTCATCATCACCACGGAGAATGCGCCCTGAATGCGGCGCAGGGCGCTGAGCGCGTTGCCGTCGTGATTTGGCTGCGCGAGGAGGTGGAGGATGATCTCGCTGTCCACCGTGGTCTGGAAGATGGAGCCCTTGTCCTCGAGTTCCTTGCGGAGGAGCGAGGCGTTCACGAGGTTGCCATTGTGCCCGATGGCGATTTGGCCACGCGCGCAGTCCACCATGAGCGGCTGGGCATTCGTGAGCGTGCTGCTGCCGGTGGTGGAGTAGCGGACGTGGCCGATGGCGCGGGTGTTCCTCGGATAGTCGTCCGACGAATGGCCCTTGGAACGCTCCGACTCGGGAAGGCGGCCCTTCAGTCGCTCGAGATCCGGTGCCTTGAATACCTGCGAGACGAGGCCCATGTCCACATGGCGGATGAACTGCGAGCCGGACGCGCCGGCGGTGACGATGCCCGCGCTTTCCTGGCCGCGGTGTTGAAGGGCGAAGAGACCGTAGTAGGTCAGCTCCGCCGCGTTTTGGTGACCGAACACGGCGAAGACGCCGCACTCGTGTTTCGGTTTGTGGTGGTTCACGCTTGGCAGGCGGCGGAGATACGGGGCATTGCGAGTGGCGTCAAGCGATGGTCGCGGCGGGACGCTGTTCGAGGATTTTCCGCAAGGCGGCATTCAGCTCGTGAATCTGCCAAGCGGAGGTCACGCGCCCGCCGTCGAGGTCGGTGATGTAGAAGCTGTCAATGGCCGCGCCTTTTTCCGTGGTGATGCGCGCAGCGGCGATGAGGAACTTCGCGTCGCTCACCGCACGGAGGATTTCATAGAGCAAGCCGATGCGGTCGGGCGCGGCGATGTCCACGACGGTGAAGTGCGGATTCGTATCCGGATGGATGGTCATCCGCGCAGGGAAATCGAGCGTGCGCTCCCACGTCTGCACGCGGCGCAGGCGCTTCGCGAGCAGCGGTGCAAAATCGTAGCTTTCCACCATAAGCGCCTCATTCAGCAGCTTCGCCACGCGCTGCATGTCGCGCTCGTCGTCCACGGCCTGGAAGCGCGGCGTCGTCACGCGAAAAATATCGAGCACGAGTCCGTCGTGCCGCGTGTAAATGTCCGCGCTCAGGATGCTCAGTTCATTCGCGGCGAGTACGCCGGAAATGCGCGCGAGAAGCTGGTGCCGGTCCCACGTGCAGACCCACAGCTCGCTGTGGCCCGCATTTGGCCGCGGTACCCAGCGCACGACCGGCGCGAGCGTCCCCTCCTCTGTCGCAAAGTGCCTTTCCAAGAACTCCCGCACGAGCTTCAGATGCGCGACAATTTCCTCCGGCTTGTGCGTCTGAAAATAGCGCTCGGGCAGCGACGCAAAGTGCGCTTCGATCTCCAGCCCATAGTCCGCCGGCAGCCGCTCGGCCACGGCCTCCCGGAGCGACTGCCGCTCGACATGGCGTTGTTTGCGAAAGCCCTCACTGTCCCCGAGGCAGCGCGAAGTCTCGCGGAAAAGCTGCCAAGTGAGTGACTCCGTCCAGCCGTTCCAGATTTTATCATCGCCCACGCCCAGCCCATCCGCAGCGGTCAGCAGCATGAGCGCATCGAGATTTTCCTGATGTAGCACCAGCCCCGCAAAACTCTCGATCGTCTCAGGATCGGAAAGGTCGCGTTGCCTCGCGGTTCGCGACATCAGGTCGTGATTGTCCACGAGGAAAATGAGGAGCTTCCTCTGCTCCGCTGTGAGCTGGAGACGACGCGCGACTTTCTGCGCGTTGATCGTGCTTTCGATGGCATGATGCCGGCTGTTCGCGGCCTTGCCGGTGTCGTGCAGCAGGATCGCGAGATAGAGCACATACGGGTCTCCGAGCTTCTCGAAAAGCGCGCGATAGCCCTGGTGCCGCGGCTCCTCGGTATCGAGCAGGCTGTCGAGTTTCTCCACGCACACGAGCGTGTGCTCATCCACGGTGTAGCGGTGGAAATATTCATTCTGCACGAGCGCCGTGAGCCCGCCGAATTCCGGCAACCACCTCCCGAGAAAATCCACGCGATGCATCGCGTGCAGGATGTGCCCGACTTGCCCCTTTTTCCGAAGGATGCTGGAGAACACCTCGCGGTTCACCTTTAGATACCGGAACGTATTGTCCATGTACTTCAGCCGCCGCCGCACGAGCTGCCGCAGTTCCGGACTGATGCGCAGACCACGCTGCTGCACATGCTGAAAAAGCCGCATCATGCGCGCGCTGTCCTCCTTGAAAATCTGGCGGTCGCGGTAGCCGATGCGATCGCCCTTTGCGATGAAGCCGTCGAACTCCTCCTGCTTCTTCTTCGCGCCCTGGCGGAAGGGCAGAAAGCGGAAGAATCCGCCCGGCTTCTTGTCCTCCATCATCGGCAGTGCGAGGCGCTCGGAGACGAGTTCCGTCAGCTCGAAAATGGCGCGCGCGTGACTGTAGTAGCTGCGCATCAGCGCCTCGGTGCGCCGCAGCACGTCGGGAAAGTCCTCCTTGTAACCCATCTTGTCCGCGAGGTCCTTCTGGTTGCCGACCAGGATCACATCCACATGCCGCCCGGTGATGTAGTGCAACTCCGTGCGCAGGCGGAAAATGAAATCGTATGCCCGAACCAGCTCCCGCTCCTCCGTCTCGTTGAGGTATTTCTTTTTCACCAGATCCGCCGTAGTCCGTGCGCGGTATTTGAAATACGCCATCCAAAGCAGGTTCTGAAAATCGCGCAGACCGCCGCAGCCGTTCTTCACATTCGGCTCCTGCATGTACACCGAGTGTCCGTACCTGGAGTGCCTCGTCGTCTGGTCGGCAACGCGCGCCGCGAGATAATCCTCCGTGTGCCCGTCCACGCATGATTTCAAAAACTTCTCCTGGAACGCCTCGAAGAGCTCCTTGTCACCCCAGAGCATTCGCGCCTCGAGCATGGCGGTCTTCGACTGCATCTCCTTGTTGGCCTCCGAGATCGTCTCGCTGAGATTCCGTGTGGAATGCCCCGGCGTGAAATCAGTCGCAAAAAGCACATTCAACACATCCGTCACCACCGCCTCGACTCCTGCGGGCAATTTCGTCCTGCCCACGTGCAGAAAGGCGATATCCACATCGCTCTTGGGATTCAGTTCCCGGCGACCGTAGCCGCCGATCGCCATCAGCGTGAGCTTCGGCGGCTTGATGCCTGTGCTCCGCAAATGCGCGACCGCAGCCTCCATGAGATGACACGTAAAATCATCAATCGTGTCCGCGCGCATGTGGCCGACCTCGATGCCGCCGGCCACCCGGCGATGCTGGAGATCCAGCCATTTTTCCTCCACGACGAGTGCCGTCCGGTACGCGGCCACACGTGTTTCAAAATTGTAGCTGTCCCCTGCCTTCAGGCCGGATTCGATCTCGGCCAATATCTTCGCAAATCGTCGCATCAGGATTCGGAAATGCGGTGCGACCTAGGCGAGTGAAAACGTCCGCTCCGCCGGCACGCCAGCCGTCCCGCGCACCTTCGCGTCATTTGCCGCAAGATGCGTGAGCGCGTGAAAAACGGCCTCCGCATCCTCACCGGTTGCAGTCGCGATTTGCACCGCGGTCTTCGCATCCGCGCCCAGTGCGCCACGGACCTTGAGCTGAAGCGCGAGCACCGCGGCAGCAGCCTTCTTCCCCGCCTCCACACCTGGCTGGTGATACGCGTTGATATTCACCAGCGATGCGTAGAAGCCCACCGCGCGATCATAGAGCGCGATGATCGCTCCGACCGTCTTGGGCGACACCTCGGGAATGCTCAGCGTCACGCTGTCGCGTCCGCTTTCATAGAGCGCCTGTCGCGTGCCGCGCAGGAATCCCTGCAAATAGTCGCCTGCTGTCACGCCCGGCTCCACCTCCATGCCGACCACCGAGCGCGCCTTGCGCACCTCGATGAATGTCGCGAAGAAATTGTTCACCCCGTCGCGGAGCTGCTGCACGTAGGCGTGCTGATCGGTCGAGCCTTTGTTCCCGTACACCGCGATGCCCTGGTGAACTTCCTTGCCGTCGAGATCCAGCCGTTTGCCGAGGCTCTCCATCACGAGCTGCTGGAGGTACTTTGAGAAAAGCATGAGCCGATCCTTGTAAGGCAGTACCACCATGTCCTTCGCACCGCGTCCGCCGCCGGCAAAGTGCCAGCTCAGCGCGAGCATCATCGCGGGATTTTTCCGAGTCTCCGTGACGCGCGTCCACTCGTCCATGATGGAGGCGCCTTCGAGGATGCCACCGATTTCCAATCCCTGCAGCGCGAGCGGCAGCAGGCCCACCGCGCTCATCACGGACGTGCGACCGCCCACCCAGTCCCACATCGGGAAACGCGCGAGCCACTTTTTCTCCGTCGCATATTTGTCGAGCGGTGAACCCACGCCCGTCACCGCCACTGCATGCGAGGCAAAATCAATCCCCGCCTTTGCGTAAGCTGCCTCGGCTTCCAGCATCCCGTTGCGCGTCTCCGGGGTGCCGCCGCTTTTGGAAATGGTGATGACCAGCGTGTGATCCAGCCGGTGCTCCAGCGTCTTCACCACGCGATCGATGCCATCCGGATCCGTGTTGTCGAAAAAGTGCAGCCGCATCCGATCTTCCGAAGTTCCCAGCGCATCCGCGACGAACTGCGGCCCGAGCGCCGAGCCACCGATGCCGACCACCAGCACGTCCATAAATTTCTCCGCCTGATGCGTCCGCATCGCGAACTCCTTGATGTTCGCATAGCACGTCACGATTTCCTCGCGCAGCTCGTCATTCGGCGCGATCTCCGGCGTGCGCAGCCAGTAGTGCCCGACCATCCGCTTTTCATCAGGATTCGCGACCGAGCCTTTTTCCAAAGCATCCATCGCCGCGAACGCCTTCTGCGCCGCCGGCTCCATCGCCGCGAGCCACGCGTCATCAAATCGCACCCGGCTCACATCGAGCGAAATACCGAGTTCCCCGTCTGCCGTGTAGAATTGCTGAAACCTTTCCCATAGCGAATTGGACATAAGGGGGCGAATGAAGCGCCCCGCGCCCGCACGCGCAAGCTCGCGCGGCATCTTCGTGAAAATTCCTTGGGACGCCATCGGATTTTGCGCCGAGAGTGCCGTTCCATCATTCACTTTAACCGACCGCTCGACGCTTGACGTCGCCCCATGAGGTCTATATTTCCGCCCGCCCGCTTGGTCTCGCATGAAAGTCACAGGATTCGCTATCGCACTCACCGCCCTGCTCGCAGGATGTTCCACCGACCCCCGATTCAGCACCGACACGGTGTATCTCGGCGGACGCCGTTCAGCCGCTGGAAAACTCGCCGCTAACGAGAAACGGATGAACTACGACAATGTCTCATACTGGGACGGCGACCACGCATCCGGTTCGCCCCGCATCGCGATCAAGCTCAGCGAGCAGAAGGCCTATTTTTACAAAGGCGAACAACTCGTCGGCGTTTCGATCATCTCCACCGGTCGCGAAGGCTTCGGCACTCCCTCGGGCACCTTCCGGATCCAGCAAAAAGATCAGAATCATGAGTCCTCGCGCTACGGCGACTACGTGGACGCAGCGACAGGCGAACCTATGAGGAAGGACGTCGATCGCAACAAGGACCCGATGCCCCGCGGCGCAAAATACGATGGTGCAAAAATGCCGTTCTTCATGCGCGTGAACGGCGGCGTGGGCATGCACGAGGGCTTTCTCCCCGGCTATCCCGCATCGCACGGCTGCATCCGCATGCCCGGCTTCATGGCTGAGACATTTTTCCGCAATGTCGATGTCGGCACCCCGGTAAGCATCACGCAATGAGCGGCGGCGTTCCTCAGATATCCGTCACCGAAGCCGCAGCCCTGCTGCAATCCGCAAACGCTCCGCGCCTGATCGATGTACGCGAGCAGGAAGAATGGGACGCAGCAAGAATCGCCGGCGCAGAACTTTTCCCGCTCAGCCAATGGCCCGATGTCGCGGCGAATAGCCTGACTGACAAATCGCAACCGCTCTTGATCCAGTGTCACCACGGCGCACGCTCTGCACGCGCGGCCGCATGGTTAATCCAGCAAGGATTCACCAATGTGACGAACCTCGCAGGAGGAATCGAAGCCTGGTCCGAGGAAGTGGACGCGACGGTGCCGCGGTACTAGCATTCCGACGGAGGCTACAGCGCCGCCTCGATTCGCTCGCAGAGCGTCTTCAGGATCGTGATCCGTGCTGAGTATTTGTCATTCGCAGGCACCGGTACCCATGGCGCGGCGTCATTCCCGGTGCACTCGATCATGTCGCAGACCGCGCGCTCGTATGCGTCCCACTTCCTGCGGTTGCGCCAGTCGTCGGGCGTGATTTTGAAGCTCTTGAACGGCGTCTTTTCACGCTCTTGAAAGCGGCGGAGTTGTTCATCCTTGGTGATGGTGAGCCAGAATTTCGTGACGATGCCGCCGGCCTCCACCAACTGTTCCTCAAAGTCATTGATCTCGTGGTAGGCGCGCATCCAGTCCTCCTCGGAGCAGAACTTCTCGACCCGCTCGACCAGCACACGGCCATACCACGACCGGTCGTAAATGGCCACCCTCCCGCGTCGCGGCAGGCTGCGCCAAAAGCGCCACAGGTACGGCTGCGCACGCTCTTCCTCCGTCGGTGCAGCGACTGGAATCACCCGGTAGTACCGGGCATCGAGCGCGCCGGTGACACGCCGAATGCTGCCCCCCTTGCCCGCTGCGTCGGCACCTTCAAAGACGATGATCATCGCCTTCTGCCGGAACTTCTTGTCCCGCGTGAGGAGATTGAGCCTGCCCTGGTATTTCTCAAGTTTGTGCCGGTATTCCTTCCGCGTGAGGTGCGAATCGTAGTCGAGGCCCGAGAGGAGATTGCGCCCGTCTATGGAGGAAGCAGGGAGCGCGACCGGCGTAGCTACGGCGGGCTTGCTGCCACCCAGTCGCTTGTTCAGGGCATCGAGGATGGAACGGCCGACGGTGAGGTTTCGATAGTTTGCATCCGCCCCCTCGACAACGATCCACGGCGCATGCCCGGTGCTGGTTTCGCGCAGGGCATTCTCCGAAATCTTCCGAAACCGATCGTAGATCCGGAAACGCTCCCAGTCCGTATCGGTCACGCGCCATCGGGTCTTCGGGTCCGCTTCGAGCGCGAGCAGACGCTTTTTCTGCGCCTTTTTGGAAAGGTGAAACCAGAACTTCAGAATGAGCACCCCCTCATCGGACAGCATTCGCTCGAAGCGCGTGACCTCTTCCATCGCCAGCGTGAGCTGTGCGTCGTCAATGCGGCCCATCACGCGATTAACGATCGGATCCGTATGCCATGCGCCGAAGAGAATGCCGATGCGCCCCTTGGGCGGCAGTGCCCGCCAATAGCGCCACATGCGCGGCCGTTCGCGCTCCTCGTCCGACATCTCGCCAAAGGCGTGGGTGATGATGTGCCGCGGATCCATCCACTCGTTGAGAATGTTCAGGGTCTCACCCTTCCCCGCGCCATCGACACCGCCGATGACGATCACTAACGGAAAACTCTTCTTTTCCAGAAGCTGGTATTGAGCCTTAAGCAAAGCCTCTCGCAATCGCGGCTCCTTGCGCTTGTATTCGCCGTCTGTGATGCAGTGGCCGAGCTCTGCGGATTCGAACATTTTGGGGACCTCGAAATGTGGGCTTGTTGTCTGTCTCGAAAATACCATGCAACGGCACACCGATCCCGTCCACGCGGAAATCCACAACTGGCGCCAACAGCTCTCTCCGCCGATTCGATGCCTTTCATTTCCACTCGCGATGGATTCATTCGATGAACCGTCCGATGCACCCCGCACGCACAGCCATCATTTTCACCCTCGCCGCGCGAGTGGCATTCTCAGCGACGACGCTTCCTCCTGAGCAGGCGGACTTCTTTGAAAAAAAGATCCGTCCCGTCCTCGCAAGTGAATGCACCGAGTGCCACGACGCGAAAAAACAAAAGGGCGGACTGCGGCTCGACTACCGCGATGGGTGGAAAAAGGGTGGCGACAGCGGCGACGCGATTGTCCCCGGCGAACCCGCGAAGAGCCTGCTGATCAAATCCATCCGCCACGAGGATCCGGATCTGAAGATGCCATCGAAGCGTCCGAAGCTCAGCGATGCGAGTATCGCCGACTTTGAAAAATGGATCGCGATGGGCGCGCCCGACCCACGCGACGAACCGCCAAAAGCCGGCGCAGCCGTGCCGTGGGAAACGCTGCTCGCGGATCGCAAGACGTGGTGGAGCCTGCAGCCCGTTCAGAAATCGGAACCGCCTGCCGTGAAAAATGCCGCGTGGTCGCAGCATCCCGTCGATCATTTTCTCCTCGCGAAAATGGAGGAACGCGGACTGAAGCCCGCAGCCGATGCAGACCCGCGCGTGGTCATCCGCAGGCTCACTTTCGCGCTGACCGGTCTCCCGCCGACGCCAGAGGAAGTGAACGCATTTGTCAAAGCTGCTGCGCGGGATTCAAAGGCGGCACTCGATGCCGCGGCAGATCGTCTCTTCGCCTCACCGCGCTTCGGTGAGCGCTGGGCGCGGCACTGGATGGATCTTGTGCGCTACGCAGAGACGCACGGCAGCGAAGGCGACCCGGAGATTCCCGAGGTGTGGCGCTATCGCGACTACCTCATCCGCGCGATCAATGCCGACGTGCCTGTGGACCAGCTCATCCGAGAGCACATCGCCGGCGATTTGATTCCGAATCAGCGCTGGAATCGCGACGAGCAGTTCAATGAGAGCATCCTCGGCATCGCGCATTTGCGGCTCGTCGAGCACGGCTTCCAGCCGGTGGACACGCGCGACGAACAGGTGAAAGTGACGGACAGCCAGATCGACGTCGCGATGAAGGCGTTCCAGGGCCTCACCGTCTCCTGCGCGCGCTGCCACGATCACAAATTCGACGCCATCAGCCAGCGCGACTATTACGCGCTCGCAGGAATTTTCGAGAGCAGCCGCCCTGCGATGGTGACAATCGATCCGCCGGAATTCCTCGCGACGAACAAGAGCAAACTCACCGCGCTGAAGAAACAGATCCACGCCGCCCTTTGCGATGCGTGGAAAGATGAACCGAAGCGCATCGCCGCGCGGCTCATCGCCGAAGACGAACCGGACCCGCGCGCCATTTCCGCAGCGGAAAAAGTAGCGTCGTTTGAGAAGCAGATTAGGGCGCTCAATGAAGTTGCGCGCGGGCGCATTGCGGGCTCTGCAAGCAAAGGGGCGATATCGACTGCCCCGCGTCCAGTCGCGCGGTGGAGCTTCAATGGCGATGCGCGCGACTCCGCGGGAACGCTGAATGGTGAATTGCTCGGCGGAGCAAAAATCCAAGGCGGGCGACTGTTGCTCAACGGCACCGACGGATGCTTTCGCAGCGCGCCGCTGACGCAGGACCTTCGCGAGAAAACGCTGGAAGCATGGGTGACCCTCGCGACGCTGGAACAGCGAGGCGGCGGCGTCATTACCGTCGAGGATACAAAAGGCAGCACCTTCGATTCCGTGGTAATCGCCGAAAAGGAGCCGCAGCGCTGGGTCGCTGGCAGCAACAATTTCCGCCGCTCACAAGTGACCGGCGGCCCGGCAGAAACCGCAAAGCCCGGTGAACTCATCCACATCGCCACGACGTATCGCGCCGACGGGACCATCGCCGTATTCCGCAACGGCGAACTTTACGGCCAGTCGTGGAAATCCGCGACCAAGAGTCCGATCACCTTCGCATCCGGCAACGCGCACATCCTTCTCGGCCGACGCCACACCGGCGGAGGTAAGGCATTCCTCGCCGGTGAAATCGAGGAGGCTCGCCTGTATGACCGTGCGCTTTCGCCCGAAGAGCTGCGCGCATCATTCCGCTCCGGCCCGGATGCAAACGCCGTGGACGCAGCGATGCTGGCAAAGGCTTTTACGCCGGATGAGCGAAGCCATCGCGACGCGCTGACGCGCGACCTCACCGCAGCCCGTGAAGCGCTCGGCAAGATCACGCAAGGTTCGCAAGACAAGGAATGGCGCGAAGCAATCGCCGACGCCGAGCGCAATGAGGCGAATCCCTTTCACGTATGGGCCAAGCTGCACAACCGAAGTGGCGATGAAATGGCGATGGCCTGGACCGATCTCGCGGATGCGACTCGTGCAAAAGCCGCGCAGGCCGCTCCGTCGGGACGCCACTGGGATTTTGCAAAATCGCGCACCGATTTTTCCGAGTGCTTCCACTACGGCACCGGCATTGGGAATGCACCGGGCGGGTGCGGGGACTTCGCCCTACTTTCGGAAGGCGACAAAATGCTCACTGGCCTGATGCCTGCGGGCGTCACGACGAACGGCCTGACTTCAAAACACAACGGCGTGCTCACCACGCAGCAGTTCCGCGTGGAGACGGATTGGATCAGCGTGAAGGCTTGGGGCGGCGGTGGCTCGCAATGCCGGCTCATCGTGGATGGCTACCCGCTCGGAACGAACCCGATTTTCCCGCGCGCCCAAATCTCAAAGGACGAACCCGACTGGCTGCGCCTCGATACGAAATATCGCAAAGGCTCGTGGGCTTATCTCGAATTTGCAACTACTGCGGACCAGACTCGCCGCGACAAAAATGTGAAGGACAAGATGGGGCCATCGTGGTTCGGCGTGAGTGAAATCGTCTGCCATGACGGCGAAGGACCACAGAATCGGGAAGGCGCAACCACCGCAATTTTCACCGGCAGCGTGCCGCGTACGGCAAAGGATCTCGCGCAGACTTACGAGCGCTCGATTCATTCCGCACTCATCGCGTGGCGCGACGGCACGCTTGTTGAGCCACAGCGGAAACTCCTCGATGCAATCATCCGCCGCGGGCTGCTACCGACTTCACATGCGCGACTCGATGCGGTGCGGCCGCTCGTTGAAAAGTATCGGGCGCTCGAGGCAGAAGTCCCCCCAGCGCGTCACGCGCCCGGCGTGCTGGAATCCGTCGCCATCGACGCGGCGATGCTCCCTCGCGGCGATCATCTCAAGCCCGGCGAACCTGTGCAGCGCGCCTACCTCGGCGTCTTCGGCGCATCGGCATTTCCGACGAAGCAGAGCGGACGCCTCGAACTCGCGAATGCAATCACCGCTCCGCAAAATCCCCTCACCGCACGCGTGATGGCGAACCGCGTGTGGCTCCACATTTTCGGCCGCGGCCTGGTCGCAACGCCGGACAATTTCGGACGCATGGGCGAAAAGCCGACGCACCCCGAATTGCTCGATAACCTCGCGGCGCGCTTCGCCGCGGAGAACTGGTCGCTGAAAACGATGGTCCGTTTTCTCGTCACCACGCGCGCCTTTGCGCTCAGCGCCGATGCCCCGCCCGATGCGCGCGAACGCGATGCCGGAAACGAACTGCTCTCGCATGCGCGCGTGCAGCGCATCGAGGCCGAGTCCATCCGCGATTCGATGCTCGCCGTCTCCGGTCGGCTCGATCCGCAGATGTCCGGCCCCGGTCTGCCGAACACAGCCGGCGGACCGACGCTGCGTCGCAGCATCTATCTCACCATCCGCCGCACCGCGCTGAATCCATTCCTCGAAGTCTTCGACGCGCCCAAGCCCTTCACCACGACCGGTCGCCGCGACGCGACCAATGTCCCTGCGCAGTCGCTCACGCTGCTGAACGACAGCTTTGTCATCGAGTGCGCGCGTGCGTGGGCCGATCGGCTCGTTGCGGAAAAGGCGGATGCAAATCCCACGGAACGCATCCGGCGAATGTTCGCCGTCGCGTTCGCGCGCGAACCATCCGCAAACGAAATCGCGTCAAGCACGCGGTATCTTGATGGGATCGATTCCGGTGGCGGCGTGATGCAAAATGCCTCCGCATGGCGCGACTTCGCGCAGTCACTCTTCAACGCCAAGGAGTTCATCTTTCTCCGCTAGCCCAGCTCCATCGCCATGCACCCAAACTTCCACTCCCCTTTTCGTCCGCCGCTTTCGCGCCGCGACATGCTGCGCAAATGCTCGCTCGGCTTTGGCTCACTCGCCCTCGCGGGACTTTTCTCCGACCAGGCTCGCGGCGCTGCGGCAGCACTTCCCCGACCGCATTTTCCGCCGAAAGTGAAGCAGGTCATCTTCGCCTACATGAGCGGCGGCGTGTCGCATGTGGATTCATGGGATCCGAAGCCGGAACTCGCGAAGCGCCACGGCCAGCCGATGCCAGTGCCGGTGCGGCCAACGATGTTTAACAACAACGGCAACATCATGGCCTCGCCGTGGACCGCGAAACCGCGCGGGCAGAGTGGCGTGATGATGACCGACCTTTTTCCCCGCCTCGCGGAAATGGCGGACGACCTCGCAGTCATCCGCTCCATGACCTCGAAAGTGAACGAACACGCGCAGGGCAACTACGCATTCCACACCGGCTTCCCATTCATGGGGCACCCGAGCGCGGGCGCGTGGGTGAACTACGGACTCGGCACCATGAACAGCAATCTCCCCGGCTTCGTCGTGCTGCAAAGCGGCGGCGCGACTGCACCGCACGGCGGCGTGGGACTCTTCAGCAGCGGGTATCTGCCCGCGCAAAATCAGGCCAGCATCCTGCGCGTGGACGGCGAGGAGGCGATGGCGAATATCAAGCCGCGCGAGGCCGACGCCACGCAACGCCAGCGCCTGTCGTTCATCGGCGAGATCGACTCCGCATTTTCAAAGGAGACCGCCGACCCGCAGGTCGAGGCCGCGATCCGCAATTACGAAACTGCCTACCGAATGCAGTCCGCCGTGCCCGAGCTGCTCGATCTGCGGGGCGAAAGTGACGCGACTAAAAAACTGTACGGCCTCGACTCCACGCACGCGCAGGCTGCGAGCTACGGACGCCAGTGCCTCGTGGCACGCAGGCTCATCGAACGCGGCGTGCGGTTCGTCGAGCTGAGCTGCCTCACGCAAAACATCGGCGCAGGCCAGGCGGCGAATCCCTGGGACCAGCACGGCAAGCTGAAGGAAGGCCACGGCCTGATGGCGAACCAAGTCGATCAGGGACTCGCAGGACTCATCACGGATCTCAAAGCGCGCGGCCTGTGGGAAAGCACGCTCATCATTTTCTCCGGCGAATTCGGCCGCACGCCCTTCTCGCAAGGCAGCGACGGGCGCGACCACAATCCCACCGGCTTCAGCGCATGGCTCGCCGGCGGCGGAATCCGCGGCGGCACTACCTACGGCGCGACGGACGACCTCGGCTACTACGCGGTGGAGAACAAGGCCGACATCTACGACTTCTACGCCACCGTCCTCCACCTCCTCGGCCTCGATCACGAGCAGCTCACCTACCGTTTCGGAGGACGCGACTTCCGCCTCACGGATGTGCATGGGCATGTGATCAAGGCCATCCTTTCGTAACCAAGGATTCTACTTCGCGTAGTCCGCCGCGTCGAGTGAGGCGCTGATGATTTCCTGCTCGTTGCGCGTGATGATGTGCTTGTTCGTGTAGGCGGGATGCACCCAGTTCACGGCGCCGAGTTCGCGGCGTCCGCCACGCTTGTTGTCGGGCGTGATGAGCTGCGTGCGACTAAGTTCGTGCCAGCCGTCGGGCTGGAGGTCGGCGATGATAAGTTCGCCGCGATCGTTGTTGATGAAATAACGCGCGCCATTCGCCACAATGAAGGCATTCGCCCAGCGCGCCTTTTCGCGCGTCACCTCCTGCGTCTCCCACACGCGCTCGCCATCGGCAATTTTGATGCAACGGAACTGCCCGTAGCTGCACACGCCGTAGAGGTGTTCGCCTTTCATCACCGGAGTGCTGATGAGCGAATGCAGATCTGCCGTGTTGATCTCGCTGCTCGTGCCGCTGCGCCACACCTCACGCGCGGAGGGCTTATTCGGATCGAGTTCGAGCATCAGCGAGCCATTGTAGAATGCGCTCACGAGCAACCTATTTCCGCTCACGAGCGGCGTTGCGACGCTGAGGCCGAACTTCAACTGACACGGCACCTGCCAGAAAATCGCGCCCGTCTCCGGATTCAGCGAAAAGAGCGCCGTCGAATGCCAGAAGATGAGCTGTCGCGCTTTGCCCGCCTCGATGAGGATCGGCTGCGCGTAGCCCGGCTCCGCGGGGGTCTCGATGGCACGCCACTTTTCCTCGCCGGTGAGCTTGTCAAAGGCGACGAGCGTTGCGCCCCTCGCACCGCCGCCCGCCACGCAGATCAAGCGTGGGCCGTCCACGAGAGGCGCACTCGCCGTGCCCCACTGCGGCGGACGCAATCCGTAGTCTGCGACGAAATCTTTTTTCCAAACAACGTTGCCCGTCTTCGCTTCGAGGCAATTCAGGATTCCTCGCCCGCCGAGCACGTACACGCGATCTCCGTCCACCGTCGGCGTCGCGCGCGGGCCGGTCTCGTACGAGATGCCCGCATAGTCGGCCTCCCATTCCGTCTTCCATAAAATCGCGCCCGTCTTCTCATCGAGACACAGCGCGCGCTCGATGCCGCCCTTCTTCTCCGTCGGCGAAAAGTCGGTGACAAACACCCGCCCCTCCGCCACCGCAGGCCCGCTGTATCCGCCATGCAGCGGCGTGCGCCACGCGACCTTCAGCCCGGACTCGGGAAACTTCTCCACGATCCCCGTCTCATTCCAAACACCCCCGCGCCCCCTGCCCCGCCACTCCGGCCAGTCCTCCGCATGCATCTCAGCGGTGGCGAAGCAGACCAAAAGGCCGACGATACTAGAAACGGAAAAAAAGCCCGGCAACATACGCGAAGCCTGATGCCGCAATGCACAAACGGCAATGCGACAATGCCTCGCGCCTACTTCGCCGACTGACGCCCGATGCCGTGGTAGATGAAGCCGAGTTGCTTCATCGTCGCGGGGTCGAAGAGATTGCGGCCGTCGAAGACGAGCGGGGTATGCATCGCGGCTTTTACGCTGGCAAAATCCTGGTTTGTGAATTCCTTCCACTCTGTCGCGAGGACGAGCGCCTCGGCTCCGGTGACGGCTTCGAGCGGGGTTTTCGCGAGCTTTACACTGGCCGGGATGAGCTTCCATTCGATGGCCTTTTCCATGCCCTTCGGATCGTAGGCGGTGACATGTGCGCCCTCGGCGACGAGGCGGTTCACGAGTTCAATTGCGAGCGAATTGCGCACGTCATCGGTGTCGGGTTTGAAGGTAAGTCCCCACACGCAGATCTTTTTTTCCTTCAGCACCCAGAGGGCGTCGCGCAGTTTTTTCAGGAAGCGCTCCATCTGCGCGGCGTTGATGCGTTCGACTTCCTTGAGCAGCGTGAAGGGCACGCCGATCTCGTCCGCGATGGCGATGAATGCCTTTACGTCCTTCGGAAAGCACGAGCCGCCGTAGCCGAGGCCGGCATTCAGGAAGGAGCGGCCGATACGGCGGTCCATGCCGATGCCATCGGCGACGAGCTCCACGTCCGCGCCGCTCGCTTCGCAGATGGCGCTGAGGGCATTCACGTAGCTGATCTTGAGCGAGAGGAATGAATTCGCGGCGTGCTTGATGAGTTCGGCGCTGTTCACGTCTGTGACGAGCACGGGTGCCTTGAACGGATCATACACGCGGCGCATGAGGTCGGTGGCGCGGTCGCTCGATGTGCCGACGACGATGCGGTCGGGCTTCATGAGGTCCGGCACGGCGCATCCTTCGCGGAGAAATTCAGGATTCGAGACGACATCAAATTCCGCGCCAGGATTGTAGCGGCGGATGGTGGCTGCGACGCGTTCCCCGGTTTTCACGGGAACGGTGCTCTTGTCCACGACCACGCGATACTGGCCGGGCTTCAGCGCGGCAGAGACTTCGCGGGCGACCTTTTCGATGAAACTGAGATCCACCGAGCCATCCGGCTGCGGCGGCGTGGGCACGGCGATGAAGATGACCTGACTGTTGTCCACTCCCTCCTGCGTGGAAGTGGTGAAGCGGAGACGCTTCGCACCGACGTTGCGATGCACGAGTTCTTCGAGCCCGGGCTCGTAGATGGGGATTTTGCCCGCGAGGAGCATGTCCACCTTGCGCTGGTCGTTATCCACGCAGATGACGTTGTGGCCGACTTCAGCGAAGCAGGCACCTGAGACGAGACCGACATAACCCGAACCGATGATACAGAGTTCCATAAAGCGGCGGCGTTATAGATGCTATAACGGCGCTTTGCAATCAGGAAGAGAGGAAAAAGAGGAAAACGAGCCCGAACCGCAGCGAAACACTGCCAAATCAAAGATCGTCCGAAGGCTTTTTCGGCTTGGTTCCGAGAGGGGCTGCGGGCGCGACGGGAGGAGTGCCCGGCATGGGAGGATTCGTCGCAGGATTCGTCTCGGGTCCTCCCGTTGTGGGGACCGGTTCATTCACATCGGTGGCCATCGCGGGAACGAAGAAGACGTTGTTGTTCCAAGAGACGCGGACATTCTGCCCTTCGGTGGCGAGGTAGCGCAGGACTGTTCCGGCGGGCAGCGTCACCTGACCATTGGAGAGCATGACTCCGATATTTTGGGTGAGCTTCACGGCGGCGCGCTGAGTCGCAGCAGGTGCGGCAGGTGCTTCGGGCATTGCCGGCGGATTTTGAGCAGGAGCGGAAGACTTTTCCTCGGGAATTGCGGGCGCAGGAGCTTTCTCGGCATTCATCGCCGGGACGGGCGATTCAGTGGCAGGTGGTGCCGGAACCGGTTCGGGCGCAGGCGCGGCTATATTCGTCGGAGGCGCATCAGAACCCGTTGTGTCGGTAGTGAGCTTCGGCGATGGCTCATGGGCAGCAGGCTCGGCAGGAGTGTTTGGAACCGATCCTCTCTCTTCTTTTTTAGAAACTGCAGGCGCGGCAGCCTGCACGGCGCCATCTCCGTGGGACTTCTGCCAATACCGCATGCCAAAGATGATCGCACCAAGCACGACCATGCCGATTCCGACTCCGCGGATCATAGATCCAAATGTCCCGGTGGTCCGGGCCGGAGGCACGCCTCCACTCATCGCACCAGTGCCGCGCATGAACGATGCACCGGCCCTCACCGCGCTGACAGTCTTCATGTTTGCCTTGTGCGCCGGCTGCACGAGCTGCGGAAAATGTTCACCGATGGCAGGCAGGAGGTAATCCCAAAGCGCCGACTCGGGCTCTGATTCCCAGCCGGGATGCTTCTTATCCAGCGACTCGACGAGCACCTGCACGTGCGCCTTCGTCACGTCCTTCAGCACATCGCATCCTTCAGTCTGCACCCGTTCGAGATACCGGGCAGTGCGGTTGGCTTTTCGGAAATCGATTTCGTCCTGAAACAAATCGGCGTGCATGCGCAGCTTTTCGTCATGCCATTTGCGGATGCGCACCTGCAGCTTCGGCGTCTCCATCGCATCACTGATCGCGAGCGCAGCGCGCTCCTTGGCGAGATTCTCGCCGAATTCGGCACCCAGATATTTCAGAAACGCCTTCTGCTTTGCTGTCGCCGGGATGTGCTCCTCCACGGGCTTCGCTGCCGCAGCAGACGTTGTTGCCACCGGACTGGTTTGCTCCGTGCGTGGCTTGAGGATCTCCTCAAGAGGCTTCCACTCCGGCATGCCCTTGCACCAGCCCATGTCGATCGGGCGCGCGGTTCCTTCGGTGAGGAATGCCTGCACTGCGTCTTCGTTGAACGGCCCGACCTGCTGACCGTCCCGAATGATGAAAATTTCCATGGCGTGTGTTTTATCCGGCACCGGGAGTCTTGTTAGTCAGTCAGGAGTGCGTGCCCGACTTCGATTCCAGAATGCTGAACTGACCAAGAATCTACAGCACTATTTTGTCGGCTTCGTACGCGGCTTGGTATCCCAGTAGTTCCGAATATGGCCGTCGGCGTACAGGTAGTTCTTCTTGCTCGCGAAATCGCCATGGATTCCGTGGACCCGCTCGACATCAAAGCAACACACGATCTTCGACAGCGGAACCGTGCGTATTCCGCCGCGCGTGTAGAGCTTTGGCGCGGTCTCCAGTTCATCATCCACGTACGGTGCCCACTCGTAGCTGGACCCGTATTGTTTGAAGTAGTTGAAAGCGGGGATCCGCACATCCGCGGGGCATTTCACCGTGTCCTCTGAAAGTCCATTTTTGGAGAGGGTCTCCAGAAGTCCCTTCGCCTGGTTTTCCGGCGGATAGATCGGCTTGTTCGGATTCGGCTCGATCTCGGGGAATTCACCATCGTGCTCCCCCACATAGGCATGAACCGCGGCACCGATTTGCCGGAGGTTCGACGAACATTTTACACCGTCGCCCTTCTCATGAAAATTCCCCATCGCGGACAGCAGGAGCCCCGATAGAATTGCAATGATGGCGATGACACACAGCAGCTCGATCAGCGTGAAGCCACGGCCCCGAAAAAAAGCACCTCTCCTCATCATCACTTGTTGGAATTGATCTGCTGCTGCTTGTTGTTCACGTATTTCTGATACTTCGCTTGGCGCTGATCCGGGCTCTTCCGTTCACTGCCCTTCGCTGACCGCTCCGCCATGCGATCCTGGACTTCGGGCTTGTTCATGTATTCCTCCAGCTTCGCCCGGCGATCCGCGTCTGAAAGATCCTTGAGCGAGGAGAAGAGCTTGTCGCGTTCGTCAAATTCAGCCCTCGCCGTCGCCTGCTCCGACGCAGGCAACTTCGCGATCTCAGCGAGCTGGCGCTCCTTCATCTGTGAAAAATCAGGCCCGCCGCGCTTGCCATCGCGGTCCCCGCGAGAACCACGCGACCGTCCGCCACCGGGACCGAAATCATCGTCACGGTCCCGTCCCGAATCCGCAACCTCAGGACTGCCAGCCGGACGCCCCATGAGCAGGAAGACTTCCTCCCATTTCGCACCCGCACTCTTCGCGAGCTGTGGTGCCAGCTTGCGGATCTCGCCGCTCGAAGGCCCCTTCGCCACGGCGGGATTATACTGCTCCGGGCAGGAAAATGATGCGGACACGCCAGCCGCAGCCGCCTTCATAAATGCCTGCAAGGTCTTCTCCTCCGGCTCCTTCACCAGCCAGCGATCACGCCGCGGATCCATCGGGAAAACTTCATCGTCGCCCCCAGGACGCCCAAAGAGCGGCACCTCATACTGCTTCCACCCCTCAGGCCGCTTGCCAGTTGCGATGGTTTCGAGTGCGCCTTTCACCGTCGCGGCATCCGATGCAAAAAAATACCCCAGCCTCCACCGCGAATCCGTCACCGCGCCGAGCGTCTCCAGCGCCTCGGTCACGGGCACCTTCACCACACGCATCGTCACCGGCTTGGATGTGTCCATGTTGGTCTTCAGCACGATGCCGGCCTGCTTTTCGATGCTGCGAATCACCTCGGAGAGCGGCTTGCCTTCCACCTCCACGGTGACGAGGCCCCAATTCGACCAAATCCAGTATGTGACGGCGCATACCGCGAGCAGCAGAGTCGCACTGAGAAGGGATTTTTGACGGTTCATTCGCCATACAACCCGGATTCCGACATAAAGTTGTGTCCTATTTTCTCCGAGCAAGCCACTGCGACAGAAATGTGCAGAGCGCGGGCTTGCCCCCCAGACGCACCACATCAGTGCCAATTTCAACGAACCCGAATCCCGGGCCCCATGCCGCGCCGTTCACCACGCAGGCATCCGTCCGGCACACCGCCAATTGCTCGTGCGCCTTCGCCAGCGCATCGCCCGGCGCTCCATCCATCTCGTACTTCCAGCCGGTGATCTTTGCCGTGGGAAAAATCGCGCGCAAGTCGGGCAGCAGCTTCACGGCAGGCACGAGAGTCAGTGTCAGTTCACCGGCGCGCGATGGGATCTTCTGCGAATGCAGAGTCACCCCGTCATCTCCGCACACCTCCTTCACCCGGTAGTCGCACAATGCCGCAGCGTGAAAGATCGCGCCCGCGCCGAGCGGTGCGAGATCGTGCAGCTTCATCAGCAGGTCCGCATTCGTTGAAAAGGGAATCACCCGCGCATTGCCTGCATTACCGTGCGACACGGCGCCTTCGCCTTTCAGGCAGATGACTTCATGCCCGCCCCGCGAAAGCTCCGCAGCGAGTAGCAGCCCCAGTTCGCCGGTGGAGAAATTCGTGAGCCGACGCACGCCGTCGATCGGCTCATGGCTCGGCCCACAGGTGATGATGACTCGCATTTCCACCGAACCTACGCGGCGAGGCCCGCATGCTCAAGACTTGCCACCGCATCCCTCGGAGCTTGCGGTCGCACCGTTCCTGCGCACCATGCGCGCATGGACCGAGCCACCGCCAGCCAGCAAATCCGCGAACACGCCAACGCCGCATCCGCGTGCGTGACGAAAATCCATCCGCTGCTCAACGCCCTGGGCGACGATGCGACGAAAGGCGAAATCGTGAAGGCGCTTTTCGAAATCACCAAGAACGTCGAAGTCGTGAAGAAGCAGATCATGCGTCTGGAAAAGCGCGACGACACGAGCCTTCTCTAAAGCCATCCATCCCCCGAAAATGAAGCGCCGACTTTTCCTCCTCGCTGGAATCCTCCTGCTTTGCGGCTCCGAGCCAATCAGCGCCGCCGATGACAAGCCGGTCCGCGTCGCGCTATTCAATGACGAAGGCGCATTCGGCCTCGGCATCCCGCGCATCACCGAGCAGCTCGGCAAGACGCCGGAGATCAAACTGACCAAAGTCACCGGCAAGGAGATCGCGGACGGCGTGCTGAAGGATTTCGATGTCGTGATTTTCAGCGGCGGCAGCGGCAGCAAGGAAGCTGCGGCGCTCGGTGACGCTGGCCGCGAAAATGTGCGGACCTTCGTGCGCGACGGCGGCGGCTACGTGGGCATCTGCGCCGGCGCGTATCTCGCGTGCACGGGATTTTCCTGGGGCGTCGGCGTGCTGAATGCAAAGACCGTCTCCTCGAAATGGCAGCGCGGGAAAGGCGACGTCGAAGTGGAGTTCACGCCGCTCGCGCCGGGCATCACGGGACTCGATGCCGGGAAAAAGATGATCCGCTACGCCAACGGGCCGATCATCACCGCAGACAGCCGCGAAGGCATCGCGCCGTTCGAGCCGCTCGCGCATTTCCGCACCGAGCTGGCGGAGCATGATTCGCCGAAAGGCGTGATGGTGAACGCCCCCGCGATGGTCCGCGGCGTGTTTGGCAAAGGCCGCGTCCTCACCTCCAGCCCGCATCCCGAGCAGACGGCAGGCATGGAGCACTTCATCGAGAACGCCGTGCGCTGGGTCGCGGGACGCGCGAAATAGCACGGCTGCTGATTCCGGGTTGCGTTCGGCGCAGGCATCAGCCATTCGCCTTTCATGCAACTCGACGGACGCTCCCTCATCGCTGGAAAAACCGCACACGCCACCGCAAAGACTTTTTACGCGGTTTCGCCGAACGACGGCGCGAGGCTCGAACCCGATTTTCACGAGGCCTCTGCGGCGGACGTGAATCTCGCGATGCATCAGGCCGACGAGGCGTTCGAGATTTATCGCAGGATGCCAGCCTCCGCGCGCGCAGATTTCCTCGACGTGATCGCGGCGGAAATCATGGCCGCGGGCGATGCGCTCCTGCAGCGAGCGAGCGCAGAGTCCGGGCTTCCCGTGGAGCGATTCACGATGGAGCGCGGCCGCACGTGCGGACAGCTCAAGGCATTCGCCGCACTCATCCGCGAAGGCTCCTGGGTCGATGCACGCATCGACACCGCATTGCCCGATCGCACGCCGGTCCCCCGCCCCGATCTGCGCCGCATGCTCGTGCCGCTCGGCCCCGTCGTCGTCCTCGGCGCGAGCAATTTCCCCCTCGCATTTTCCACCCCCGGCGGTGACACGGCGTCGGCGCTCGCAGCAGGCTGCCCTGTCGTGGTGAAGGCGCATCCCGCGCACCCCGGCACTTCGGAAATCGTCGCCCGCGCCATCTATCGCGCGATGGAAATCTGCCACGTCCCGGCCGGCACATTCTCGATGCTCCACGGCACCGGCGCCGAAGTCGCGCTGGAACTCGTCCGCCATCCGCTCACGCGCGCGCTCGCATTCACCGGCTCGGAACGCGCAGGCCGCGCGCTCTTCGACGCCGCCGCCGCCCGCCCCGAGCCGATTCCGGTCTTCTCGGAAATGGGCAGCACGAACCCGCTTTTCATCCTCCCTTCGGCGCTGAAAAATCGCGCGGCGGGAATCGCGCAGGGACTGAAGGCCGCCTTCACCATCGGCGTCGGCCAGTTCTGCACAAAGCCCGGCATCGTCCTCGCCCTCGGCGGCGCGGAGTTTGATTCCTTCATCGAGCAATTCCGCACTCAGGTCCAGGGCACCGCCCCCGCGACCATGCTCCACCGCGGCATCTGCGACGCATTTCACGCAGGCATTGATCGCATCAAAAAAATCCCCGGCGTGGTCGTGATCGCCGAATCCGACGGCGACGCAGACCCCGCGAAGACCCAGGCCGAGCCAGTAGCATTTGCGACCGACGTGGAGACCTTCCTCCTGCACCGTGAGCTGCGCGAAGAAATCTTCGGACCCTACACTTTGCTCATCTCCGCGCGGACGGTGACAGAACTCGAAGCCGCCGCCCGCTCGCTCCCCGGCCAGCTCACCGCGACGCTGCACGCCGACGGCACGGACCTCGCCGACTTCGCCGGCCTCACCGGCATCCTCGAACGCAAGGCGGGCCGCGTGCTCGTGAACGGCTACTCCCCCGGCGTCGAAGTCTGCCCCGCCATGCAGCACGGCGGCCCCTACCCCGCCACGACCGACTCCCGCTACACCAGCGTCGGCACCGCCGCCATCGAGCGCTTTGTGCGCCCGCTCTGCCTGCAGGGATTCCCCGAAAGCTCACTCCCCGGTGCATTGCGAAACGCAAACCCCCTCGGCCTCCTCCGCACCGTGAACGGCACCCTCACCCGCGACCCCATCGCGAGCTGAGACGGTCCACGCCGCCCTCGCCAATTCCCCGGCGGCCTGCTACGTCCCCGGCCCATGCCCCTCTCGTGGAATGAAATCAAGCACCGCGCCATCGCCTTCTCGAAGGAATGGCACGGCGAGACCCGCTAGGACGGCGAGGCGAAATCCTTTTGGGATGCCTTCTTCAATGTCTTCGGCGTCCAGCGCCGCACCGTGGCGTCCTTTGAGGAGTCGGTGAAAAAGCTCAGCGGTGGCTAGGCTTACATAGACCTCTTCTGGCCCGGCACGCTCCTCGCCGAGCACAAGAGCGCGGGCAAGGATCTCGGCAAGGCCCACGCGCAAGGCATGGAATACATCCGCACCCTCGCCAGCAGTGGTCGCGAAAAGGAAACGCCGCGCTACCTCATCGTCTCCGACTTCCGCCGCATCGCCATACACGACTTGGAGCCGGAGCAGGACCCCGACCTTCCGCTCCTCTCGCGCCTTCCTCCGTCGTTCGAGTTTCCGTTGCAGGATTTCCACAAGCACATCCGCCACTTCTTCTTCATCGCCGGCTACAAGCAGCACCGGCTGAATCCCGAGGACCCCGCGAACGAGGAAGCCACGCAGCTCATGTGCGATCTCTACGACGCGCTGGAGACCGGCGAATACGGCACCGACGACGCCGGCCGCGCCGGGCACGAGCTGAAGCAATTCCTCGTCCGCCTCCTCTTCTGCCTTTTCGCCGAGGACAACGGCATCTTCCCCACCAAGTCCTTCCAGTTCTACCTCCAGGACCACACCGCCCCCGACGGCTCCGACCTCGGCCCGAAGCTCCACGAACTCTTCGAGGTCCTCAACACTCCCGAGAACCGCCGCCAGAAGAACCTCGCCGCCGACCTCGCCCAGTTCCCCTACATCAATGGCGACCTCTACCGCGAGCGCCTCGCCCTGCCCGCCTTCACCAGCGCCATGCGCGCAAAGCTCCTCGCGTGCGGCACCTTCGACTGGTCGCGCATCTCGCCCGCCGTCTTCGGCTCCCTCTTCCAGGCCGTCATGGAGCCGAAGGCCCGGCGGCAGGTCGGCGCGCACTACACCGCCGAGCGGAATATCCTCAAGGTCGTCCACTCCCTCTTCCTCGACGACCTCCGCGCCGAGTTCACCGCCATCAAATCCGACCGCTCCGGTCGTCGCCGGGGCCGCCTCGCCGAGTTGCAGAAAAAGCTCGCCGCCCTCCGCTTCCTCGACCCCGCGTGCGGCTGCGGGAATTTCCTCGTCATCACCTACCGCGAACTCCGCGCCCTCGAACTGGATCTCCTCACCGCCCTCCACGGCGACCAGCAGGAGATGACCCTCGACGACGTGAACAAGCTCTCCCTCCTCGACGTGGACCAGATGTTCGGCATCGAGATCGAGGAATTCCCCGCCCGCATCGCCGAGGTCGCGCTGTGGCTCGCGGACCATCAGGCAAATGTCGCCCTCGGCCTCGCCTTCACGCAGGCCTACCTCCGGATCCCGCTGCGCAAAAGCCCGCACATCCACGTCGCCAACGCCCTGCGGAAGCCGTGGAGCGAAGTCCTCCCGCCCGCCGAGTGCAGCTACATCCTCGGCAACCCGCCGTTCGTCGGGAAGAAGGAGCAGAGCGTGGAGCAAAAGGCGGACATGGATGCCGTCTTGGGCGATGTGAAAGTCACGGGCGTCCTCGACTTCGTCACCTGCTGGTATCGCAAAGCCGCCGACTACATCACCGCGCCTGCCATGCAGCGCTCGGGAAATGAAATCGTCCCCCGCGCGGTTGCGGTGCCTCCGGTAGCGCACGCGCCCTCGCGTGCAGTTTCCGGCGCCCTCGCCGGAAACATCGAAACGACACCCGGCACAGCCGCCGATCCCATGTTGGGCGCTTCGCGCGTGGGGGACGGGTCGTCCGCGGGGGCGCGAACGACAGCACGCGAGGGCGCATGCGCTACCGGGGAAATCCGCGTCGCCTTCGTCTCCACGAATTCCATCTGCCAGGGCGAGCAGGTCAGCGTCCTCTGGGGCTTCCTCCTTTCGCGCTACCGCGTGAAGCTCCATTTCGCCCACCGCACCTTCCCGTGGGAGAGCGAGGCCCGGGCCTGTTTTGCGGCAAGTCACGACTTCGCCGAGAGCGCGCTCACCACGGGGCCATCGGACGGTCTGGTGACAGCACACTCATGTTCAGTCACGTCGTCATCTTTTGGACCAAAGCCGAAATCCCGAACGCCGCTGCCGAGCTTCTCGCTGGTGCGGAGAAATATCTGCGCCCGATACCCGGCGTGCTCACTTTCCACGTCGCAAAATGGTGACGAGCCCGCGGCCCGTCGTGGAGCAGAGCCACCAGGTCGCGCTGAATCTGATTTTCGCGAGCCAGCAGGCGCAGGACGACTGCCAGGTGCATCCGCTGCATGTGGAATTTGTGGAGAAGGTCTTCCAGCCGTGCTGCGCGAATCGCATCAAGGACGATTCATAAGGGGATCGGCCACCCCACGCTCCAGCTTGCCAGCGTATTCACGACTCAGGCCGCTCTGCCGGGCGAGGACACATTTGCCCGAGCCCGCTCGCTCCCGCAACTCCTGCAAGCGACGCGGCGGCTGATGAGGTGACTATTTCCCACTGGAAGAAGTGGCGGCTGCTTCCTGGATGCGGTGATTCACGAAAGGATAGCTGGTGACGACCTCGCAGATGAGGGTCTGCATCCGGTAGCCATCTTTGGCGATGGTCTCCATGAGGTGATCGACCACGATTTCGTCGTAGCCCTCGAGCTGGCGGCAAAGGGCGTAGGCCAGCAGTTTCTCCGTGAGGTTCCGCGCGAGGTCGTCCTTCCGCGTGGCGATGATCGCCTTGAGTTCCCTGGGCGATGAAAAGCGCTTCCCGCCCGGAAGCTCGCCCGCGGCATCAATCGCCCCGCCCGAATCGTCCCTGTCGCGCCAGCGTCCGATGGCGTCGAAGTTCTCCAGGCCGAATCCGATCGGGTCGAGAATCTTGTGGCAGTTCGCGCACACGGCGTTCGTGCGGTGGAGTTCCGTGCGCTGGCGCAGCGTCAGATTCCCGACGGCCTTCTTGTCCTGCTTTTCCAGGGCCGGCACATTCGGCGGCGCGGGGGGGACGTGTTCGCCGAGCACTTGCTCGAGCACCCACACGCCGCGTTTCACGGCGCTGGTGCGATTCGGAAAGGAGGTCACCGCGAGAATGCCGGGCATGCCGAGGATGCCGCCGCGGTTCGCGTCCGTGAGCTTCACCTTGCGCATCTGGGGGCCGGTGACGGATTTTTCGAGGCCATACAGCGTCGCGAGGGTGCCGTTCAGGAAAGTGTAGTCGCTGTCCACGAAGCTGATGACGCTGCGATTTTCGCGCACGATGCTGTCGAAAAACAGACGCGCCTCGTCTTCCATCGCCGCGCGCATCTCGCGGGTCATCAGCGGGAACTTCGCCGTGTCGAAGGTCTTGGCCTTCATGTCCCCGAGTCCCAGCCACTGCGAACCAAACCCATCGAACAGCGCCCGCGAACGCTTGTCCGCGAGGAGGCGTTTCACCTGCGCATTCAGCACGGCGGGCTCGTGCAGTCTCCCACTATCCGCGAGCGCCGAAAGCTCCGCATCGGGCATCGTGGCCCAGAGCAGATACGACAGGCGGGACGCGAGCTGAAAGTCGTCCAGCGGCGCAATGGCCTGGCCGGATTCGGCTTCTTTCGCCGGGGTGATGAAAAGGAACTGCGGCGAAACGAGGACCGCCTTCAGCATCAGCCGCAGCGAAGCCGGGTAGTCGAGTTTGCTCCTCGTCGCGAGATCATAGACCCCCAGCAACACCTCCACTTCCGCATCCGAAGCAGGGCGACGATACGCCTTTCGCGCCAGCGAACGCGCGACGTTCTTCGCCGCTGCGCGAGCATCAGCTCCGGGCGCAGGCGATTCGCCAAAGAGACGCTTTTGCACCTCCGTCGGCGGCTTGCCTTTTGCCGCGAGAACCCGGCCCAGCACGTCATTCGCAATCCCGAGATACTGCTCCGATTGGAGCGGCGACAGCGTGTTCAGGTAGCCCTCGCCGAACACCTCGTCCGGCAATTCGCGGGCGACCGATGCATCCACACCGAAAAGATCGTGCAGCGTGTTGCCATACTCCGACTTCGTCAGCCGCCGGATCACGAATGGCCCCGGATCTTTGGAGCTTAGAAATTTGAAATCCCCGACCCAGTCCATGAACATCTTCCGCTCTTCATCCGTCGGCTGCTTCTCGAAATCCTCCGGCGGCATGTCGTGCGCCTTCACATTCGCGAGCGCCTGCTTCCATTTTTTCCCGGAGGCCACGGTGCCCGGGTTCTTGAGCGCGGGTGAAAAGGTGATGCCGCCCTTCATCTTCTTATCCCCGTGGCATTGGGCGCAGTAGGTTTTTACAAAGGGAGTCACCTGCTCCCGAAAAGCCTTCTGAGTCTCGGCCTGGAGCGCGGCGAAATCCGCATCGCCCGCCGGCGCCGCCTTGCAGGGCGCGGCCAGCACCAGCCCAACGCCGCAAAGGATCACGGCGAGCACGCCATGGCGAAAGGTTCCAGCGGTAGTCATTCGATTTTCATCTTCGGATCAGCAACGGATAACGAGCGAGCACCGGCTGCTTTATTTGAGCCGAATCCATTCGCCGCCCAGGCCTGCGCGCAAACCCGGCGCAAACATTTTTCCGCGGCTCCGTGCCCACGCAATCATCCGTCGCGCGGCGCGCGGCGCATTTCCCTGGCACGACCATCGTTTGTTCGACGGCCCGCGGCGCATCCGGATAGGCTGCGCATCCCCATGAACAGAAACATCGCGTCCCTCGGCATCGCTTCACTGCTCAGTTGCTTTTCTGCATTCGCCAAGTCGCCGCAAGCCGCGAGCCCGTCGCCAGCGGCTGCTGAACGGATGGCGGTGCTGCGCGAGTTGAGGATTGAAGCCGGGACGATCACGCAGGTGGAGCGGGATGCATCCTCGACGCGCACCGTCGTGAAGATGGTGCTCCAACCTGCGAAGGGCTCGAACATCAATGTCGAAGTCTGGCTGCCCGACGCTGAAAAATGGAACGCGCGCTTCCTCGGCCTCGGCAATGGCGGTGCTGCCGGGAAGATCAATCCCGGCACCCTCTCGGGGCCGAGCGCGGCGGGCTACGCCGTGGCGACGACGGACATGGGCACCGCGCCGAACTCGGACTCCGGCGTCGGGAATCCGGAAGTGTGGAAGGATTTCGGCTTCCGCGCGACGCACCTCATGACGGTCACGGCCAAGCAGATCGTGCGCGCCCATTACGGAAGGGAGCCTGAGTATTCATATTTCAGCGGCGGCTCGACGGGAGGCCAGCAGGCGCTGCAGGAGGCGCAGCGCTATCCCGAGGACTACGATGGCATCGCCGCCGCCGTCGCCGCGCATTGCCGCACGCCGCTGCACGCATACTTCCTTTGGAACGATCAGATCCTGAAAAAGCGTCCCTTCACGAAGGAGCAGGACGCCGGCATCATCGCCGCCGCGAATGAATTCATGGCTGCACGGGAAATCCCGGTGGCGGCGGGGAAATTCGTCTCCGACCCGCGCTGCAATTCGCAGGACATCGAGGCCGTCATCGCGCTCGCACGGAAAAAGGACGCGACGCTGACCGATGAGCACGCGGCGGCGCTGCGCAGCCTTTTCGACGGCCCGCGTCATGCCGTCACCGGCGAACGCATCTTCAATGGCATTCCGCTCGGAAGTTCCATCGAGGCCTCGCACGGGCATCTGTATCTTTTCAAGTGGGTCTTCGGTGCGGACAAAAAACTGGAGGAGATCAATTTCGGCGCGGACATCGACACGTACACCGCAGCGCTCGCGCCTTTGCTCAATGCCGAGAATCCCGACCTCAGCGCGTTTCAAAAGCGCGGCGGAAAGCTGGTGATGACCCTCGGCACCGCGGATTCCGTCGTGCCCTGCCACGCGTCGGTGGACTACTACGAGCGGGTGATCGGCCACTTCGGCGGACTCCCGCTGGTGCAGTCGTTTTTCCGCTTCTACCTCGTGCCCGGCCTGGCGCACGGCGGAGGACCTGGGATCAACCAGCCGCCGAACCTCCTCGATGCGGTACGAGTCTGGCGCGAGAAAGGCACCGAGCCCTTCGCGCTCCAAGGCCGGCATGTCGAGAATGGCCGGACGCCGTGGGAGATGCCGCTTTATCCCTATCCGACCCGGACGGGATGGAATCCCACGACCTCCACTTTCCAGCCTGTGGACGGCCCGCGCGGTGGCGTGGAACGGATCGCCGAGCGCTTCCGCCCACCCGCAGCCGAGTGAGGCGGGATCCGTATGCACTTTCCAAGAAATAGGCCAAGCCGACTCAATTGCCGACCGTCCGGCACTGCGCGCCCATGCGGCAACACAGTCCGTGACACTGCCTAAACCGTCCGCAGATGAATCCTGTCGGCCTGCGCGGAGCCTATGCTGAGGAGGGCGGTGCGGAGTGATTTGCCGAGCTCGCGGACGGGCGGGACGGATTTTCCGGCGATGAGGATGCGGTTGGTAAAATCGTCGAAGCTCACAATCCGCGCGCTGGCAAACATGCGTGCGATGCGTTCCAGTTCGCGGAGCCACACGCCGCCGGGCGGCGGGAGGAGATTGAATACGGCGACTCCTCCGCGCGCGAGGCGTTCACGGATGAGCTGGGGCAGCACGGACCACGTGATGCCGGGTTTGAAAACATCGCCGTCATGCGGAACCGAGAGGTCTTCGATGAGCAGGCCGAAGTCCGCAGGCTGCGAGCGGAGCCATTTCACGGCGTCGGCCTTTTTCCATTTCACGCGCCGGACCCACTTGGGACAGTGCCAGCGGAAAAGGTCGTAGCCCACGCGGTCGAGGTCCACGGCGTGCACCACGGTCTCGACGCCGAGTGCGGAGAGTGGTGCCTGCGTGCCGCCGCCGGCGAATCCGAGGAGGCCGACACGGCCGGGTGGTTTCAGGATCGCGACGAGACTGGCGAGGATGTCGGCCACACTGTCGGTCGGCCCAGGCGAGGTGCGAAGTTCGCTGATGACCGTCCCATGCTGGCTCATGCGCAGGCCGGTTTTCGTTTTGATGATATCCATCGCCCGAACATCGGACATTCAAAGCCGAACGTCCAACTCCCAACTCCCAACTCCCAACTCCCAATTCACGCAACGCTTCGCCCACAGATTCAGCGCCTGAGCGTCGGATGCTGGGCGTTGGACGTTGAATTTTCCACGGCGGAATGGTGTTGATCCGGAGCGTGGCCTCGGACATGGAAAGCGTCCGCTTTTCACCAAGAAACGAAACGCGAACGAATACTCTCCGACTCACCGACATTTTTCCATGAAACCAACGACTCCCGCCATCCTGTCCCTGATGATCGCCATTCCCACGCTCGCCACCGCAGCGGTGGACTTCGTGAAGGAAGTGCAGCCGATCCTCGAATACAACTGCGTGCGCTGCCACAATCCGAAGGCGACCGCGGTGGAAAAAGGCGACACCAGCGTGGAGCTCGACACGAAGGCGAAGGCCATCCGCGGCAAGACAATCGTCCCCGGCGACGCTGCAAAGAGCAAGGCCTACACGACCACCATCCTGCCCGACGAAGACGAAAAGCTGATGCCCCCGCTCGATGAGATCAAAAAGGGATCGAGCGAGCGTCTGACGAAGGCGGAGCGCACGACATTGAGCACGTGGATCAACGAGGGCGCGAATTGGCCGGATGGCGTGACTTTGCAGGCACGCAAAAAGGAGAAGGCGGTGAACGGCGCGGCGGAATCGCTCGTGGTAGCCGAGATCGCGAAGCGCATCGGCGAGACCTCGAAGGAAAAGACCGAGGCCGAGATGAAAGCCTACTCCGCAACCATCCCCGGCACGGAAGTAAGCTACGACATGGTGCCGATTCCCGGTGGCAAATTCAAAATGGGCAGCCCGGAAAATGAGCAGGGTCGAGCCGCAGACGAAGGCCTGCAGAAGGAAGTGGAGATCGCGCCTTTCTGGATGGAAAAGTACGAAGTCACTTGGAATGAGTTCCAGCTCTTCATGTATCCCGAGGAGGAGAAAAAGGCGCGCGCAACGAAGAACCTCAGCGCCGACCTGAACAAGATCACCGACGCCGTCTCTCACCCCACGCAGCCGTATGTGGAGATGAGCTTCGGCATGGGCACCGATGGCTTCCCCGCGATCTCGATGACACAGCACGCGGCAAACAAATACTGCCAGTGGCTGAGCGCGAAGACGGGCCACTTTTACCGCCTGCCCACCGAGGCCGAATGGGAATACGCCGCGCGCGCCGGCACGACGACGGCATATTTCTGGGGCGATGATGCGTCGCAGATGAGCACCTACTGCTGGTGGGGAAAGAACAGCGACTTCAAGTATCAGAAAGTCGGCAAGAAGAAGCCAAACCCGTGGGGCCTCTACGACATCCTCGGCAACGTGAACGAATGGACGCTCGACCAATACGATCCGGAATTCTACAAGACCTCGCCTGCTGCCAATCCATGGAACAAGGCGACCCTCCCCTACCCGCACGTCGCCCGCGGTGGCTCGTGGGATGATGACGACGCGACAAAACTCCGCGCCGCGGTGCGCAAGGCATCCTCCGCCGAATGGAAGCGCCAAGACCCCCAGCTCCCGAAGAGCATCTGGTATCACACCGATGCGCAGTTCCTCGGCTTCCGCATCGTCCGCCCGCTGAAAGTTCCCACGCCCGCCGAAATGCAGGCCTACTGGAACAACGGCGTGGAGAAGGATGACGCGCGCCTGAACAAGGCCGAGTAGTTCCGGTGTCCTACGAGACGCTCGCGTTCCTTTGAACCGGCTGTGAAAAAGAGAACGCCCATGCGGCGGCTTTTCCTCGTCGCTACAATAGTGCTCGGCGCTTTCGTGATGGCAATGCTCGCGATCATTGTGAGCGGACTGCGCGATGACATCGCTCATGCGGATGTCGGGCTCGTACTCGGCAACAAGGTCGAGCTGGATGGAACACCATCACCACGACTTCGTGCTCGACTGGATCGGACGCTGGACCTTTTCCACGGGGGTTACTTTCCGTCCGTCATCGTGAGCGGAGGATTCGGCAAGGAAGGCTACGACGAGGCTGCGGTGATGGCCGACTACCTCGTCTCCCACGGCGTGCCAGCCGCTCAGGTAATCCTCGACAGTCATGGAGACACGACCTTCGCGAGCGCGGTGAACACCGCTCGAATCTCGAAGGAGCGAGGTTTCAAGAGCGTGTTTGTCGTCTCGCAATATTTCCACATTCCGAGGGCCAGACTCGCGCTGACGCGCTGCCACATCACGGAGATTCACTCGGCGCATGCGCACTTTTTCGAATGGCGCGACATGTTCTCGGTGCCGCGCGACACGGCCGGCTATGCGAGCTACTATTTCCGCCACCGCGAGTAGATCCGCCACGGCTATTGGTCTTTAACTCTGTTCTCGGATGCCGATCGCATCACGCCTCGGAATACTCTCCTTCCGGTGGATAGACTAGCGGCGCAGGTCAAACCCTGCGCGCCTTTTGCATCGGATCCACTTGTGACAAAACAGAAGCAGGGGCGCGCGCTTCACTTTGATCCTCGCGGCGGGGGCACCTCGGCTCCTTGGGATGCGGGGACTGTTGCCATCGGGGGATGCACGCACTACGTTCCGCGCCCGATGATTGCCACGATTGATCCACAGACCAGCATGGGCGAGCTCCTGTCGCTCTTCCCAGGGGCGCAGCGTGCGCTTTTTCGCAGCTACCACATCGGCGGGTGCTCGAGCTGCGGCTTCAATCCCGCGGAGACGCTCGCGCAGGTGTGTGTGCGGAATAACAATCTCGCGGTGGACGAGGTGGTGCAGGCGATCCTCTCCGCACATGAGGCGGATGAGAATATGCGGGTCGCTCCGGCGGATGCGGCGGATCTGGTGAAGGCTGGCAAGGCGCGGCTGATTGATGTTCGTTCGCGCGAGGAATGGGACGCGACGCACATCGAGGGCAGCACGTTTTTCACACAGGAGCTGATGCATTCGCTCGGCGGGCTGCCGAAGGATGAGCTGCTCATCTTCGTCTGCCACCAGGGCGTGAAGAGCATGGATGCGGCGGCGTATTTCATCGGGCACGGGCTGGAAAATGTGCGCGTGCTGCGCGGGGGCATCGATGCGTGGAGCTGCGAGGTGGATGCAAATGTGCCACGCTACGAAGTGGAATAAAGACGATGAGCACGATGAATGATGACCTTCAGCAGAAAATCGAAGACGCAATCGGCGAGCCGAAGAATCTCGGCGAGATGCAGAATGCGGATGCAGTCGGCACGGCTGGCAGCGCGGATTGCGGCGACATGCTGCGGATGTGGATCAAGTTCCGCGACGAGGGCGGGAAGAAGGTGATCGATAGGGCGACGTTCCAGACATTCGGCTGCGAGACGGCCATCGCGGTGGCGAGTCTCGCGACGCAGCTCATCCAAGGCAAGACGCCCGAGGAGGCGATGGCGATGGATGGCGCGGCGCTGAGCGCATCGCTCGGTCCCCTGCCCCCGATGCGCATCCACTGCGCACAGCTCGTCGAGGGCGCGCTGCGGCAGGCGCTCGGCGGCGTACCTGCGGTGCCTGCGAACATTTTAACACCCCCAGCGCAAGCGCAAGCGCAGGCGAATGCGCCGACGCTGATGGATAGCTTTTCCCCCACGCAGAACTCCGCGCCGAAGACCGTGCGCGTGATTTTGAAACCCAAGACCGAACAGTAATTTCATGGAAGACCACACAGGCCCGAAAGTTCTCACGCGTGATTGCGAGGCAATCCGTATCCCGAGCGGCGAAACTTTCATCGTCGCAAAAGACACGATGGTGACCGTCACGCAGGCGCTCGGCGGCAGCTTCACGATCGCGACGGACCAGGGCCTCGCGCGCATCACCGATGCAAATGCGGATGCACTCGGCATCACCGTCGAAGCGAAAGCGCCGGAGACCGCGGCAAGCACTGAGAAGGTGGACGAGCAGGCGGTGTGGCAACAGCTCCGCACCTGCTACGACCCGGAGATCCCCGTGAACATCGTGGACCTCGGGCTCGTGTACGACTGCACCGTCGAGCAACCCGAGAACACTCCCGCAAAGGTGACTGTGAAGATGACACTCACCGCGCCCGGCTGCGGCATGGGCCCGACCATCGCGGCGGAAGCAAAGGCGAAGATCGAGAGCGTGCCGGGCGTCGGCGAGGCAGCGGTGGAACTCGTGTGGGATCCGGCGTGGAATCAGGCGATGATTTCCGAGGCCGGGAAAATGAAGCTGGGCCTGATCTGACCCGTGCGACTTTTTGCCATCGGATGCTTCGCAGTGTCGATTTTCTACGCCTACACCGCAGTGGATGCGATGCGCACGGGAGTCGCACATTCGCTCGGTGGAAAGGCTGATGTAGAACAACGACGCGACGATCCGGAGTCACGATTTTCGCGGTTCCTATTCGCTCGCTGGATGTATGCCGGGGGCTTTGCGGCGCTCGGCGGGGTGATGCTTTTCTTTTCGGGACGATTTGAAAAGCTGGAGGCCGATGCAAACAAGTAGCCACCGCGAGGCATGGTTCATCCGCCATGCCGAGAGCGTGGCAAATGCCGGCGCACGCACGCAGGAGGCATCGTCCTATCCCCTGAGCGATCTCGGCTTCCGCCAGGCGGAGCAGCTCGCCACAGCACTGCCGAGAGAACCGGATCTCATCGTCGTCTCACCGTATGCCCGCGCGCGGCAGACGGCTGATTTTGCCATCCGGAGATTTCCAAATGTGCGCGTGGAGGAATGGCCGGTGCATGAGGTGCAATATCTCGACCCCGCGCTCTGTGTCGGCACGACGCAGGATGAGCGCAACACACTCGCCGACGAGTATTGGGATCGTTGCGACCCCGACCATGCCGCGCCGAATGCGGAGTCCTTCACCGGCTTCATCGCCCGTGCCGCGGACGCATTGCATCGCATGGGTAAGCTGCATGAGAAGCGCGTCTTCATCTTCTGCCATGGCCGCATGATGGATGCGCTCGCTTGGCTGAACCTGACTCGCCCAACGGTCATCGATGCATCCGCAATGCGCCAGTTCTTCAATTTCTTCCGAGGCTTCACCGTGCCGAACTGCTCAGTGCTGCCGGTGCATTTTCACGCCGACGGTCGTCGCTCGCTCGGCGCCATCTGGGTGCCCGAAGGCGTGGAGCCTGAAGCCGCTGGCCGCAACCGGCCAGGACAGGAAGGCGTGTAGGCCCGCATTTTTCCGAGGGTCACACGACCCACTCCGCGAGCGCACTCTCGACTCCCGGCACGACGATCTCGATGGGTGAATTCTCCGGGTAGCACTCGCGCTCGATCCCTTTGTCGAAAATCTTCACCTGGAATCGCAGCGCGGAACCAGCCTCCACGCCGAGGACGGAAAATGGCACGCTGAGTTCGATAATTTCATCCGATGCGAATTCACCAGCCTCGATGTCGGTGCCATTGCGTCCGCTCACGGTCATTTTCCCGCTCGTGCCTCGCGTCGCGGGCGGTGTCCGCAAGATCACGCCTTCTGGCTGATGCAGGATGATGCTGACGGTGAAATCACCTGCGCGACGCAAGTCGAGGCGGATGTGCAGTCCCTTCGTGTCGCATCCGAAACGCAGCGAGCGCGCGAAGCGGTCGTCGCGGAACATCGCACCCTGCTCGCTCCCGGCGAGGTAGATGCCGGAGCCGACCCATTCGTAAAATGGGGTGAGAAGGCCATTGATGACCGGCGTGAACTGATGGCGCGGCGGAGAAAAAAGCGCAGCGGTCTCGGCGCTCAGAACGGTGCGGTCCAGCTCCGGTGGGAAGTTCTCGCCGCAGATGGAATAGACGTTCTTCAAGTGCTGGCGGAATAGCTCGTCGAAGAACACGTCGCAGTCGGTCGAGAAGTCCGGCCCATACCACCAGAACCAGTCGCTACCCTCGGCGGCGTAGATTTCCATGAGGGCAGCGTCGCGCTGCGCGGGCGCAAGCGAGGGAAGTTTTCCCTCCAGAAAACGGCGCGTGAATCCGAGGAGATCCCACGCGCGATTCTCCTCATCCTCGCCGATCCAGATGTCGAAGTTGCTGTAAATCCACGAGCCAGACCAAAGCTTGGTCAGCGTATTGCGGGGCGGGCAGTGCAGGAGATAGTTTTCGATCGTGGTGCTGCGCAGCAGGTCGCTTCTAGTGAGTCCGGCATACAGTTCGCGCAGGAAGGTCTCGCCGCCGTCCTTGAAAGTCTCCCAGGCGTTCTCGCCGTCGAGGATGATCGGGATGAGCCCGGTGTCGCTGCGGATGTGCTCCGCGATGTGCCGGATGTGCGTGAGCAGATGCGCGGCGGAATCGCGCGGATCATTGCGCGCCGCCATGAAGCCGACGAAATCGCTCAGGGGCTTTTCACGGAAGACGGCATTCACCGATGAGCCCTCATGCTCGACACGCCAACCTTGGAAAAGTTCGAGGTGGTCGGCGTGAATGCCTTCGCGCCGGAGGGAATTGAAAAGATTCTCCTCGTCCGAGCAAAAATATTTGATGCCCGCCTTCTCCATCAGCGGCACGAGTTCCGGTGCGATGCTGCCTTCGCTGGGCCACAGCCCGCGCGGCGCACGGCCAAACATCCGCGTGTGCTGCGCGACGGCGAGGTCGAGCTGCGCCTGCGCATCCTGCGGCCAATGAAAACGCCGCGGCAGCCCGCGCCCCGGCATCGATCGCGAGGCAAAATCGCTGTCGTACACGAGCGGGAGAATCGGGTGAAAAAAAGGCGTCGTCGTGAGTTCCACCTGCCCGCGCGTCTCCGCATCCGCGTAGAGCTGCGGGATGCTCGCGAGGATTTCCATGTGGATGGCGAGCACGCGCAGCTTCTCCTCCTCGGAAAAATTGCGCCCCTTGCGCTTCATCTCCGCAAGCTCGGGGTAGAGCCGCGTCGCGGTGAAGCCGCACCACGCGAGATTATACCATACCTGCAGATCGCGGAACTCGTCCGCATTCCAGTGCCGCAACTCGGACCGCACGCGGTCGCGCTGGAAATTTGCGCCGCGCTTTGCATACAGCTCTGCGTAGCGCGGGAAGGGCTTGAGCAGATTGTCGTGCTGGATTTTGAAGAAGTTTTCGAGGATCGCGAGCCGCTCATTTTCATCGAGGTCCGTCGCCGGCTTGCGTGACCAATCGAGCCAGAGGTCGCGGATTTTTCCCTGCACGAGTTCCTCGATCTGAAGCATGAGCACGGGCGTGAGATTGAAGTTCACGCGCACCTCCGGGTAATCCGCGAGCACGGTGATCATGTCGAGGTAGCCCTTCACCGCGTGAAGCCTGACCCATGGCATCATCGCGACCTTCGACGTGGGGTTCACGTAGTACGGCTGATGCATGTGCCACAGAAAAACAACGTTTGCCATGCAGTGCAGCTAGCGCGAGTGCGGCATCGCGCGCAACGAAAAGCGTCAGGGCCGAGGGATTTCGTCGCGCGAAGGCTCGTCGAAATACGGCAACCCGAGCCGCCAGCGGATGCCTGCAAGCCTCAGCGCAAGCGTGACCAGCGTGCCTGCAATGAGCGCCATGGTGCGATCGGGAAGCCAATGGCGCATTGCTACAAAAACTCCCGCGCCGATTGCGGACGCCGTCGCGTAAAGGTGAATTTCACGGCGGAACACGAGTGGAATTTCGCTCATGAGTACATCGCGGCACACCCCGCCGGCGACACCGGTGATCACGCCCATCGCTACCGCAATCTGTGGCGCGACATGGATCGCGAGCGCCTTTTCCGCGCCGAGGACCGTGAAGAATGCAAGCGCGAGGGCGTCCGCGATAAGCAGGACATTGCTCGGAAGATCACGGATGCGCGCGATGAGAAACGTCACCAATCCCGCAATGACTGCGGTGATCACAAAGCTGCCGTCGCGAACCCAGAATATCGGACGTTCGCCGAGTACGAGGTCGCGGATCGTGCCGCCGCCGAAGGCCGTGACGATCGCGAGCACGAGCACGCCGAACAAATCCACGCGCTTGCCCCGCCCTGCGAGCGCACCGGTGATCGCGCCGACGGCGACGCCGAAATGTTCGAGCAGCGGTTGCATCAACTCTTAATCGCAATCCTAATCTTCATCTTAATCCCCCACCCGAGCGGCACAGACGATACGGAGTAAGATTGAGATTAGGATTAGGATTAAGACGAAAAATGCGGGCGCTCATTGCATCCCGAATTCTTGTAATTACCCGAGCTTCAGGCGCGCATCCTCACCGAGCAGTTCGTCGAGCGCAGTCCAATCCGCATCGCTGGTAGCGAGGAAGGCATGGAGATAGACAGCGACCACTGCGGGATCATGCTTCGCGAGCAGCGTGTCCACGACTTCGGCGAGCTTCGCCTTTTCAGGTGCATCAGGAAGTTCTTCCACGGTGCCGTGCTCATCGTGAGCGATGCCCAGGCCGTCGAGGAAATCGCAGAGCAGTTCTTTCTGAGTGCCGACGAGCCAGATTTGCAGCAGGTGCGCGGCGACGCCTTCGTTCTGCTTGCGGCCGAGCGCGTCGCTGAGCCACGCAATGCGCTCCGTCTTCGGCTTCCGCTCGACGAAGACCGGGCGCAGCTTGCGCTGCTTGGACAACGTCTCGATGGTCGCCCTCATCAGAGGTTTCTCGTTTTCGGCGAGGTGGGAGAAAAGCAGCGCGGAGGCCGATGGCGGCATCTTGGAAAAAATTTCGTGAGTGGAATACATGAAGGGCGCGCAGACTATGTGGCGCGCGGTGCGTGGCAAGCGCGCAGGCAGTGCGGTGATGTCCGGAATCGGTCTTCAGCGCCTGTGGCACTCTCCGCTTGGCGTTCCTCCGCTCGTGGGGCATGTGTGTGCCCATGCCCGAAGCGCCGCCACAGCAAGCCATCCAGAGTCTCGACCCTGCCGAGATCGAGGCTGCACTGATGGAGCGCGGGCAGCCGAAATACCGCGCTGCGCAAGTGCTCCGCTGGCTCTACGAAAAGCGCGTCACATCCTTTGCCGAGATGAGCGATCTGCCCGCAGCGCTGCGTGCCGATCTCGCCGAGGCGTTCACCTTTCTCCGGCTGGAAAATCTCCGCACGCTCGGCAGCGAGGACACCACGCGGAAATATTTGTTCCGTCTTCCGCCGACAGGAAAGGAAACGCAGGGCGCGCTCATCGAGAGCGTGCTCATCCCCGCGTCGCCCGCGCTCTACGGCGAGGCGAGCGACCGGCGCACACTCTGCGTCAGTACGCAGGTGGGCTGCGCTTATGGGTGCAAGTTTTGCGCGAGCGGGCTCGATGGATTTGCGCGCAATCTCTCACCCGGTGAAATCGCCGGGCAGCTCATCGAAGCCGAGCGCCTCTCTGGCGAACGCGTGAGCAATCTCGTCTTCATGGGCATGGGCGAGCCGCTCGCGAATTTTGCGAATCTCATGCGCGCGATCGACATCATCAATTCCCCGTGGGGCATCGGCCTAGGCGCGCGGCACATCACCATTTCCACGAGCGGCCTCGCACCGCAGATCCGCCAACTCGCCGATCAACCGCGCCAGATCCGGCTCGCCATCTCGCTGCACGGCGCGACGGACGAAGTGCGCGGCCAGATCATGCCCGTGAACCGCAAGTTCCCGCTCGCCGAACTGCTCGACGCCTGCGCGTATCACGCTTCGAAAAAGAAGCAGCGCATCACTTTCGAATACATCCTGATCGAAGGAATCAACGACTCGCCGGCAAACGCCGCGGACCTCGCACGAGTCGCGAACAAAGTCGGCGCAAAGGTGAACTGCATCCCCTACAACGCCGTCGATGGCCTCGAATGGAAACGCCCGGACGAAGTGCGGCAGGACGCCTTCATGGCCGTGCTCGAACGCGCCCGCATCCCCGCCACCATCCGCCGCGAAAAAGGCCACGACATCGCCGCGGCGTGCGGGCAGCTCCGCAGACAGCAGACGGTGAACGCGGAATAACTAGAACCCCAGCCCCGGCGGCATGCCCATGCCTCCGGTGATTTTACCCATCTCGGCCTGCATGAGCGCGCGGCCTTCCTCGATGGCTTTTTGCACGCCGGTGAGGACGAGGTCTTCGAGCATTTCCACATCGTTCGGGTCCACCACGTCCTTGCTGATTTTGATCGAGAGAATGTCCCCCGCCCCATTAGCGGTGACGGTGATTTTCCCGCCGCCGGCGGTGGCCTCGACGGTCCGCTGCCCGAGTTCCTCCTGCGTCTTCTGCATTTCTGCCTGCATCTTCTGCGCCTGCTTCATCATCTTCTGGATGTTCATGGTCGGTGGTGGTCTTTGAGGTTTTGGGTTTGGGGCAATCAATCAGCCCGGAGTACGAAATGTCGAGCGCGAGTTGGCAATGGTGTGCCGCAGCAACAGGGGTCATATCGTCGAGGTGTCCGCCGATTTGGCGATTCGCTTTTGAAATCGGCAGCCAATGCCGCTAAAGGTTGCGCATGAATCGCCCAGCCGTTGCCGTCCTCGCCGCACTTTTGCTCCTCGGAGGAGACGTGCCTGTAGCCCGCGCGCGGCACACTGGGCTGCTGCCGATGGGTACCGTATTCATCGGGCAGGATCGTTTCGAGGCGCGCGTGCGGCAGCTCCGCCCCATCGCAGACCGCGTGCGGGCATTGCCCATCGGGGAACGCACGGCATGGTTCGGGCAGATGCTCCTCGGCACCCCGTACAAGGGCTTTACGCTGGAGATCGACGACCGCATCGAGGCGCCGAGCGTGAATCTCACCGGCCTCGATTGCTGGACCTTTTTCGAGACGTCGCTCGCCTTTGCCCGCATGGTCGAGGAGCCCGAGTCCGAGTGGACGCCCGAGACCCTGCTGCGCTGCATCGAGAAAGATCGCTACTGGGGCGGCGAATGCACCGGCAGCTATCTCTCACGCCTGCACTACCTCGAGGACTGGCTGCACGACAACGCGCGCCGCGGCCTCATCCGCGATCTCACGCGCAGCTTGGGCGGAGTGAATGTGACGAACTCCGCGATCGAGATGACGCACAATTGGAAAAAATATCGCTACATGCGCGCAAACCCCGAACTGCGGGCAGGCATCACGGAATTGGAATCCCGCCTACGTCGTCAGCCGCTCGCGATGATTCCGAAATCACGCGTGCGCGACATTGAAGACCAGATCCAGAATGGCGACATCATCGGCATCATCGGCCGTGATGGTGACAGCTACGGCACGACACACGTCGGCCTTGCGATTCGGAAGGACGGCATCCTGTGCCTCATGCACGCGAGCGCGCCGTCCAATTACGGCAAGGTGGTCATCGAATGCCGACTGAGCGACTACCTCAATAAACACGCGACGCACACAGGCATCCTCATCGGACGCCCGATCAAGTAAGCGCGCTACTCCAGAAACTTCAGCGTCGGCAGGCGGTATTGCATCTGCACATTGCGCTCGGTCTTCTGGATTTCCGAGGCGTCGAGGTAGATCGTCTTCGGGTCTTCCTCGAATTCGATCTTGTGAAACCCATTCTCGGGCTTCTCCAGCGCCTTCGGTACATCGTCGAGCGACTGCAGTTCCACGCCGTTGATTTTCTTGACGAGCAGGCTGGCCAGATCCTCATAGCCGACAGTGGCGGAAGTCGGCAGCACGCGGCTGAGGAAGACAAGCTTGCGTGGGCCATCCTTGAAAAGCTCGGTCTGCACGCGATCAAAATACACAAGCCGCTCCGGCGCACGGCGCAACCAGTCGGCGCCGAAGTCCTTCAGATATTGCCTAGAAAGCTCCTGCAAAATGAGTCCGCCGACGACTACGAAGCGTGGGCGGCGGTCGATGATGTAAGGATCGCTCACGTAGCTCGAAGCCGGACGGTGCGTGAGCGTTGCCTCCAGCACCTTGCGCTCGCCGGCACGCACGATGTGCAGCTTCACTTTGTCGCCGACGAAATGATGCGTATTGAAAAGATGCCCGACGGAAATCTGGCCGTACGCGTCGTCTGGGAAATTCCCATCCTGATCCACCGGGGAATCATCCACCGCAAACAGCACATCGCCTTTCAGCAAGCCTGCCTTTGCCGCAGGGCCGTCCTTCAGCGTGTCGGTGATATAGACGCCGCCCGTCACATCGTCCGGGATTTTCGCGAAGCGTCGCAACGCCGGATCGCGAGTCATGCTGTATGCATAGCTCACGCGGGGGAATCCTTCGTAGTGGCCGCCCTCGATGTCCTTCAGGAAATGGCGGATGATCGGCGCGGGGATGATGTTCGCGTTGTTCGACTGCGCGTCGTAGCCCATCAGCACACCGGTGAGTTTTCCATCATGCACGACGGGGAGCGTGAAGCTGCTCTCGCGTCCCTGCAGGCGCACCGTCATGCGATAGATGAGGAATGCCCCGTCCACCGGATACGCCGCGACTTCCGCCGTGGTCATCGGTCCCTGCGTCACGAGCAGACGCCCGTTGTTTTCGAGCTGCCACACGCTGAGCGTGTCGCCGATCGCACTTTCGGCGACCTGCAATTCCGGCACGCCAGCGAGGAAGTCCGCCGCATCGGTCTTGAGCACCGCGAGATTCGCCTCGTAGTCCACGGCCTCGACTGTCGCCGGGACTTTCCGCCCGCCTTCAGGTGTCTCGAGTTCGAGGTAGGTGAGATTCGCCACGAGTTCCGCAGTGACGAGCACGCGCGCACCCGGCAGCACCGCACCGATCGCACGACGCGTGAACGGCTGCCGCTTGCCCCACGGATGATGAAAGTCCCACGATTGCGTGGTCACATTGACGCGGACGACGCTCAGCTTTTTATCCGCAGCCGAGGCATCGCCGAAGCCGGTGACGAGCAGCAGAAGACTGAGGAAAAATGAAATGCGGCGCATGGATTTTGAAAGATTGGCGTTCATGTTTCAGCGCACTCCCGTTGTGCCTTCATCGTCGAGATTCTGCTCCTTCAGCACGTTGTATCGCTGGCGGATTCGTTCGCGTGCGGCGTCGATATCCGCGCGCAGGAGCACGAGAGGACGGCCCGCGCCGTCGAATTCGATCAGGTATTCGTCCGCGGGCTTTGCAAGGGCGGCGGCGAGTTCCTTCATGCTCCGGATTGCGACACCGTTCACACTTTTCACGACGCCTTCGCGGAACTCATCGAGGTAGGTGTTGATCGGGTCCGGCAGCAGCGCCGTGAGGACGATCACCTCGTCGCGCTCCTTGTACATCTCCTCGTCGATGAAGTGCGCGAAGTAGTGAAAGATGCGCGGGCTCGCGAACTGATACGTCATGATCAGATTGCGATTTATCGGCTGGAAGAGCAGGCCGCCAAAGACGACATACTTCGGCTCATCGTAGCTAGTCGCCTGATGGATGTAGGGCCATGCGCGGGTAAAGGTCACCTCCTCCGTGGTCGGCTTCCCGTCGCGTAGCAGGTCAAAGCGGATCTTATCTCCCTTGTACTTCCTCTCCGCGACCTCCGCCATCTGCACGCGTTCGCCTTCGAGCTGCACCATGCCATCGCTCTGGATGTCCACGTCGTTGATCTTCAGCAGCACGTCGCCCGGCTTCAGCTTGCCGTCGCACACACTCGCGCTGCCCACGGTCGTCACCACCACGCCACGATCATCATCCGGCAACTTCAATGCGCGCCGATGCCCGGCATTCAGCAGCGGAAAGGTCCCGATGCTCAAATCCATGTAGCGATCGTATTTCCCGTCTTCCACATCCTTCAGGAAGTGACCGATCACCGGCGTCGGGATCATGTAGCCCACGTTTTGAGCATCCGCCCCGCCGAGCCCCTGAAAGGCGACGCCCACGACTTTTCCGCCCTGCATCACCGGCCCGCCTGAGTTGCCGGGATTGATCGCTGCATCGATCTGGATGCACAGGTGCGAATCCATCACCGAATGCGCGTACGTGCGGAAATCAATGCGCGACACGATTCCTTTCGTCACGCTCATGCGCTCGCCGCCGATCGGGTAGCCATATACCGTCACGCTGCTCTCGATCTCCGGCACCCCACCGAGTTCCAGCGGCTTCGTGTCTTTCCAAAAATCGGGATCCTCGACCTTCAGTTGCGCGAGGTCGCAGTCGTGCGCGATGAATTCCACCGTCGCCACGTACTTCTTCGGATCATTCTCCTTTTCTACGGTGAGCAGCTTTGCATTCGAGACCACGTGCGCATTGGTCATCAGCCGGTCTTTCCTCACGAGCCAGCCCGTGCCCGAGCCACCGCTCATCTGCCCCGGCAGCCACGGCACGCGGTAGTTGAACTCCTGCGCGGTGTTGTTGATACGGCAGAGTGATTTTCGGATTTCGTTCGGCTGCGCAAATGCGGAGTGGACGAGGAACAGGGAGGCGGCAAGCCAGTGGCGAATGGTCATTCGGGCGCGCAAGATGGACAGCGCGCGGCGCGATGCAAATGGAAACCGGCGATCCCCATCACTTCGCTGCGACTCGCTGCTGAGGAGCGGCGCCTCAGAAATCGCCGCTGCCGGGCGAGCGCGGCATCTCGGCGACAAACCAGTCCTCGACACGTTTGCGCGCCCAAGGGGTCTTGCGGAGAAAGGTGAGGCTGGATTTCACCGAGGGATTAAACTCAAAACAACGCACCGGGATGCGGCGCGCCATTTCATCCCATCCGTGCTGCTCGAAGAGGTGCTGTACGATGGTCTCCAGTGTGACGCCGTGGAGCGGATCGTGCGGGTGGGATTGGGATGCGGGCTGGGTCATGCGAAAAATGGTGTGCGCTCTTCCATCCGATAATTTCGCACAGGATGGAACCACGAATGGAAGCATCGGTAGTGGCTCAGTTTCTTGAAACCGCCAAGACGCCAAGACGCCACGCGAGCAAAAGCACAAGTCCTGAAAGCGGTTTCTTGATTTCGCACTTCCCGATCTCGGCTGCTTGGCGTCTTGGCGGTGCAAATTGAACCACTACCATTCCTTACCACGGTTGGATGTTTGACCATTCATCTGAGAGCGTGGAAGCGCCGCCTCATACCATATTTCACAAATAGTCGGACGAAGAGACGCGTAGCGTCGGCGACAATATTAACCCGGCTACAAAACAAGTGGCAACGCATCCTTAATCTTAATCCTCATCCTAATTTTAATCTCACCGCTCAGACAATTAAGATTAGGATTAGGATTAAAACGGAGACTGCCATCTGTTTAATTGCCGGAGTAATATTCCCAAGTCCCAAGTAAGTCCAGGTGTGTCCCAAGTGGGTGGAGTAGGCATAATGAGTATTTGGCATCCAAGAATAGCAAGCCCCATACCCGCCCCGCGTCCATCGCCGCCCTTGCCGAGCCCGCCCGCACCTATGAAAACAGGCCGCCCGCACAGGCCTGAAAATAAAGTAAACGCAACGCGGCAAATCGTAGAGAGTTTGCCGCAAATCGTAGAGAGTTTGCCGCAAATCGTAGAGAGTTTGCCGCAAATCGTAGAGGCTTTGCCGCAAATCGTAGAGGCTTTGCCGCAAATCGTAGAGGCTTTGCCGCAAATCGTAGAGGCTTTGCCGCAAATCGTAGAGGCTTTGCCGCAAATCGTAGAGGCTTTGCGGCAAATCGTAGAGGCTTTGCGGCAAATCGTAGAGGCTTTGCGGCAAATCGTAGAGGCTTTGCGGCAAAGCGTAGAGAGTCTGCGGCAAATCGTAGAGAGTCTGCGGCAAAGCGTAGGGAGTTTGGGGCAAAGCCTTGAGCGTCTGATCCGAAGCCTTAAGCGTTTGCCTCAAAGCCTTGAGGAGTTGGAGCAAAGCCTTGAGCGATTGCGCCAAAGCACTAGGCCTCTGCTCCAAAGCCTTAAGAGCATGTTCAAAAAGTTGCTCGCGCAAAGGCGCAAAGACGCAAAGAAAGAGGCTTTTATCAGGGAATCTTTGCGCCTTTGCGCCTTTGCGCGAATCTCATCCGGGACTTTTTCGACATGCTTTAAGCGTTTGCGCCAAAGCACTAGGCCTTTGCTCCAAAGCCCTAAGAGCATGCTCAAAAAGTTGCTCGCGCAAAGGCGCAAAGACGCAAAGGAAGGGGCTTTTATCTGGGAATCTTTGCGCCTTTGCGCCTTTGCGCGAGTCTCATCCGGGGCTTTTTACACAGTCTCTAAGAGTGTGTACCGAAAGTCGCTCCTCAGGGCCAAAGGCCCGCCTCCATATCAGCCTGGGGCATCGCCCCACGAACGACGCAACCTAGAGAAGAGGGCTGAAAGCCCGTTCCATCGCTGCGCGCCCGGCGGACAAGAGGCCAAGCTTTCACCCCTCGGCTCCGCATTCCCGCCATTTCTAAGGAACCGCTGATTCCATCGAGACGCCCACGAAAGGCACGAAAAGGAACGGGGAAACCTCCATGTTTTCACGGCTTTTCGCGTATTTCGCAGGCATCTCGTCTGCCCTTCCGCCGAGAAGCCCGGAGACCCTGTGTGCCCCTGCAAACCCCTCCGCCTTCCCGCGTGAATTCCTCCCCGCGTCGAAGACCGTGACACTGCCCCACCTTCGGATTCCAAACGTGCGATTGACACCCGCCCCCCACCGCAACAGCGTCCCCACCCATGAGCCCTCCCGTCCAGAAAAGACCGAGGAAATGCCGCCACGCCTTTTCTCCTTGCAAGCAGAATGAGGCCGGGAAAGCAGCAGCCGGATGGTTCCCACCCATTTTTCCAGCATTACCCGGATATACGGAAACAAGTGTGGCTAAACAGAGTTAGGCGTTCTCGCGCATCGCCAAAATGGACATCGCTAAATCTTTAGCCGAACTAAGCGGAACTGACTGGGGGCCAGCCCCGCCCTCGGCGACCTTTTTGATGCGCGAGCGACACGAATTCAGACAAACACCAATCAACCAACTCACACCTACCGCGTTCGCGCGCCTATTGGACATCGGAGCAGACTACGACATCTTGATTCCGCTCGCCTTGGACCGACTCCGAACCGAACCTGACGCGATTGAACTTCTCTGTGCAGTCCTCCGCTCCGACGCCTTTGGTTGGAGGCTTCATCCTCATCAGGTTCACTGTGTCCGAGACATCGTCAGCGCAACTCTCAACGACAACAGCCAAACAACTGACGACGTGGAAAGACTTTCTACTGACGCGCTCATTTTGCGCTTCTACGCTCAGTTCGAGCGGCGCCTCTCATCCGTATGAAGCATTCCTTTTCGATTGCCTTTTCCGAGTCCAACCGAACGCCTAACCATGCGCTGCAGCGAACGGCTCCGCGTGTCACGGTAGCTGCTATTTCTAGCTCGGACCCGTTTCGTCCGAGCCACCTTTTTCTCTAGCTCGTATGCCTTCACTTCGCCCCACCACGCAGCTACCGCGCCACGCTCCGCCGTCGCTGAGCTTGGGGTCGTTAGGCGTCGCTACGCGTCTCGTGTGAACGGAAGCAGACCACTCGATTTCACTAACAAACCAGGACCCTCAGCCGTCACTTCAGTATGAACACCATTTCGATTACCCGGTTCGCGATTCTGACCGCTACGCTCCTCGGGCTTCTGTGCCTCGCCCCCATAACGACACACGCTGCAAAAGTAGGTGCGACTGTGACGCCTGCCAGCCTTCAAGCACACGGCTTCTCAATGAAGGTTGAGAACCAGGAGGACGGAACAGTCAGATTCACGATCATCCGGGACCTCGCCCAAGCTAAGTCCTTTCCCGCAGACTCCGGTTTGCAGGTTTCACGCTACGCGATTCTGAGAGTCGCCGGCAAGTCCGGTTTATTTGCGGAGTGCGACGTTGCTCCTGACACTCGAAATCAGAAGCACACTATTACTTACCGCTTCACGCTTACCCGCGATTGCGTCGCTCACTCGCGCTTTATGCTCGCGGAGGATGACGACTACAAAGACCAGACACAAGAGCATCTCATCGGCGGCGGCACGCATTACGAGTTCACCCTCGCTCCCTTTGCCCCGTCTTCGGATGCCAAAGCGCCTTAGAACAATGACCGCAACGCCTAACCATGCGCTGCAGCGAACTGCTCCGGCTGTCACGCTGGCTGCTTCCGGCCTCCGCCTTTCCCCCACCACGCAGCCAGCGCGCCAGCTCCGCGAGTCGCTGAGCTTGGGGTCGTTAGGCGTTGCTACGCGCGTCCTGCTATGAAGACCTTGGCAACTATTCTGATGCTGGCGATGAGCCTTGCTCTCGCCGAGACCGAATCAAAGTCTGCACTCGAAATCCTCAAGCGCGATGGAGAGTTGGTTCTCTCCGACGGTTCTTCATATTTCGTCTTTGCTCAGGATGGCACTTTCCGCTCATTCCCAGCCGGCATTTCCGGCCGCATGCTCACCGGCAATTGGACATCGAAGGAACAGAACCCAGTATTCTTCACCGCAACCGCTCGGGTCAGTTGGGCCAACGGCACTCAGCCTCGCGACGATTACCGCCGCATCGTCTTCGTCGTTTACGACGGCTACTCTGCGCCTCGCAAGCCGGACTCACTGCCGGGCGTGCCGAACTTCGGGGGACTCGTCAAGAACGTCTATCGTGGCTATTTCCTAATCGACGAATTCATAAAGATTCCAAAACCCGAATCCAAATGACCGCATTAGGATTAAGGACGCGTTGCCACTTGTTTTGTAGCCGGGTCAATAACCATGCGCTGCCGCCAATGGGCGTGCATGTCACGGCTCCTGCTTCCGCAGCCGCCTCGCCAAGCACCGTGCCTGCGGGACTGGCCGGGTGGGCCGAGGGCGTGAGCCTTTCTACCCAAACACCCCAATCCGCATGAGGGCGGCGATGGCGGCGAAGGCGAGGATGAGGCCGTCGAAGAGCTTCTGCGGGACGTGGTGGAGCAGCCAGCGGCCGAGGAAGAGGCCGGCGAGGATGACGGGGGCGAGCGCGAGATTGAAGAGGAGCGTGTCCTTTCCAATGAGGCCGAGGCCGAGGCTGAAGGGAACCTTGTAGAGATTGATGATGAGGAAGAACCACGCGCTGGTGCCGGTGAGCTGGAATTTCGGCAGGCCGACGGCGAGGAAGTAGAGGCCCATGACGGGGCCGGCGGCATTCGCCATCATGGTGGTGATGCCGGCGAGCATGCCCATGGTCGCGGCGAAGGGTAGCGAGTGCGGCACCTTTTCAAACATCGCGGGCTTCCACATGCGCCACACTTGCACGAGGACGAGCGTGAGGACGGTCCAGCCGATGATGGGCCGGTAGGCGGTGGCGGGGATGCGCGTCATGAGCCACGTGCCGACGATGACGCCGATGCAGGCGATGGGCAGGGTGCGGAAGACGTGTTTCCAGACGGCGTGCCTTTTGAAGGCGATGACGGCGCAGATGTCGCCGACGATGAGCATGGGGAGGACGACGCCGGTGGAGGCCTTGTCGCCGAAGATGGAGGCCATCACGAGCACATGCACGAGCGAGACGCCGGCGAAGCCGCTCTTTGCCACGCCGACGCCGAGGCCCGCGAGGATGCAGAGGAGCCATTGGGTAAGCGTGAGCGCGGGCATGAAGACGCGGACGTTGGCGATGCGGGCGGACAGCGGCAAGTGCGGAGCGCCGCCGCATGGAGCGCCGCCCGTCCCCGGCGGCCACGAAAAAAATCGCCGCAGGCGCACTTTGTCTTCCGGCGTTTGCAGGTGAGGAGGAAGTGACGCTGCGCGTGAGGCGACTTGGCCGGCGGGACGCGCGGCGCTCCGTACGCTGTATCAAAGACTTTCCACGGGCGCGGCTTTGCCTCACTCCACACGCCTCACTTTTCCCAATCCATGCTCCGCAAACTCACTCCTGCCCTCGTGTTCCTCGCCTCCGCCTTTGCCCAGGCGGAAACGAAGCCGCTCCACGCGCTCATCATCGCGGGCGGGTGCTGCCACGATTACGAGCATCAGCCGAAGATCCTGAGCGAAGGAATCCAGGCGCGCGCGAATGTGCAGGTGGATGTGCTCTGGACGGACGACAAGGGCACGACGCCGCACTTTCCGCTCTACGAAAAGGCGGACTGGGCGAAGGGCTACGATGTGATCATCCACGATGAGTGCGCGGCAGGCGTGAAGGATCTGCCGCTCGTGCAGAACATCATCAGGGCGCACGAGACGGTGCCCGCGGTGAATCTGCACTGCGCGATGCACTGCTACCGCACGGGGACGGATGACTGGTTCAAATACCTCGGCCTGCAGTCGAGCGCGCACAACTGGCAGAAGCCGATCGCGATTCATTTCTCGGACGCCGCGCATCCGATCACGAAGGGGCTCGCCGACTGGACGACGATCAACGAGGAACTCTACAACAACGTGAAGATGCACGGCGGCACGCCGCTCGCGACGGGCACGCAGCCGCAAAAGGCAAAGGACGGCAGCGAGGAGCCGGTGAGCTTCGTGGTCGCGTGGACGAATGAATACGGGCCGAAGAAGACGCGCATTTTCAGCACGACCATCGGGCACAACAACGTGACCGTCGCCGACGAGCGCTACCTCGATCTCGTCACGCGCGGCCTGCTGTGGTCGTGCGACAAGCTGAACGCGGATTACCTGAAGCCATTCACCGGCAAGAACGAGGTGACTTTCATCAAGGCAATGCCGCAGCCGGAGAAGGAGAAGGCTGTCGCCGCGCCGCCGGCTCCGGCAAAGGACGCGACGGTGGTGACAGTCACGGCCTCCAGCGAGGAGAGCGGCAAAGGCAATTACACGTGGAAGGCGGTGGACGGCGACGCGAACAGCCGCTGGTGCGCGAGCGGTGCGTCGCAGCCGCAGTGGCTGCAACTGGAATTTGAGAAGCCGCAGACGATCAGCGGCGTGAAGATTGCGTGGGAAGGCGGCAACACGACCTACAAGCATGTCGTGGAGGGCAGCGCCGATGGCAAAGCGTGGACGACGCTCGCAGATGCGAAGGACGGCCAGGGCAAGGGCGTAAATGAGCACAGCTTCGCGGCGCTGCAGGCGAAGTTCATCAGGGTGACATGCCTCGGCTCGAATGGCGGCTGGGCGAGCATCAAGGAAATCACGGTGAAGGGCGACGGCATCAAGGCACTCGCACCGAAAGTGGATGCGAAGCAGCAGGCGCAGGCGGCGAAGCAGGGCAGCAAGAACGCCGCCGACCCAAATGATCCGCTGAGCAAGGAAGGCAACATCCCGCCGGCCATCGTGAAGCTCACGCCCGAGCAGGAGGCGGAGATTTTGAAGGACGTGAAGGTGCAGGAGGGATTCGACGTGTCGCTCTTCGCGAACTCGAAGGCGGCGAACTACCCCGTGTTCATCTCGTCAGCCGTGGACGGCACGCTCTACGTCTCCAGCGATGGCAACGGTTCGCTCGGACGCCAGCCGCATCGCGGACGCATCGTGCGCCTGCGCGACACGGATGGCGACGGGCGCGCGGACGACGTGAAGGAATTTGTGAAGGACGTGGATTCGCCGCGCGGCCTCGTGTGGGATCGCGACCGGCTCTACCTCATCCATCCGCCGGACATCAGCGTTTACATTGACAAAAATCACACCGGCGTCGCGACCGAGGAGATGACGCTGATCAAAGGGATCGCGTTCGGCTTTGCGGATCGTCCCGCAGATCACACGACGAACGGACTCGAGCTCGGCATTGACGGCTACCTCTACATCGCGGGTGGCGACTTCGGTTTCATGGACGCGGTCGGCACCGATGGCCGGCACTTGCAGCATCGCGGCGGCGGCGTGATCCGCTTCCGCCCAGACGGCTCCGGGATCGAACTCGTGAGCCACGGCACGCGCAACATTCTCGAGGTCGCAGTCGGCCCACTCATGAACATGTTCGCCCGCGACAACACGAACGACGGCGACGGCTGGGACGTGCGGTTCCATCATTTCACCGGGCTGGAAAATCACGGCTATCCGGTCTTCTACAAAAACTTCCCGGACGAGCAGGTCGCACCACTCAACGACTACGGCGGCGGCTCCGGCTGCGGCGCGACTTTCCTCGACGAGCCGGGCTTCGGAAAATGGAACAACGCGCCGCTCACCGCGGACTGGGGCACCGGCGCGCTGTGGCATCACAGCGTGACGCAGAAGGGCTCGACCTACATCGAGACGGAGAAGCCCGAGCCGTTCATCAAGATGACGCGCCCGACCGATGCGGATGTGGACGCGCTGAGCCACGTGTATCAGGCGAGCTGGAAAGGCGCGACGTTCAACTGGGTCGGCGCGGATGTCGGCTACATCGTGCGCGTGACGCCGAAGGATTTCAAAGCACTCGCGCTGCCCGACTTTGAAAAGTCCAGCGACGAGGCGCTCGTGAAGCTGCTTTCATCCCCAAGCCACCGCACGCGCCTCGAAGCGCAGCGCACGATCCTCAGCCGCGACGACAAGCCCGCGACACGCGCGCTCCTGCTCGCGCTCGCCGCGGACAAATCCAAGCCGCTCGCCACGCGCGTCGCCGCGCTCTATGGCGTCACGCAGCGGAATGTGAGGACGCCGGATGCGGCGAACATCAGCGCCGTCGCCGCGCTCGCGAGCGAGCCGACGATCCAGCCCTACGTGCTGCTCGCGCTCGGCGATTCCGGCCTCGCGGCGAAGGTGCAATCGGCGTCCCTCGTGCCAGCTTCACTTTTCGCCGCAGGGCTGAAGAGCAACGCCGCGCAAACGCGGCTCAATGCAGTCATCGGCGCGACGCGACAGCGCATCACTTCTCTCGCGCCGGAAATCGCAGCGCTGCTCAGCGATGGCGACGACGTGATCGCACACACCACACAGCGCGTGCTCGCGATGCTCGGCACGCCGGAGCCCGCCTTTGCCATCGTGGACGATCCGAAGGCACCGTCGAAGACCCGCGACAGCGCGCTCCGTTCGCTGCGCATGATGCACAAGCCGCAGGTCGTGGACGGACTGCTGAAGCGGCTCGCAGCCACCAATGGAATCGAGGCACGCAAGGGCATCCTCAGCGCGCTGTGCCGACTGCATTTCACCGACGGCGTGTGGACGGGCAACAGTTGGGGCACGCGCCCGGATTATCGCGGGCCTTACTACCAGCCCGACCCGTGGAGCGAGACGGATAAAATCGCCGCCGCGCTGAAGTCCACGCTCGCGAGTGCCGCGCCGGATGAGGCGTCGTTCCTCGTGAGCGAACTGAACCGCAACCGCATTCAGTTCAACGAGGCACTCCAGCGCATCCTCGCGCTCGCAAAGACCGACGCCAAGGTGCTGCCCGATCTCGTCGCCCAGCTTGCCGCCGCAGATTCCATCCCGAGTGAAGCCGTGCCGCTGCTGGTGCAGGCCGCGCAGTCGAAGGACTTCGCCGCGCCCATCATCGCGCAGGCCGTGACCGCGCTGGCGAAAGTGGACAGTGTGGAAGGCGCACGCGCGTCGCTGGAGGCGCTCGTGCAGCTCGTGGAAATCAAGGCTGGAAACAAGGATCGCGAAGCCGCACGGAACGCATTCCTCGGTGCGCCGAAGCTCGAAAACCACCACCAGATGATCGAAGCCCTCGCCGAGAAAATGGATGGCAAGATTTCGCTCTGGGCCGACGCCGCGCTGCTCACGCTCAGCGCGCGCAAGACGGGCGCACCCGAGCCGCGCGAACTTTCCGCGAAGGCGCTCGACACCGGCTGGCAGAACCCGAAACGCCGCGCGCAGATCCTGAAGGCCGCGGGCGAGATCAAACACAACGCGTATGCCGACAAGATCCTCGCCGCACTTGATGACCCCGACAAGGCCGTCGCGAACGAGGCAAAGAGCGCGGCTGGCAAGATGCGCCTGGAAAAGAAGGCCAAGGACACCGGCCCACTCATCGGAACGATGCAGGTGAAGGACGTCGTCGCACAGGTTGTGAAAACCAAGGGCGATGTCGCACTCGGCGAACAGCTCTTCACGCGCAACACCTGCGTCGCGTGCCACACGACCTCGCAGGACCAGCCGCAGAAGGGCCCGTATCTCGGCAACATCGCGCAGACCTACAAGCGCCCCGACCTTGCCGAAAACATCCTCGATCCGAACAAGACGATCGCGCAGGGCTTCGCGACGAATGTCTTCACGCTCAAGGACGGCACCGTGAACATGGGCTTCGTCGTGCGCGAGGGCGCGGACAAGGTCACGGTGCGCAACGTCGCCGCGCAGGAATCCACCTACGACGTGAAGGACATCGCCAAGCGCGAGACCCTGCCGACCTCCATCATGCCGCCCGGACTCGTGAACAATCTCACCGTGAAGGAATTTGCGAGCCTGCTCGACTACCTCGAATCGCTGGCGGCGAAAAAGTGACCGCGCGCATCACACGCTGGCAGCGATGATGCGGAGGATGCTTGCATCGCGCGTCCGCATTCCCGTATCCCGCCGGGGATGCGACAGTATCTCGATCTCCTCCGCCATGTGCAGGACCACGGACGCTTTAAGGCGGACCGGACGGGCACGGGCACGTTCAGCCTTTTCGGGGCGCAGGTGCGCTTTGACCTCACAGAGGGGTTCCCGCTGCTCACGACGAAGAAGGTCCACACACGCAGCATCATTCACGAGCTGCTGTGGTTTTTGAAAGGCGAGACAAACACGCGCTACCTGCGCGAAAACGGCGTGACGATCTGGGACGAGTGGGCCGACACGGAAGGCAATCTCGGCCGCGTGTACGGCGCGCAGTGGCGCGACTGGCGCGGCGCGGATGGGAAGCATGTGGACCAGATCGCGAACGTGATCGAGCAGATCAAAAAGAATCCCGACAGCCGCCGGCTCATCGTGAGCGCGTGGAACCCCGCGGAGATCGAGGGCATGGCGCTGCCGCCGTGCCACTCGCTGTTTCAATTCTACGTGAGCGAGGGCGAGCTGAGCTGCCAGCTTTATCAGCGCAGCGCGGATATTTTCCTCGGCGTGCCTTTCAATATCGCGAGCTACGCGCTGCTCACGCACATGGTCGCGCAGGTGTGCGGTCTGCGCGCGAAGGAATTCGTGCACACCTTCGGCGACCTGCACCTTTACGCAAACCACGTCGAGCAGGCGAAACTCCAGCTCTCGCGCGAGCCGCGCACGCTGCCGGTGCTGAAATTGAATCCCGACGTGAAGGACATCTTTGCGTTCAAGTTCGAGGACATCGTGATCGAGGGCTACGACCCGCATCCGGTGATCAAGGCACCGATCGCCGTCTAGTCGCGTGCTGAATCCTCATGGGGATGCCTCACGCAAAGTTCGCCAAGGACGCAAAGGAAGAGTGCTTCAAAAACCTTTGCGTCCTTCGCACCCTTTGCGTGAGGCTGCTCCATCTGTCTGGAAGTTTTGGAAGTCAGATTCACACGGCTGCTGTCGGTTTTCGGAGCGCCGCGGAAATCTTAAATCCTAAATCCTAAATCTTAAATTCATGATCGCCATCGCCGCTATGTCGCTGAACCGCGTAATCGGGAACGGCGGGCAGATTCCGTGGCATCTGCCGGAGGACTTCAAGTGGTTCAAGCAGCTCACCACCGGCGGCATCGTACTGATGGGACGGAAGACTTTCAACAGCCTGCCGAAGCCGCTGCCGAACCGCACCAACGTCGTCTTCACCCGCGCGCCGATGACGCTCGCGCGCGACCCGGAATTTGCCGCGCGCTGCGGTGTGAAGCCAGTCGTGGGTCACTGGAATGCGCGGCTGCGGCGTGGGCCAGCGCAGCTTGGGTTTGAAAAAATCGCGCAGCGAGAAGTGTGGCTCGTGCGGAGCGTCGAGCGCTTCCTCGCCGCGCTGAAAAAACACAAGCCACAGCGAGAAGTGTTCGTGATCGGCGGCGCGCAGATTTACGAGCGGATGCTGCCGCTTTGCACCGATTTGTATCTCACGGTCGTGCCGCGGATCGTCGAGGGCGATGCGTTCTTCCCGGAGTTTGAGCATCAGTTCGATTTTACGGACATCGCGCTGAAGACCGCGGACTTCGAGGTGCGGCACTACCAGCGGAATGCCCACGCCTGAGCGATGAGGCTCGTCGCATTCATGGCGAAGACGCTCGCGCGCCTCGACCCGCCGCCCATCGCGCCGGATCCCGCGCTGCCGCCGGTCGTGCTGGTGCATGGGATTTTCTCGAGCGGCGATGACATGGAGCGACTCGCGCGGCATCTGCGCGCGCAGGGGCGCGAAGTGTTCCAACCGTCGCTGACGCCGAATGGCGGGCATGCGCCAATCGAGGATCTCGCTCAGCAGCTCGCTGATTTTGCCGGCCAGAAAATCGCCGGGCGTCGTTTTGATCTCATCGGCTTCAGCATGGGCGGCCTCATTTCACGCTACTACCTGCAAAGGCTCGGCGGCATGGGAAAAATCGGGCGCTTCATCACGATGGCGACGCCGCATCACGGCACGCACATGGCGCGGTTCGGCGGACTTCCGGGCTGGGTGCAGATGCGGCCCGGCAGCGCATTTCTGACCGACCTCACGCGCGATGCGGATGTGCTGCGCGGGGTGCCATTCACGAGCTTCTACACGCCGCTCGATACGATCATCGTTCCCGCACGCAGCTCGGAAATGCCGCAGGCGCGGAACGTCCGCATGTGGGCGGCGATGCACCCGTCGTTCATTTTGGAAAGGCGCTGGATCCGCGCGGTCGTGTCGGCGCTGTAGGCGGGGTTTGCAACCTCGCGCGGGAGGACGGACGAAGTTGGCGGGACGGCGCTGAAAGAAAATTCTCCGGCATCCGCACGCTCTCCACGCCGCCTCGCTATGCTCGCCCGCGCGAGGTTGAAAACCTCGCCTACGCTCCCAGCGCCGCTAAGTGTGCGGTCGCGGCGCTCGCGAGACCGGTGAGGCTGTAGCCTCCTTCGAGCATGCTCACCACGCGGCCTTGCGCACTCTTTTCAGCGATGCCGCGCACGATGCGCGTGAGGTCGGCGAAGTCGGCATCGGTGAGCAGGAATTGCCCAAGCGGATCGCCCACGCGTGAGTCGAATCCCGCGCTGATGAGCACGAGTTCCGGGCGGAATTTTTCCATCGCGGGGACGAGCTTCCGCTCGAAGCACTCGAAGATTTCCGCGCGGCCGCTGCCGGCGGGCAACGGGCAATTCAGCGTCGTCCCCTTCCCTGCGCCCTCACCCGTCTCGCTCGCCGCACCGGTGCCGGGATACCACGGCGACTGATGCGTGCTGAAAAAGAACACGCTGCCATCCGCGTAGAAAATGTCCTGCGTGCCGTTCCCATGATGCACGTCCCAATCCACGATCAGCACCCGCCCGAGGCCGAGGCGCTTCTGCGCGTGACGGGCGGCGAGCGCGATGTTGTTCACGATGCAAAATCCCATGCCGCGTGCGGCACTCGCGTGATGGCCCGGCGGGCGCACGAGGCAGAATGCGGTCTTCGCATCCCCTTTCACCACGGCCTCCGTCGCCGCAAGCGCGCAACCGGCGGCAGCCATCGCGGCCTCCCACGAATGCGCGCCCACGCCGGTGTCGCCGGTGCTGATTTGGTGCGCACCTTGGCGGATCTCGCGCTCGGCGAGATCGAGATACGCGGCGGTGTGGACGAGCAGGAGGTCTTCGCGTGCCACCGCGCGCGGCGGCACGTCGTGCATCTTCGCGCGCAGACCGCCCTTTTCCAAAGCTGCGAGCACGGCGTCGTAGCGCGCCGGCTGCTCAGGGTGGCCCGGCCCGGCGTCGTGTTTCCGGCAAGCTGCGTCGGTGGAAAAAATCACGCTGCAACGCAATGCAATGCAACGGCCCCGTCAATCAATGAAGCTTTCGCGAATAGGGCAATCGCATCAAAATGATGCGTTGTTCGGAGGATGAAGACCTGTCCGCTGGCAGGAAGACGCCTGCGGCGGGCTTAACGCCCAACGTCCAACGCCCAACGCCCAACTTCCAAAGCAAGCGACGCTCCGCGCGCGGATTCTGACCTTGGACGTTGGACGTTGGACGTTGGACGTTGGGCGTTGGGCGTTGAAATGCCTCCCAGCTTTGACGCGACCGCCCTGCTTTCGCGATAACTTCGTGGAGCGTCTTGACGTCGCCATAAAATCGTCACAGCTTTCACGCAATGAGTGACGCCGATTCCAAACTGCTGAAGGGTTCCCGCCTCTATCTGGAGTTCCTCGCCGAGCGGGAGGAAATCATGCGACACAAGTATTTCGAGAGCCAGAAGGCAGGGTTCGACGTGGGATTTGAAAAGGCGCTGCTCGACTGGCTCGTGAAGCACAGAGCTGACTGGAGACGGACCCGCAGGGAACAACAGCAAAGCACGGCGACTGCATAGCAAAAGTCGTCGGCACCTTTAAGACGACCCCGCGAGGTCACAAGGAGGCCAGAAATGAGCAAACAAAACCCACCAAGCCCCACCGCACGCCTGCTGCTCGACGCAGCAGCCATCGATCGCGCACTGAAGCGCATCGCGCACGAAATCATCGAGCGCAATCCCGAGCCTGGTCGGCTCGCCATCATTGGAGTCCCCTCACGCGGAGTCGTGGTCGCAGAGAAACTCGCCGCACTGGTGCAGCAATTTGGCGGCAGCGGGATCGAGACCGGCATCGTGGATATCTCGATGCACCGCGATGACCTCGCGCGACGGCCAATGCCTGCGATCGTGCCGACGCGGCTGCCCTACGACCTCGAAAATCGCACCATCATCCTAGCCGACGACGTGGCCTTTACCGGACGCACCTGCCGCGCGGCGATGGACGCGCTCGCGGACTTCGGACGGCCTGCGAAAATCCAGTATGCGGTGCTCATCGACCGCGGCCACCGCGAGCTGCCCATCCGCGCCGACTATGTCGGAAAGAATGTCCCCACCTCCCTCGTCGAGCGCGTCTATGTGCGCTTCATGGCGACCGATGGCACACCGGACGACGCCGTCTGGCTCGACTCCACCCCCGGCTCCAGCGCTTCCGAATGATCACCTCCCTCACGCAAAACCAGCCCGCATGGTGCCGCAAGGATCTCACATCCATCGCCGAACTGAGTGCCGCGGAAATCACCCAACTCCTCGACACGGCTGCCGCGTTCAAGGTCGTCGGCGCCCGCGAGGTAAAAAAAGTTCCCGCGCTGCGAGGTAAGACGCTTGTGAACTTTTTCGTCGAGCCGAGCACCCGCACACGCGCCTCCTTTGAGCTCGCCGCATTCCGTCTCAGCGCGGATGTCATCAATATTTCCGCCAGCACATCGAGCCTCTCGAAGGGCGAGACGCTGAAAGACACCGCGAAGAATCTGGAAGCCCTGCTCGCCGACATCATCGTCCTGCGGCACAGCAGCGCGGGTGCGGCGCAGTTCCTCGCCGAGCGGCTGCATGCCAGCGTGATCAACGCCGGCGATGGCGCGCACGAGCACCCCACACAAGCGCTGCTCGACACTTTCACCATCCGCGAAAAGAAGGGCAAAGTCGCCGGGCTGCATGTGGCCATCCTGGGAGACATTCTGTTCAGCCGCGTCGCTCGTTCAAATATCCACGCTCTGCTGAAGCTGGGTGCGCGAGTGACTTTGTGCGGCCCGCCGACACTCGTCCCGCGTTCGCTCGAAGCCCTCGGCGTATCCATCACGCACGACCTCGACAAGCTGCTGCCCGAGGTGGACGTCATCAATTTACTGCGCATCCAGCACGAGCGGCAGCGCAAGGAATACTTCCCCAGCCTCGGCGAATACACCGCATTCTTCGGCTTGACGAAAGCGCGTGCCGAGCGACTCAAGCCCGACGCGCTCATCATGCACCCCGGCCCGATCAATCGCGGCGTGGAAATCGACAGCGACATCGCCGACAGCGGCCGCAGCGTGATCCTCGAACAAGTCACGAACGGCCTCGCCACCCGCATGGCCGTGCTCTTCCTCTGCGCAAGCGCGCGAACTTCCGAATGAATTCCATCCTCCTCAAAAACGGCCGCATCATCGACCCCGCAAACAAGCGCGACGAAGTCGGCGACCTGCTCATCGTGGATGATCGCATCGCCGCGACATCTGAAATTCAAAATCCACAATCCGGCGTCGAAACGATCGACTGCACCGGCCTCGTGATCGCACCAGGGCTGATCGACATCCACGTCCACTTCCGTGAGCCCGGCCAATCGGCAAAGGAGACGATCGCCACCGGTGCGAAGTGTGCGGCGGCGGGCGGCTTTACGACCGTCGTGTGCATGCCGAATACCTCGCCTCCCGTGGACAACGCGAGCGCCGTCACGTGGATTTTGGAAAAGGCGCGCGCGGAAGCTTGCGTGAACGTGCTCCCGACGGGTGCGATCACCAAAGGGCTCGCCGGCGAGGAACTCGCGCCCATCGGCTCGCTGCGCAAGGCGGGCATCGTCGCGATCACCGATGACGGCCACTGCGTGCAGAGCCACGAGATGATGCGCCGCGCCTGCGAGTATGCGCGGATGTTCAATCTCGTGCTCATGGATCATTGCCAAGACTACAGCCTCGTCGGCAAAGGCGTGATGCACGAAGGCCGCGTCAGCGCCGAACTCGGCCTGCCCGGCTGGCCTGCCATCGGCGAAGAAATCATCGTCGCGCGTAACGCACTGCTCGCGGAACTCACCGGCACGCCGATCCATTGCCAGCACCTCAGCGCGGCTGGCAGTGTCGGCATTTTGCGCCGCTCCCGCGCGCGCGGTGTACCGCTTTCGGGCGAGATTTGTCCGCACCATATTGCGCTGACGGATGAGTCTGTGCGCGGCTTTGATACGAATTTCAAAATGAACCCGCCGCTGCGTTCGCAGGCACACGTCGAGGCGCTCATCGAAGGTGTCGCAGATGGCACCATCACGATTCTCGGCAGCGACCATGCGCCCCATTGCGGCTTTGAAAAGGAGGTCGAGTTCGACTTCGCGCCCTTCGGCATCCTTGGCTTGGAGACGGAGCTTGGCCTGTTCCTCGACATCCTCGTGCATCAGCGCAAGGCGATCTCCATCCCGCGGCTGATCGAACTTTACACCTCCAACCCCGCGAAGCTCCTCGGCCTCGACCGCGGCACTCTCGCCATCGGCGCAATGGCGGACGTCACGCTCATCAATCCCGACCTCGAATGGACCGTGGACAAGGAGCAAAGCTTCTCGCGCAGCCGCAACACACCTTTCCACGGACGGGAAGTGAAAGGCCGCGCCGTCCGCACGATCGTCGGCGGCAAGACGGTCTGGTCGCTGTAAGCAAATCCACCAACTACGCCGCCGAGGCATCCCGCCTTGGGCGGACGCCGCTCGTCACGCTCGAGCCGCGTTTGGTCTTCGTGTCTCTGTCTTCGGGATACGCGACGCGGGAGTGCATCATGCTGCTGAGCGTGTGGCGGAAGGCTTCGGCGATTTCCTCGAGGTCGCGGAATTTGAGGTCGCAGTCGTCGAGTTGACCGTCGGCGACGCGCTTCCGGATGATGTCGGTGATGAGTTGCTCGATCTTCTGCGGCGTCACGCGCTCCATGCTGCGCGCGGCGCTCTCGATGGAATCAGCGAGGCTGACGATCGCGGCTTCGCGGGTCTGCGGCTTCGGCCCGCCGTAGCGGAAGCTGCTCTCGCTGACCTCGGGAAGATCCTCGTCGTGCATCGAGGCGATCTTGCCATCCGTGCGTGCAGCCTGCTGCTGATCGAGCGCTTTCTTGTAAAAATAAAACACCATCGAGGTGCCGTGGTGCTGCTGGATGGTGTCGATGATGTCCTGATTGAGCTTGTACTCCAGCGCCAGCGAGATGCCCTCTTTCACGTGGGCAACGATGATGAGCGCGCTCATCGTCGGCGCGAGATCGTCGTGCGGATTCCGATCGTGCCGCATGTTCTCGGTGAAATACTCGGGCTTCACGAGTTTGCCGATGTCGTGAAAGTAGCTGCACACGCGCGCCATCGTGGGGTTTGCGCCGATGGCTTCGCACGCGCCTTCCGCGAGATTCGCGACTGCTAGGCTATGCTGAAATGTCCCCGGCGCCTCGATGGTCATGCGGCGGAGCAGCGGGTGATTCAGGTCTGCGAGTTCAAGCCAGCGCACACGGGTGGTGATGCGGAAAAGACTCTCCAGCCACGGCAGACCGCCGACGATGATGAGCGTCATCATGATCGGCGTGCCAATCGCCACCACGGACTGGAAGCCCAGCGTCTGATAGTTCAGCGCGGCACCCTCGGCCCACATGTGCAGGATGTTGATTTTATGGAATGCGACCGCGAGCACCCATGTGGTGAGACCGACGAAGAAACCAGCACGGGGAAGGTCGCCACGCTTACGCACTTCTGCAGTGAGAAAAATCGCGATGAAGCCGCAGACGAGGCTCGTGGTGACATTCGTCACGATGAAGACCGCGTCGTCATTGACGCTCACAAATACCGGCAACGTGAGCAGCGTGCCAAAGACTGATACGAACACCGCCATGGTGCGCCCGAGCAGCACGCTCGCGAGCACGGGCCCGAGGCCGAACGGCACCGCGAGCATCCACATTTCCCGCAGTTGCAGTGCGCTGAAATGACCATCGCCAGTGCCGTGTACCGCAGCATCCGCCTGCAGTACGCAAAATTTTGCCAGCGAGAGGTGGCCGATCACGATGAGAAAGAGCAGGAGCAGACGCGAGTTCGAGCCCCAGATTTCCTTGCGGTTCAGGCAGAGGTGCCCGGTAGCGGTGGAAAAAATCAGCAGCGCCACGATGTAGGTCTCCGAGGGCAGCGGCCTCGACCCGGCGGCCATGAGCCAGAGGAGCCCAGCGACGGCTGCGACGACGAGAATCGTGCGTGTGATCACGCCATGTTCAAGCGTCTCCACCACTTCGCTCTGAGTCAGGCGGCGGCGCGTTTTTTGCGGAGTGATGCCTTTTTTTACAAGGCGCTGGCGTTCAAAAAAACCGAGCATGGATTCCCCTAAGGGACCGATACTCTCAGCGCGGGAGCGGTCTTGTTCAATTGGAAAATCTGCCCCTGCCCCGCCAGCCAAATGCAAGACAGGCAAAGAAATCCCTTTTCCCCCGGAGCAATGACCCCTACTTTCCGCGGCCCTATGACAGAAGACATCAAGAAGGCAGTCGAATCCGGCAAACTCAATTCCACTGCCGGGGCTGCCCTCGAGAAGCTCCCGCCGGGCACCTTTGTACAGCACAAGAGCTGGGGCTACGGCGTGATCGTCGCGCACGATTTCCTGCTCAGCCAGACGACGATTGATTTCAAATCGAAGAAGGGCCACTCGATGCAGCTCCAATACGCGGGCGAGTCGCTCGCCGCGCTGCCAGCCGATCACATCGCTGCGAAGAAATTCCAGGATCTCGATGGCGTGAAGAAACTTGGCCAGTCCGACCCTGCGGCACTCGTGCGGCTCGTGCTCCAGAGCCTCGCGGGACGTGCGACGGCGGACCAGATCGCGGCGCAACTCGTGCCGGATGTGTTCAATGAAGCGGCTTTCAAAAAATGGTGGGAGCCCGCGAAGCGCGCGCTGAAGGCCGACTCACTCGTCGGCGTCCCGCAGAAGAAGACCGAGCCTTTCCTGCTCCGTGCAGAGGCGCTTTCGCAAACGGACGAGATACTCTCAGGCGTCAAGACCGCGCGGACGCTGAAGGAACAGATCAACTCGCTCGACAGTCTCACGAAGGCGCTCGCGCAATTCAATGACATCGCGGTGCTCCAACCGATCGTCGCATCCATCGAGAGCGCGGCGAAGAAAAACCTGAAGCTCCACACCTCGGAGACGCTCCAACTTCTCGCGGTGCGCGACGAAATCATCACGAAGCTCCCGCACCACGTTTCCGCGCCCGATACGCCGACCATTGCGAACATTCTCCGCGATAATGATCGCACGCTCATCGCACTGCTCGGCGAACTCCCGGTCTCAAAGCTGAAAAAAGTCATCCTCGCGCTGCCCGAAGCGTTCAGCGACCACTGGAGCACGAAGGCCATCCTGCTTTTCATGCGCGGCAATTCCAAGGTCGTCCCCGAGTCCGCACGGCTCCTTATTGAAAAGGGTCGCATGGATGAATTTGGCGCTGCGCTCGACAAGTCCATTCGCGAACAGTCCATCGAAGCGGAAGGCCTTCAATGGCTTTGCGAAGAACGCCACGGCATCTTTGGTGAAATCGCGCAGCATCCGCGCGTGCTCAGCGCCATCCTCGGTGCGATGGATCGCGACCAGTTCCGCGAGAAGCGGGACCGTAAACTGCAGGACATGCTCGTGAACGATCAGGAGCTCATCATTGATCTTGTCTCGATCGCCACGGATGAAGAATTGCGCGAAGTCATGCGCAAACTGGTCGCCTGCCCCACCTTCGACGAACTCAACAAGCGCTCGCTCCTCGGCCGCATCGTCCGCGCCTATCCCGAACTCGAGGCGCTCATCACGGGCCGTCCGGACGACGACAAGAAAAACGAGCTCATCGTCTCCTGGAAGAGCCTCGAAACTCGCAAGGCAGAGCACGACGACCTAGTGAACAAAAAGATCCCGCAAAACCGGCAGGACATCCAGATCGCCCGCGACTACGGGGATCTCCGTGAGAATTTCGAGTATAAGAGTGCCAAAGAACAGCAGCGCGTGCTTTCCCGCCAGAAGAGCGAGGGCGAGCGCGACCTCGCCCGCGCGCGCGGCACCGACTTTGCCGGCGTGACGAACGAGAAAATCGCCATCGGCACCTCTGTGAAGCTGCGCCGCATGAGCGACGGAGGCGAGGAATCCTACACGATTCTGGGTGCTTGGGACACCGATCCTTCCAAGCACATCATCAGCTATCTGTCGCAGATGGCGCAGGCTTTGATCGGTCACTCACTCGGTGAACGTGTGACCGTTCCGAAGGAAAGCGGCGAACACGAAGTCGAGGTCATCTCGATCACGGTCGCAACGATCTAACGCGTGGGGCGAAAGCCCTACGCGACCGCCACGACCGCGCGTTTTTTGCACACTCCCGAGGCGCGCAGTTCGTCGCATTGCGCTTCGATGCGTACTACCTTGCCCATCGGCGTGAAGCCCATGCGCTTGCTGATGCAGATTTCCAGAGTGTCCATATGGACATCCTCGAATTCGAGGATCTTCGAGCAATCGAGACAGATGAGATGATTGTGGTTCGGATGATCCACGTAGTTCGGATCGTAGAACTTGTGGTCGCGGCCAAAGTCCATCTCCCGCAGCATCCCACTTTCCACGAGCAGCGGCAGCGTGCGATAGACCGTCGCGCGCGAAACAGAAGGGTCCACCTTCTTCGCCATCACGAGGAGATCCTCCGCCGTATAGTGCTCCGTCGTGCTGAAGGCCGCCTCGATAATCGCGTCGCGCTGCGAAGTCTTCCGCAGTCCTTTTGACTCGATAAATCCGTAGATGCGCGTGCGAAGGCCAGAGTCCATTTGGTCTATGCTGCCGTGTCTTGGCACGGGAGTCAAACCGCGCGCCGAAACTTCAGCCGACCAGTTGTTCGATGCGCTCCTTCAGCAAATCGCGCGGATTTTTGGAAGCCTCGATGTCAATCAATTCGACAAAAGCGGGCACGCCCGAGAAGGCAACCGCTGCGGAAATCAGCTCATCCGCGGGACGGAAGGTGTGCAGGCAGGATGTGACCGTGAGCAGGGGCAAGCCCTTGAATTCCGCGGGCGACTCAGTCTTCAGCTCGTAGCGCAAGTCCGCAAAAAGACCGGTAAGTCCGGCGCTGAAACCGAGCACCGTCTGCAGCACGAGACTGTTCACTGCAAACTGCCTCACCGCCTCCGAGCGCGCCGCCTCGCCGCCCGCGAGCGCCGCGCGGAGTTTTTCAATCGAGATGCCACTCTTGTAATTCACGACCCAGCGCACCGGCGAAGTCATTCGGATCCCCTTCCCCGCGATTTCGTGCGGGTATTCCCACGGGATAAGCTCCAACGCTGAACCGGTAAGCGTGAGCCAGTGCAGATCGAATTCCGCCGGGAGCGGAATCGCACCGGACTGAAGCGCCTTGTACTTCGCCTTCAAATCGCCAAGGGCGCGTTCCGCCAGCGCCGCCTCCACCTTTCCACCCGCGAGCTTTCCAAAGATGCGCTCCGGCGCATAAATGGGACGCAACGTCTCAAGATGTGCGGCAAGTTGCTGACGTAGCGCCTCGGAAATGCGCTCGGTCTTGCTCCGCAAATCTGGCAAATCCTGAAGGGTAATCGCCGGGGCCGTGGGTGAACTCATTCCGCTCACCTACCAGAGCACGCTAGCGGCGCATAGCGCAAAAGTCAGGATACCCCACGTCACGGCTGCGTCGCGCTCGGGCGGCAAGCGAAAGACGGAACGGGCTCTCTGCACCTACTCTTTCTCGACTGAAGCCATGGCAGTTTGCATGGCAGTTTGCATTGACGTTCTCCTTGATCCAAATCCCGCGGCGCAGTAGTGTCTAAGCCGTGATCGAGTTTGCATACAACCACACCACGAGGAGTATCCGCTAATGCCCCCAGCCGCACGAGTCACCGACAAAGTTTTGCAGGACGGCCCACACTGCCACGCACCCATTCATCCCGCCGCGCCAGTGCCCACGCCCGTTCCGCATCCGCCGCTGCCTCTGGACATCATCAAAGGCGAGCCCACGGTAATGATCGGAAACCAAATGGCTGCCCGAATTACTGATACGACGAAACCGTGCATGCTGCCCAGTTGCGCGCCCGCCGGCCCCGGCATGATCGCCAAAGGTTCCGCAACGGTCATGATCGGCTTCCTGCCGGCAGCACGTGCGGGAGACATGACGGCGCACATGTCATGCGTCGCGCCCATTCCCATGCCTACGGGAAAAATCCTCCCTCCCTGCTGCCCGACCGTAATGATCGGCGGCTGAAAAACGCGCGCAAGGAGTGAGAGTCCGCCACTTTGACACCCTGCAGCCGGTCTGCCCCGTCTGCCGCGCGACTGCCTACACCGGCTCGCCGCTGAAAATCGCGCAAGTCCTCCGCGAGGAAGCCGGCCACATCATCGAGGGAATCCTGCACTGCACAAACGCCGGCTGCCTGCGCGAATTTCCCATCCTCGACGGCATCCCTCTCATCGTGTCGAATATCCGGCAGTATATTTCTGAAAATATACTCGCGATATGCAGGCGCGGCGATCTGAGCGAGACCATGGAAAGCATCCTCGGCGACTGCTGCGGCCCTGCGACATCCTACGAAATCACACGGCAGCACCTGAGCACCTACGCATGGGATCACTACGCCGATCTCGATCCCGCCGAACCCGCCGCCGAACCGCGCCCAGGCTCCATGCTGCGCACGCTGAATCTCGGCCTTCAAATGGCCGCGCCGATCCCGCCAGGCCCGGTGATTGACGTCGGATGCTCCGTGGGCCGCGCGACATTTGCGCTCGCAGAACACAGCACCGACCTCGTGCTCGGAGTGGATTTGAATTTCCCCATGCTGCGCACTGCCTCCGAAATCCTCCGGCACGGCACCGCACGCTACCCGCGCCGCCGCGTCGGCCTCGTCTATGATCGCCGCGAATTTCCCGCCACCTTTGCACACAGCGAGAACGTGGACTTCTGGGCCTGCGACGTCGCTGCACTCCCCTTCCCCGCCGGAAAATTTTCACTCGCAGCCAGCATGAATGTCTTCGACTCCGTCTATGCCCCGCGCGAAATGCTCCTCTCCATCGCCCGCACCCTGCGCGCCGATGGGAAGCTCATCCTCGCCTGCCCCTACGACTGGGCCACCAGCGCCACTCCGCTCGAAAACTGGATCGGCGGCCACTCGCAGCGCGCCCCGGAAGCCGGAGCCAGCGAAGCATTCCTGCGCAGCCTGCTCACACCCGGCGAAAATCCAAATTCTGTGAATGAACTCGCGCTAACCGCCGAGCAGGATCACCTGCCCTGGCACGTCCGAATGCACGACCGCAGCACCGTGACTTACAAGACCCACCTCGTCGTGGCAAAGCGCACGCAGCCAACCGCAGCAAAGCAATCCCCCGACTAGGCTACCGGAATCACGCCGCTGGCAATTTCCAGCCCGATGCGGATGAACGGCTGCTGCTCGCGAAACATGAACTCCAACACCGCCGGAGGCAGAGTCGCCGAAGTGAATTGGGGTAGATTCGGCTGCGAAAAATGTGCCAGTCCCACATCGGGCACCCCTGGCATCTGCATATGCGGGAGCGCCCCGGAAATCGCGTACGCCGCAGCATTCGGCAGGTTTGGCAGGGCTGCCGCGCCTGCAAGCGCCGCCGCCACAGCCGCCGACTGAGGAATCGCCGCGTGCGCAGCCGACCCGGCCCCGGCTGCATGCGACATCGCATTCGCCACTCCCGGCAGATTCGCCGCAGCAGCGGATATCCCGCCCGCGCTCGGAAGCGCAGCAATTCCTGCCTGAACACGCCCCGCCGCACCGGGAAGCTGCGGCACACTCATATCACCCGCCGCAAGACTCGCAAGACTGCCCGCGGCACCCAAATGCGGGGCCTGCAAATTCGACGCCATCCCGGACAAATGCGAAACGCTCACCCCTCCCACGGAAAGCCCCGCCACAGCGCCCATGGCCATCTCCATCATTTGCAACTTCCGCACCGCATATTCCGGACGGGCCAAAATCGTCGCCGAAAGCCCCACCGCCGCGCTCACCGCCTGCGGCGTAAGCCTAGGCGGCTCCGGTTTTTCGGATGTGACCTTTTTACGTGAAGCAGACTCTTGATTCGATGCTTGGAGCGGCTCCGGTGCATCCGCCTTCGCCCATGCCGCCGCCTGCGCCGCCCACGCACCAGGCCCCTGCCGATCCGTCAGTTCCAGCGCCTGGGTCGCCGCCTTCTGCAAGTCCGAAGTCGGATTCTTCACCCAAGCCTGCGCCACGCGCAAAGCCTGCACATCCGCCGCCGGCAATTTGTCCGCGACCCTCTGCACACACAGGACAGCCCACGCCACGCCCTCGCGATCCGGCAACCCTTGCGCCAGCACCTTCGTCATGTCCGCACTCAGGTGCCGCTCCTGCAGCAGCGTGAGAAACTGCGCCGGGGTCTGCTGCGGCTTCAGTAGTTCCATCGCCACCGGCTCCGGCTTGCACTCCTGGCAAAGTTCTGCGGCAGTGCGCGCTGAAATCTTCGGCAGTTGCGCAGGCACCAAGGATGGGGCCGGCTCGGCAGGCGTCACCACATCCGCCTGCGGCAGAGCCTGCCCGGCGGCAGATGGTGCCGAAGGTGCCAGAAGATTTGCCAGCCAGTCGAGGAATGCCATCTTGGTTGATGGAAATAATGTGCCTGCCAGCGGGACTTGGCAAACGGTAAACACGGCCCGGCCCTCGCCTGGCAACCAGAGGGCCACCCACACAAATCAGCGATCCATCGCGATCCAAATGGGCTGGCGATGCAGCCAGTCAGCGGACGGCGATGGATGGAAATGGAGCGCCCAATCCATTCGGCTGCCCACTGGGATTCTCCCCGGAAAAAATCGCATCTCCCTCTGCCAAAATAATGTTTTGCAAAGCCATTGGTATAGGCATTCTTAAGTTGATCAAACGGATATGAATTCTTTTGCGCCAGCCATCCGCCTTCGGAAATCCGCCGGACGGATCCACGCTTTATTCTCCTCTCACCCGGTCGCGCCCCGATGCGGAACCAAACTCTGGCCGTGCCTGTACCAAAGCCGAGAATGGCCGGCCCTCATCGTCCAATAGGAATTTTTCTCGTATGCTGAACATCCGACAAGATCAGTTGGAAACATTAGACAAGATTGCCGAAGCGCGTTTTGCCGAGAGGCTCGTCGCTTACCTGCGTGAGAAGCAGTCCATCTGGGTCAAACACTCCCCGGATGACGAACTCCGCAAACGCGTCCGCTGGGGAATCAACCGCGCCCGCTCCCACGGTTTCACCTGGGAATCGTCCATCATGAAATTCGTCGGCCTGATGTTTCGCATCGCCCCCAATTTCGACGAATACCCACCGGTGGCTGCCGTGCTTGTCCGGACCGATGTGCCTCGTGACGAATTGGCCGACCTGCTGTTCGACGAGATCACTGCCGAGCAATGGGAGGACGCCATGAAACTTTATGATCCCGCCACCTGGGAATTTGAAGAATAGGGAGGCTTTCCCGTGCCACTCGACGGTTTCAAACACAAGCAACAGCAACAGGCGGCGGCGGCCCAAGCCAGGCAGCAGGTGGCCGCCGCCGAAAGAGCCCAGCGCGACCGGCAATACGATCTGACCCGCTCACAGGAAGCCGCGGCCACGACCGCCATCGCCGCAGGTGGCGCGGGCGCCTGTGCAGCGGAAGCCGCGACGGCACGGCAGGCTGAACAGGCTGCGCGGGCCGCGCAGACCGGTCTGCAGGGGGCCGCGCTCCGACCCTTCAAGCAGCAGGTGGCGGCAGCGGTCGCCAGGGCCGTCCTTCTGGAGTCCCTTGCCGCCATGGACGATCCTGGCCGGACGAACGCCATCCAGGCGGCGAATCTCGCTGTGACAAATGCCCAGGCTGCACTTCAGCTTGCCAACGCCACTGCCGCGCAAGAGGACGCCGCAGCCACGGCACTTGCACAGGCGGCCAACGCGATCCCCGATCTGCACGCCTCATGGGCGAAAGATCATACCGCCGTCAATTCATCCAGGGCGCTCGAAGCGGACCTGCGCAATATGAAAGCGGATCTGACCAAGCTCGGAGCCGCCGCACCTCCCGGAGCCGTGCAATACTGCGCGCTGCTGGAAACCCGAGTCGACCACGAAGCCCACCATGTCCCCTGCCCGCGGTGCAATGCCGAACATGGCATCCCACGCACGCCCCCGGCGAAAGACGCGATTGCCAACGAAGTCGCCGAATTGGAACGGCTCGCCGGACTTCCGAATGAAGACGGACTCAACGAGCAGCAAAGGCGGGACCGCTCCATCGGGCGGGATCTGGAAGCCCTTCGCGCGGGCGGCGGCGGCAAGATGATCGGCGTCCTGCTCTGTCAGGATGCACACGGGGCACCGGTGACCCTGCGGGGTTTCTCCGGGGACATTGGCAACCGGGATGACGTGGATGGATGGAGCACGCACATTCCGCCAGTAGGGCAGCCAGGATCGTCCGTGCAGACGGCCAACGGCCGGACGGTGGCCCTCGGAGCACTGCCACCCACAAACGGCACTCCGCACGGTGTCTGCGCCGCACCAAAAATGATTCAGGAAGCCCACCGCCAAGGCCTCACGATTGTCGGAATCGCCGAGGCCTGGTATGGCGGCGGCAACGTGCAGCCCCACGGTGCGCTGGTTGCCTCCTGCGCCACCTGCAAGAGCAATCTCGATGTCCAGCTCTGCCCCGCGTATCCTTAGCGCATCCCTCTCATGGCCATCCAACAATTGATTGCGCTCATCGCACGCTACGATCCGGAGTTTCCTCAGAAAATTCGCGGCGCGGAGGCTTGGACCATTTCGGAAATCGAAAAGCTGGCCGGCCAGCCCCTGCCCCCCTCGTACCGCGAATTTCTCGCCGCCATGGGAGACACGATGGACTGGCTGCAGCCGGCACCGATCCGTTTCGATGCCGATACGTTGCTGCGCTATTATCGCGCAGAATCCTGGCGCCCGCCCGCTGGCTATTGGAAAATCGGGCTCGGTGAAAACGACCCGTTTTTCGACATCTACCTCGAATTGGCTGGCTCCTCCGAACCGCGGGTTGTGACCATGCCGCGCGGGCCCGCCGCCGACTTCGAAATCTACCGGAAATCATTTCGCACCCCGGTGGCGGGCAGTCTGGAAGAATACCTGGCCACGTCCGCCTTTCGCACCGCGAGACTCGCCAGGCTGCCAAACGCGCTTCGCCTCGCGAGCAACGATCCATCACAGTCGCTGCTCGCCTCCATCGCTCCCCTGCTGGCCTCGCTGGACCTCAAGCCACTCTGGCCTTCCAATGATTGGGTGCAGACCTTCGCCTCTCACGGTGCAGGCGTCATCGCCACGCAATTTCCCCACAGCGTGCTGTGCATCGAACTAGCGGCGGACGATCCGGAAACATTGGAGCAAATCCGCCTGACTCTCCTGCAGAATTTCACCCTGCCGCATGTGTTTCCATTGAGAGGCGGGATATTGGCAGGATGACGAGGGCTCTTCACGAGGAGCCGTGAATGGACGGTCGGAACTTTGCGCCGTCTCGCATCATTTGGCCATGAGCCAACAGCCAAATAACACGCCGGCACCCTTCCGATATTTGGAGGATCGGCCTATTGATTGGCTAATGTGCCGGCCCAGACCCTGGCATCCGGAGTCAGAGACCTTTCCACGCAGGCTATGACCAGCCCTTTGTCCGTAGCTGCGATGGCAGGCCGGGTCATGCTGAGGGATTGGAACCCTCCCGACAAAGCAACTCGCGCAAACACATCGTCCGTCACACTTCCATAGGCAAGCATAGTCTCCAGCGGCCCGGTGGCGAACACGGCAAATCGCTCGACAGACGGGACACCCGGGAGCCGATCCACATCGAATTCGTAAATGGTCACACCCGGACCAAGGGGCTGAAACGGCTTGCCCACCGGGCGGAAACGCTCATCCAGCCGCACGCACTCCAATGTCCCGGGTGAAATCCCATCTCGCGCGGGGCCGCCTGTTGTGCGTTTGGCAAAGGAAAGGAACCCATTTGCGCTGGCCACAAGCAGCCCGTCCGAGCATTCGCCAATCGGTATGTAACCTCCTTTGCTTCCCCCCAGTGTACCCGAAAAAACCACCAGCAACTTATTGTCCGCAATCGCCGAAACCGAGGCACGCTGCGCAACATTTTCCCGGCGGATGAACCGAGGGGCGCTGAAACTTTCCAACGGGTTCGCCGCGGAAAGCGGCGTGCGATTCCCCTGCTGGTCGGAAAGGACAAGCGCATTGATCGCCCCGCCCGCGCGCTCCAGCGCACACTGAAAGGAACCATCCGCAACGATGCAGCGGACATCCCACGCCGGCGGTGAGGGCAGCAATTGCCCGATGGAGAAAAGCACGGCGGGCACCTGTGCCTGCGCACCCTGCAAACGGGAGGCGGAGATCGTCGTCAGGTTTCGCGGAACGTCGGGCGTCGTGGCGAGCGTGGCGCTGACAAGTTGAATGACCCCAGCCGTCTCGACCAATCGGATGGAACGAATCGCCCGCGCAGTGTTCAGTTCGACGGGAGCAAGCGCCAAGTTTCTGTTTGGAGCGGGCATGGTGGTATGGTTGGCTTTTTTATGTTGCGTGGGATTTTCACCGCCGATCAACACCAACGGAGACAAACCCAATGCCACAAGGAGTGGAAAAATTTTGAAGTACATAGGCGATCATAGTCAGTTGGTCAGCGCGTCAGATGCGTGCGTTAGTGGTGAGGTTCCAGAATTCCAGCAGGTTCGTCGTGGCATTGCTAGCCTTGGGGTAGCCACAGCGCCCGAGAGGATCATTGAACAACCCGTCGATCGAACCGTTTTCCCACACGCTTTGCGTTCCTATCGGCGCGGAACCGTAGGATGGATCATAGAAATGAGTGTCATGCTTGACGATGAAATGGTTGAAAAAAGCCGGAGGTGGCTCCGGATTGCGCTGACCTGCCACGCCCGGCAGATTGCTGCATTCGCTGCCCATCAGGTGAGTCCAGGGGGCCGGATGGGAACCCGCACCGGCAAAACTCCAGTTCTTGACCAAGAATCCCTCGGTCGCGCTGGAGTGGGCGGCGAGGGTGCGCACCACGAGGATCTTATCCGCATTCGTCACGCCATGACACTTGAACATGTCAATCAGGAACTCCGACCAGGAGCCGCACTGTCCGCTGCCATCCCCGCTGGCGAGCAGGGCGTGAGTGTTCATGCAAGTGGTGGTGGTGGGATTCCAATAAGTCAGCCCATGACTGTCGCGCTTGCGCGTGAGGCTGCGTGACTGGAATGGGGCATAGGCATTTGTGACCAGACCATTCTCCGTCGTCTGCCCCTGGGCACCGCGGCAGGAGATGTCCAGCAACGTCCAATAGGCAGGCGTGCCGGATGGCGCACCTAATACGACATAGCACAAATGGGAACTGCTTCCCGCCCCCGCCCAGCCAGTCGCCGCGGGATTGGCTTCCCATGTGATGTTAGCCGGGTCGTAACAGGCCACCTGATTGGGAAGGTTAGTCGCGCTCGCCAGGCCCGAAACTGTGACCTCAACATCCCCAGGGCTGACCGTGATACTGCTGAGAAACTCCAAAGTCGCCGATCCAAAGGTGCCACGTCCCCGCACCTCGACGGTCTCCGAAGCGGAGGGCTGGCGCGTGACATCAAATTTGGCCGTCATGCTCACCGGCGTATTCCGGGCATAGCAGACCGGGGAATTGTCGGCAGCGGCTCGCCCCCGACGCCATTCCGGCGAAGGAAAATTTCCCAAAGTATCCTTTTCGACAACGTGGTTGCCACCAAAGGTGATTTCCTTCACCTGCAACGCAGAATGCACCACGGCTTGCGCAAGCGGACATGGAACTGTGGTACAAATCACAGGTGTTGCACTGGAAGTGCCACCTGGAAGTCCCGCATCGCTGGGTGAACCCGCGCCTTTGTCACTCAAGCCTGCGCTCCTTCCCGGTGCCTGGCGAGGACAGTCTCAAGCCACGTCATTGCCTTTTTTTCCAGCCGTTCAGCACGGGCGGGCGGGTCAACGATCTTCTCGTCCTGAAGCGTCTGCGAAATCCAAGAGTAAAGCGGATCCTCCGTGCAGCCGTGGCCGAAACCAAATTTTAGCGTCGCGATCAACGCCTCGCCTCGGATGGGAAGGCGGTGCGCCCTGGCTTCGGTGCGGCCTTCGTGGATGAGCGCCTTCAGGGCCGATTCGCCGACGTAGGCGGCCTTTTGCGGAAAAGCCTGGGTCATTTCATCCAGCATGTCCGCGACAAAGTTGCTTGAGGTAAATGTGACCTTTTTTTGCGCAAAATCCGAGAGTGCCTGCAGCGCCTTCGGCACATTTGCAGCCTCGGGGCCGTACACTTTTTTCTGATAGTCGAGCACCCACTGGTGGATTTGCTCGGCACGCTCCATCTGCTCGTCCTCAGACTTTAGGATTTTTCCGATCGCCGGATATTGCGGATCGGTGTCAAAATCGCTGCCGAACAGAAACGCCAGCTCAATGTAGAGCCGGATGGGGCCACGGTTGGTGAAGCCAAATTTGCCGGCCCGGGTGATTGCCTGCCGGAGTACCGCGCGAAGCTGCTCGTCACCGAGCACCTTGCAAAGCCGGGCACGGATGGCGTTCGATTTCACGTGCTCCACCATCTCATCCTCGAAGCGGCGCATGGCCTCATCTTCAAAGACCTTCATCTGCTCCGGGCGGATCGCTAGCATGGCGGGTGGCGCTTTATGATATTAGCTTCACGGGCAGGCACTGGGGAGGCCCGTCTTCGGCGGTGAATGAAAGCAGCGTCTCCGGACCCTCCGCTTCGCAGAGATAGGAGGCCAGCGGCCCCAAGACGATCTCCGCCTGCCCAGCGTTGCAGGTCGGAAGGAATGTCCGCAGCACCCGCGGATCGTAAAACCGGAAATAGACCTGCTTTCCCTCCGGGTTTCTGACCATCAGGAAGTTGCGGAAGTGGCGCCTCATGGCCCGGAGATCGCCCGAAGACAGGGCGAAGATACCCCAGTGCTTTCCCCAGCCTTCCGCAAGAAGCCATTTGGTGAAGGCGGCCTCCGGCTGGAGGGCAACGACATAAGGGGCGCATTCCGCCAGATCGGGCTCAAGATCGCCGCGGTAAAGGCACTCAAATTCGGGCCGTTCATCGGCGTAAAGATGGTCGAGCAATTCCGGAATCGCCGCGCCATCAAGTATGGCATAGGTGTGAAGTGCGGCTTCATCCGGATTTGCGGGAAAAAGAACCGGCTGCAGGGCCGACAGGATGGCCTCCCCGGACAGTTGTGGTGCTAGAGATGGCGCGCTCATGCGTTCGCCTGAGCCTCCCGTTGCTTTCTGGCGGCCTCACATTTCTCGCAGAACGGCGCCCCGCTCTTCGCCGCCTGCTGAAGCACCAGGGCGGGCGGGCTGTAGGTCACTGGCTTGGGCGGTTTCTGTGCCTTTGGCACGTCAGTCTTCTGCCCGGGGTCGGCCTTAGCCGCCTCCATGGCAGCCTTGGGTGCCGTGGGCGGATTGGGCGAGCTGCCGCCGCCGGAGCCGGCCGCCCCACCGCTGTTGATATTCACCATGGTGCCCTTGATGGACACGCCCGCAGGGCCGATGTCCACAAAGTTACCGCCGACCTTCAGGGATATCTGTGAGGCTGCCTCAATGATGATTTTGGAGCCGCTCTTGATGTGGATTTCCCCGCTCGCATCCACGGCATAGGTTGCACCTCCCTTGATATGAAAGTCAGATCCCGTTGTGATGGATAACTTGCCCACCGTCTGGTGGTTCAGGTCTCCGCCGATTTTCTGATTTTCATCACCATCCGTCTTGGAATCCCGGTCGCCTTTGACCGTCGAGTGCTTGTCTCCGTCTATATTCTCAAAGCAGTCCTTGATGACCTTGAGGTGGCGGTCATTGCCGACCCATTCCTTCGCATCGTGCTTTACGCGGATGTCCTCGTCCTTTTCCGCATGGATGAAAACTTGCTCATCGCCCTTCTTGTCCTCAAAGCGAAATTCATTAAATCCGCCGCCACCTTTGCTGCTAAGGGATTTGAGCGTGGATATCGTCTTGTTGTCAGGCAGCTTGTAAGGCGGCATCGCAGCCGCATTGAAGACACTGCCGGTGATGATCGGCGCATCCGGGTCCCCTTCAAGGAATTGCACGATCACTTCATGACCGATACGCGGGATGTGAATGGCACCCCACTGCTTTCCCGCCCATGCGGTGCCCACGCGCAGCCAGCAGGAGCTGTTCGCGTCGGCCTTGCTCTCACGATCCCAGGGGAACTGCACCTTCACCCGGCCATACTTGTCCGTAAAAATTTCCTCACCGGCAGGGCCTACAACCAGAGCAGTCTGCGCGCCCATCACCACCGGCTTCGGCGTCGTGCGCTGCGGGCGGAAAGGGAGCGCACTGGGGATGCATGCGAAGTTGTTCGTGTAAGCAAAATCGGCATTGTCTCCGCTCCTGTATGCATTCCCGCCGTGCGCCGAATGATGCACTGAGGTGAGCACGTAGCTCCCATTGGCATCAAAATGCTTCTCCAGCGTGAATTTATGCCCGGAAGTGAATTGGGGACAATTCGAGGTACCCTCGATCAGCAGACCGGCAAGCGTCTCCGCCTGCATACGCAATTCCACCGTGCGCGTACCGTCAGGGGTGATCTTCCCGACCTCGGCGGCCTGTTCGCCACCGCTCGAAGAGATGCCGTCAAATCGCTGCGAGTATTCTCCGGGATAGTCGTAGATCTCAAAATTCTCGTTTCCGCCTGTTTTCAACTTATGAGTCACCGTTCCGACCGCCACACTCTCAAGTGTATTTTTCTTCGACTCCAAATTATCCGTTGGCCGTTCAAATGAGTGATCCCAAAGGGTGAACTTTCCCGATCTCACCTCCTGCCTCTTCGTCCACTCGTAGATGTGCTTTTGCTCGACATCCTGTCCCTCCTCGACGTCCCACTGTACCGTCGTCGCTCCGGGCACGTCGGGATGCGATGCCGCCGTATTTGCGATGACCAGTTCGTGCGCACCCTCGGTGTGCGTGAAAAAATAGTAGATGCCTTCCTCTTCCATGAGACGGCAGACGAAATTGAAGTCCGTCTCCCGGTATTGCACGCAGTAGTCCCGCTTTTCGAAGGTACCTTCGATTTTGTAGCTCACCTTGAGCCCGGCGAGGACCTTCTTGAGAATATCCGGCACGGACAACTGCTGGAAGATGCGGCTTTGGGCCGTGCGCGTCGTCAGCCAGAACTGGGGAACAATCTCCGCTCGGAAGAATGTGAAATCCTTATCGCGCTCTCCCTGCTCGAAGCGGCGGCAGATGCCGCGAAAATACCGCTTCTTCCCATCCTCCATCGCAAGCTCCACAGCCAGTTCCTGTCCCAGCAATTTTTCAAACTTAACATCTTTCGCACCAAGATTCGGCGCCATCATATCCAGACGGAAACTGTAAAGCGCGCTGAGCTGCTCAGTGCCCTCAAAGCCCAAAAGGAGCAGCTTATCCGCTCCGAGCGGCGTGGATACGGCCATTGGGCGGTTGGCTTGTTTGTACTCGTCGGCCATGGTGTTTTGGAGTGATGGCGGAAAACATCTCCGGCTGGGCCCGGGAGACGCCGTTCATTCATCACATGATGAGTTCTCCACTCGCGAATGGCAATCGAAACTTTCTTAGCTACCGCTACCGTCCTGAGTTTTCCAACGTGTTGGCGCCGGACCTTTTTGGAGAGCTGGCGCATCTGCGCCGTCGAATGCCACTCACTGCGAAAAACGGAGATCGCGACGCTGATTTCACGCTCCCCTTACACCGGAGTGACTGCCAATCAACCCCGCTTCGGGTCGAATGCCTTTCGGAGCGAGTCACCCAAGAGATTCAGCGAGAGGACGAGGCCGAAGAGCGCCACGGCGGCGGCGGTCAGATTCCACCACACGACGGGGTCGCGGCTGAGCTCGCCGCGGCCGCTGTCGATCATCATGCCCCAGCTCGCGGTGCCCACGGGGCAGCCGACGCCGAGGTAGCTGAGCACGGCCTCGGTGAGCACGATGCCGGAGAAGCCGAGGACGAAATTGATGAGCACGAGATGCATCACATTTGGCAAAAGGTGGCGCGTGATGATGGCCCAGTGGCTCTGGCCGAGTGCGCGCGCTGCAGCGATGTACTGGCGCTCGCTCTGCCGCATCGTCTCGCCGCGGATGAGGCGGCAAAGGCCGACCCAACCCGTGACCCCGAGGGCAATGCTGATGCTGCCAAGACCGGGGCCAAGGACGAATAGGATCGAGATGAGCAGCAGAATCTCCGGGATGCTGGCGAGCGTGCTGTAGATGTATTGGATGACATCATCCACCCACCTCCGGAAGTAGCCTGCGAAGATCCCGAAGAGCGCGCCGAGCGGGATGTAAATCGCGCTCGTGAAGCCGCCGATGATCAGCGCAGTACGGCAGCCCTTGAGCGTCTGCACGAACACATCCTTGCCCAGCGCCTCGGTGCCAAGGATGTGGTAGCGGCTTTTGAGTGGATCGGGCTTCGGTTTCGTGTCGGTGATGACCTGATTCGAAAACGGAGCGCTATAGCTTCGCTCCTCCGGGATGCCGCCGACGGCGAAGTCGAGAAGGCTCTTTGTGTCTCCCCCTCCCACGGGCACGCGGAAGGTATCGCTCGCACCGATGAAGAGATAAATGCAAACGACCACAAGCGCGGCGATGCCGGTGCGGTCCTTGCGTAAACGTGTGGCGGCACGCTGCCAGCGCTCACTCTGCGCGGCGCGGATGAGCATCGTGGTGATGCCGCCGAGGGCGAAGACGAGGATGAAATCCTGCGTGAGCCAGTGAGAAAGGAAGGCGCTCATCGGAGGGAGTAAAACTTCCAACTTCCAACTTCCAACGTCCAACGTTCAAAGCCGAGACAGCGAGTCAGTCCAGTGTTGGACGTTGGACGTTGGACGTTGGAAGTTGGACGATTCATTCAGCTCAGCCGGATGCGCGGGTCCGCCGCGGCGTAAAGGATGTCGGTGAGGATCAGCGCGCCGAGGTAGAGTAGCGCGCCGAGGTAGGCCGTGGCGAGGACGACGGGTTCGTCCGCAGTCTGAATGGCCTGCACCATCACATTGCCGATGCCGGGGATGCCGAAGAAGCTCTCGATGAGCAGCGTGCCCATGATGAGCTTCGGGAGCTGGCCGACGGTGAGCGTGATGAGCGCGATGAGGCCGTTTTTCAGCACATGCCGACCAAGTACGGCGGTGACCGGCAGACCCTTTGCGTGCGCGGTGCGGACGTAATCCTGCGCGATTTCCTCGAGGAAGACCGCGCGGAACATGCGCCCATCGTAACCAAGATTGATGATCACGATGATGCTCACCGGCAGCAGGAGGAAGCGCAGCATCCCGAGGCCGCCCCATTGGAATCCCGACACAGGAAACCACGACAGCCCGAGCGCGAGCACAGCTTGGCCGAAGATGATGTAGAGCACCGTGGGCACGCTCATCATGATCACGCACAGGATGGTGAGATTGCGATCCGCCGCGGAGTTGCGCGCGAAGACTTGATACAGTGAAAGCGCGAGCGCGGCGATGAGCCCGGCGACAAATCCAGGCAATGTGATGCAGAGCGAAGGGCCGACACCTTCGCGGAAGGTCTCGCCCATCGAGCGCTTCGTCTGATCCGAAGGCTCAAAGTCGAATGTCACCATGCGCTTCACATGGCTGGCGAACTGCACGGTGAGCGGGCGGTCGCGGCCGTGTTCCTTGATCCACTCCATACGCGCTGCCACTGAGGACTTCGGGCCTTTCGCATGGATGGCCGCCTGCTCCGGCGTATTCACCACGCGGAAAAGCAGGAAGGTGAGCAAGATCACACCGAGAAGAATCGGCACGGCGTAAAACAGGCGTCTGATGAGATAGCTGAACATCACGCAGTCTGGTTTTTGGAGCGCCGCACAGCGCGCAGGAATCCGACGAGCCCTCCGATGCCGAGCGCGCCGAGCACGAATGCCGGCCAGATCGCCGGGCGGTTCCATTCACGTCGCAGCCGATCGCGCATCGCGACATCCGACGTGAGAAATTTGATCCCTCCCTCCACCTCATACATCAGATTATCATGCGTACGCCGCGCCCATGGCTGCACGGCAGTGTAGAAGGCTTTGGTGAAGGTGGGGAAAATCGGGCATTCCTCGTCGAGGATCTTCTGCAGCTTGCGCACGAGGGCCATGCGCTCCGGGCCGTTTTCCATGATGGCCATCTTCTCAAACGCCTCATCGTATTCCGCATTGCGAAAACGCGCGTAGTTCTTTCCCGCAGGCGGGACATTCTTCGAGTAAAACAGCATGAAGAAATTCTCCGGGTCCGGATAGTCCGCGCCCCAGCCGGTGCCGCACACGATCTGAAAGTCGCCCTTGTCCTCGATGTCCTGCATTTTCGCAAAGGTCACCCCGTTCACCTTCACCTTGATGCCGAGTTGCTCGATCGCACGCTGGTCAAATTCCGCACGCTGCCGCTCTTCGCTGCCGGTGACCTGATCGGTGATGGTCAGCTCAAGCTGCTTCCCGCTCGCATCTCGACCGCCAGGATAGCCGGCCTCGGCGAGGAGCTGCTTGGCCTTTTCCAGATCGTAGGGGAAAGGCGCGGGCCTGTCCTTTTCGTAGCCGAAGATGCCCACGGGAACGAGTTGGGTCGGTACGGGCGGCACGCCGCTGTAAAAAATCTCACTGTATCGCGCGCCATCGTAGGCGTGCGCAATCGCCTTGCGCAGCTTCGCATTCTTGCCGACGACGGGATCGTCCATGTTGTACGAAATCCAGAACGTGCAGATCTCGAAATCCTTCTCCAGCGACATGCCGCGCGAAGTGAATTCCGGCGACAGCGCGCGCACCGGCGATACCATCGCGTTGAACGAATCCTTATCCACCGACATGCCGTCGAGATAGCCCTGCCGCAGCAGCACAAAGCGCGGGATATTCTCCGGCTGGATGATGAACTGCACCTCGTCGATGAATGGCAGAGATTTCCCCGCGAGTGTCTTCAGCCACTCCGCCTTTTCCGGCGGAAAGCCGTCGCTCGGGAATACCGTTGTCATGTAATCCGGCACACGCTCCAGCACGACTCGCGAGCGCTGCGCGTAGCTCGCGACACGGTATGGCCCGGTGCCGACGGCCTTGAACTTGTGGAAGTCATCCCGCCGCTCTCCGTCGTGGATTTCCCCGTCGTAATATTCCACCGCCTCACGCGCCACCGGCGCCGTGGCTTGGAATGCGAGCCAATACAAAATCTGCGGATATCGCTTCTTCATCCGCAGCCGAAAACGATACCGGTCGAGCACCTCCACGCCAGACACCCGCTGCTTGTCATAGTCCAGCCGCTTCGCTTTTTCCGCCGCTGCGTGGACTTCATCGATTCCGACGATGTATTCCTCGAACGTGCTCTGGAACGGGCTCTCCACCTTCGGATCGCTGATACGCTGGAAGACATACTGCATGTCTTCCGCCACCACTTCCCTCCCCTTCCCTCCGGGAAAACACGGATCATCGTGGTACCGCACGCCCTGCTTGATGCGGAAGACATAGCTCAGCCCGTCGTCCTCCTTCACCGGCATCTCCGCGAGGATGCATGGCCGAAGCTCATAGGGAGCCGTCTTCATCGGATGGTATTCGAGCAGCGTATCGTACACGCCCTCGACCACCTTCCTGCTGATCTGATCATACGTGTATTGCGGATCGAAGCTCCGCGGATCATTCCGCAACGACTGGTAACGGACCGCCCACGGCGAACCATCGGGCCGCGTCTTGCGCAGCGGCGCAGGATGCGGATTGTTATCGCATGCGCCGAGAAAAAGCGCGCCGCATATCGCGGCTAGGGAACTGAAAGTGATCGCTGGAAGGCGAAACATCGGCGCTGGCTGTAATCGGTCACCTCGCGAAACGCCAACACCGAATCACACCCGCTCAGGACTTCTTCTGCATCGCCTTCAGCGCATCTCGGAGTTCCGCCGCGCGCTCGTACTTCTCATCCTCCACCGCCCGCTCCAGCTCGCGGTTCAGTTTCTCCACCGGAGTCAGCGGCTTGAGCTGGCGCAGCTCAGTCAGCCATTCGGCCAGACTCTTGATTTCCGACGCATCCGCCTCGCCTTCACGATTGTGGTCCTTCACGAATTTCTCGATCGACGCGATCCCCTTCTCCACGAGTTTGATCGCCGCATCCACGTCATCCTTTTCAAGCGCGAGATTCGCCTTCGCCCGCGTGTTCATCATCGTCACGTACGGCCGGAACTGCTGCACGCTCCACGACATCTCATCATCCGGCGCGAACTTTGCCACAAAGGCAAACATGTCCAGATTCCGCTTCGTATCCCGGATCACACTCTGCCAGTCGCCGAGCTGAAACAGCGCGAGATACCTGTGATAATACTGCACGCCCTCCGCCTGCAACTCGCCCACATCATCCTCGCTCAGCTCAAAATCCGCGCCGGTCTTCTCAGCGCGATCCATCTGGAATTCCAGATCGCTCTCCACGCCATGCGGCTCGCGCCCGTCCGGCCGTCCGCTCATCTCCATCTGGAGCACGCCCATATCCAGCCGCAGTTGCAGCTTCTCGCGGCCATCGCTGCCGGTAATTTTCCGCACCTGAAGCTGGCCCGCTTCATACGGCCAGTCGCGCAGCAAATCGCTCAAATCAAAACTCATTGTGCGCGACTATCGAAAGCAAAGGCCGCGTGTCAACGGGCCACCTCAGTTTCTCGTAACAATTCACCCGCGTTAGAGCAGCTCCGCGATCTGCACGGCGTTCAGTGCAGCGCCCTTGAGGAGTTGGTCGCCGGCGACCCAGAACGAGAGGCCGTTGTCGAATGCACAGTCCTTGCGGATGCGGCCGACGGCGCAGTTGTCCTTGCCCGCCACGTCGAGCGCGAGGGGGTACTTTTTCAAAGTGGGATCGTCCACGAGGTCGAGGCCGGGCGCGCGGCCGAGGACTTCGCGTGCAGCGGCGACGGTGACGGGCTTTGAAAATTCCGCACTCACGGCGACGCTGTGCGCGCGGAAGACAGGCACGCGCACGCAGGTGACGCTCGCGCGGAATCCGGGGAGGTGCATGATTTTGCGCCCCTCATTCTCCATCTTCATCTCCTCCTTCGTGTAGCCGCTGTCGAGGAATGCGTCCACGTGCGGCAAAGCGTTGAACGCAATCTGGTGCGGATACACGCTCACGTGCTCGCCCGAGAGTCGCACATCGTCCCACTTGCGCTCGGACTTCGCCCACTCGCGCGTCTGCTTCTCCAACTCCTCGATCGCCTGCGCGCCGGTCCCGCTGACCGCCTGATAACTGCTCGCGAAGACGCGCGTGACGCCAAACGCCTGATGCAGCGGCCACAGCGCCATGAGCGTGATCGCCGTCGTGCAGTTCGGATTCGCGATGATGCCGCGGTTGCCAGCCACGTCCGCACCATTCACCTCGGGCACGACGAGCGGCACATCGGCATCCATGCGGAAGTGAGAGGAGTTGTCCACGACCACCGCGCCGGCCTGCGTCGCGAAAGGCGCGAACTTTTTCGAGATCGATCCGCCTGCGCTGAACAGCGCGACATCAATGCCCTTGAACGAATGCTCGGTGAGCTCCTGCACTTCCACGTCGCTGCCGAGGAATGGCAGCCGCTTCCCCACCGAGCGCGCGGACGCGAGCAGCGTGAGTTTGCCCACGGGAAACTTCCGCTTTTCGAGCGTGCGCATCATTTCGATGCCCACGGCTCCGGTTGCTCCGACGATGGCGACATGCAGGTTCTTGCTCATAAAAGGAGCGCGGACGGTAGCCACGCCGGGGCGCTTGGCAAGACGGCGCACACAAGGAGCTGCGACATTCCTGTCGCCGACTTCCCCATGCGCCACAGGCGCACACTTCATGGAAAGGAGGCAGGTGCGGGCGCAAAGCCTTGCACGCCGCGTGGCCAAAAATCACCGTGCTTCCGGCACGATCGAGGAGGGCGACAGGAATGTCGCCGCTCCCAGTGCTCACTTCGCCGCCTTGCCGTAGCTCTGCGCGAGGTAGTTGAGCACTGCGTCCACGTTTTCCGGCGCGAGCGGTGCGCCGTATTTCGCCTGCATCTTCGCGACGGACGCCTTCCACTGGTCGCGCGTGAATGCAGGCTGCGTGGTGATGTATTCGTGCGAATGGCACATAATGCAGTTTGCCTGCACGAGTTCCGCGCCGGGAGCGGATTTGAATGCGGGCTTTTCGTCGGGCAGCTTCCATTCGTCGGCGACTGCAATGCTTGTGAGCGCAGTCGCGATGAACGTCCAACGTCCAACGTCCAACGCCCAACGTCCAATAAGTGGAAGACGTGCGCGGGAACGGAATTGGATGTTGGATGTTGGACGTTGGACGTTGGACGTTGGCTTCTTCATGAGTCAGGCTTTCTGCACGGTGACGGTGACGGTCTCGACGACATTACGCATGTAGCCCGCAGGATTCCACAGCGGCTCCAGCGGCTGCGACTGGCCGAGCATATTCGTGGCTTTCACGCGCAGCCTGTGCTCGCCCTCCGTTTTTGGAGCAAAGGGGATCGTCCATTCACGGAAGGAAAATTTCCCGAGATCCTTGCCGAGTTCAGCAGCGCGCCACGTCCGTCCGTCGTCCTCGCTGAAAAGCACTTCGCGAATGCCGTGTCCGCCGTCGAAAGCGATGCCTTTGACCGTCTGCTGCACGCCCGCGCGGAGCGTCGCGTCATCGGCGATGCTCGTGATGAATGATCGCACGTTGAAGCGCGAGATGGGCACGGTCTTCTTCGGCGTGGTGCCCGGTTCGATAGCGGCGCACTCCGTGTCCGGGATGCGATACGCGGGGTCCATCCAGAAGCCTTTGAACGTCTCATCCACGACGGTGATTTCGTGCAAGTGCTTCACCCAGTACGTGCCGTAGTGACCCGGCACGACGAGGCGCAGCGGGAAGCCGTTCAGCCACGGCAGCGGCTCGCCGTTCATCTCGTAAGCGAGCAGGATGTCGGGATCGAGCGCCTGCTCCACGTCGAGCGCTTTCACAAAGTCGGGCACCTTCGGAGCGAGCGGCGCATCAAGTCCGTTGAAAAGCACCTGCTTCGCGTCCGCAGCGACCCCTGCTTTTTCAAGCACATCTTTCAGACGCACGCCCTTCCACTTCGCATTGCCCATCGCGCCATTCGCGCTCTGTCCGCCCGGCACGCGCGGCTGGAAGAATCCGCGGCTATTCCCGCTGCATTGATTCACCGCGGTGACTTCGACGGGCTCAAACTGCGCACGCAATTCTTCTACGCTCAGCTTCAGCGGCGTCTTCACCTTTCCGAGAATCTGCACACGGAACGCATCCGCCGTGAGCAACTCGCGCGCGGGCGGCGAGCCAGCGAGATGATAGCGCACAAAGAACGCATCGTTCGGCGTGATCGCACCTTCGTTGAAAACTGCGAACGGCGTCTCAAGCTGCGGCGGCCGCGAAGTGAGGCGGATGAGAGCACGCTTCTGCGGATACTTCACCAGCTCGCGCTCGCCGTTCTCGAAGGGCAGCGTGACTGTCTCCGCGCGCAAGCCCGCAGGGAGCGCGGCGGCTGCAAGCGCCGCACGGCGGAGAAAGGAGCGGCGCGAGATTTCGGAAACGCGGGGAGCATTCATGGGGATCACTGTATTCCGGCGTCCGCCGCGAATGCAATGCGCAGCGCAAGCATGGAGCGCCGTCCGTCCCGGCGGCCACGATGATCCCGCGAAGCGCCATTTTTCGGAAGTGCGGCTGCGCCGTGTGTTCGTGGCCGCCGGGACGGGCGGCGCTCCGGCTACCCTGCGCGCCGCAACGTCATCGTCACTTCGAGCCCGCTCGGCTGCGCGTTTTTCACTGTGACGCTGCCGCCGCAGGCTTCCACGCAGCTCTTCACGATCGCGAGGCCGAGGCCTGCGCCGCCGCCTTCGCGCGTGCGGGCGGTCTCGGGACGATAGAAGGGATCGAAAAGCCGGTGCAGAGTCTCGGGCGCGACTCCCGGGCCACTGTCGGTGATGGCCAGAAAAACGTGTGCGCCGCGCGTCGTCGAGCCGAGCGCGATGGGGCCGGATTCTCCCGCATAGCGAATGGCGTTGCGCAGCACGTTGCCGATGGCGCGGGCGAGCAGATCGGGATCGGCGAGGACGCTGAGTGCGGCGTCCACATTCACCGAGATGTCACTTTTTCCCAATGCCTCGCGGGTGATGACACCGGCACACAATTCCGCGAGCGGCACGGCACGCAGTTCCAGGTCCTTTGCACGCAGTCCGGCTTTGGAAAATGAGAGCAGTTCGTTCACGAGCGACGACATGTGGCGGACTTCCTCTCGGACATCGGTCACGTAGCCCTGCTGCTTTTCGCTCGCCTGCTGTTCCAGGACGCCGAGTGCCATTTCCATGCGCGCGAGCGGCGAACACAGCTCGTGCGCGATGTCGCCGAGGAATCGCTTTTGCCCGGTGACATACTCGCCGAGACGGCCCGCCATGTGATTGAGCGATTCGCCAAGGCGTCCGAGTTCGTCGCGGCGATCCGTGTCCACGCGCGTGCCGAATTGCCCCTGCGCCATCTGCCCGGCGGCACCAGTCATCTGCCGCACGCTGCGCGTGATGCCGCGCACGAGCGGCAGCCACAGCAGCACTGAGCACGCGAGCAATGCCGCGCCGCCCCATAGCCAAGGCGTGACATCGAGCAGCAGCCCGCCGCTCGCGAGCGACGGCACGACGATGAGCAGCGAGGAGGGCACGCCCGGCCTGCCGTTGTCGTTCGGCAATGGCGTGCGCACACCGATCCAGTACTGCGGAGGTTCGCCCGCGCGGACGATGAATTTTGGAAAGCCATTCGGGCCGCTGCCCGGAGGTGGTGCGGGGAGATTCTCCCGGGGCGGCTGTTCCGCGTAAGGCGGGCGACCTTCGCCCAAAGGAGGTCGCGGATTGCGCGGAGGGCGGTCATCATCGGGTGCATTTGGATCATCCTGGCGCACCCGCGGCGGTTCCCCATTCGGACCTGGTCGAGGAGGAATGCCACGTCGCGGTTCACCGGGACCGAGATCACGCAACTGCCCGTCGCGAAGCTGCGGATAGCGAGGCAGCCCGTCCTGACCTGCATCTGGGCGCAACTCCCCTTCCGGCCTCTCACGCGGTCTGCGGACATCCTGCTGCAATGGTCGGCGATCCGCAGTTCCCTCGATGAGCTTTTTCAGCACTGCCTGCGGCGGATCGCCAATCGTGCCGGCGATCCGTGTGCCGTCATTTTGCACCGCGGCGAGCTGCACGTGATATGCATCCGCAAAGCGCTTCAGGATCTCCGGCCACTCGGATCGCTTGCGGCCATTGAGATCGGAAATGATGAGACTCGCCATCGTCTGGACACGCTCGCCGGAGCTGCCGGTGAGCAGCGAATCGAGCCCGAACCGGAACTGACCCTGCCCGACATACACGGCGACTGCGGCGAGCATGACGAGGTTCAGGAAAAAGCACGCGAGGATTTTCGCGGGGAGCGGGAACGACATCCGCGAGGGCTTGGCCTGCGGCACCGCTGAAGCGCCGCCGTTGGTGGAATCAGCGGTCATCGTTCGGATTCACCATCATGTAGCCCGCGGCGCGCACGGTGCGGATGATGCGCGGGTTCTTCGCATCGTCGCCGAGCTTTTTTCGCAGTGCGGAAATGTGGACATCGATGGAGCGGTCGAAGACGTCGTAGTTGCGGTCGCGGATGTCCTCGATAAGCGCCTCGCGCGAACGCACCCGCCCACGCGAACGTGCGAGTGCGAGGAGCAGATCGTATTCGACCGGCGTGAGCACAAGCGCGTGGTCGCCGACGACGACAGTGTGAGCACCGGTATTGATGCGCACTTCGCCAACAATGACCTCCGCCTCCGGCTCATCGGCCTTCTTCACACCTCGGTTGCGCCGCGTGACAGCACGCAGCCGCGCGAGCAATTCGCGTGTGGAAAAAGTTTTTGGCAGGTAATCGTCCGCGCCGATTTCCAGACCGACGATCCGATCCGCCTCGTCGCCGCGCGCAGTGAGCATCAGCACCGGCACGTCGCTCTTGTGCCGGATGGCCTTCAGCACCTCGAAGCCGTCCATGCCCGGCAGCATCAGATCCAGGATGATCGCGTGCCACTCCTCACCGGTCGCCTTTTCCACGCCCTCGGGCCCTGTGTGGACGGCGCTCACCGCGTAGCCGAGTGGCGTGAGGTAGTCGCCGATGAGACGGCAAAGCTTGCGATCGTCATCGATCACGAGGAGGCGCGGACGCTCGGCGGCGGGAGCGGGATTCATGGCTGATGTGTGGAGCATGGGCAGGATGAGGGAAAGGTGGACGCTTTTTACACGGGCTTAACACTTTTCACCATCCGGCGAGACGATGCCTTTACAGTGGTGGTGTTGGATGTCGTGCAGCGCTGCCCGCGGGTGCTGGAAGAAACAACCAACCAGAACAACCACACACCATGAAGAAACAGCGTCTCATCCTCGCGCTTTCGATCAGCGCATTCACCAGCGTGCTCTTCGCGCAGCAGGGCAAGCCTCCGGGCGGCGGACAAGGTGGTCCGGGCGGCAGAATGATCCCGCCGATCATCGCAGCGCTCGATCTGAACAAGGACGGCATGATCGATGCCGACGAACTCTCGAAGGCTCCGCAATCGCTCCTAAAGCTCGATAAGAATGGCGACGGAAAACTCACCGAGGACGAATACCGTCCAAAGCGCCCCGAAGGCCAGGGCGGTCCCGGAGGAGCCGGTGGTCAGGGTGGCCCCGGCGCAAAAGGCGGCAAGGGCGGCGTACCGCCGCAGCAATAGACACTCACAACCAGGCGAGGAGCAGCGTCAGCGATGGCGCTGCTCTTCCGCTTTGAGTGAGCACGCATCGCCCGCACACGTCCTCCAAAATTCGCAACTGCATGAAATATTCCGCTCCGAATCCCCTCCCCTTTTTCCTCGCCGTGATGAGCGCATGCGCAATCTCCGGTGCGACCGCAGCCAGCGCGTCGGATGCAACGCTGCCGCAACTTTTCAACCCGAAGGCGCTCGTGAAACCGATCACCGAGATGGAAGGCACGCTGAGCGACGGCTTAAATGCGACGGTGAATAAAATCGTCGTGCGGTCGCTGCCCATCGATCACGAAGCAGGGCCGTGGGCGCCGAAGACCATCAAGGCCAAGGGCGGGTATCGGGAGGACACCGTGGACAAAAAACTCTGCCGCGTGGACGGCGAATACCTCGCTCTGCTGAACAAGCGCGGATGGAACATATACGACACCGACGGCACTGTGCATCGCACGAAGGACCGCGCGGAGTTTGACAAAGTAGCGCGGCAGGAACTCGCAGGCTGGACTTTCGAGCAGGCAAAAAAGGACGGCATGATGAACTCGGTCATCGAGCTTCAGCCGATCGAGCAAATCGTGACGATCTTCCTGCCGAAAAATCCAAAAGGCACCTCGCAGCCGACGATGCTGCGGCAGGCGCGTTTCTCGCCGCGCTCGGGCATCGGCATCGGCACGGATGGCGGACTTCCCGGCGGCGGCCCGCCTCCGGGAAATATCCCTCCCGGCCAGTGAGTGTCGTCCGAGCATTGGTCATCGCAGCGCTGATCACTTTCGCAAGAGACTGCTCCGCGCAAAACACCAAGACCGCGCCGAACGTCCTCATTCTCCTCGCGGACGATCTCGGCTGGAATGACGTGAGCTTTCACTCGCCTCGCGCGCCCACGCCGAAAATCGCCCGGCTCGCGAAGGACGGCCTCGAGCTTCAGCGCTTCTGCACGTATCCCGTCTGTAGTCCGGCGCGCGCCGCAATGCTCACGGGGCAGATGCCGCGGCGCTTTGGCATCGTGGATGTGATCGGGCCGGGGCAAGCCGGTTTGCCGAAAGGCATCGCCACGCTGCCCTCGATATTTCGCGCAGCAGGCTACCAGACGTCGCTCATCGGCAAATGGCACCTCGGCAATTCGAACCCGCCGATGCAGTGCGGCTTCGATCACTTCTACGGCTTCACGGGAGCAGAGATCAATTATTTCACCCACGCTGGAATCCGCGGCCCCGGCAGGACCGACTGGCAGCGCGACGGCACGACGGTGAATGAGGACGGCTACTCGACGTATCTTTTTGCCGACGAAGCGATCCGGCAGATGAAGACGCGCGACGCGAAGCGCCCGTACTTCATCGAGGTCGCGTTCAACGCCGCGCACATCCCCCTCGCTGCGCCGGAGGAACTCATCGCCAAGCACACAGCCGACGGCCTCTACGCCGCCGTGCTCGATGCCCTCGACCTCGCCATCGGACGCATCCTCGCCGCACTCGACGCGCAGGGCCTGCGCGAAAACACGATCGTGCTTTTCTACTCCGACAACGGCTCCCCCGTGCGCATCAGCAACAGCGCCCCGCTGAGCTTTGGCAAGGACACGCTTTACGAAGGTGGCATCCACACCCCGTGCGTCATCCGCTGGCTCGGCCACGTGCCCGCGGGCGCAGTCACACAGCAGCCCGTCTCCGCGCACGACTGGCTGCCCACGCTCGCCACCGCAGCAGGGATTATTTTGAAAAGTGACATCAAGCTCGACGGCACAAACCAATGGCCCGCGCTGCAAAGCGGCAAGCTCATCCCGCGCACGCCATTCCTCATCGCTGCGCACGACATCGCGCTCCTCGACGGCGACTGGAAGCTGATCGAGTTCGTCTCCGGCGAGCGCCGACTCTTCAACTTGCGCACCGACATCTCCGAGACGAAGGACGCCCTCGCATCGGAACCTGAACTCGCCACACGTCTCATCGCCAAACTCGCCGAACTGAAACGCGATCTCCCCGCAGACACCGCCCGTCGCAATCCCGGCGGTGGTGGCCCCGCTCCGCGCAAACGCCTATCGGGCGGAACGACCGATCCAAATTGAACACTCATCTCATGCAAACCCGACACATCCTCCTCACACTCATCGCATGCGCGATGACTACCCACGCGGACCCGATCCTCACCTCCTGGTACACGCAAAACTCCAGCGTTCTCGCCCGAGTGATTCCGGGGGGAGGTTTCTTTCCCACGAATCCGGTCACGACATGGCCTGCGACGCGCACCGTGAGTCTCACTAATTGCACGACGAATGGAACGGCTGCCGTCACTTGCACGAGCACCGCCGGCCTCGTCGCAGGCATGAGCATCACCGGCACCACCATTAAACCGAACACCACGATTAGTTCTGTCTCCTCGCTCAACACCACGACATTCACCCTCAGTCAGACCTCGCAGGTTGGCCAGTCCGGCTTGTCCCTGACGGCTGTGGAGCTGCCGAACAATAACACTGGCGGTGTCGCGCAGTCCGTCCCGGTGTTCGCTGACGTGCAGCGCATCCGCTATACTTCCACGGATGTGTATATCAATGCGAGCGGCTTTGCTTCCTATACCATGGGGCCGTGGTATGGCAGCGCGGCTCAGACCTCCCCCTGGGGCTTCTGGCCCTTGGCACAGAATTACTCGACGCGGCTCACCCGCACGCCGGTGGTGAAAACGTTGCCCAAGACGAAGCATCCCGGCGGCATGATAGGCATGATGGTCAATGGTGTCGCGATCTATGATCTCGGCGATGCGTTCTCCTTCAAACAGACGGCCAACTCGCCTTCCGTGACTGGCAGCGACTCCGCACCGCCGACTCCCGGCGACGGCTTCTGGTCGCGCGACGCACTGGCCGTCGAAGTGGTGACGTTTGATCCCGGCTTCGCGCACCAGCCCGGAAGCAACGGCCAGTATCACTACCACGCCGAACCCAAGGCACTGCGCTACCAACTCGGTGATAACATGACCGCAACCTTTAACCCAACTAGCTCGCCACCTGTGACGGGCAATACTTACACTTACACCGAGACGGACGTGAGTGGCGCCGTGACTCCACTGCATCACTCGCCGATTCTCGGCTGGGCATTCGATGGCTACCCGATCTACGGCCCCTATGGCTACTCCACAGCAAACGATGCCACAAGCGGCGTGCGGCGCATGAAATCCGGCTTTGTGCTGCGCAATGGGGCGAACGGCACCGCCAATATCACAAGCACCGGACGCACGACTTTGCCAAAGTGGGCCGTGGCGGCTCAGGGTTACACCGGCACCACGACGAACGCCAATGGCGACTACGTGCTGGCGGCGGGAGAATACGGCCCTGCAACGACCTATCAGACCACCGGCCCGAACGGCACGACCACCTATAGCCTCGGACGCTACATCGGCGACTACGACTACCTCGGCGACCGCGGGAAGACGCAGGGTGTGGACTTTGACCTCGATCAATACAACGGCCGCCAGTGCGTAACTCCAGAGTTCCCAGGCCCCTCCGGCACCTATGCTTACTTTGTCAGTATTGATGCGAGCGGCAACCCGGCCTTCCCCTACATGCTGGGCAAGCAATTCTACGGCGTCCAAAACGGAGCCAACAATGCCACCGTTCCCGGCACGGCCACCGAACTTTTCAGTGGTGGTCTCAACATCACAGAAACATGGAAGGGCGGTCCCGCAGTCGATCCCGCGACTGGCAACGTGACGCTCACATGGAACAGCGTGGAGGGCGGGACTTACACAGTGCAGGCGACCAATGATCTCAGCACATGGACGACGCTGAGTTCCACCGTGCAGGGGCCGGTCAATACCGTGGTGCCAGCACCAGCCACGGTCATCACGACCACTGCTGTCATGGAGACCAAGGCATCCATGCCGGCGAACACCACACGGCGCCTCTACAGGGTCATCCGGAATCCGTAACCTTTGCACGTTGCTGCACGCTCCCACCCTGCACGACTGATGAAGGACAAAGTCAATGCGATGGTTTTTACCGGAAGTGTTGTCCAGAGTGGAGAGATGCAGAGGCCCGTGCTGGGCCACGTGAAATTCAGACTGCGAATCCTTGCAATCCTCACTCTGGCGCTCCTCTTGCAGGCCGCAACCGGAGCCGTGCTTGAAATTGCCACCCGTCACACATTCAACGGTGACCCGCTCCTGCTCGATTCCCTGCGCTATCAGAATTCCGCGGGAGAGACGCTGTCATTCACGCGCGTCAGCTACCTGCTGAGCGGCTTCGCCCTCGAGCGTGAAGATGGGACCTGGGTGGAAATGCCGGAGCACTTCGCGTGGGTGGACGCGGCGAAACGGCGCACGAGCTTCCGCATCGATGGCGTGCCCGAAGGAAAATATCGCGCCGTGCGTTTTCACATCGGCCCGGATGCGACGGCGAACGCAAGCGACCCGGCAAAGCTCGCCGCAGACCATCCGCTAAATGCAAATCTCAACGGCCTGCACTGGAGCTGGCAGGGTGGCTACATCTTCCTCGCCATCGAGGGACACTTCCGCACCGGCGCTGCGGAACTGAAAGGCTACGCGCATCATCTTGCCCGCGATCCGAACCGCGCGCGCATCAGCCTCGCCGCGCCGCTCGACCTCACGCACGACGCCGCACTTCTGCTCGATTTCGACCTCGGCACGTTGCTGAACGCACCGCGCCCGCTCTCGTTTGAAAAGGACGGCACCGCGACGCACTCGCGCGATGGCGATTCTGTCGCCGCCGCACTCGTCGCAAATCTGACTGGCGCATTCCGCGTCGTGCAGGTGCTTTCCAGCACGCCCGCAATCAGCCGTCCGTCACCCGTGAAGCCGCTCTATCTGCCGGCGAAATTCACCCCGTATCGCTTCACGATGAGCGGCACTTTTCCGATCCCGGAACTGCCGCGCGACAACCCGCTCACCGAGGAGCGCGTGGCACTCGGCAAAGCGCTCTTTAATGAGACCGCGCTCTCGCGTGACGGCACGCTCTCCTGCGCATCGTGCCACGTGGCAAATTTCGCATTCACCGACGCGCGGCGATTCAGCATCGGCGTCGGTGGCCTCAAAGGAACGCGAAACTCCATGCCGCTCACGAACCTCGCTTGGAAGACGAGTTTTTTCTGGGATGGCCGCGCGCCTTCCCTCCGCGCTCAGGCGCTCATGCCCATCGAGGACCACTCCGAAATGAACGAGACGCTCGACCACGTGAACGCAAAGCTCGCGGCGACAAAAACGTATCCACCGCTCTTCACCGCCGCATTTGGCTCACCGGAAATCACCCCGGAAAAACTCGGCCTCGCCATCGAACAGTTCCTCCTCACGCTTACTTCGTTCAATGCAAAGTTCGACCACGCGCTCCGCGGAACGGCGACACTCAGCGAGGATGAAAGGCGCGGCTTCGAGCTGTTCATGACCGAATTCGACCCCCGCACCGGGCAGCGTGGCGCGGACTGTTTCCACTGCCACGGCGGCCCGCTTTTCAGCGATCATCAGTTTCACAATAACGGCCTCATTCCCAATGACGACGACACCGGCCGGCACCGCATCACGAAGCTGGAATCCGACCGCAACAAATTCGCCACACCCAGCCTGCGCAACATCGCGCGCACCGCTCCCTACATGCACGATGGCCGCTTCGCCGCGCTCGAAGAAGTCGTCGCCCACTACAGCACCGGCGTGAAACGCACCGCGACGCTCGATCCGAATCTCGCAAAACATCCCGATGGCGGCCTGCAACTCAGCGCCGACGATCAGCGCGCCCTCGTTGCTTTTCTGAAGACACTCACGGACGAGTGATTCCTGCTGTGAAGCCGCGCTACTTCCCGAGCGCCTTCGCTGCCGCTTCCTGAAATACGCGGCGCACATCACTCGCATCGCTGTTCGGGAAATTCGCGCGCTGCACCATCAGCACATAGGCCACCCCGCGCACCGGATCGATCCAGGCCTGCGTTCCCCACGCTCCGCCATGGCCGAAACTGCCCGGCGAAAGCATCGCAGCCACCCCCTCGTGCGGTGTGCGCAGAACGCAGGTGCCGATGCCCCAGCCATAATTTTTACCGTGCTGACCAAAGGCATCGTTCTGGAAGAATCCGGCAGGCAAATCGCCCGTCTGCGGTGTGCTCAGGAATTTCAATGCGTCTCCGCTGAGTATGCGGCGGCCATCGACGGTGCCGCCCGCAAGGAGCATCTGCGCAAAATGCGCGTAGTCCTTCGGTGTCGAGTAAAGTCCGCCGTTGCCCTGAGGCGGACGGTTGCGCGCACCCTCATAGCCGTCGCGCGCAGGAACGGCTTCGAGCGCACCGGTGGCACTGTTTTTGGCGTAACCCGTGGCACGACGCGCCTGCTGCGATTCATTCGGGTAAAAGGTCGTGTCCTTCATGCCCAGCGGATCGAAGAGGCGCTTTTGCAAAAAGGCATCGAACGACTGACCGCTCACCACTTCCACGATCCGCGCCGCAGCATTGATGCCGCTCTGCGTGTATTGCCACTTCGCACCCGGCTCATACTTCATTGGCGTGGCAAGCCAGATCGGGACCAGGTCCGCAAGCGTCTTCGCCGCGTTCGCCGCCGGCCCGCCAGCCTCGCCAAGTCCGGACGTGTGCGTGAGCAGTTGCGTGATGGTGAGATTCGCAGGTTTGCCAGACGGCGTTTTTAGATTCGCAAACTCAGGCAGATACTTTGCCACAGGATCACTCACATGCAGCTTGCCCTCATCCTGAAGCATGAGCACCGCAGTGCCGGTGACCGGTTTCGTCATCGAGGCGATCCAGAAAATCGCATCCGGGGTCATCGCCCGCTTCGTCGCAAGATCGGCGAAACCCGTGCTCTCCAAATGAAGCACCCTATCCTTCGCCACCACCATGGTCACTGCTCCGGCGATTTCATTCCTATCCACCATCTCCTGCATCGCAGCCCCGACTCCAGGCAGCACCGGCCCGGCGGAAAATGCGAATGGCGCAAAATAAAATGAGGTGACAGATGCAGCGAAGAAAAAGGAACAACGAAGGAGATTCATGTCGAGGTGTGGCAAGTCATGCTGCCAAGAACCGAACGTGTCACGCGGGTTTCAACGCCCATCGCATTTGCGGTCATATCTCACGAAAGACCGCATCGAATCTTTCGCGCAATCCGCGGGAATTTTTCTTTAATGCGATGCGATCCTGTCCCTCAGCGCAGCAAGGTCGGCTGGGGTGATGCGTCCGGGGGTGGGGCGTTCCCGGAGTGGAGCGCCGCGGGTGGAACGGGAGACGCGGAGGAGCCATTCGGCACCGAGTGGGTGCGCGAGGAGGGCGCGATGCGTGGCGGCGAGCGTGGTCTGATCTTTTTCGCCGGTGCTCGCGCCACTGCCGACGTGGAAGCCGGCGAGGAGGAGCGTGACGCGGACGGAGGTGGAGCGGCTGTAGCTGGTGAGCGTGCAAGGACGCGAAGGATCGAGGCAGGCGCGCAGGCGCGTGAAGTGTTCGAGGGTCCACATGCCGGGGTTCGATTCCGGGGAGTAAGGGTCGTAGAGGATGGCGTCGGGGGGCGGAATATTAGCGGGGCGCGGAGCTTCGACAAACTGGCGGAAGTCGGCGCGTTGAAAGTGCCAGTCCACTTTACCCGCGAGCGCGCGTCCGCTCTGGAGCAGAGACTCCACGGAGGTGGACCAGCGAGTGAGGTAGCCGAGTTCGGCGGCGTGCAGGAGGGCGAATTCGAGAGGCTCAGCGGTGCAGTCAAAGCTGTGCATTTCCACGCGGGCCGCACTGGCGGATTCGGCGACGGCATCGAGGACGGCGACGGCATTGGCGGCTGCACCGAGGCCGACGTCCCATATGACAAAGGGACGCGCGCATTCCCCTGCCCGCTCGATGATGCGCGAGCCATCCACGTGCAGACTGCGCGCCTCGGCCATGGGACCGACGACGGGATGGAAGGTCTCGCCGTATTCATCCGAGCGAAGGCTCACCGCGCCGGATGCGACGGTGACTAGAGAGAAGCCAGACACAGTGCGCCTATTCGCCAGCGAAGAATCCCATGCGGCGGAATTTTTCGTAACGCTCATGCAAAAGCTGATCCATCGGGATCTTCACGAGTTCGTCGAGATGGCGCACGATGGCGTCGCGGAGATTGCGAATGGCGGCATCCTGATCCTGATGCGCGCCACCGAGCGGCTCGGGGATCACATCGTCCACGAGCTTTAGTTCACGCAGATCTTTTGCAGTGAGCTTCAGCGCCTCGGCGGCCTCGGGCGCGTGCTTGCGGTGTTTCCACAAAATGGCGGCGCAACCCTCGGGACTGATGACGGAGTAGTACGCATTCTCCAGCATGATCACGCGGTCGCTCACTCCGATGCCGAGCGCGCCGCCGCTACCGCCTTCGCCGATGACGACGGCGACGGTGGGCGTGCGCAGGGTCATCATGTCGCGGATGTTTGCGGCGATGGCCTCGGCGATGTGGCGCTCCTCGGCACCGATGCCCGGATAGGCGCCGGGAGTGTCGATGAGCGAGACGAAGGGCATGCCGAATTTTTCCGCCATGCGCATGAGGCGCATCGCCTTCCGGTAGCCCTCGGGATTCGCACAGCCAAAATTGCGGTGGATATTCTCCTTCGTGTCGCGGCCTTTTTGCTGACCGGCGACGGCGCAGCGGTGCTTGCCGATCGTGGCGAGGCCGGCGGGCATCGAGGCATCGTCGGCGAAGCGGCGGTCGCCGTGAAGCTCGACGAAGTCGGTGAAGGAAAGCTGGAAGTAGTCGAGCGTGAATGGCCGTGCGGTGTGCCGAGCGATCTGCACGCGCTGCCACGCGGTGAGGTTCGAATAGACGTTCTTCTTCATCTCCTCGATCTTGGCCTCCATGCGGCGGACCTCGGGATCCAGATTGACGTTGTTCTCGCGGCTGTGGCCGCGGAGTTCGCCGAGCTTTTGCTCCAGTTCCACGATGGGCTTTTCGAAGTCGAGTGGCTGTGAATTCATGCTCATTCCATGCTCACGGGAGCGCCCGTCGGAAGCAAGATCGCGATTTCATTCATGTGCTCCGGCGCGAGCCCGATGCCGCCGCCGGGAGGGCGCGGCATGTCGGCAGCCGAATCCTTCGGCCGCGTGTGGAGCGAGCAGCCGGGGATATTGATGATGATGATGTGATACGCGGCGAAGTAGCCGAAGTCTCTCGGAGGAATCGCGACGCCGCCTTCAAACGCGCGCTTTTCCGAGACACGTCCCTCCTGCCCCGGCCTGATCGGTGCCTTGGGTCCGCCGGCCCATTCGATGGCCGGATACTGCCGGAAAAACTTGTCGCCATTATAGAGCACGACGCGCTGCTTTTTCTGCTGAATCACGACACGGAAGGCGACCTGCGGCGCAAGCAGACGCTGATTCGGGTGCAGGTATTTCGCGGTGATTTTGTTTAGATAAGTCAGCAGCTCCACGGAGACCTTCGTCCGCGATGCGACCCGAGGCATCGCATCCCCGCTTTGCACCACGTAGGTGTTCTTGTCGTTCGGCTTCACGGCAAAGAATTCGGCGGCGTTGAGTTCGCCGAGCATGTCGTAGATGCCGTCGCGCTTCGTGGACGTGGGAAATTCGCGGAGAAAAATATCAATCGCTTTGCGGCTCGCGACGCGATCTCCGGCGCGGTGGATCTCCACGCATCGCTCAAAGTCCGCGAGGCTCGGGTCCGGCGGAGGAGTCGGCGGTGGCAGCGCCTTGTCGGCATGCAGGCGCTGCTCAGGCTTGATGTACAGCTCGTGAACGGCAAACCAGCACGCACCGAAGACGGCGGATGCGAGGACAAGGATGACAAATATCCGGAGGACCACGGTGCTGGAGATTCGGATTCGCCGGGGCGATCAAAGAAGTCCGCGCCGCTTCCACTCATTCATATTGCCGGCAGCGGAACGCTGGATCATGTCGCTCGCAAATTTCAGCAGGCAGACTTCCCACCCCTCGTCCACGCCGTGGATGACAGTGCTCAGCGGATCCTCCGCATGGTCCACTTTCACACGCAGACGATCGAGCACGGCCTCGACGGAATCATGCACGATGGATTCCTGCATGTCGGTCTTTCGGAATTGAAACCCGTAGCGCAGCACCGCCATCTCGGATGCATTCTCGCGCATCCAGTCGATGAACTTCGCAGCCTTGTCGCCAAAGCCTTCATCGAGCATGCGATGAAAATGTTCCGGCGTGATAATGGCGGGTCGCTCCGCGTGCAGCCGACCGTCGCGCACGCGCACCTGGCCGACGACGTCCATCGGCTCCGTCACGAGGAAAAAGCGGAACACGGTGGTTCCGAAAGTCTCGATCCGGTTTTGCGGCACCACCGTCACACGGGTGTTCTCGATGGCATATTGGATACTGTCCTCGTTGAGCATTTCGATGCGGCGAAACTAATCCGCCGCGCCCGTGCTGCAATGAAACTTTTCCCGCAGGCATCTTTGCAGCACCGACACAGGCACCGCTTGACTTGCCGTGCTCGGTTCCTAGCCTCCGGGAAATTCCGAATCCAAAACTCGTGAGCAAACTACGCACGCTACTTCTCGCCGCCACCTTCGCATTCTGCTCACACCTCGCCCCGGCGGCCGAGACGCGGGTGCTCGATGGTATCGCCGCGGTGGTGAATGACGACGTGATCACCTATTTCCAAGTCCGCGAACTCACTGGCGCGCTGGAGAATTCGCTGAATGCGAACTTTTCCGGCAACGCACTCGCCGAGCAAATCAAGCAAGCGCGCCTGCGTGCGCTGAACGATCTCATCGACAGACAGCTCATCCTGCAGGAATTCAAAAAGCTAAAGGGCCAGATCCCGGCGCACGCGATTGACGACCGCATCAATTCAATCATCCGCGAGGAATTCGGCGGCGACAAATCGGCCTTCATGCGCACCATCGCCGCGCAGGGATTCACGCTCGACCGCATCCGCAAGATGGAGGAGGAAAAAATCATCGTGCAAGCCATGCGTTCGCGCGAGGTGAAGACTGAGCCGATGATCCCACCGGGAGCTGTGGAGGCCTATTACCGCAAGCACGTCCAGGAGTGGACGACGAATGATGAGGTGAAGCTGCGCATGATCAAGATCACCGCTGGCGGCGATCCGGCGAAAAAGAAGAAGATGGCGCAGGAGGTTCGCGAGAAGCTCCTCCACGGCGCTGACTTTGGCGACATCGCCCGCGTGTATTCCGAGGACTCGACTCAGGACAAAGGCGGCGACTGGGGATGGATCAAGCACGGCGATCTGAATCCCGAGATGGAGCGTGTCGTTTTCCAACTTCCGACCGGCAAGGTCAGTGACATCATCGAACTAAACCAAACGTTTTACGTCATGCTCGCAGAGCAGAAAAAGGGCGGCGTTTCCAAGTCGCTCAAAGACCTGCGCAAGGAGATCGAAGGTCGCCTGCTGCAGGTCGAACGGCAGAAAGATCAGCAGGAATGGCTGCAACGTCTGCGGAAGAAGGCGTTTGTTAAAATTTACTGATCCTCTGTTGGGCGCAGGCCTTCAAATTGCCCGCTCGATTAATCGCCTCAGCTTCATTTGGAGGCACCTCAAACTGGCGTTTCCAGCGCAGAATGAGCAAGGCTTCCCCACGCATCGCATCTCTGACATCCCGGTTGACCGCATCGCGATGCCCTCTACATTCAACGACTAAGGCAATTCATAAATGGCACAGCAAACTCCTCGACCGAACCGCGACCAAGACTCCAATGGGGACAATTCCCCGGAATCCAATTTCAACTGGCGCGGGCTCCTGCTTTTCGCAGCCGCGATCCTGCTGATTGGAGGAGGCTTTTATCTCCGCAGTCCGAATGTCACCACCAAGTCGCTCACCTATCCGGAATTCGACAGGGCGCTGAAATCCGGACTCATCTCCACGAAGGCGAAGGAACCCTTCAAGATCATCTCAGAGCCCGGCATCGTCACGGACACCATCCGCGGCTACGTGCTCGCTTCCAAGGACGCAGCGAAAGGCGAGCCGTTCAGGACGTCGATCAACTCGCAGTATTTGCAATGGTTCGTCGCGGAGCTCGCCGAGCACGGCATCGTCCCCGAGATGGAAGCAGCCAATAACAGCCTGCTCGTCTCCGCACTGCTCCAGTTCCTACCCGTCGTCCTCATCCTCCTGCTGCTCTACTTCTTCTTCCGACAGCAGCTCCGCATGGCGGGCAAGGGCGCGATGAGCTTTGGCAAGAGCAAGGCCAAGATGATGGCTCGCGACAAAAACAAGGTGACATTCAAGGACGTCGCCGGTGTCGAGGAGGCGAAGGAGGAAGTGACGGAGATCGTCGAATTCCTGAAAGATCCGAAGCGTTTCCAAAAGCTCGGCGGTCGCATCCCGAAAGGCGTGCTCATGGTCGGCCCTCCAGGAACGGGCAAGACGCTGCTCGCCCGCGCAATCGCCGGCGAAGCGGATGTGCCGTTCTTTTCGATCAGCGGATCGGACTTTGTGGAAATGTTCGTGGGCGTCGGCGCGAGCCGCGTGCGCGACATGTTCGAGCAGGGCAAGAAGGCCGCGCCTTGCCTCATCTTTATCGACGAAATCGACGCCGTAGGACGCCATCGCGGACACGGTCTCGGCGGCGGGCACGACGAGCGCGAGCAGACGCTGAATGCGCTGCTCGTCGAGATGGACGGCTTCGACACCCAGGAAGGCGTCATCATCATCGCGGCGACAAACCGCCCCGACGTGCTCGATCCCGCACTTTTGCGCCCCGGACGTTTCGACCGCCAGGTCACCGTGTCGCTGCCTGATGTGAAAGGCCGTGAGGAAATCCTGAAGATCCACGCGAAAAAGGTGAAGCTCGCCGAGAACGTGAATCTCGACATCGTCGCACGCGGCACGCCCGGATTCTCCGGCGCGGAACTCGCAAACGTGATGAACGAAGCCGCGCTCATCGCAGCGCGTCTCGGCCTCAAGGCGATCACCAACGCAGAGCTCGACGAAGCGCGTGACAAAGTCCGCTGGGGCCGCGAGCGCCGCAGCCTCGCCATGAGCGACGAGGAGAAAACCTCCACCGCATGGCACGAGGCCGGCCACGCCATTCTCAGTGTCCTGCTTGAGCACACGGATCCCTTGCACAAAGTCACGATCATCCCGCGCGGGCGTTCGCTCGGTGCGACGATGTCGCTGCCGGAAGGCGACCAGTATTCGCTTTCGCGCAAGGAGGCGCTCGACACCCTCGCAATGACCGCCGCTGGCCGCATCGCTGAGGAGCTTTTCACACATGACCTCAGTACCGGCGCTTCGATGGACATCAAGCAGATGACCCGCCTCGCCAAGAAGATGGTCTGCGAATGGGGCATGAGCGAGAAGCTCGGCATGGTCGAATACGGCGACCACGAGGAGCACGTCTTCCTCGGTCGCGACCTCGGTCGCGATCGCGCCTACAGCGAGGCCACCGCTCAAGAGATCGACCGCGAAGTGAAGAAGCTCTGCGACGACGCCTACAACCGCGCGCTGCAACTCATCACCACGAACAAGGACAAGGTGGAAATGATCGCGAAGGCGCTGCTCGAATTCGAGACGCTCGACGGCGCACAGGTGAAGGACATCGCGCTCACCGGCACGATGAAAAATCCGCCGCCGCCGCCCACCGGTGGCTCCGCGAAACCGCTCACGCCGATGCCGCCCATCCCGCTCGACAAGCCGGCCGACAACGAGCCGAAGCCCGGCCTCGATTTTCCGGGTGGCCTCAGTGGCGCTCCCGCGTAGATCGTAGCCGCCGATGGAAGAAGACGGGCTAAATTGCCCGCCCTGTCTGGTGAGTGGTGAAAAGTGAATGGACTTCGCTTTCCGCTTGGCGTCACGTCGGTCGCACCGTTTTCTCCACTCATCATGAGTCTCGAAAAAGTCGTCATCGTCGGTGCAAGCGGATATTCGGGCGAGGAACTCGTCCGCATCCTTTCGCGGCATCCTCACGCCGAAATCACCGCGCTCACTTCGCGACAGCTCGCAGGGCAGACGCTCGCCTCCGTATATCCGCGTTTCTCAGGCACGCGCTACGCAGCGCTGAAATTCATCGACTCGACGACCGAGGCCATCCTCGCCACCGGTGCGCGCATTGTCTTCCTCGCGCTGCCGCACGGCGTCGCTGCGGAATATGCCGCCCCGCTCGTGAAGGCCGGCCTGCGCGTGCTCGATCTCAGCGCTGACTTCCGCATCAAGGACCTCGCCGTCTATGAGGAATTCTACGGCGAAAAGCACCACGCGCCGGAGCTTGCCGCTGTGTCGGTTTACGGACTTCCGGAAATTTACCGCGAGAAGATCAAAGACGCGCAAATCGTTGCCTGTCCCGGCTGCTATCCCACGAGCGTCCTCGTCCCGCTCGTCCCGCTCCTCCGTCGGCGGCTCGTGAAACCGCAGAGCATCTGCGTCTTCAGCATGAGCGGAGTGAGCGGCGCGGGGCGCAACGCGAAGATCGACCTCATCTTCGCCGAGTGCAACGAAAGCGTCCGCGCCTACAGCGTGCCGAAGCATCGCCATCTCGCCGAGATCGAGCAGGAACTCAGCATCGCCGCGGGAAGCACCGTGCGGATCAATTTCACCCCGCACCTCATCCCCGTGAACCGCGGCATCCACACGACCATCTATGCTGCGCCCGAGGACGGCATCGAACCGTTCCATTTCACGAATGCGTGGAAGGAAGACTACGGCGCATCGAAATTCGTGCGGCTGCTCGGCGACAAGGAATTGCCCGACACGAAAAACGTCACCGGCACGAACTTCGTGGACCTCGCCCTCCGACACGATGAGCGCACTGGCCGCGTCGTCATCCTCAGCGCCGAGGATAATCTCGTGAAAGGCGCCGCTGGCCAGGCTGTTCAGTGCCTGAATATTCTCTGCGGCTGGCCCGAGGAAACCGCGCTGCTCTGAGCAGAGCCTCCGCGCTAATTCGCGCTCCAGCGGATTCGTAAAGGCATGAGCCGATGCGTCGTCCCGCCGCCGCTGTCCGCGATCAAAATCAGACTGCGCCAGCCGTCTGAAAGTTTCGGACCCAGTGCGATTCCCTCGAAATTCTCGGAGAGCGTCGCGCGACTGAAAAGCAGCGTCTTCCCTGCCGCGACATACTTCGCACCTTCGAGCGCGGGGACTTTTGATACGTCCGAAGCGCCACGCAATTCCGCGCGGAAAATTTTCACGGAAAGCCCGAACGTCCCGACGACTCGTTCGAGCACGAGCAACTCCCCATTGGGCAGCAGTGCAAGGTCACTCACGCCCGTGCCGCCACCATGCACGCGAAAGGAAGACTTCTCCGTGACGTAGGCAAACTGTCCCGAGGGACGCAGTCGCGTGTCGAATCTCTGCAGTCGAACCACGGTCCCCTGCCCCGCTCCGCTTTCAGGACCGTCACATTTCAACGCCTCCTCGTTCGTGGTCCAGAAGCTTTTCACCGTCGCGTCATACGTCAGTGATTCGAGGCTTTTGTTGTTGCGCGCATTGGAAAAAATCGACGGCACTGCGACAGGCAGGACGCTCTTTTTTTCCAGATCGAACCCGAAAATTCCATTCCCCGTCTCGGTGCTCACAAAGACCTGACGCTTGTCGGGAACATACGCGATTCCCTCGAAATCCCCGAGCTTCGTCTTCACCGGCATCGGCGTGCCGATGGATGCATGCAGGATTTTTCCGCTCGCAGATTCGGCCGCAATGGTCATCGGAAAAATCGCGCGCACTTTGTCAGACACGGTGAACCAATCATTGCCGCCCGCCCAGGCAAGGCCGCTGAAATCCGTCGCCGATTGATACTCGAACGAGAAGGTCTGCTGGCCCTCCACACCTTCGATTTCCGTCCCGGCAATCGCACCGCTGGAAACGGCAAGCAGCAACGCGGCGAACGACAATTTCCGCAGCACGCACATCACCGCATCCACTGCGAGAGTTCCTCCTTCGCGGATTCGCTGAGACTGATCCGGTATTCCGCGCCGCAAGTGAGCCGCACTTGCGATTCACCGCGCTTCATCAGCAGCTCCACACGGCGCGTTCCGGGGTTTCTCACAAGCGTCTCGCGGATTTTGAAAAGGTCGCCTTCCGTTGCGCTCGACGTATCGAGTTTCAACACCAGTGGCTTTTCGTCCGCGCTCGGCTTCTTCAGCGGGCTCACTTCATCGGCGGCGATCCGCGGCCCCTCTTCACGAAGATCGAGCCTTCCCTTCAGCGAGACAACGGCACCGGTCTCAAGATGCTTCTGCATCTTGTTGAAAGCCTCGTTCCAGATCATCACCTCGATCTGCCCAGTGAAATCTTCGAGCACCACGATGGCGAATGGCTTGCCGTCCTTCTTCGTGAACTTTCTCTCCACAGACGCGAGCCGTCCAGCAATGGTCACGGTGCTCTTACTCTCCTGCGATTCAAGTTTCGCAATCGGCACGAACTTCGGGCTCTCCAAGGCACTGCGGTATTCGTCGAGCGGATGGCCGGTCACGTAAAAGCCGAGCAGCTCCTTTTCATACGCGAGCTTCTCCGTAACCGTCCACGGCGGCACCACGGGGCCGCTGCGTGTCGCAGTCGGCTTTGCCACTGCACCGATGTCTCCAAAGAGCGACTCCTGCCCCAAAGCCCGATCACGATGCGCACTAGCGGCCGCAGCCATCGCGCCCTCGATGCTCGCAAACATCGTCGCACGATCCGCGCCAAACTCATCGAACGCACCGGACTTCACGAGGCACTCGACTGCCTTCTTGCTGATGTGCTTGCTGTCCACACGTGAGCAAAAGTCCGCCAAGTCCTTGAACTTCCCACCGCGTTCACGAACCTCCATGGCGGATTTCATCGCGGACTCGCCGACATTCTTGATCGCCGCAAGCCCGTAACGAATCGCTCCGAGATGGAGTCGCTCGCCCGGCACAGGCCCCGCAACGTTCGGGGGCTCCGCAGCACCAATCGGCTTCTTCCCAGCAGGGAGATCTTCAAAGCGCACCTCCGCATCTGGCTCCGGATCGGGCTCGATGCTCGGGAATTCCTCGTCGCCAGATTTCGCGGCCAACGCCAGTGCAGCCTTGCGCGCGATTTTTGCCGCATCCACGCCCGCCGCGTCCACATGATCGGGTGCAAATTTCAGGCTGCTGCGATTGATGTCCGGCGGCAGGATCTTGATGCCCAGTCGTTCGCACTCGGCGACGAAGATGCTGATCTTGTCAGTGTTCGAGACCTCGTTGCTCATCACCGCGGCCATGAATTCCACCGGGAAGTTCGCCTTGAGATACGCCGTCTGGTAGCTCACCCAAGCGTAAGCGGCGGAGTGCGAGCGGTTGAATCCGTAGCCCGCGAATTTCTCCAGTGTGTCAAAGACTTCGTTCGCCTTGTCCTCCTTGATGCCGTGCAGGCTCGCCGCTCCCGCGCAAAATTTCATGCGCTCCTCGGCCATCTTCTTCTTATCCTTTTTGCCCATCGCACGGCGGAGCAAATCTGCACCGCCGAGCGTGTATCCTGCGAGCACCTGCGCTGCCTGCATCACCTGCTCCTGATAAATGAGCACGCCGTACGTTTCCTTCGTCACCTCTTCGAGCAGCTTGTGCGGCGCGCGCACTTTTGCGAGGCCCTTCTTGCGCTTCACGTAGTCGGGGATGAGGTCCATCGGCCCCGGACGATAGAGCGCCAGGATTGCGTTGATGTCCTCGATGTCCTTCACGTCGAACTGCCGGCACACGCCAACCATTCCGCCGGACTCGACTTGGAACACCGCGACCGTCTCGCCCCGGTTGTAAATGTTGAAGCTCGGCTCGTCGTCGAGCGGGATCGTGTCGATGTTGAAATCCGGCGTGTGTTTGTGGATCAGATCCACCGCATCGGTGATGACGGTGAGCGTCTTCAGCCCGAGAAAATCGCACTTGAGCATACCCACGTCCCCGAGTGGTCCCATCGCGTATTGGCTCACGATGGAGCCATCATTTGCGCGCGTGAGCGGGATGTATTCGCTCAGATCGCGATCGCTGATGACCACGCCCGCCGCATGCACGCCGGTGCCACGCGTGAGGCCTTCGAGCTTTGTCGCGGCCTCCCACATCTGCGCGGTGTTCGGGTCCGTCTTCACGGCCTGCGCGAGTTCGGGATTCTTATCGATCGCACCGGGGGTGTGCTCATCCGCACCGGTGTCCTTGTTCTTCACATCCTTGCCAGCGAGCGTGATGCCGAGCTCGTTTGGGATCATCTTCGCGATGCGATCTGCGTCGCTGTAGTTCCAGTCGAGCACACGCGCCACGTCGCGCACCACGGACTTCGCGCCGAGCGTGCCAAAGGTGATGATCTGCGCGACGGCGCGTTCGCCGTATTTTTTCTTCACGTAGTCGATCACCTCGCCGCGCCGGTTCTGGCAGAAGTCCACGTCGATATCCGGCGGCGACACGCGCTCAGGATTCAGGAAGCGCTCGAAGAGCAGTTTGAATTTCAGCGGGTCGATGTCCGTGATGCCCATCGCATAGGCGATCATCGAGCCTGCCGCCGAGCCGCGTCCGGGGCCGACTGGGATTCCCTGCTTCCGCGCCCAGTCGATGAAGTCCCACACGATCAGGAAATAGTTCACGAAGCCCTGCTTTTCCAGGAGGTCGATTTCGAGCTCATACCGGCGCTGCACGGCTTCACTGTCCGCATCCGCGCCGTAGCGTTTGCGCATTCCTGCCTCGGTGATTTCGCGGAGATATTCGTTCCGCGTCTTCCCGGTGGGCGGCTGGTAGTCGGGATACTTCGGCGTCGTATCGAGCTCGAAACCCGTGCGCTCCGCGATCGCCAGCGTATTGTCGCAAGCTCCGTCGAAATCCGCGAAGAGCGCGCGCATTTCCTCCGGCGATTTGAAATACACCTCGTTCACGTACTTCATCCGCTTCTCGTCCGAGACCTTCGCTCCGGTGCCGATACAGATCAGCACATCATGCGCACCGTGATCTCCCTTGTTGAGAAAATGCACATCATTCGTCGCCACGAGACCGAGGCCGAGATCGCGCGCGAGCTTGGGCAATTCCGCGTTGACCTTCCGCTGCGCCGCGATGCCGTGGTCGGAGAGCTCGAGAAAGAAATTCTCCCGCCCGAGGATGTCGCGGTACGTCGCCGCAAGTTCGGTCGCCTTCGCGAGATTATCCTCCGCATGAATCGCGTGCGGCACCTCACCTTTCAGACAGCCGCTCAGGCCGATGAGTCCCTGCGCATGCTTGGCGAGCAGCTCCTTGTCGATCCGCGGCTTGTAGTAGAAGCCGTCGAGATGCGCCGTCGAGACGAGCCGCACGAGATTCTTGTAACCGTTCACATCCGCCGCCAGCAACGTGAGGTGAAAGGCGGATTCCTTTTGCGACACCGCAGATTTCTTCAGGTGCGAATCCGGCGCCACATACACCTCACATCCGACGATGGGCTTGATGCCCGCCTTGTTGCACGCCTGGTAAAATTCCACCGCCCCATACATCGCCCCGTGGTCGGTGATCGCGAGCGCCGGCATTCCCATCTTCTTCGCCTGCTTCACCGCCGCATCGATGCGCACCATCCCGTCGAGCGTGGAATATTCCGTGTGGCAGTGGAGATGGACAAAGCTGTCTGACATTTCCCCCGAGTCTATGCCGCGCCGCGTCGCGTCAAAGCGCGAATTCTCGGAGTCGCAGGTCCCTGCTCCAAATGCGTCTTGCAGTGCAGGGCGCATCCGCCGATGGAGGTGGGGATATGTCCGCTCTTCGCTTCCTCTCTCTCGTTGTCGCTGGTGGGATTTTTGCCTTCTCCCCGACGGCGGGGGCAAGGGCGCCCCGGAAATCTCCCGGGGCGGTAGAGATTGGGACGGACGTGAGTGCGGTGAAAATGCCGGTGCTGCGCTCGGCATACTTTGAAAAGCAATGGGGCAAGCCGGATGTGGTGGCCTATAGCGATGGGAGCTACCGGATGCGCTTCCGCCAAGGGACGACACTGAACTATTTCTTCATCTACGGGTGCACGAGCGCGCAGCCTGTGCCGAAGACGCCTCCAGAGTGGTCGGCAGACGGCGCGGGAGAGGCGATGCCGTCCCACAAGCAGGAATGGCAGATGGCGAAGATCCTTGGGAAAGCGGTGAAGTGGTATCAGGCCGATGGTGGGTCAGGGGCGGATTTTCCTAGCTATCAGACCGTGGATTTTTCGATGACCGCGCCGGATGGTCGGGTGGGGATTTATCGCATCATAGCGAGCTCTACTTCGAAGAAAAGTGCGGGGGACTGGATCGCGCGGGTAAATTGGTAGGTCGGGCGAATCGCCAGCCATCTCGGAAGCGCGGCGGGATGGTCAGTCGGATGAAGAAGTCCCAGTAGCTGGCGCGCGGCCCAGTTTTGTCTCACACCGATGCAGCCGGAAGGCGCTCGAGGCGCGATTCCTCGATGCCTGCACGCCTTGTCCCGTCTCATTCAGCCGTGTCGGCACCTATCGCATCCATGAATACCTTGCTTGTCTTTCACAAATCCACCGACGTCCCACCGCACACCACGGAGATCGCAGTGATCCCCCGCAAGGGCGATCTGCTCCACATCCCCAGCATCGCGGGGCGCGGGCTCTTTCCGGTGACGCGCGTGATTTTCCTGATGACCCGCTCGCTCGACTCGAATCTCATCCTCTCCGCGCCGGATGATTCGCCCCAAGTGCGCATCCAGCTCGGCGCTGCTCAGGAGGAATGATCGCGTGCTGCGTGAATCCGACCGGAAAGTGCGGGGATTGCGCGGTCAAACGCCGAGCAGCTCGCGCATGCCGCGCGTGAGGATGGCGTCAATTTCGTCGGAGCAGTTTGCGACACTCACCTCGTAGCCGCCATTTGGATATTCCTCCTTCACGGGAATGTACCACGGTCCGCCATCGCCGTACGCAGCGGTGGCGATGAAACGGCCGGGCGCGAGGCCCTGCGCGCGGAGCTGGTATTCCACGAAACATTCCGCAGGGAGATGCAGCAGTGCGACGCCATCCACGTGCAGCGCGCTGAGCACGATGGGTGAGCGGTTCTCCAGGCGCTGCATCCAGCCGAGCGTCATCGCGGGACGGATGCGGTTTGCGGCGACGTTCTTCGGATCACGGAGCATCGCGCGGAGTTTTTCCGCGGTGAAAAGGGGGTTCGTCGGCGGCAGGATTTCGTGCGTCTTCCAGGCGACATTTGCGATGGGCGCAGGCGTCAGCATTTTTTCCGACGCGACGATGCCGTCGTAAATCCGCTGCGTGAGCCGCACGCGCGCATTAGGCGAGCCGTCGTTGTATTTGCCAGCGGCGACATTCCCCGCGCACCCGGTGAAATAAATGTGCGTGCAACCAGGCTCCTCCTTCTGCCGCCGCTTGCGCGCGAGGCCGACGAAGTCGCTGCTCACATGGCCCTTCCCGTAGTGGCTCATCGGATGCGATGCGTAGTAGTGGCACGCGGCGATCTTCTCCGCGCCATCGTAAAAGGCCACGGTCTTCAGCATCGGATCAATGAGCCCCTCGGGCATCGCGATGAGTTCCGCATCCTTGCACGAGCTGCCGCGCATCTTCAGCACGCGGCCATTCGCATCGCGCGCGAGGCGGCGGTTGCCGGCGACTTCGATGATCTTCCCCTCGCCTTGCGCAATGTGCGTGAGCGGCCGCGCAGCCGGCAGTGCAGCCTTCACCGCGTCCCGCGCGCGAGTGAGACACTTGCGGAAAAATTCGATCTCCACGACCCGCAGCCCGGCCTGCTGCTCGGCGATGAGCTTCTCCGCGTGAAGGCACACGAACGGCGCATCATGCTGATGCACGCACTGCACAGCGACGCGATCCGGCGTCGTGCCCGCAGCCTCGGCGAGTGCGGTGCGCCACGCGACATGCGCATCGTTCAAAATGCCCGTCCAGTCCACCGCACAGATCACGATCGGCTTTCCCGCGCCGAGCAGGACAAAGCCGATCGCCTCCAGCGCATCGTCCGCATCCACCGCAGGCGTGATCCATCCGCCGCACAGCGGATGACCGACGGGCGCTGTTACATCGAAGCGGAACGGCGCGATGCGGAGCCTCGGCGAATCCTCGGCGTCTGCGGATGACGTGAGCGCGGTAGCTCCGGCCACGATGGAGGCGCCGACGAAACGGCGACGGGTGATGTGTGGCTTCATTTCAGTTCCCCGATAAAGGTGAGCAAGTCTGCCATCGCCTGCGCGTCCATCCCGGCCTCGATGCCCTCGGGCATTAGGCTGATGCCGGATGAAGTGCTGCCCTTGATCTGACTTCGCGGAATCGTCTGCTCCGCGCCGCCGATCATTTTCAGAGTGAGCCCGCTCGCATCGTCCTTTGCGATGAAGCCCGTGAGCGATTGCCCGTCCTTCGTCTCCACGGTGTAGGCGATGAACTGCGGAGCGACCTCCTTGTTCGGATCGAGGATCGCGGAGAGAATTCCGTCGCGGCCTTTCGTTTTCACCGTGATCAAATCCGGGCCGAGCGGGACTCCTTTGTCCTCTGCACGATGGCACGAGATGCAGCGCTGCGCGTAAATTTCGCGCCCTCTCGCGGTATCGCCTTTCGTGGCGAGCGCGGGTTTGAATTTCTCGATCACCGATTCGCGCGACGGCGGCCTGAGTTCCGCGAGCACCTTGTCTGCGAGCTTCGCGACAGCCGCATCCTTGTGCTTGAAAAGAGCCTGCGCGTCAGACGCAGCGAGTTCGCCTGCTGCGATTTTTTTCTCGTCGATGGCTTGCAGCAGCGCCGTTGCACGCTCGGGCCGCGCGAGCAACGCCGCGAATGTAGCAGTGCGCGCCTTGCGCGAAAAATCCGGCCAGTGCGCGATGAGCGCATCGGTGACTTCCTTCCCGCTGAATTGCGCGAGCGCCGAAACACCCGCGGACTGCACGGCTTCGGGCTGTGACTTTTCGAGACACGCGAGCAGCGCGGGCACGGCCTGCTTTGGCATATCGAAGCTCGCGAGTTGCATCGCCTCAATGCGCGCGGCGTCCGCCTTCTTCGCATCGCGCACGGTCTCGGCGGCTTTGGCAAAAACGCCGGCCAGTTTGTTGTCCGCATCCACTTTCGCGATGCTGGATCCCGCGCGCCTCAGCCCCTCGGCCAGTGCGCGTACGCCCGCAGTCTGTCGCGATGAGCGCACGATGAAATCAATCACGCCCGCAACCTCCGCCTGCCTGTTCGCGGCACCGATAATCTGGATGGATTCGAGCAACGCCTTTTGATCTTCGATGTGCTCCGCCGTCTTGCGGAAAGTTAGCAAGCCGAATGGAGACCAGGTTCGATCCTTGCACCCGCTGAACACTGCGGCGCGCAACCAGGGCTCGCTGTCGCTGTGGCGGAGCAGCGCCAGCATCAGATCGCCGTGTGCCTCTTGCATTGCGCCGCCAATCAACTCGACGCGCTTCGGCGTCGTGAACTCGCCGAGGGTGAGCCCGAGCTGAAACCGCACGCGCTGGTCGGTTTCCGTGGAAAGCGCACTCAGTTCGCCCAGCAGTTCGTCATTCGATCCGCCCGCGCGCAGCAGCTTCTCGCACAACAGCACGCCGCACTCGCGGACACGTGGCTCGCGATCGTGGAGCGCAGGGCGGACGGCAGTCAGGGAAAGGGAGCGGAGCCCATCAAGCGCGCCGAGTGCGTGGATTTTCGCGACTGCGCTCGACGATTCACTCACGAGCTTTTCCAGCAGCGGCACGGCGGATTTGTCCTGCCGTTCGTAGAGCAGTCGCGCGGCGGTATCGCGATGCCAGCCGTTCGGATGTTCGAGCGTCTTCACGAGTTCGGCTGTGCTCACCTTGCTGAGATCCACGCTCGCGCGGCGCTGCCAGTCGGCGCGTTCAGGTTCGAAGCGATAGATGCGGCCGCGGTCGTTTCCGCGGTTGAGGTCGAGGTGCTTCTTGATCTCGTCCGGGATGCTCCACGGGTGCTCGATGACTTCGCGGTACATGTCGATCACATGCAGACAGCCGTCCGGCGCATTCGCAAAATTCACCACGCGCACCCATGTGTCCTTGCTCGCGGCAAACTCGAAGTTCTGCTCGTCGTCCGGCCGTTTGCCGATGAGCGACACGCCGTCCGGGTAGATTTTTTTCCGATGCACGAGTTGCCCGCCCGCGTCGCCGGTGAAGGTGTTGTTTTTGAAATCTTCACCATACGCATCGCCGCGATAGACTGTGGTGCCGGTCGCGCCGGTGAAGTAGCCGCTCACGCGCCCCCCGCCCTCGACCGCACCTTTCACCACGCCTGCGATGCGCCAGCGCGTGCGCACGATGCGCCACGGCTCGTCGGGGCTGATGCGATAGACCTCCGCCGCGCCGCCGTCCGCGGCGATGCTCTGGCGCGGCGAGGGCATCGAGAAGAATGGATTCCGCGCAGCGTAGCGATCTTCATAGAGGAAATACTGAAGGTGATCGCTGTTGCTGCACGCGAACTTTCGCCCGTAGTCGTCGAAGCTCATGCCATACTGCGCGCCGCCCGCCTCGAGGCCGAACTCATGCGTGCGCGGATCGAACCAGAAATCCTTCCCACCGAGTTCGACACCTTTCAAATCAGGCCGCTTCGGGCTCGTTACGATGCCGCGATTTCCGCCGCCGGCCTGGATGTGGATGCGGTTGTCGAGCCCCCACTGCGGACAATTCGCGAGGCCCTGCACATTCAGCAGCTTCAGCCCGCTGCCGAAACCGGTGAAGACGACCTCGCGCACATCGGCCTTTCCCGCACCAGTCGTGTCCTTGAAAAAATACACATCCGGCGTGGCGATCACATACACGCCGCCGTTCGCGCAGATGAGGCCGGTGGGCCACGGCAGGTCGTCGGCGAAGACGGTGCTCGTCTCGTAGATGCCGTCGCCGTCCTTGTCCTCCAGCATCGAGACGCGGCCGAGATGCGGCGTCTCGTCGCGGTGCTCGGAGTAATCAATCATCTCCACGACGAACATGCGCCCACGCTCGTCGAACGACATCGCAATCGGGCTGCGCACCTGCGGCTCACTTGCGGCGAGCTTCAGGCGAAAGCCGCTCTTCACTTTCCAAGTCGAGACCGCGTCCTTCGGCTCGACGGCAGGATAGCGCGGCAGGTCCTTCGCGGGGTCCACGGCCACCTCGCCTTTCGTCGCGCCGTACGATTTTGCGTAGGTGCTCTTGCTTTGCAACGCATCGGCGGAAAAGGAAATCGCGCAGGGAAAGACTGCGGACGCAATCAGCGTGGAAAAAATACGGCGACGGGTGCGGGAGGAAGGATTTGCGTGATTCATGGGGAAGATCGCTTCTTGGTGAATACCGGACGGGAAGAGGTTCTTTGACACGTCCGGCCCGACAACGCCGATTTCACGCAGGAATTCGGTATGATGCGCATTTACAGTTCCTTCACAATTTTCCCAAAAAATGCACACACGCCCTTAAAGGCCGGAAGGTTATCTCCCTTCGCAAGGCTGACGCCTCCGCACACAGAATAGGTCCCATTTTTACCACCGCTGCCCCGGCAGACGGCTCCCACAGCAAGCAACCAAACCAGAACCAAACCATGAAAAACTACACAGCCATCATCGCAATCGCGCTCGCCCTGCCCGCAGGATTCGCGCTCGCGCAGCAGCCGGAGGGACGCCCTCCCGGACCACCACCCGGAGGCGACGGCCAGCACCAGCGTGGGCGTGACGAAAGGCCGCACTTCCCACCGATCATCGCCGTGCTCGACAGGAATCACGACGGCGTCATCTCCGAAGATGAAATCAACGGTGCTTCCGAAGCACTGCGCCATCTCGCACGCGAACACGGCGGTAAGCTCACCATCGAGACCCTGCTCGGTCCGCCGCCAAAAGGAATGGGAACGCCCATGCACAGAGACGGCGCACGCCCTCCCGGCTCGCCGCAGAGCGGGCCTCGCGCGAACTTTGCGCCGCCCCAGGGCGAACACCGTGACGGAGAACGTCCCGAAGGTGGGCCCCGCTCAGAGGCACGCGGTCCCCGCGACGGCGAGAAGCCTCGCAATGCGGAACGCCCGCGCGACGGCGAACGGCCAAAAAACGGTGACCGTCCCCGTGACGATGAGCGTGGTGACAAGCCCCGTGGCGATGCTCCTCGTGAAGGTGCGCGCCCCGAAGGCGGACCGCGTCCCGAAACCCGTGGCCCCCGCGACGGCGAACGGCCTCGCAACCCTGAGCGTCCCCGTGACGGTGAACGGCCAAAAGACGGCGAGCGTGGCGACAAGCCCCGTGGCGATGCTCCTCGCGAAGGTGCGCGTCCCGAAGGCGGACCGCGCCCCGAAGCCCGTGGCCCCCGCGACGGCGAGCAGCCTCGTAATGCAGGCCCGCGTGACGGCGAACACCGCCGCGAAGGCGAGCGCAGCGACAAACCGCGGCCCGACGGACCTCGTGAAGGCGCACGTCCAGAAGGCGGCCCCAGTGACGGAGGCCCGAAGCCCGAGCGTCCCCCCGGCGACGCCCCGCGGCCCGAAGGCGAGCGCCGTCCGAATCCCGAAGGCTAACCGCCCCAGAATCCCACAAGCCCGGCGTCCGTGCATCCGCGCGGCGCCGGGCTCTTTTTTAAGGGTGAAGTTTGAAGGATGAAGTATGAAGGAAATGCGCGCCTGATGGTTTCACTTCATACTTCATCCTTCATCCCACATCCTTTCTTCCATGTTTCCTTCGCTCGCCCTCCGCATCCTCCGCACCACTGATCCGCGGCTGCTTGGAAAGTTCATGTGGAACTTCGGCGTGAAGGGCCTGCTCTCCGTCGAGAAATTCAAGCGCCGCATCAAGCGCGGCGAATATTTTCCGCCCTTTCTCTATCTCTCGATTTTGAACTCCTGCAACCTGCGCTGCCAGGGCTGCTGGGTGGATGTCGAGGCCGAGCGCACGGAGATCGACCTCGACACGCTGAACCGCACCATCACCGACGCGAAGGCGCACGGGAACGCGTTCTTCGGCATCCTCGGCGGCGAGCCGTTCATGCACCCGGAGCTGCTCGACCTCCTCGCGGCACACCCGGACTGCTACTTCCAGGTCTTCACGAACGGCCAGTTCATCACCGAGAAAATCGCGAAGCGCCTGCGGCAAATCGGTAACGCCACACCCCTCGTGAGCATCGAGGGCCGCGAGGTCGTGAGCGACGAGCGCCGCGGAAAAAAGGAAGTCTTCACGCGCACCATGCGCGGCCTGCAAAATTGCCTGCGCGAGCGCATCCTCACTGGCGTCGCGACGAGCGTGTGCCAGACGAACATTGACGAACTCTGCACCGAGGAATGGCTGCGCGAGCTGATCAAAATCGGCGCGCACTACGTGTGGTATCACACCTACCGCCCCGTCGGCCCGAAGATGAATCCCGCGCTCGCGCTGCGC